>DATMEV010000063.1:0-65367 GCA_035556795.1 Pseudolabrys sp. | reverse complement strand
TGGCGCTGCTCGGGGTCGAGGCGCCGGATGAAATGCGATAGTCGCTCGCTGCCGTTCTCGAAGCGGTCCACCGCGACGCTTGAACCGGGGCTTGAATGGCCGACAATCAGAACCAGCGTCTTTATGATGATCCGAACCGGACGAGCGGTTCAGAACAATCTGCGTCGGGTGCCAGTGACCCGCTCGCTGAGCTCGCGAGGTTGATCGGGCAAAGCGATCCGTTCGGTGAGTATCGTCGCCGTAACGTGCAGGCGGCTGCGCCGGACGCGCATTGGGAAACGGATGTGTCCCGATCTTATGGTGGGCAGTCTTACGATGCGCCGCCATACGCCGACGACGCGCATCGTTATCAAGGCTATCAGAGCCAGGACTATCAAGTCCCGCCCGGCGAGGGGCAGTCGTATTCCTCGACAGGGCCGGCCTACACGGATCCGGACTATCCGGCTCAGAGTTACCCTGCTCAGGAATATGCCGCTCAGGATTACCCGGCTCAGGGTCAGGTCGCTCCCGATTATGCGACGCAAGGCTATACGCCACAGGGTGGCTATCCGGCAGAGGACTATCGGCAGCCGCACGAGATGCCGGCCTTTCTCAATCAGCCGGGCTTCGATCAGCCGGCGTATGGTATCGAGGGTGACGACGCCGAAGATGAGGATGTGACGCGCCGGCGGCGGAAGGTGCTGGTGTCGTCGGCTGCCGTGATGCTGATCATTGTCGGGGCGGCTGGTGCGTTCGGCTACCGGACATTGTCTGGCGCGGTGAATGCCGGTCCGCCGCCGATCATCAAGGCGGACACGGCGCCCAGCAAGATCGTTCCGCCAGGACAGCGCGACAATGCCGGCGGCAAGGCCATTCAGGATCGTATTGGCGATCGCGCTGCCGGCGAGCGTGTGGTGTCGCGAGAGGAACAGCCGGTCGAAGCCAAGCCGCAGCCGCGCGTCGTCTTCCCTGCCGGCAGCAACGTAGCGTCGGCGGATGCCGCCAATGCGGCCGCAGCGCCGACGCAGTCGTCGAATCTTACAGATCCGAAACGGATACGAACGATTGCGATTCGTCCGGATCAGCCGGTCGGCGGTGATCCTGCCGCCGTGGCGGCCGCCAACACCGCGCGGGCTGCCAGTCAGGCTTCCACCGCCTCTGTGCCGCTGCCTCCGGCGGAGCCGCCACGCGCCGCGCCGGCCACGCAGGCCCAGGCGTCCGCACGCGGGCCGTTGTCGCTGTCCCCGGATGCCGCGCCACCGGCGGCGGCTGCCGCTGCGCCGACCCGCACAGCGTCCCTGCCGCCCCGTGCGGCTTCGACAGCCGCTCCGGGAGCCTATGTTCAGGTGGCGTCGCAGCGCAGTGAAGCGGATGCCCAGCAGTCGTTCCGGGCCCTGCAGGCCAAATACCCCTCGGTGCTCGGCGGCAAGTCCGCCAGTATCCTGCGCGCTGATCTCGGTACGAAGGGGGTCTATTATCGGGCGATGGTGGGGCCGCTCTCCGGCCCGGCTGCGGTGGATCTCTGTGGCAGCCTCAAGGCCGCCGGAGGCTCCTGCATCATCCAGAAGCATTAGCATCTTTCTTCATGCAGTATGATCAAAAATATCCATATCCTATTGGATATAAATAATCTTTCTGAGGGTCCGTATTCGTTCCTTCGGCACCACCTGCTAAAGGGCTGAACAACTCAGCCGGCATTCTTGACCCTGCCGCTGACCGCGCGCTAATCGCGCAGTATGGCCTCACGCGCTTTCATCACGGGTTTGTCAGGCGCGACGGTCACTCCTGACGAACGCGAATTTCTACGGCAGACGCAGCCGTGGGGGCTTATTTTATTCAAAAGAAATATTAATTCCCCTCATCAAGCCTATAGTTTAATTGATGAATTCAGGAATGCCGTCGGGTTTCGCGCGCCGGTTCTGATCGATCAGGAAGGCGGCAGGGTCCAGCGGCTTGGCCCGCCGCAATGGCCAGTCTATCCGCCGGGTGCGGTCTATGGCCGACTCTACGCAAAGGATGCTGCGGCCGGTCTCGCAGCCGCGCGGCTAGGGGCACGCCTCATCGCGCAGGACCTGAATCGCCTGGGCATCGATGTCGACTGTCTGCCGCTGGCCGACGTCCCGACGGCGACTGCCGACCCGGTGATTGGCGACCGGGCTTACGGAACGACGCCCGAACAGGTTGCGGCAATCGCCGGCGCCATCGCCGAGGGACTCCTGGCCGGTGGCGTTCTGCCGGTGCTCAAGCATCTGCCGGGTCATGGTCGAGCGGCTGCCGACAGCCACCTGCGGTTGCCCGTAGTCGATACTGCTCGCGTGGATCTTGAAGCGACCGATTTCGCTGCCTTCCGGCCACTGAACCGGCTGCCGATGGGTATGACTGCACATGTTGTGTTTAGCGCCATCGACCCGGTCGCGCCGGCCACGACTTCCGCCACAATAGTCAGTCAAGTGATTCGTGACGGAATCGGCTTCGAAGGATTGCTGATGAGCGATGACGTCTCCATGGGAGCCCTATCGGGAACGCTCGGCGAACGCAGCCGGGCGGCGCTCGCGGCAGGGTGCGATGTCGTCCTCCATTGCAACGGCCGGCTCGACGAAATGCAGGAAGTCGCTGCGGCCGTGCCGCCGTTGTCTGGCGCTGCTCTGCGCCGCGCTGAGGCAGCCCTTGCTGTCCGGCGGGAGCCAGAGCCGCTTGATGTCGACGCTGCGCGCCGTGCATTCGAGGCGATGATCGCCGGTGAAAGAGGAGCGATGATCGCATGAGCGACGCTGGCATGTCTCCCGCGTTCGAGAACGAAATGGCTATCGGCGACCGCGCAACGGATGAGCCGGCGCTGGTGGTCGACGTCGAAGGTTTCGAAGGTCCGCTCGATCTGCTGCTGACGCTTGCGCGGCAGCAAAAAGTTGATCTGGCGAAGATTTCCATTCTCGCGCTTGCGGACCAGTATCTCGCTTATGTCGAAGCCGCCCGGCACAAGCGGATTGAGCTCGCCGCCGATTATCTGGTGATGGCGGCGTGGCTGGCTTACCTGAAATCGCGCATGCTGTTGCCCGATGCAGCGCCCGAAGGCGCAGCAAGCGCGGAGGACATGGCGAATGCGCTCGCCTATCGGCTGCGGCGCCTGGAAGCTTTCCGCGACGTGGCGAAACGGCTGATGGAGCGACCGCAACTTGACCGCGACGTCTTCCTGCGCGGCGATCCGGAGCCGATCGCGGAGGTCCGGCAGCAGGAATGGACAGCGACGCTCTACGATCTGCTCTCTGCCTATGCCGCGCAGCGCCAGCAGAAGGTGCTCGGGCAGGTGCGCTTTGCCCAGCGCAAGGTGTGGTCGCTGGCCGAAGCACGCGACGTGTTGCAGCGGCTGGTCGGCGTAGCCGACGACTGGACACGGCTTGACGAGTTCCTCATTGCCTATGTCGTCGAGCCGACAGTGGCGGCGACGGTTTTTGCGTCGAGCTTCGTCTCGGCACTCGAACTGGTGCGCGAGGGCGTCGCCGAGATTCATCAGTCGCAGGCCTTCACGCCAATCTATGTGCGTAAACGCGAGAAGGGGACTGGTGCGTTCCCGACCTACGGCGCTACCAATCAAACGCTCGCAACGGAGGGGGGCCACTGATGTCGGGGTTGGCCAAGAAATTTGTGGTGATCGAAAATACGATCGATGAAGTCCCATCGGCTCAATCAGAAGAGCCGGTCAGCGTGACTTCCAACGATTATCTGACAGACGACCACGCTGCCGAGGTGAACGGCGCTGCCGAAATGGATGCGATCCGCGAGGGGGCTATCGACGCGGAGCGCGAGATTGAGGGCGCCGTGGACGAGTCCGTGGCCGAGGAACATGTCGCCGAAATCATCGAGGCCGTCGCTGCAAGTACTGGCGCCGATGACACCGGACCGGAAGAAGATATCGAGCCGGAAGTGGGCGCTGATGCCCAAGATCATGCGGAGCCGGACGCCGACACTGAGTCGGAAATAGGCACCGAACCGGAAGCAGTCGATGCGGCGTTCTCGGAGCCCGGCGAGGATCTCGCGCCCGCCGATCCGGCACAGCGGCCGGAGGAGTACCGCCTGCTCGAGGCGCTGTTGTTCGCCAGCCGGGAGCCGCTTGATGAAGCGACGCTTGCCAAGCGTCTGCCGCAGGGCGCGCAGCTCCGCGATGCGCTCCGGGGGCTGCAGGCGGAGTATGCGACGCGCGGCGTCAATCTCGTGCGGATCGGCAGGAAATGGTCGTTCAGAACCGCCGGCGATCTGTCCTGGCTGCTGACCAAGAACGTCGTACAGAACCGCAAGCTGTCACGCGCGGCGATCGAAACCCTGGCCATCATTGCCTATCATCAGCCTGTGACGCGGGCTGAGGTCGAGGAAATCCGCGGCGTCGCCGCGGCCAAGGGCACGCTCGACGTGCTGCTGGAGACCGGATGGATCAGGCCGCGCGGTCGCCGCAAGGTTCCGGGCCGCCCGATCACCTATGGAACCTCCGACGAATTCCTGTCGCATTTCGGGCTGGAAGCGGTGGAGGACCTGCCGGGGCTCGATGAGCTCCGCGGCGCGGGCCTGCTGGATGGGCGGCTGCCGCCCGGATTCTCGATCCCCGTCCCCTCGGATGACGATGCGTTGCGCGACGACGAAGAGCCGCTGGAGCCGGGCGATCTCCTGGATTTCGGCCTGGCGCCGCCGGCGGATCGCGTTGAGAGTGAATAGCGTCGGGGAACCGGCTGCTGAACCGGCGGACGCGACCAATTGGTCGCTATATCGTCGGCAGCAGACTTTTGGCGTAAGTTCTTGTTTTTACCGCTTCTGGCGCCTAACTTCGCCGGTGAGTACAACAGAAGCGTCCGCCGGGCTGCGCAGATCTTGGGTATCACCCAGGCCGCGGGGTAGGTGGGGCGCACCGGCACTTTGCCGCGGAGGTTTCTCCAATGGGTTCGATGAGCATTTGGCACTGGATCGTCGTGATCGCCGTGGTCCTGCTGCTGTTTGGACGTAACAAGATTTCCGATCTGATGGGCGATGTCGCGCAGGGCATCAAGGCGTTCAAGAAGGGAATGGCCGATGATGACAAAACGGCCGACGCCAAGCCGGAGCCGATGAAGACGATCGACGGCAAGCCCGCAGACCCTCTTCAGCAGCATGCTCAGACGGAACGGAAGTTTGAAGGGACGACGACCTGATCGTCCTTGCAGGTGGGTTGCGTAGGGAAGGTGAGGGGCGCAAACCGCGTGGCGGTGGCGCCCCTTGGAGTCTGAGACCTCATGTTCGACATTGGCTGGAGCGAGCTGGTCGTCATCGGCGTCGTCGCGTTGATCGCGATCGGGCCGAAGGAGTTGCCGGGCGTCTTGCGATCGGTCGGGCAATGGACCGGCAAGATCCGGCGGATGGCGGCTGAATTCCAGGGGCAGTTTCAGGACGCGATGCGCGAAGCCGAGATGGCCGACATCAAGAAGGACGTCGATCAACTGACGAGCAGCGTGTCGGAATATACGAATTTCGATCCGCTGGCGGAGACCAAGAAGCAGTTCCAGAGCACGTTTGACGACAAGCCGGCGGAGCCGCCCGTCTCCGATCCGACGCCGCCGATCGACGTGCCGCCCCCGGAAACGCTGCCGACAGTGCCCAAGGTTGACGCAACGGCTCCGGCCGAGCCAGCCGTCGCCTCGGGGCCGCCCAAGGACGGTGGTTGAGGGCAGGCGGCATGACCCACGAAGATATTGAGGCGACCAAGGCACCGCTGATGGATCACCTGATCGAGCTGCGCTCGCGGCTGATCAAGGCGCTGATCGCTTTTGCCGTGACCTTCGCGCTCTGTTTCTATTTTGCGCGCCAGATCTACAATGTGCTGGTGTGGCCGTTCGTCTGGGTCGCCGGACCTGACAATTCCAAGTTCATTTACACGGCGCTGCTGGAATATTTCATCACTCAGCTCAAGCTTGCGATGTTCGGCGCCGCGTTCCTGTCGTTCCCGATCGTCGCCACGCAGATTTACCGCTTCGTGGCGCCGGGCCTCTATCGCAACGAGCGACGTGCCTTCCTGCCTTATCTGGTGGCGACGCCGATTTTCTTCGCAGCCGGCGCCGCTGTTGTCTATTTCGTCGTCATGCCGATGCTGGTTCGTTTCTCGCTCGGCATGCAGCAGCTTCCCGGTGCCGATTCGGCGGAGATCGCGCTGCTGCCCAAGGTCGGCGAATATCTGTCGCTGATGATGTCGCTGGTGCTTGCCTTTGGCGCCGCGTTTCAGCTTCCCGTCATCCTGACGCTGCTCGGTCGCATCGGGGTGCTGACCTCGGAGCAGTTGCGACACAAACGGCGCTATTTCATCGTCGGCGCTTTCGTGATCGCGGCCGTGCTGACACCTCCAGACGTCATCAGCCAGCTGTCGCTGGCCATTCCGCTGATGTTGCTTTACGAGGGGTCGATCTGGTCGGTTCGGCTGGTGGAACGGAAGGCCAGGATGTCAGCGGCAGCGGCAGCGGCAGCGGCAGCATCCAAACCGGAAGACCCCGTCGGTGAGCCGACCGCCAAGCCCGCCGAGTAAAAATTTGCTGAATGGACGGCCGCCCTGCGGCTGTCGAATCCATCCGCGTTGTTCGCCAATCACATTTTGCCCGCACGACTTTAGCCATGCACGATATCCGCTTCATCAGAGACAACCCCGAGGTTTTTGACAGGGGGCTGGCGCGACGCGGGTTGACGCCGTTGGCGCAGCATCTGCTGAAACTCGACGAGCAACGCCGCGCCTTGATCACGCAGCTTGAACAGGCACAGGCGCGCCGCAATGCCGCGTCGAAAGAGATCGGCGAAGCGAAGAAGAACAAGGACGAGGCGCGTGCCGCAGCGCTGATGACGGAAGTCGCCGGGTTCAAGACGACAATTCCGGCAATGGAAGCGCAGGAGCGCGAGGTATCCGGCGCCCTCGATAAAGAGCTGGCGCAGATCCCCAATCTGCCGCTCGACGACGTGCCGGACGGCAAGGACGAGCACGACAACGTGCTCTATCGAACATTCGGAGAAAAGCGCGATTACGCCTTTACGCCGAAGCAGCACTTCGAGCTTGGCGAAGCGCTTGGCCAGATGGACTTCGAACTCGCGGCCAGGCTCTCCGGCGCGCGTTTCGTCGTCTTGCAAAAAGGTCTGGCGCGGCTGGAACGCGCGCTCGGTCAGCTCTTTCTCGATCTCCATACGAGCGAGCATGGCTACACGGAAGTCAGCCCGCCGTTGATGGTGCGCGACCACGTGATGTTCGGGACGGCGCAATTGCCGAAATTTGCCGAGGATCAATTCAGAACGAATATGGATCTGTGGCTGATCCCGACCGCCGAGGTGCCGCTCACCAATCTGGTGCGCGAAACGATCCTCGACGAGGAGCAACTGCCGATCCGGCTCACCGCCTGCACGCCGTGTTTCCGCGCCGAGGCCGGGGCGGCGGGCCGCGACACGCGTGGCATGATCCGCCAGCACCAGTTCACCAAGGTCGAATTGGTCTCGATTACGACGCCCGAGCACAGCCTCGCCGAGCACGAGCGGATGCTGGAATGCGCTGAGAAAGTATTGCAGAAGCTCGATCTGCATTACCGGGTGATGACGCTCTGCACCGGCGATATGGGCTTTGCCTCACGCAAGACCTACGACATCGAAGTATGGCTGCCCGGTCAGAACATGTATCGCGAGATTTCCTCGTGCTCTGTTTGCGGCGATTTCCAGGCGCGCCGCATGGATGCACGTTATCGCGGCAAGGATGGCAAGGTGCGGGGGCATGTCCATACGCTCAACGGTTCCGGCGTTGCTGTCGGCCGCGCGCTGATCGCGGTGATGGAGACCTATCAGAACGCTGACGGTTCGATCACTATGCCCGAAGTGCTGCGCCCCTATATGGGCGGCGCGAGCGTCGTGGCGGCCTCGTAATGCGTATTCTTGTCACCAACGACGACGGCATCTACGCGCCGGGCCTCGAAGTCTGCGAGGCGATCGCCCGCACGCTCTCGGATGACGTCTGGGTCGTCGCGCCGGAAAGCGATCAGTCCGGCGTCGCGCATTCGCTCTCACTCAACGATCCGCTGCGGTTGCGCCAGGTTAGCGAGCGGCACTTTGCCGTGCGCGGGACGCCGACCGACTGTGTGATCATGGGCGTGCGACACATCATGAAGGAGACGCCGGATCTGGTTGTCTCCGGCGTCAATCGGGGCCGTAACGCCGCCGAGGATGTCACCTATTCCGGCACGGTCGCCGGCGCGATGGAAGGCACGGTGCTCGGCATTCCGTCGTTTGCGCTGTCGCAGGCTTATTCAGGCGCCAGCAAGGGCGATCCGCACTGGAAGACGGCGATGAAGTTCGCGCCCGATATTATCCGCAAGGTGCTGGAGCAGGGCATGCCGCGCGACGTGCTCGTCAATGTCAATTTTCCCGACTGTCCGATCAATGCGGTGCAGGGGATCGCGGTTACCTCGCAGGGTAAGCGCGATCAGGAATTGCTGCGTATCGACCCGCGCTATGACGGGCGTGGCAACCCCTATTACTGGATCGCGTTTTCGCGCACGCCGCCATCGGGCGTCCGCAAGGGTACGGATATGAGCGCACTCGCGGAGAACCGGATTTCGGTCACACCGCTGCGTCTCGACCTGACTGACGAACCGTTCATGACGACGCTGGCCGGCATTTTCAGATAGGGAACGCCGCGCCGTGCAATCGCCCGGCTATCCGGCGAGCGCCGCCGTCAGGGTTTTGTGTAATTCTTCGATCTGAAATGGCTTCTGCAGTGTCGGTCGCGACCGATACTGCGTCGGCAGGCCGCCGCCGCCATAGCCGGTGACGAACACGAACGGCAGGCCACGTTCGGCGACGATGTCGGCAACCGGGAACACCTCGAGGCCGTCAAGATTGACGTCGAGGATGGCCGCGTCGAAATCCTGCGACTTGGCCAGTTCGCTGGCCTCGGGCAGATTGCCTGCGGTTGCGGCTACGGCATAACCGAGGTCGTCGAGCATATCCTCCAGCAGCATGCGGATCAGATATTCGTCCTCGACCAGAAAAATTCTTCGGCTGTCCGTCATGATCAGGCCTCCGCGCCGCTGCGCAGCGGCAGATCGAAGGTACAGACAAAACCGTCGGTTGCAAAATCCATCATCACTTCTGCGGCTGCGTCGTTGGACAGGTTCCGGATCAGGCGGTTGCCGAATCCGGTTCGTTTCGGCGCGGTGACCGGCGGCCCGCCGACTTCCGCCCAGCGCAAGCGAATGCGCGGCTCCGGGTCGTCGTCCACGACCCAATCGATCATGACCACGCCGGTGTCATTCGACAGCGCTCCATATTTGGCGGCGTTGGTCGCCAACTCGTTGAGGGCCATCACCAGCGCGACGGCGGTCTTGGGTCCGACGCTGACGTCGCGATTGCCCGAGAGAGTATAGCGCGGCGGGTTGTCGCCGCGATATGGGCCGAGCACGCGCTCGATGATCGCGCGCAGCGACGCGCCTTCCCAGTTGCCGTCGGTCAGCAAATTATGCGCTTCCGCCAGCGCGAGGATACGCGCCTCGAAGCTGCTGCGGAACGCTTCGGGGCTTGGCGAATGGCGCAGCGTCTGCGTGGCGATCGACAAGACGATAGCGAGCGTGTTCTTGACCCGATGATTGATCTCGGCGAGCAGCAGTTCCTGGTGTTTTTCAAAACGCCGGCGCTCGGCGATCTCTTCCTTCGCTGCCTTGAGTAAATTGGCGTTGTCGATGGCGACGGCAGCCTGCGCGGCGATGCCGGCAACCAGACGCTCTGCCCGCTCGGTGAAGATGCCTTCGCGCTCATGCCCGAAGAACAGTCCGCCGAGTACAGTGCCGGTGCGCGATATCACCGGCACTGCGAGATAGCTGACCACCGGCAGGTGCCCTTCCGGCATGCCATAATAGGGGGCCTTGCGACCGTAGTGGGGATGCTTGCGGATATCGTCGGAGCGCACGATGCCGTCGCCACGGAATGTCGTTTCAAACAGCGCGGAATTGCGTGGCATGGGAAACTGCGCGAAGGCTTCGCGTGGTACGCCGGATATCGTATAGAGCGTGTAACCTTCTCCCGCAGCGTCGCGCACATTGTAAAAGAAGGCGCCGAATTGCGCGCCGGATAATTGTGTCGCTGCGTCGGTGACGATCTGGACGATCGACTCCAGATCGAGGTCGCCACCAAGGGCGGCGCCGATATTGTTCAATAGTTCGAGGTTCTGCGTCTCGTTGCGCAGCGATTCCTCGGTCTGCTTGCGCGTCGTGACATCGAGCGAGACCCCGATCAGGCGGATCGGACGGCCGTTCTTGTCTCGTTGCGGCGTAGCACGGATATTGACCCAACGGATGTCGCCGCTCGGCCAGATGACGCGGAATTCGAGATCGACCGGTTGTCCGGCAATGGCCGCGCGGCGGGCCTTTCGCAGCAAGGACCGGTCCTGCGGGTAAATATTGGTGCGCAGCGTATCTGCCGTGAACTCTGCGTCCGGGAGCAGCCCCCACTGCGCGCGAAACGCATCCGAAACCCGCAATTCGCCGGTGTCGAGGTCGCTTTCCCAATAGCCCAACTGGCCTGCGGCCAGCACGGCCGCAAGCTCGTTTCCGTCCCCACTGGACGTCCTGGTTACCAGCGGCACTAGCAAGGCGCTCAAAGTAACTCGCTCCCCTCGGGTAATAATGCATTCTCACGATGGTTTGTTCCACAGGCCAGCGGCCGGACGGACGCCGATCCGCAACGTATCCTGCGCATGCAGTCCCTGATTGCCGCTCGCGAATGCCTGTCCCCGGGCGGCACCGCCGCATGATAGAAACGGCCATATTTTGAAGGGGCGCGACCATGACCGGGCAGGGAGACAAGCAGGACGACAGGTGGACCGACAGGCGCGGAGACAACCAGCGTATGCGGTTTCTGCTTGATCTGCGGCGGGCGGGGATCAGCGACCAGGCGGTTCTGCGGGCACTCGAAGAGGTGCCGCGTGACCGCTTCGTGCCGAAGCATCTGCAGGATCGTGCCTATGCCGATCACGCATTGCCGATCGCCTGCGGCCAGACCATCAGCCAGCCCTATGTCGTTGCCTATATGACCGAGGCGCTGGAATTGCGCCCGCATCATCGGGTGCTCGAGATCGGCACGGGCTCGGGCTATCAGGCCGCCATCCTTTCGCGGCTGGCCCGGCAGGTCGTCACCATCGAACGCTATGCGACCCTCGCCAACACCGCGCGGGAGCGACTGCAGGCGCTCGGCTATCGCAATGTCGAAGTGCTGGCCGAGGACGGCATGGCAGGAGCGCCGGACCATGCGCCGTTCGATCGGGTGATGGTAACGGCGGCAGGGCCGGCGATACCGCAGGCGCTGATCGATCAACTCGTCGTTGGCGGTATCCTTATTGCGCCGGTTGGTCCGGAAGACGGCGCACAACATCTCACCAAGGTTACCAAAACGGAAACGGGCGAAACGCGCGAGACACTCATCGCGGTGCGATTTGTGCCGCTATTACCGGGAAAAGCGCGGCATTTGTAGGCGACGGCGACGGTGAAGCCGGCCTTAATCCTAATCGATGCTTAAAGGCTTATTTACTCGCAAAGTGTTTACTCACAATCGCTTCTTTTTGCGTACGAGTGGGTAACCAATATGTCGAGCTTCGCTGCGTCGTTCCGCACGCGCTCAAGGTCGTATCGACTGCCACGCTTTGCCGCAGTTGCCTGTGCAGCAATCGCGCTTGCCGGTTGTTCGGACTCGGCGCGCTTCAGCAACGGCTTGTTCGCTTCCAATACACGTTCGGCTGCGCCGTCCGCCGACGTCACCGGATCGGTGCAGCGCGCGCCGACGCCCCGGGTGGAAGCGCATGCGTTGCCTGCCCCCGGATCGACCTACAGCGCGCCGGCACCGAGTCGTCCGGCAACGGTCGCGGCCGGAAGCGCTTCTGGTGCGAGCGGCCTCGGGGCCTACCGCCCGAGCCACTCCTCGGACGTTACCGGGTCGGTCAGTCAGCAGCTTCCTCCGCCGCCATCCGCCGGATGGACCTGGGAAGGCGGGCAGCCGGTCACTGTCGGGCAGGGCGAGAATATCGAGACCATCTCCCGCAAATACGGTGTGCCCCAGTCGGCGATCCTGCAGGCGAACGGCGTCACCGATACTGCGCGGATTCGGCCCGGCCAGCGGCTCGTCATCCCGCGCTATATCGGCGGTGGTGCGCAGCGGCAGACGACGGCCAGCGCTGCCACCCAGACTTCGGCGAGTACTTCAGCCGCCGGCCACGTTGCGGGGGGCGCAGCCAACGGCGCGACGATCACGCATGTCGTCGAGCCGGGGCAGACACTGCTCGGGGTTTCCCGCCGTTATGGCAAATCGGTTGCGGAGATCGCGCGGGCGAACAACATCAAGACCTACGCCAGGCTCAATGCCGGCGACAAGTTGACCATTCCAGGTGTCGCGCCGCGTGCAGTTGCCGCCCGGCCGCAACAGCAACCACAACCGCAGCAGGCTGCTGCGGTCGCCCCGCCTCGCGTCGCGCAACCGCAGACCATGCCGGCTCAGCCGGCACCGAAGACGCTCGCTTCGGCTGAGCCGACGCAGACCGCCCGTATGGTTTCGCCGTCCGAGCCGGTTGAGACGCCGGCGCCGGCAACCAAATCGGCGGAAGCCGTCGGTGCAATCCCGTCATTCCGGTGGCCGGCCCGCGGCCGGGTGATCGCCGGCTACGGCGCGAAGCTGAACGGACAGAACAACGATGGCATCAATATCTCGGTGCCTGAAGGGACGCCCGTGAAGGCCGCTGAAGATGGTACCGTCGCCTATGCCGGAAACGAATTGAAAGGCTATGGCAATCTGGTGCTGATCCGTCACGCAAACGGCTATGTTTCTGCCTATGCCCATGCCAGCGAGTTGCTGGTGAAGCGGGGCGACGCGGTTCGGCGCGGTCAGATCATCGGCCGGTCGGGCCAGACTGGCAACGTCACTTCGCCGCAACTGCATTTCGAGATCCGTAAGGGCTCGACGCCGGTCAATCCGAACCAGTTCCTCAGCGGCAACGGCTGACGTCTTCCGGGAATTCGATTTCGAATGGCGAACGGCATGCGCAGGCATGCCGTTTTGCTATTCTGAGTAGCTCCACAACCGGAGTCCGATATGCCGATCCGCGCCATCGTTTTCGATGCCTATGGGACGCTCTACGACGTCCAGTCGGTTGCGGCGGCAACCGAACGTGCGTACCCGGGAAGGGGAAGCCTGATCACGCAAATCTGGCGTCTCAAACAGCTTGAATATAGCTGGCTGCGAGCGCTGATGGGGCGTTACGAAGATTTCTGGGCCGTCACGGCGCAATCGCTCGACTACACGCTTGCATGTCTTGGACTGCCGCGTGATGCGGCTGCCTTCGACAGCATCATGGACGCCTACCGGCATCTTGAACTCTATCCGGATGCGTCGGCGGTGCTATCCGGCCTGTCGCGCTACAAGCGGGCGATCCTGTCGAACGGCAGTCCGGAGATGCTCGAGGCGCTGGTGGCCAATAGCAGTATCGCACCGCTTCTCGATGCGACGATCAGCGTCGATACGGGAAAAACCTACAAGCCGGCAGCAGCAGTCTATGACCTGATCCGTGCGACGCTTGGTGTCGCGCTGTCGGATGTATTGTTCGTATCCTCGAATGGCTGGGACGTCTGCGGTGCAAAAAACGCGGGCTTGACCGTTGCCTGGATCGAGCGGGTCGATGCCGATGCGCTGGCGAGCGAACTGGCGACAGGTCCGGTCGGGCCGTTGACCATGTTCAAGGCGTTGCGGATGCGGCCCGATATGCTCGGGTTCGCAGCCGACTATCAGGTGCGGGGGCTGTCCGAATTGCCCGCGATCGTCTCGCGGGTGTGAGCCGGACGGCGCATCCTTCAGGAGAGGCGGATGCCGCTGCGGCCCGCGAGGTCCTGAATGTATTGCCAGGCGACGCGGCCCGAGCGCGATCCGCGCGTCGTTGCCCATTCCAGGCATTCGCGACGCAGATCATCGGCCGTGATCGGGATTTTGAAATGCTCGACGTAGCCCTGGACCATCGCCAGGAATTCGTCCTGGCTGCAGCGATGAAAACCGAGCCACAAGCCGAAGCGATCCGAAAGGGAGACCTTTTCTTCGACGGTCTCGCCGGGGTTGATGGCCGTCGAGCGTTCGTTCTCCATCATGTCGCGCGACATCAGGTGACGTCGGTTGGAGGTGGCGTAAAAGATGACGTTGTCGGGCCGTCCCTCGATGCCGCCGTCGAGCACCGCCTTGAGCGATTTGTACGACGTATCGTCGTTGTCGAACGACAGGTCGTCGCAGAAGACGATGAAACGATAACGTGACGCGGTACGCGTCAGTGTCATCAGCTCCGGCAGGGTCTCGATATCTTCGCGATGGATTTCGATGAGCTTGAGCGGCGGCTGGCCGCCATCCCGGGCGATGCCGGCGTTGACACCGGCATGCGCGGCCTTGACCAGCGACGACTTGCCCATGCCGCGCGCACCCCACAGCAGCGCATTGTTGGCCGGCAGACCGTGTGCGAAGCGCTCCGTGTTCTCAAGCAGGACGTCGCGCATCCGGTCGACGCCCTTGAGCAGCGACATCTCGACGCGGTTTACGCGCGGCACCGGCATCAGCCGATGGCCCTCGGGCTGCCAGATGAAGGCGTCGGCCGCCGTCAGGTCGGGCGTCGGCCGGGGCGGAGGGGCAAGCCGTTCCAGCGCGCTGGCGATTCGCTCGAGGACGGCGCCATCGAAATCGGCGAGGGGATTTCCGGCCGGGGCCGGATTCTGGAGGCTTTCGACGAGGCTTTTAGGCATTGCGGTGTTCCGGTGACAGGTGCCTCTTAGCGGGGCTGCGGCAGCGCTGCAAGGCGGGGCAGGATCAGTGAAAATGGCCTATTTGTAATGCCTTGCCGGCGTTGCAATTGAGCCAGCGGCGGTTATAGTCCGCGCCAATTCAACCCACCAGACGGCGCCGGACGCGCCTGCGACACCCAGGGGACGCTCCCATGTTGATTACGCCCGCCTATGCACAGGGCTCGCTGTTCGGCGGCGGAGACGGTGGCATGATCGTGCAACTCCTGCCTTTTGTCCTGATTTTCGTGATCATGTACTTCCTCATTCTGCGTCCGCAGCAGAAGCGGGTGAAGGCGCACCAGGAAATGGTCAAGAATATCCGGCGCGGCGACACGGTGATCACCTCCGGCGGGCTGGTCGGCAAGGTGACCAAGGTTATCGACAACGATCAGATCGAGGTCGAGGTCGCCGATGGCGTGCGTATCCGGCAGATGCGGCAGATGCTGACCGACGTGCGCAGCAAGGGCGAGCCGGCCAAAGACAAGGACGACGCCGCAGCAACGGCTTGATCACGAAATTCCGCCACCGGCCGGTTAAATCTCGATGTACTTTACGCGCTGGAAAACCACGACGATCCTGCTGACGGCGCTCTTCATCTGCCTGTTCGCGGTTCCAAATTTCTTTTCCGAGACGACGCGGGAGAGCTGGCCAAAATGGGCGCAGCGGCATCTCGTGCTCGGGCTCGACTTGCAAGGCGGTTCGCACCTCCTGCTCGAAGTCGATTCCAACGCGGTACGGAAAGAAAAACTTGAACAGACGCGTGACGACGTGCGTCGCGTGCTTCGCGAAGCGCGCATCGGCTATACCGGGCTGACGGTCCGCGGCAATGCTGTCGAAGTCCGCCTGCGCGAGGGTACGGATCGACAGCAGGCGCTGACCAAGCTGCGGGAACTCTCGCAACCGCTCGGCGGCGTGTTGTCGTCGACAGGCCAGCGCAGTCTCGACATCAATATGGACGACAGCGGCCTCGTCCGGCTGGTTGTCACAGAGCCGGCGATCCAGGAGCGCATCCGCCAGTCCGTCGATCAGTCGATCCAGATTGTCGAGCGGCGCGTCAACGAACTGGGCACGGTCGAGCCATTGATCCAGCGGCAGGGGTCGGACCGGATCGTTGTCCAGGTTCCCGGCCTGCAGGATCCGACGCGGCTCAAGGAATTGCTCGGCAAGACGGCGAAGCTCGACTTCCGGATGGTCGACCAGTCGATGTCGCCGGAGCAGGCGTTGCAGGGACGTCCGCCGGCCGACTCGGAAGTGCTTTACGCACCCGCCAAGCAGGGCAGGCAGCCCTACCTGATCGAGAAGCGCGTGCTGGTGTCCGGCGCCGATCTCACCGACGCCCAGCCCGGTTTCGACCAACGAACCAGCGAGCCGATCGTCAGCTTCCGTTTCAACAGCTCCGGTGCGCGCAAATTCGCCCAGGCGACGCGCGAGAATGTTGGCCGGCCGTTTGCGATCGTTCTCGACAACGAGGTGATTTCCGCGCCGGTCATCCGGGAGCCCATTCTCGGCGGCTCCGGGCAGATTTCCGGAAACTTCACCGTCGAGCAGGCCAACGATCTGGCGATTCTGTTGCGCGCCGGCGCCCTGCCGGCGCCGCTGACCATTATCGAGGAGCGCACCGTCGGTCCGGGCCTTGGGCAGGACTCGATCGAGAAGGGTAAGCTCGCCTCTTATGTGGGCGCGCTCTGGGTGGTCATCTTTATGCTGGCGACCTATGGCCTGTTCGGTTTGATCGCCAACGTTGCCGTGGCGGTCAACGTGGCAATGATTTTCGGCGTGCTGTCGGCGCTGAATGCGACGCTGACGCTCCCTGGCATTGCCGGCATCGTGCTGACGGTGGGTATCGCGGTCGATAGTAACGTGCTCATCTACGAGCGTATCCGCGAGGAGATCCGCGCCGGGCGCACGCCGATCAATGCGCTTGATGCGGGCTTCAGCCGCGCGCTGGCCACCATTCTCGACACCAACATCACCACGTTCATCGCGGCGGCGGTTCTGTTCTTCATCGGCACCGGGCCGGTTCGTGGTTTTGCCGTGACGTTCGGCGTCGGCATCATTACGACGGTGTTCACCGCCTTCACCGTGACGCGGCTGTTGACCGCCGCCTGGGCGCGGTGGAAGCGTCCGCAATACATTCCGATCTGAGGAGCAAGGTTACGTGTCGTCCTGGATCCTCATCGGCCTCCTTGTTCTGATCGCGGTCTGGAGCGTGATCGTCCTGTTCTGGGACGTCATTCCGCATCTGCACATCGTTCCGCCGGATACGAAGTTCGACTTCATCCGATTCCGCCGTATCAGCTTTCCGATATCGGCGGTGCTGACGATTGCCGCGATCACGCTGTACTTCACGCATGGCCTGAACTTCGGCATCGATTTCCGCGGTGGCACGCTGATCGAGGTGCAATCCAAGAGCGGGCCCGCCGATATTTCCGGCATGCGGACGACGCTCGGCACGCTGAACCTGACCGAGTTCCAGCTCCAGCAGTTCGGCAGCCCGACGGAAGTGCTGATCCGGATCGCGCAGCAGCCGGGCGGCGAAGAGGGGCAGCAGGCTGCGGTACAGCGGGTGCGGGCCGCGCTCGGCGATTCCGTCGAATATCGGCGTGTCGAGGTGGTCGGACCGCGGGTCTCGACCGAGCTTCTCTCCTACGGATTGATCGGAATCTTTGTCGCTATCGGCGGCATCCTGATCTATCTGTGGTTCCGTTTTGAATGGCAGTTTGCGCTCGGCGCGACGATCGCCAATGCGCACGATCTGGTGCTGACCATCGGCTTCATGTCGATTGCCCAGATCGACTTCGACCTTACCAGTATCGCAGCGCTGCTGACGATTCTCGGCTATTCACTCAACGACACGGTCGTCATCTATGACCGTATTCGCGAACTGCTGCGCCGCTACAAACGCATGCCGTTTACCGATCTGCTCAACGCGTCGATCAATTCGACATTGTCGCGCTCGATCGTCACCCACTTGACGGTGACGCTGGCCTTGCTGGCACTGTTCCTGTTCGGTGGCCAGGCGATCCACAGCTTCACGGCGACGATGATGTTCGGCGTTGTGCTGGTCGGAACCTATACATCGATCTTCATCGCTTCGCCGCTGTTGATCTATCTTGGCGTCGGAGAGGCTCGCGGTCAGGCCGGCAAGGACGAGCCGGAGGAGACCGAAGCCGGCCGCAATGCGCTGAAGATCGCCGCGCTCGAGGAAAAGATGCAGGGGGCGGCGGTTGCCTCGCCCGCCGGGCCTGCGAGCGAAGTGGACGATCTCTCGCCGGCTGGCAAAAGCGGCAGCAAGAGCGGCAAGGCAAGCAAGGGTAAAAGCGGCGGCAAGGGCCGGCGCTGATGTCCGCGCTGGCGGACATGCCACATCTGCCGCGCCCGGCGCCGATCGATGCCTACGGCAATGGCGGCTTCCGTTTTGCCGATATGTCGCATCGCGGATCGATCCTGTGCCTGCCTGATGGTGTCTGGGCCTGGCCTTATCAGGCGGTCGCGGCGCTTGATGAAGCTGCGCTGGCGGCGATCGTCGAACGACGGGGGGCGATCGATTTTTTCATGCTGGGCACTGGACGTGACCCGATGGCGATGCCGGCGCGGTTGCGTGCACTGCTGGCGGATGCGGGCATCAATGCGGATGCGATGACGACGGGCGCTGCTATCCGTACCTACAATATCATGCTGGGCGAGAACAGGCGGGTGGCTGCGGGCCTGATCGCGGTCCCGTAGGGGCTCAATCATGACGTCTCCGGCCGATAGTGCATACCGCTACTGCGAAAAGCTGGTGTACGATACGGATCGCGACCGTTACCTCGCGACGCTGTTCGCGCCGAAGCCGCAGCGGCGTCATCTGCTGGCGCTCTATGCTTTCGATATCGAGATCGCACGCATACGTCACGTCGTGCACGAGCCGATGCCAGGCGAGATACGCTTGCAATGGTGGCGCGATGCGATCAGCCGTCAGCGCGACGAGGAAGCTGCGGCAAACCCCGTCGCTGCGGCCTTGCTCGACACGATCGACAATCATCGCCTGCCGCTGCAGCCCTTCCTTGATCTGATCGAAGCACGCAGTTTCGATCTCTATACCGATCCGATGGTGTCCGTGGCAGCGCTGGACGGTTATGCGGACAAGACGGATGGCGGGATTGTCGGACTCGCAGCTTTGGTCGCGACGGGTGCGTCGCCGGAACCGGCAATCCGGCGTGCCATCTTTGCGCGGACGATCGTGCGGCTTCTGCAATCGCTGCCGCATGACGCCTCGCGCGGCCAGCTCTATCTGCCGCTTGACCTGATGCAACAGTTCGGGGCCGAGCCGGGCGATCTTCTGGCTGGAAAGGCCACGCCCGAAGTGGAAGCGGTGCTGGCCAATCTACGGCTACGGGCGCGTGATGCGCTCACGGCCGCGCGCGCGGCTGCGGTCGCGCCGGCGATGCTGCCGGTTTTGCTCTCGCTCGCGCCGGTCAAGCCGTTGTTGCAGCGGATGGAGCGCGAGCATCACCCATTCGCGCCGCCGGAATCGCCGCGCTGGATGCGACAATGGTCGATCTGGCGCGCGTCGCGCGATCCATCGCGGCTGTTCTAGCTAACAGGAGGACCGCCGTTGCGGAGCGGGCAGGCAGGTCTCTTTGCCGATCGAAAGGGCGGCAGCAGGCCGTGGTTGATGCCAGCCGCCGCCCGGAGAGGCGAGCTACTTCGCCGCGACAGCCGCGACGACGTCGACCTCGAACATCATGCCTGGCCGCGCCAACTGCACGACATTGAGTAATGTGTGGGGTGGCAGCGGCTTACCCTCGAACACTTCACTGCGGCACTTCCGCATTTCCTGCCGATAGCGGATATCGGTGACATAGGACGTCGCCTTGACGATATCGGCGACTGTCGCACCCTGCGTCTTCAGCAGCCGCGCAACCTTGTCCCAGGCCATCTTGCACTGAGCGTAGAAGTCGTCCTTGTGCTTGACCGAGCCGTCCTTCTCGTCTTCCGAGCCGATGCCGGCGAGATAGATCATCTTGGCCGGTCCGGTAACGGTGACGACCTCCGAGAATGCGCCTTTGGCGAATTCGTTGAAGTTGTGGTTCTTCTTTTCGAAAGCCTGGGCATTCGCAGCGCTGGCCGCTGCCAGCAGCGCGGCGGCCGCCAAGGTGCCGCGAACGGTACGGCGGAGTGTGGAAGTCATCATTCTGCGTTTCTCTCCCTAATGAGACACGATAGTTGAGACGTTGCGATCAAGAGTATGATCATACGATCATACGATGCCATCGGCGACAAGAGCTGCATCGACAAAAAAGCTGGGCTCAGTTTTTTGTGCTGTGGTGTGTTTTTGTGCGATGCACATGCATCAGAAAGATGCGTTCGTAGAAGAATGCACGCAGCGGGAGCTAAAAAGCGAACCGATCACGAAGATTCTGGCGGCCGTCGACGATTCCGCGAACAATAGCGCGCTCCCGGTCGTCCTTCAGCAGCGGGTCCAGCAGGTCGAGCTGGTTCATCGCGACCAGTTGCAGGATCTCAAGCCGGGCGGTGCCGGAGGCATCGCGGGGCAGGGCGCCGACGATCTGGATATGCTCGGGCGCAGCGGCGGGACCGCTGATCTGGCTCAGGACGTCGCCCACCGTCACCGTATCGCTTTCGACGAAGGCATAGAGGCCGGTCCCCGCGCGCCGGTCCGGATAGGCGACGACGGCAGCATCACGCACCTGGGGATGTGCTTTGATCTGGCTGGCGATCGCAGGAGCATCCTCGATCAGCCGTCGGCCGCCGCCTTCGCGGTCGGTGAAATTGAACAGGCCGCGCGTTACCGCGTAATAGACGCGCTTGCCGGTTGCCATCCAGATCCGGGTGACAAGGCTCTTGCGCGCCAGCACCTTGTGCTCCATCGGCGTCAAGGCGTGCGGGGCATAGCGGCGTTTGTGCTTAAGCAGGTGCCGCAGATCCTCATAGGCGGCGAGCCTGAACAGTTTGCTGCGTCGCTTGAAGCGGCCGGCAAGCTGGAAGTCGGTCAGCAGGCACCGGCCATCCGGCGTCCGCAGCCAATTCTGTTCCTTGGCAAGATCGTTATGGCAGATACCGGCACGATGCAGTTTGCGCAGCACGTCCTTCGCCGAGCGGAAATAGGCGATGTCGCCATGCGGTTTGGCGATGTGCAGCGCGACCCCGTCGAGCCAGCCGCGCACCAGCGCGTTGTTGGTGACGAACAACAACGGCGGCGCGATGCCGAGTGTGCCTGCCACCGTCAGCGTGTTGCGCTCGCGTGCGAACAGCAGGCGCGCGACCATCCATGACCACCACGGCACCTCGTCGAGCCGGCGCAGGACCGCGTCGACGTCGCCATGCAGAGTCCGGAACGTGCCGCGTTCGATGGTGCTGAACACGTCGCGCTTGAGAACGACGCCGTCACGCCATTTTCCGGAGAGAGCGGGGATCGCCATTGCTATTCCGCCGCAGCGGCCGGCACCCCGGCGATCCAGGCTTGCAGATCGGCGAGCGCGCGCCGCGTCAATGCCTGCTTTTTGGCGATGCTGCGAGCGGTGCCGCGCAGGCGTTTGCCATTATTCGTGGCTGTGACTTCTATCGGCGGAAACAGGCCAAAATTGATATTCATCGGCTGGAAAGACCGCGGGCCGGAATCGATCGCCTCGATATGGCCGCCGGTGATGTGATTGAGCAGGGCGCCATGTGCCGTGGTCCCCGGCGGCAGCGTTACTGTTTCGCCACGGCACTCCGCTGCAGCAAAACGCGCAGCCATGAGGCCAACGGCGGCGGATTCGACATAGCCCTCGCAGCCGGTGATCTGTCCGGCAAAGCGCAGCCGCGGCATGGCTTTGAGACGCAGCGCTGTGTCGAGCAGTCGCGGCGAATTGAGATAGGTGTTGCGGTGCAGCCCGCCGAGACGTGCAAACTCGGCTCGCTCCAGGCCGGGGATGGTGCGGAAGATTCGCACCTGCTCGCTGTGTTTCAGCTTGGTCTGAAAGCCGACCATGTTGAACAGCGTGCCAAGCTTGTTGTCCTGGCGCAGTTGCACTACGGCATAAGGTTTTTCGTCAGGTCGGTGGCTGTTGGTCAGCCCCATCGGTTTCATCGGACCGTGCCGAAGGGTCTCTGGCCCGCGCTCGGCCATCACCTCGATCGGCAGGCAACCGTCGAAATACGGCGTCGATGCTTCCCAGTCGTGAAACGGCACGCGCTCGCCGGTCAGCAGCGCCTGCACAAAAGCTTCGTATTGTTCGCGCGTCATTGGGCAGTTGATGTAGTCGGCGCCCGATTTGTCGTAGCGTGACTGAAACCATGCGATGTCGAAGTCGATGGACTCGCGATGAACAATCGGCGCCAGCGCATCGAAAAAGGCTAGCGATTCCTCGCCGCTCAAGGCCCGCACGGCGTCGGCGAGCGGCGGCGACGTCAACGGCCCTGTGGCGATGATGACGCTGTCCCACTCATCGGGCGGCAGACCGGCGACTTCCTCGCGCCGGATCTCGATCAGCGGATGTGCGGCGAGGGCGGCGCCGACGCTGGCCGAAAAGCCATCCCGGTCGACCGCGAGAGCGCTGCCGGCAGGGACCCGGTGCTCAGCGGCCGCCCGCATGATCAGCGAACCGAGAAGCCGCATTTCCGCATGCAGGAGACCGACAGCGTTGTTTTCGGCATCGTCGGATCGGAATGAATTGGAACAGACCAGTTCGGCGCAGCCGTCGGTTTTGTGCGCGGCCGTGGTTTGGGTCGGACGCATTTCGTGCAGCACCACGGAAACCCCGAGCCCGGCGAGTTGCCAGGCGGCTTCAGAGCCGGCAAGTCCGCCGCCGATGACATGGACGGGCTTTTCTGAGGTTGCACTGCACATGGCCGGAAACTAGGCGGGGGCGTGCGAGGGAGCAACCGCAATCAGGAAGAATGTGCGCAAGAAAAAACGCCCGCGAAAACCGGAGTTTCTGACGGGCGTTGGTAGTTGTTTGGAGGATGATCGGTCGGTGTTACCGAAACGCTCACGAGTTGGCCGCATTCCAGGCAACCGACGGAATTTCCGAGCGGCTGATGCCGATATCGGCAAGCTCGCGGTCGCCAAGGCGGGACAGCTCATTCAGGCTGCGGTTGTACCGCCGCCAGGCATGGAGGAAACGGATCAGGGTAATGAACATAGTGTTGGGCCTTTCTTCTTCGCGGGACCCGGTGGTCCCGAGCAACTTCTGGACCATACATAGAACATCATGATGCGTTGCAAAAGGAACTTTATTGCGGTGCAGTCATGAATGAAATGCATGACTAAAATCGCCATCCGTTAAAATTTTGACGCAATAGGCTGTCATAACTCTCAGGTTTCGACATTGGACGTAAGATTATTCCAATTTTGACTTTCAATGACATGCACGTAGCGTAATGCTTGAACGGAAGGGCAGTTTTCCCTCACATGGCGTTTGCGATGAGCCAAAACCGTCTCAAATCGACCCATCCTTGATCATTTTCAGACGGTAATAGCGGTTTAAGCTCTGTTTTGTGTCGAAAAACGATATTTCAGTCGATTGACGTGTCGTTCCGGCCAGCGCTTATCAAGCCGCATTATAAAAGTTGCGGCTCTGCGTACACTGCATGACAGTCGATGGTTGTGATTATTCCATATGCTATCTTTGATAGATATGGGTGGCCGCGCGACACGTCTTCAGCTTCGTGTGGTCCAATGTCCTAATTCTCGCGACGGTCCGTAGCGTCTTACATTGTGCCGGGGGATCGACGCGATGATCGGAATCCGGCTGGCCTATCTATTGTCACGCGCCAGGAGGCAGGGTGCGGCGGTTGTTTCCGGAAACCCGGAACTCCAGACGCACAGCCTCCCGTCGATCCGGTATCCCGATCCGGTGGCCGTGGCGTGCTGACACTTTCCGAGGCCGCGCAACGCAATCGCGCGCCGCCGGGCCGCGGGATGGTGGTGACGGCGCTCGGTCTGGCGCAGATCCTGGCCTGGGGATCATCGTTCTACTTTCCTGCGGTGTTCGCCTCGCCCATCGTCGCCGAGACAGGCTGGTCGCTCGGTTTCGTCGTCGGCGGCGTATCGCTCGGACTTCTGGTTGCGGGCCTGGTGTCCCCGCAAGTCGGACGAGTGGTAGAGCGGCGCGGCGGCCGACCGGTGCTGCTGACAAGCTCGCTCTGCTATATCGCCGGCCTGACCGGTATCGCGCTGGCGCCGTCACTCACAGTCTATCTTGGCGCCTGGGTCATTCTCGGCGTCGGCATGGGGACGGGCCTCTACGATGCGGTCTTCGCAACGCTTGGCCGGCTTTACGGGCTCGGCGCCCGGCATGCGATCACCAATCTGACGTTGTTTGGCGGATTTTCGAGTACGGTCTGCTGGCCGCTCAGCGCCGCGATGATCGATGGGCTCGGGTGGCGTGGTGCCTGTCTTGCTTATGCAGCGCTGCACCTTTGCTTCGCCATGCCGCTGCAGATGTTCGCAACGCGTGGCGCGGTGGCTGGGCCGCCTGCCGTTGCCACGTCGGAGGTGGGCGAGGGCGCGCCGCTGCCAGACGAGACGGTGATCCTCGCGCTGCTCATGGGGATTCTCTGTATCGCCAGCGCGCTGGGAGCCATTTTCGTGGTTTACCTGTTCATCTTTCTGGAAGCACGCGGCGTCGGCTCCGCCGCCGCCATCTGGCTGGGCACGCTGTTCGGCCCGTCGCAGGTGGCGGCGCGGATCGTCGAGCGGCTTTTTGGTTCGGGGTATCATCCGATCTGGACGATGGTCGGAAGTTGCGGATTGATGGCCGCCGGTCTCATTTTGTTGTCGGCGGGCGCGTCTTTGCCGGTGATTATCATTCTGCTGTTCGGCGCGGGATTCGGGATTTCACTGGTGGCGCGAGGCACGCTGCCGCTCGCGCTGTTCGGCCCGCAGCGGTTTCCGCGGCTGATGGGACGGATCGCCTTTCCGAGCCTGATGGTGCAGGCAGTCGCACCGTCGCTCGGCGCGCTGCTCATCGACTCGATCGGCACCGATGCGACGATTGGCACTTTGCTGCTGTTGGCGATCGTCAACCTCATATTGATCGCTGCGCTGCTATCGATGTGGCGAAAGACCATCCGGGAGCATTGATGCGCCGATGATGAAGTTGCAGACGCTGTTCTTTGAAGATCTGACGGTCGGCATGGTCGAACGGCTCTCGAAAACCGTCGCGGCTTCGGATGTTGTCGGATTCGCAGAAGTTACCGGCGACCGCAACCCGATCCATCTGTCCGAGCACTTCGCTGCGAAGACGCCGTTCGGTACCCGCATCGCGCATGGCCTATATACCGCGAGCCTGATATCGGCGGTTCTCGGCACGCGCCTGCCGGGACCGGGCGCCGTCTATATCTCGCAGACACTGAATTTTCGCGCGCCGGTGCGCATCGGCGACACGGTCGTGGTGAGCGTCGAGGTAGTGGAACTGGTCGCCGACAGGCGCCGGGCGCGGCTTGCCTGTACCTGCAAGGTCGGCGACGAGGTCGTCCTCGATGGCGAGGCCTTGGTGAAGGTGCCCTCGGCCGCGGCGGAACGGCCGCTACCGAAGCTCTGAAACTTTTTCGTTCCGATTGCGTTCGACTGGACCGGTCATTGTACGGGCACAGCGATAAGCCTGTCGCATGGCGTCATGCACTTGTCGCCCGGCCGTGATCGACTACGATGGGTTCCGGTTTCTACATTGCCATGGAGGAGAGTCGGATGGGAATTTTCAGCAGCATCATGGGTGCGATTTTCGGACAAGGGTCGGCGCAGGCGCAAGTCGCGCCGACGGCACCGGCTCCGGCCGCGGCTCCAGCCGAGCCGGTGGACGTCGCAGCGATCGTCGACAAGGCCGCCGCCGCCCGCGGCGAGAAGCTCAACTGGCGCACCTCCATCGTCGATCTGATGAAGGCGCTCGGCCTCGACAGCAGCCTTGCCGCGCGCAAGGAACTGGCCAAGGAACTCAACTACACCGGCGACACCAATGATTCCGCGACGATGAACATCTGGCTGCACAAGCAGATCATGACGAAGCTCGCGGCCAACGGTGGCAAGCTGCCTTCCGACATCAAGGCCTGAGACGCGCGTCGCTGCCTGCGCAGCGGCGTCATGACATCGACAGAGACGCCGGCCCGGCAACCGAACGGGCCGGCGTTTTTGTTGCGCCCGGCATCGCCATTATCGCAAGTGTCATAACAAGGTGCCGCGCAGGAAGAACAGCGCGACGCTGAAATAGATCACCAGGCCGGTCACGTCGACGAAAGTGGCAACGAAGGGTGCGGATGCGCTGGCAGGATCGAAGCCGATGCCCTTGAGGATGAACGGCAGCATCGAACCGATCAGCGAGCCGAAGCCGACGATACCGATCAGCGCCGCACCGACCGTGACGGCGATCAGAATCCAGTGCTCGCCGTAGTCGTAGAGCCCGAAAACCTGCCAGATAGTAATCCGCGCGACGCCGATGACGCCGAGAAAGGCGCCTAGCGTCAGGCCGGTCGGCAGTTCGCGTAATGCGATGCGCCACCAGTCGCGCAGCTTCACATCGCCGAGCGCCAATGCGCGGATCAGGAGCGAGGTCGCCTGCGAACCGGAATTGCCGCCGGAGCTCATGATCAGCGGGATGAACAGCGTCAGCACCACGGCCTTTGCCAGTTCGTCGGCGAAATGCTGCATGGCGCTGGCCGTCAGCATCTCGCCGAGAAACAGGATGCCGAGCCATCCGGCCCGCTTGTACAGCATCTCGCCGAAGCCGACCTGCATATATGGAGTTTCAAATGCGGTGACGCCGCCGAATTTCTGCACGTCCTCGGTGCCTTCGGCGATGATCGCGTCGATGATGTCGTCGACGGTGACGATGCCGAGCACCTGGTAGGCGCGGTTGACGACGGGGATGGCGAGCAGGTCGTGCTTGGTGATCAACCGGGCGACATCCTCGCGATCCATCGTCGGCGGCGCGGTGATCGGCGTCGCGTCGCGCGCGACGGTAAGGATGTTGGCGCTCGGATCGGCGGTGATCAGGCGGCGCAGGCTCACCGCGCGCAGTAGCGTGCGTTTGTGGGGATCGCAAACATAGATGGCGTAAATGGTCTCGCGGGTGCGCTCCACCTTGCGGATATAATCGAGCGTCTGCGCGGCAGTCCAATCCGAGGGGACGCTGACGAACTCGGTCGTCATCAGCGCGCCGGCGGTATTCGGCGGATAGGCAAGCAACTGCTCGATGGCGCTGCGCGCTTCCGGATCGAGGCGGCGCAGCATGCGCGTCGCATCGGCTTCCGGCATCTCGTGGAAAATGTCGGTCGCACGGTCGAACGACATCCGGCTGAGGATGCTCGCCGCGAGATCCTCGGGCAGCTTCAGGATCAGTTCTTCCGCGAAGAACAGTTCCGGCTGGTCGAAAATCTCGATCAGCGTATCGACCGGCATATGGCGGAGGGGGGCGGCGGCGTCGTCGAAATCCCGGTCATTCAGGATTTCGACGATATCGGCCGGCCGGAATTTGAGGAGGCGGGTCGCTTCCTGCACCGGATCGGGCAGCGGTGCATCCAGGGTCAGATCGTCTTGCATGGGTTCACCTCAGGCCGCCGGCGGCAGGGTGAACCGGTCATTCAGCCCGCCGCGAGAAGCGTCACGTTTGGTTGTCGGCGTCTAGGGCCGCTGGGCATCGGGGGGCTGGTTTCCTGTGGGCGACACGCGGTCATGCGGTGAACCGACGATGGCTCCGCGCGTCTGAACTGGAGGTGAACCGATCGCGGCGTGCTGTCAAGATCGTGCCGACGGTCATCGACAAGTCTGCACAGCACCGCCGCCCGGTGCCGATGGATGGGTCAGGCCAGCAGGTCCTGCCACTCCGCATGCTTGCCGATATAGGCGGAGATGAAGGGGCAAGTCGCCACCACCTTCAGACCGCGCGCCCGCGTAATGGCGAGTGCGCCCGCCGCCAGGCGCGAGCCGATCTCCCGGCCGCCAAGTGCCGGCGGCACCTCGGTGTGAACGAAGGTGATAACCCCGGGCGTCAGCTTGTAATAGGCGGCCGCGAGATGGCCGTCGACGTCGAGCTCGAAACGGTGCGCGGCGGGATTGTCGCGAACCTCGCCCGTCATCGTTTCCGTATCGGTTTGCGTCTTCGTTTCTGTCCTGGTTTCCATCATCGCATCCGTGGCGGTTTCTCTTGCAGTTTACGTCGTGGCTTATCCGCTGGTGTGGCATGCCGGGCCATTCTGGCGGACCCGGCACCGCCATGTCGCTCAGCGGACCACCAGCTTGCGGTAGAGATGCCAAGTCGCGTGGCCGAGGACCGGCACGATGACCGCGAGGCCGACAAACAGCGGGATCGTACCGACCACCAGCAGCGCGGCGACGATGAGGCCCCACAGTATCATGGTGCCGGGATTGCTCGCCACGGCGCGCAGTGATGTCTCCAGCGCGGTGAGCACGCCGACGTCGCGGTCGAGCAGCAGCGGGAACGACACCACGCCGATCACCATGGCGACGACGGCGAAGCACAGGCCGATGAGATTGCCGTAGATGATCAGCTTGTGGCCGTTGCTGGTGGTCAGCACGGCGTGCAGGAACTGCGTCATCGACTCCGGCGGCAGATAGCCGAACAGCGACTGATAGAGTGTCTGGGCACTCCACAGCCAGGCGAGGAACAGGATGCCGAGGCTCGCGCTGATCGTCAGGATCGCCGGGAAGGACGGCGAGCGCACCACGTCGAACATGTGGGCGGCGTCGGGCTCGCGCCCGTTCTCGCGTTGACGGCTCAACTCGTAGAGGCCGATGGCGGCGACCGGGCCGACGATTGCGAAACCCGCGGCGAGTGGGAACAACACCGGGAACAGGTTGTAGCCGAACGACAGACCGAAGAAGACGATGCCGGCCATCGGATAGATCAGGCCGAGGAACACCAGATGCGTCGGCATCGCCTTGAAGTCGGCGAGGCCGCGCGCCAGCGCATCCCAGAGATCGGCAGGCGTGATGGTGTTGATCCGCAGATGCCGCACGTCGGCATCGGCGCCGGTGTAGATATGGATCGTGGCCATGGCTTGAGCCTTTCTGTGCGTTCAGGCGGGCGGGGCGCCGCTTGCTCGTCAGAGCACTTGCTTGCCAAAGCACTTGCTCGTCAAAGCATCTGCCGGTCCGGCGTCGAAAGGGCGCGAAAGCCCGTCTCATTATGTGCCGACGATAGCACCGAATCCCGCTGGCATAGGAGCGAATGCGTGCGCCTCGGGTCCGGTTCCAGACGGGTCAAGGCTGCTGCCGTATCAATTGCGTATGCGGTGACGCGGCCGTCGCAGCGCCTTGCGGATTTCCGGGCGGCGCAGGAAACGGCCGTTGTCGCAACGTGTGCCACAACAGCGGCGGCGCCGTCGACAGGCGGCGCGCGGACAGCGGGCCCAGTCGCGGGCGATTTCGGACAGCAACCGCGCGACGAGGCCGTAAAGCATTCGGGTCAGTTGGCGGGTGCGCGGGCCGGGGCTGCGGCGCGGAGCTTTGCGGCGGGTGGTCCGAAGATCATTGCGAACAGCCATGCAGGCACGCTCCTTCGTTCTCGCGGCGCGTTGCACCCGAGGTTGTGGGCCTTGGACCCTCACCGCAGCAAAGGCGAGGGGGACGGAGCGCCGGGCGGCGCACAGTCCGTAGAACAGGCCGCGCATCCTTGCGGATACGCGGGCGCCGGCCGGCGCTCCGTCACGGCGTCGATGCGACCCCGGGGCCGCGCTTTTCGTTTCGGGCCGCGTCCGTCCCGCCCGTCCCGACGCCGCTTCCCGTCTCCGGGGCTGCGCCGTAACGCTCGGGGCCGGCCACGGCCGTCACCCGTCAGCGAACCCGTCGCAGGCGCTCGTAGTGGCGCCGGGCGGATTCCCGGGGCCGTCCGGGAGCGGAGGTGCGAATCCCCGCGCGCGGACGCCGTGTCCGCCGGGCCTGTTCTCCGGCCCGGCGCTGCCGGCGCCACCGTCGGGCCGAGGCCCGGCGCTGGCGCCCGCAGCCTGCTCCGCTCCTGGACGCCTCTAGAAGCGCCCCCTCGCGAGCAGGACGCATTAAGAATATGATCCTATGGGAATAAAGTCAAGAGACGGGCCCGTCGACGCGGCTGCGCGCGGTTGGGGATGGCGTTTGTCGCATGACTGACGTCGCGCCGGTGGCACATTACCGTCTGGTAGTCGGCGATTCGCCGGGACATTGCAGGAGCAAGGCATGAAGAAGCCATTCGCCGAATTCATCGGCACGTTTACTCTGGTGTTTTTCGGTTGCGGCGCGGCGGTGATCGCCGGCATGGGTACGGGGCCGACGGCCATCGACGTGCTCGGCATCGCCTTCGCTTTCGGCCTTTCCATCGTGGCGATGGCCTACAGCATCGGCCCGATCTCGGGCTGTCACATCAATCCGGCGGTGAGCCTGGGCGTGCTTGTCGCCGGGCGCATGAGCGTCGGCGAGTTCATCGCCTATGCCATCGCGCAGATCCTCGGTGCGATCGCCGCTGCGGCGGTTCTGTATTTCATCCTGTCCGGCAAGGCGGCGGGATGGAATGGCGGTCTCGGCCAGAACGGCTGGGGGGCGGGCTATCTCGGCGAATACAATGCCACCTCGGCCTTCGTCTTCGAGGTGGTTGCGACCTTCGTGTTCCTCGTCTGCATTCTCGGCGTCACCCAGGCCGGTGCGCCCGTGCAGTTCGCCGGCGTCGCCATCGGCCTGACGCTGGTGATGATCCACATCGTCGGCATCAACGTCACCGGCGTGTCGGTCAATCCGGCCCGCTCGCTCGGCCCGGCGCTCATCGGCGCGGGCAGCAACAGCGTCGCCCTCGGTCAGGTGTGGCTGTTCTTCGTTGCGCCGGCGATCGGCGCCGCGCTGGCCGGCTTCCTGTTCCGCCGCGGCTGCGCGCTGTCGACGGAGAACTGACCGGCGGACGGCGGCGTTCGGTCACAGTTCCGGACGCCGCCAGCGGTGATCGGATGTCGTGTCGGCAGGCCGTCGTTTGCGCGGCGTGCCGGCAGGACGGCAGCAAGACAGCGACAACGGCAAGTTGGCTGCCGCGAGGCAATTCTGCATCGCGGATTTTCAAGGGGAGGTCTTCATGTCAGGCATGCTCGTCAATCTCATCATCCAGATCGTCGCCGGCGCGATCGGCGGCAATGTGGCCGGGGCGGCCGCGAAAAATGTCAGCCTCGGTTCACTCGGCAATACGATTGCCGGCGCCATCGGTGGCGGCGTTGGCGGCCAGATCCTGACGGCGCTGATCCCCGCGCTGACCGGCGCCGCGGCCGGTGGCCTTGATATGGGCGCGCTGGTCGGTCAGGTGGCCGGAGGCGGCGTGGCAGGCGCGATCCTCACCGCGATCGTCGGTGCGGTGAAGAACCGCACCGCGTAGCGCCGTCGAATCGGGCTGCAGCAAGACGGGCGAGTACGGTCTCGCGCCGGTTGCGAGGTCCGACGGTTGCCGGCGATCCGGCGCGCCTCCTGATTTTTCATCAACAGGAACGCGCTGCAAGCAGCAGGCATGCACCGTCGCGCATGCATATTGACGCCGCCGTGCGCGGACCGCGCGGCGGCGCCTTTACATGCAATGGACAATTACACGGCGCGCGACGCATGCCGCGCGCCGGAGCCCGTTACATCCGGTTATTGCTTCGTCGCGGTGCCCGTGGTTGCGCGCGGGTCATCGGCCGGGTTGACATAATTGATCGCGAAGGGACCGACGCCGTGGATCTGGATCACGGTCGGCCCGCTCGACCAGGCGTAGTGCTGCATGTTCTTTGCCGCATGGAAGAAGCCGCCGGCCGGCAGCACCGTGCCTTTCGCGGTGTCCATCGTTGCGCCCATCGCGACATTGAGCGTACCGGAAATCACCGTGACGTTCTCGTCGGTCGGATGCGTGTGCGGCGGCACCTTGTAGTTCGCCGGCATGCGCACGCGCACGACATAGGGACCGCTGCCGCCCGGATCGCCGGATAGCACCGCGACCTCGCTGCCGGGCGGCAGGGCCGGCGGCGCGGCGCTCCATTTCAGCATTTCAGGCGAGAGCGTGGCCTGCTCGTCCATGGCGAGCGCGGCGGCGGGAAGGGCGGCAAGGAACAAGGCACTGAAGACCGCGAGTCTCATGACAGTGCATCCTTCGTGAGGGTGATGGGAGCCCCCCGAAGCCGGCCATGCTAGTCTCGCGCGCGGGACGTGGCGAACGAAACGCAGTCACGAAATCGCGAGACCGGCGGAACCGCGGCTGTTCCCGCGCGACGTGCGCTCACACGACGAGATCGGCGTAGTCTGGATGCCGCGCGATGACGTGGCGGACGAAGCCGCAGAGCGGCCGCACCTTCAGCCCTTGCGCGCGCACCTGATCGAGCGCGCCGAGCACCAGCCGCGTGCCGATGCCGCCTTCGCGCAGCGCATGCGGCACTTCGGTGTGGGTGAACGCGAGCACGCGCGGCGAGGCCGCGTCATTGGCGGTGTGATTGTCGGCGGTGTAATTGATGAAGGCGATGTGGCCGCCGACCGACAGTTCGAAACGCGACGGCGTGCGGACGATGGCGGATGATACGGTGTCGTTCATCGGTGCAAGGTGGGGAAGCGGAAGCGCGAGGTCAATAACGATGAAGGGGCGCCGCGCGATGGTCGCGGGGCGCCCCTGATCTTGTCGTAACGGCCCGATGCGTCAGGCGGTGCGCTCGACGGCGACGCCGCGGCAGTCCATCTCGTAATCGAGACCCTGCACCGGCGGCCGGTTGAAGAACAGCGACAGGCCGGCATGTGCCGCGCCGCGCCGAACGATCTCCTCGCCGAGGAACGGATGGATGTCGTAGACGGTATAGACCTGCGTCGCGGTCGTATCCGCCCAGGTGCGGCCGAACTTGTCGAGCCGCGCTTCCATCTCTCCGAGGACGAACTGCGCCTTCTCGCGCATGCCGTCGGCACTGGTGTCACCGAGCCGGATGGTCCGCTCCGCATAGGGCGCGCTGCCGGCGCGTGCTTCGCCGCTGCCCGAGATGACGAAGGAGGGCACGGTCGAGGTCGACGGCACCGTATAGGAGAAGGCGAAGAAGCTCGGCTCCGCCGGCGCGTCGATCTCCGGGCAGGTGTTGCTGCGCGCGACCGGATTCTTCGTGCCGTCGAAGATGCCCCAGTCCTTGAGCGTCGAGACATAGCGCTCGTTGAACGCCTTGAAGCCGGCATCGTTGTTCTGTCCCGGCGAGCGCAGCTCGCAGGCGCAGAAAGCGGTGAGCGGCCGGCCGGCGGCCTTCAGCCAGGCGGCGATCCGCTCGAAGCCCGTGGCGAGCGGCACCGGCTTGTGAAACCGCACCCGCTCGATCTGGAAGCCGGGCAGCGCGGCGACGCCGCTCGAATACTGGAAGACAGCAGGAATGTAGCGGTAACCGCCGGGGGAGAAGTCCTCGGTGCTCATGACCATCCGTGTTGTTGGAATTAAGGCGTGACAGTGATGTTGTTGACGCGGATCACCTCGCCCCAGCGCTTGGTCTCGCTCTGGAGCAGCTTGGTGGCCGCATCGGGAGTCTGCTCGTCCGCCGGGAAAACCGACATGCCGTTTGCCGCGAAGCTCTTGATGACCTTCGGGTCGGCGAGCGCGTGGCGCAGTGCCGCGTTGAGCTTGTCGATGATCGGCTGCGGCGTTCCGGTGGGCGCAAACAGGCCCTGCCAGAACTTGATCTCGAGTTCGGGCATCCCGAGCTCGACAACCGTCGGCGTATCCGGCAGCGGCGCATAGCGCTCCTTCGACGTCGAGGCGAAGGCCTTCATGCGGCCCGACTTGACGTGTTCGAGAACCAGTCCGGCGCCCGAGCAGAACAGATCGACGTGACCGCCGATGATGTCGGTATTGACGGCGTTGCCGCCGCGATAGGGAATGATGTTGACCTCGGTGCCGATCGAGCGCGCGAACAGCGCCGCGCACAGATGCGCCATGGTGCCGGCGCCGGCATGCGCGAAGCGCACATTCGGGCCGTCCTTCTTCATCCAGGCGACGAGCTCGGCGAAGTCCTTCACCTCGAGCGAGGCGCGGCCGACGATCAGCGACGGATTGGTGTTGATCAGACCGATGCCGGTGAGCTTCTTGTCGACCTCGATATTGAGGTTCGGGAACAGGCCCGGGATGGCGGCGAGCGACACCTGCTGCGCCAGCAGCGTGTAGCCGTCGGCGGCGGCGCGCACGACCTTGTTGGTGCCGATGGTCGAGCCGGCGCCGGGCGCGTTTTCGATGATCACCGGCTGGCCGAGATGCTCAGCCATGCGATCGACGATCGGGCGCACCGCGACGTCGGCGGCGCCGCCGGCCGGATAGGGCACCACGATGGTGACCGGCTTCGTCGGAAACGCCGCGACGGCGGATTGCGCATGCGCAGTCATCGTCATCGCGGCCGTCAGTGCCGCAAGCAACGCCGCGGTTTTCAGTCCCCGTCGTGACATTTTGTTTCTCCAGCCCGTGCCCAGATGCAGTAAAATCCGTTCTTTCGAGGCGTATATGGAGCCTTTCCGGGGGCGTCAAGGCAACGGGATCGCGACAAAATACTTCTGTGTATTGCGGCTTGTCGCGCTGCGATTTGTTCCCGCGGGCCGTCGCGATGCGCCGCCGCGTCGTCAGCCTGACGGCCGCGCGATCATCATCGTGCCGGAATTCGCGGGAACGTTTGGATACAGAACGTTCGGATACAGAACGCTCAGATACAGGAAGTCCGGTGTACAGGAGGTCACATGCATAGGCAGACCATGGCCGCGATCACGTTCTATCACGCCGTTCCCTCGCGCAGCATGGTGGTGCGCTGGATGCTGGAGGAACTGGGAGAGCCCTACGACGTGCATCTTATCGACCTGAAGGCCGGCGAGCAGAATGCGCCGGATTATCGCGCGGTCAATCCGCAGGGGAAGGTGCCGGCGATCCGCTACAAGGGCGCGGTGACGACCGAGGTCGCGGCGATCTGCTGTCTGCTCGCCGACGAATTTCCCGACGCGAAGCTTTCGGTGCCGGTCGGCGATCCGCAGCGCGGGCCGTATCTGCAATGGCTGTTCTTCAATCCGAGTGCCATCGAGCCGGCGATGATGGACACGCGGTTTCCGCGCAACCCCGCGCCGCCGCCGACCGCCATCGGCTATCGCGACCTCGATGCGCTGCTCGACGTGGTCGAGGGCGCGCTCAAGGATGGGCAGGGCCGCGAGAAAGAGTATCTGATGGGCGGGCAGTTCACCGCAGCCGATGTCGTCACCGGCTCCGGCCTGCGCTGGGGCATGCAGTTCGGGATGATCCCGCAGCGCCCAGCGCTCGTTGCTTATGTGCAGCGCCTCGAAGCGCGCCCGGCGATGCAGCGGGCCAATGCGGCGGATGAGAAGGTGAACCGGCATGCTGAGGTGTAAAGTCTGCCGGATCTAATTTACTGGCCCGATGAGGTTCGGCCCAAGCCCCGAAAGATAGGAATGCTCCGAATCTTAATCGTCTAAGAAATCTGTGATCGTCAGAATATCGCCTAAATGCGACGCCCGGCCGACTGTGGCCAGGCGCCGCCGATTTCAGAATCACCGATCTGCTGCAATGTCGCGCAGGACTTCGATGAGAGTTTGAGGATAGATCCTCAACGCATCGTAAGCAGCTTCGCTCCGGCCCATGATCATCGGGTCGCTATTATGGGCGCGGAACTGATTAACCGCACGCCGTACAAGTTCATCTTCCTTAAAGCGTTTGGGCATCTTCAAACCCCAATGTCCAGATTTGTCGATGACGGCAAATTCGCTTAGTGCGCCCATCAATGGAAAGAGAATGCCTGGCGATACCCACTTAATCTTATTGACGCCGTTTCGCTTTACAGCACGACCGCCCTTTTTAGTTTCGTCCCAGATGTGGTGCCCATTCCATGCAGGGTGGTTTTCCCACTTCTGGTATTCCAGATATGCGTGAGGAGCCATCTGAATGGTGAATTCATACTTTGACCGTGCGGTTGAGTTTGAGCGTTTGCTTTCGTACCAATCACAGAACTCGGTCAGACACTGTTCAGGGTTTTTGTAAGCACGAAGTTTCTCGGCTGGGGAAGAATTCCCCGATATGCTAGTTGGCATTAAAAGCCGTGCGAGTTGTAACACCTTGCGCGTATCGGTAACGCCGACGTCAGATTCCTTTTTCCGCAATTCGATGCCGGGAATCATACGTTTCATGTTTTTTTCGAGTTCGTCGAGCTGACCGCGCGCTCCGGCTTCCGTTAAACTCTTAATCGGCGTCGCAATATTTCGTGCGATTGCAGTCTCGACAATCTCGTCCGAATCTTCGTCCACGATAATCGTCGCCCGGACGTAAAATGGAGGATCGTCGCCCTCATTCCATTTATCCGCTTCGACCAGTTCGGTGTAGTAGCCACGGATTTCGCCTTGTGATTGCGCGCCATTTATGATGCTCGCATCAACCAACGTTGCCTTCTTGGAGTTATCATCGATTGAGATTGCCGATGCCGTGATCACAAATCCGCTGTTTCGGACAATGAACCGGCTAGGCTCGGTATCAATTGTCTCGCGGATTGCGTCGTGAACCCGGTTTCGCTTACGCGGGTCATATTCGGCCAAATAAGCGCGCAGATTGTCCTTCGTGTCGAGCTTCAAAATCTCGAACGTCGGAAGATTCATAACAAATGATTGAACACCGTTCGATTTCTCGTCCGGTGACGTAGTGTTACGAACAAGCTGATAAGAAATATGCACGCGATTGGGGGCGTGCTTCCCCGCTTTCGGAGAAGTCATAACTTACCTCATCGTTGCCGTTGCATCCTGCCGATGGCCACATCTGCGGCCCCAACTGCAATCGGTAACTCGTAAATGCCACAACTTTCGCGTTTAAGTCAATACAATTCAGATTTTACTCCGCCGCCTCGGCCTTCCGCCGCTTCCCCGTCCGGCTCTTCTTCAACACTGGCGCCAGGAATTGCCCGGTGTAACTGCGCTTCACCTTGACGATATCTTCCGGCGTGCCGGTGGCGACGATTTCGCCGCCGCCGTCGCCGCCTTCGGGGCCGAGGTCGATGATCCAGTCGGCGGTCTTGATCACTTCGAGATTGTGCTCGATCACCACCACGGTGTTGCCGCTGTCGGTGAGCTCGTGCAGCACCTCGAGCAGCTTGGCGACGTCGTGGAAGTGCAGGCCGGTCGTCGGCTCGTCGAGGATGTAAAGCGTGCGGCCGGTGGCTCGCTTGCTCAGTTCCTTCGCCAGCTTGATGCGTTGCGCCTCGCCGCCTGACAAAGTCGTCGCCTGCTGGCCGACCTTGATGTAGTCGAGGCCGACGCGGTGCAGGAGCTTGAGCACGTCGCGCACGCGCGGCACCGCCTTGAAGAAGTCCAGCGCCTCTTCCACGGTCATGTCGAGCACGTCGGCGATCGACTTGCCCTTGAAGGTGACGTCGAGCGTCTCGCGATTGTAGCGCTTGCCCTTGCAGACGTCGCAGGTGACGTAGACGTCGGGCAGGAAGTGCATCTCGATCTTGATGACGCCGTCGCCCTCGCAGGCCTCACAGCGGCCGCCCTTGACGTTGAACGAGAAACGGCCCGGCTCGTAGCCGCGCGCTTTCGCCTCGGGCAGGCCGGCAAACCATTCGCGGATCGGCGTGAACGCGCCGGTATAGGTCGCCGGATTGGAGCGCGGCGTGCGGCCGATCGGCGACTGGTCGATGTCGATGATCTTGTCGATGTGCTCCAGCCCCTCGATGCGGTCGGACGGCGCCGGCGCGTGGCTCGCATTGTTGAGCTTGCGGGCGATGGTCTTGTAGAGCGTGTCGATGAGCAGCGTCGACTTGCCGCCGCCGGAAACGCCGGTGACGCAGGTGAACAGGCCGAGCGGCACTTCGGCATTGACGTTCTTGAGATTGTTGCCGCGCGCATTGACGACCTTGAGCATGCGGCGCTTGTTCGGCGTACGCCGCTCCGGCAGGTCGATGCCGCGCTCGCCGGTGAGATATTGCCCGGTGAGCGAGTCCGGGTCGTTCTCGATATCCTCCGGCGTGCCGCGCGCGACGATGCGGCCGCCATGGATGCCGGCGCCGGGGCCGATGTCGAGCACATAATCGGCGGTCTTGATCGCGTCCTCGTCGTGCTCGACGACGATCACCGTGTTGCCGAGGTCGCGCAGGCGTTTGAGCGTTTCCAGCAGCCGCGCATTGTCGCGTTGGTGCAGGCCGATGGACGGCTCGTCGAGCACGTAGAGCACGCCGGTGAGCCCCGAGCCGATCTGCGAGGCGAGGCGGATGCGCTGGCTTTCTCCGCCGGACAGCGTGCCGGAGGCGCGCGACAGCGTCAGATATTCAAGCCCGACGTCCTCGAGGAATTTCAGCCGCTCGCGGATCTCCTTGAGCACGCGCACGGCGATCTCGTTCTGCTTCTTCGACAGCTTGGCCGGAAGCGCGATGAACCACTCGCTCGCCTTGCGGATCGACATCTCGGAAACCAGGCCGATATGCAGGCCGTCGATCTTCACGCACAGCGCTTCCGGCTTCAGGCGATAGCCGTTGCACTCGGAGCAGGGCCGGTCGGTGAAGTATTTCGCCAGTTCCTCGCGCGCCCATTCGCTCTCGGTCTCGCGATAGCGGCGCTCGAGATTGGTGATGACGCCCTCGAACGGCTTCTTGGTCTGGTAGCCGCGCAGGCCGTCGTCATAGACGAACTTGATGACGTCGTCGCCGGAGCCGTAGAGGATCGCCTCCTGCGTCTTCTTCGGCAGGTCCTTCCACTTGGCGTCGAGCGCGAAGCGGTAGTGTTTGCCGAGCGCCTCCAGCGTCTGCAGGTAATAGGGCGAGGAGGAGCGCGACCACGGTGCGATGGCGCCCTTGCGCAGCGTGGTTTCCCGGTCAGGGATCACCAGATCGGCGTCGATGTGCTGCTCGACGCCGAGACCGCCGCATTTCGGGCAGGCACCGAACGGATTGTTGAACGAGAACAGCCGCGGTTCGATCTCGGGAATGGTGAAGCCGGAGACCGGGCAGGCGAATTTCTCCGAGAAAATGAGACGTTCGGCATTGGCGTTGCGGCCGCGATTGGCGGCGGCACCGGTCGCCTTCGAGTCGGCCAGTTCGACGATGGCGAGACCGTCGGCAAGCTTCAGCGCCTGTTCGAGCGAATCCGCCAGCCGCGTCGCGATGTCGGGACGCACGACGAGGCGGTCGACCACCACGTCGATATCGTGGGTGAACTTCTTGTCGAGCGGCTTGACATCGCCGATCTCGTAAAAGGCGCCGTCGATCTTGACGCGCTGGTAGCCCTTCTTCATGAACTCGGCGAGTTCCTTCTTATACTCGCCCTTGCGGCCGCGCACGACCGGCGCCAGCAGATAGAAGCGCGTGCCTTCCGGCAAAGCGAGCACGCGGTCGACCATCTGCGAGACGGTCTGGCTCTCGATCGGCAGACCGGTCGCCGGCGAATAGGGCACGCCGGCGCGCGCCCAGAGCAGACGCATATAGTCGTAGATTTCGGTGACGGTGCCGACGGTCGAGCGCGGATTTTTCGACGTGGTCTTCTGCTCGATGGAGATGGCCGGCGACAGACCGTCGATCTGGTCGACGTCCGGCTTCTGCATCATTTCGAGGAACTGGCGCGCGTAGGCTGACAACGACTCGACATAGCGGCGCTGACCCTCGGCGTAGATCGTGTCGAAGGCGAGCGAGGATTTGCCGGAACCGGAGAGGCCGGTGAACACCACCAGCCGGTCGCGCGGCAGATCGACGTCGACATTCTTGAGGTTGTGCTCGCGCGCACCGCGGATGGAAATTTGCCGGCTGTCGGGGCGAGCGGGTTTCTTGTCGAAAAGTTCGTTCATAACCGGTCCAGGCGCGCCCTAAGTCCGATGGATGGGGTGACGCGCAGCGCACGTCACAATGCCGCGTTGCGCGGCCGCGCACACGGAAGGTGATCGGAACATAGGGAGAACTTGGGCGCTGCGCCAGTGGTCGTTCGGAGGATTCCGGGGAAAGCACCGAGCAGGGCAGGTCGAAAAAACAGGGCGGAAAAAACAGAGTCGAAAAACAAAAGGGCCGGCGCGAGGCCGGCCCTTCGTCGATGCGCGCTTGAGCGCGGATCAGAAGCGGTAGTTCAGCTTGGCGCGAACGATGTTGTTCTTCGAGCGCAGGCTGACGTTCTGGCCGAACAGGTTCCAGTCGCGGTTGCCGCTGTCGAGGTAGAGATACTCGACGCCGAGGGTCCACGGGCCGGCGAAGGCGTATTCGACGCCGCCGCCGAGGGTCCAGCCACCGCGGGTCGAGCTCGACGAAGCCGCACCGAACGGCGACGAGAAGTCAACCTTGATGTTCTGGTAGGCGTAACCACCGGTCACGTAGACCAGCCAGCGATCCTGCGCGATACCGAGGCGACCGCGGATGGTGCCGAAGTAGTTCAGGCGGCCGGACGAAGAGAAGGCGCCGCCAAGGAGCGGATCGAAGCCGCTCTCGCTGATCTTCTGCGACGAGCCCTGGAAGTCGGTCTCGACGCCGAACACGAAGTTGTTCACCTGCCAGTTGTAGCCGATCTGCGCACCACCGGCGAAGCCGTTGAGCGAGTCGCTGCCGAAGCCGGCCTGGCTGATGCGGCCGAACGCGCCACCGGCGTTCACACCGATATAGAAGCCGGTCCAGTTGTAATACGGCACCGCGACCGGAGCCTTGACCGGCATGTGACGGACCGGGAGGTCGGCAGCATAGGCCGAGCCGGCGAGCAGCGCGGTCATGGCGGCTGCGAGAATTGCACGTTTCATCGGAAAACCCCTTTTATTCACTCGCCGGCCCCGGTCCCCCTTGGGATTCGTCTCCAGCGTCATGACGCTCCTGTAACCCTCGCGGGAAGTTCCTTCAACGAGAAACGTCGTAAACAACTGGTAAATGCCGTTAATTGTGGAAGTCGTTGCATAAACGACACAATTTGGCCCGGCGGCGGCTACGGTTCCGTTGCAGAAAGCGCGGGACACACAGCCTCTGCGAGGCTGCAAAATACGGGAGGTTTCGCCGGTGGCGGAACCTGAGTCCGGCAGAAAGCAGGAAACCCCATGGGGTGACCCCGGCGGACGAGGCGGATGGCCGGGACCGGGGAGAACGTGGAATTGAAGATGAGACCGGTTGTGGTTGCGCCTGGTTTGGAGTAGAACAAAAAAAGAACATTGGAGCGTTCGTCGCTACCGAGCGGGAGTCCTGCTGTTCGTACGAGGTTGCGCCCGGCAGGAAAGGGCGTGAATGAGACAGGGGCGTGGATAAGACGGCGAAGCCGGTTGCCGCCGGCGGGGCGGCCTCTAGGGTGCGAACGGAAGCTGGCTTGCGTTTGCGGGTTTTGCGTTTGCGGGTTTTGTGCGCCCGGCCGCAGCAGCCGCCATCCCATCATCGTGGTCCGGTGTCGCGTCCCGCCGCATCGTGAACCCGGTGAATCACGGGCCGCGTCGCAGCATGTTGCAAGGCATGTCGCGAGGGTCCCAGCGAACAGTGCGGAGAGTGTTATGGCAGGCAGCGTCAACAAGGTCATCCTGGTCGGCAATCTGGGCCGGGACCCGGAAATCCGCCGTACGCAGGACGGTCGCCCGATCGCCAATCTCAGCGTCGCGACCTCGGAAAGCTGGCGCGACCGCAACACCGGCGAGCGTAAGGAAAAGACCGAGTGGCACCGCGTCGTGATCTTCAACGAGGGCCTGTGCAAGATCGCCGAGCAGTATCTGAAGAAGGGCTCGAAGATCTATCTCGAGGGCCAGCTCCAGACCCGCAAATGGCAGGACAAGGACGGCGTCGAGAAGTATTCCACCGAGGTGGTGCTGCAGGGCTTCAATTCGGCGCTGACCATGCTTGACGGCCGCGCCGGCGGCGGCGGCTCCGACAGCGACTTCGGTTCCGGCGGCCCGTCGATGTCGCGCGAGCAGCGCCCGGCCATGAGCGGCGGCGGTGGTGGACGACGCGACGACATGGACGACGAGATCCCGTTCTGACGCTGCGCCGATATACCGGCATGGCCGGGAGCTCGAGACGGCTCTGGCTGCGTGTCGCTTTCGCGATGCGCCAGTCGGGTTTCCAGTCGGGGCTTATCGTCTCGTCCCCGCGCGGTGCCTGATGCATATCGCCTGTCCCTGATGGGCATCGGCGGACGCATATTGCCCAACCTGCGTCGCGATCGTCCGGCCTGCATCACTCGGCCCGCATCGCCCTGTGCGTTCAATGCACCGTGCGTGCCGTATCGCCTCTCGTATCGGTGCCGGCGATGCCTGCGCCGGCCATATGCCGAAGCTTGTCCGGGTTGCGCGTCACATAAACCGCGACGACGCCTTCCGGCGCGATCTCCAGCGCCGTGGTCTGGAGGATGTCGCCGTTCTCGACGGTGACGAAGCCCGGCAGGCCGTTGATGAAACCATAACGCACGAGCCGGGACGGGCTGGCGGCAAAGGCGGCGACGAACCGTGCGAACAATTCCAGGACGGCGGCGCGCCCGGTAACCGGTACCGTGCCGGCCGGCACCTTGCCGCCGCCGTCGGCATAGAGGGTGACGTCCGCCGCGAGCAGCGCGCGCAGGCGCTCCATGTTGCCATCCCGCGACGCGCCGAAGAACGCTTCCGCGATCTCCAGGCCGCGCTGCTTCGGCAGCGGATAGCGTGGGCGGCTGCGGCGGACATGGGCGCGGGCTCGACTGGCGAGCTGGCGGCACGCGGCTGTATCGCGCTCGATCGTTGCCGCGACCTCGGCGAAATCCAGCCCGAACACGTCGTGCAGCAGGAAGGCGGCGCGCTCCAGCGGCGACAGGCGCTCGAGCGCCAGAAGCAGCGGCAGGGTCACGTCGTCGATGTCGTTCTCGGCTTCCACGACAGGTTCCGGCAGCCACGGCCCGATATAGGTCTCGCGCCGATGGCGGGCGGATTTGAGCCGGTCGAGGCACAGGCGCGTGACCACACGGCGCAGGAACGCCCGCGGTTCGCGTATCCCCGTTCGGTCGACGCCAAGCCAGCGCAGGAAGGCGTCCTGAACCACGTCTTCGGCATCTGCGACTGACCCCAGCATCCGGTAGGCGATGCGGACGAGAGCCGGACGCAGCGGATTGAAAGCCGCCGCCGCGTCCTCGCTCGATGCGCGCTGGTCCGACGCAGGCGCCATCAGGCCGCCGCCTTCTGCGCTTCGGCCGGGTGGACCGTCCGGAAGCCGATATTGAACCGGTTCCACGCATTGATCTGCGCGATCAGCGATGTGAGTTTCACCTGTTCCTCATCGCTGAAATGCCGGCGCAGGACGTCGTAGGCATCGTCCGGCGCATGGGTCTGCGACACCAGCGTCAGCGCTTCTGTCCAGCCGAGCGCGGCGCGCTCGCGTTCGGAATAGAGCGCGGATTCGCGCCAGGCGTTGAGGAGATGCAGCCGGTCCTCGGCCTCACCGTGCTTGCGGGCATCGGCGAGATGATAATGGATGCAGAAGCCGCATCCATTGATCTGCGATGCTCGCATCATCACCAGATCCTTCAGTCGCGGTTCCAGCCCGTCGCTTTCGATCGTCGCGCCGAGGTCAATCCACGGCTTCATGGCGGCGGGGCTGGTGGTGAAAGGGTTGGGTCTGTGCGTCATGGTCGTCTCCATTCGTGGTTTTACGGAGACATGACGAGCGGAACCGGCCGGATGTGACATCAGGCGAACTTTTTCGGCGGATATTTTTCGGCTCGCCAACAAGGATACGCGCGACCGCGGGCCTGTTATCCGGCGCTGTCGGCGAGGCCGCCGATCACCGCCGCCAGCAGATCCAGCGCATCCGCGGTGCCGTCGGCTTCGCCCTTTTCGAAATCCTTCCCGGTTTGTCCCATCGTGTTGGTGACATGCGCCAGGCACAGCACCCTTGCGCCAGCCCGGCGCGCGAAGGCGTAGAGCGCCGCGGCCTCCATCTCGACGGCGAGGATGCCCTTGCGCCGCGCGCGCTCGATCGCGTCTGCCGTTTCCCGAAACGGCGCGTCCGTCGTCCAGCTTGCGCCGACGATCACCTGCTGCCGGCAGGCTTTTGCGGCGTGCTCTGCGGCGGCGACGAGATCGCGGTCAGCCTCGCTGTAGTCCGACGGCGGCATGTAGTGATAGCTCGTGCCTTCGTCGCGCAAAGCGCGATCGATGACGACGAAATAGGGTGGCGGCCCGGCGGCATCGATCTGTCCGGCGGAGGTGAGACTCACCAGCAATTTGCAGCCGCTGGCGAACAGCTCTTCCGCCACCAGCACGGCAAACGGCGCACCGACGGCGGAGCCGACGATGCCCACCGTGCGGTTGCAGAGCGTGAACGCATCGAGTTGCGTGTGGTAGCACGGCCAGTGCTCGAACGGACGCGACCGGCCGCTCTGTCTGAGCCGGCGGACGATGTCGCCATCGGGATCGAGGATACAGACCGGCGGCACTTCGACCGTTGCCAGGCCTTTCTGCCGTCGCGCCTCGCGCAGCAGCGCCGCTGGCTGAAACACCGATGGCGCGGTCGTGTCCTTGTCGTCGCGGATCGAGGTCATCGTCGGGACCGTTCGGATATGCAGCTGTCGATGCCGTTGATGGCAGGGTGACGGATCAACTCAACACCGCCTTCACTCCGTCGACGACGAACTGCACGGCGAGCGCCGCCAGCACCACGCCGAGCAGGCGTTCGAGCACCGTGTTGGCGGTGGCGCCGATCACCCGGCCGATGCCGTTGGCGGTGAAGAAGGCGACGATGCACAGCCCGCACACGAAGACGATGACGCCGAGCAGGATCGCCAGCAGCGAGACGTCACCGGCGGCGCGTCCCGACAGCAGCACCACCGCAGTGATGGCGCCGGGGCCGGCCATCAGCGGGATCGCCAGCGGAAAGGCGGATATATCGCGCACATGCTGATCGAGCGCCTGCTCGGCGTCTTCCGACTGACGTTTGATGCGTACGCCGAACACCATTTCGGAAGCGATGGAGAACAGCAGCAGGCCGCCGGCGATGCGGAAGGCGGGCAGCGAAATCGACAGCGTGCGCAGCAGCCAGTCGCCGATCAGCGCCGCGCCGGCGAGGATCACCACGGCGATCAGCGCCGCCCGCAGCGCCACCTGGCGCTTGGCCGCCGGCGGCATGCCCTGGGTGATGGCGAGAAAGATCGGCACCAGCCCCAGCGGATCGACGACGACGGTCAGCGTCACCAGAGCTGCGACCAGATAGTCGGCGGGAAAGGACGGAAACAGGGTGGCGATCATGCGCTGGCGGTACCACAGAAGCCGCCGCCGGGGGAGCTGGAGGGGGACCAGGCGGCGGCGTGAGGCAAGCGCCGACCGGCCGGTTTGCGACCTGCCCGGGCGCCGTTCGAGGCGCGAGTGCCGCGGCCGCGACGACGTCTCTGAAACTGCTTGTAACTATTTGATAAAAAAAGATAAATTAAGCCGCTTTGTTGCTGTTTTCCAGTGGCTTCCGGGGGGCGGATGGGCTAGAAATCCAGCGCGCCGCCGGCGCAGATTCGCCTGACGTTTTTCCTCCGAGGTTCTACACTTGTCCGACGTCGAAGACCCCAAATCGGGAGGCCCGCAACTGCCGTCCGACGTCCGCCCCGTCTCGATCACCGATGAGATGAAGCGCAGCTACCTCGATTACGCGATGAGCGTGATCGTGTCGCGCGCGCTGCCGGACGTGCGCGACGGTCTCAAGCCCGTGCATCGCCGCATCCTGCATTCGATGAACGAGAACGGGCATTACCCGGACCGCAAATATGTGAAGTCGGCGCGCGTCGTCGGCGACGTGATGGGTAAATATCACCCGCACGGCGACCAGGCGATCTACGACGCGCTGGTGCGCATGGCGCAGGATTTCTCCATGCGCCTGATGCTGATCGACGGGCAGGGCAATTTCGGCTCCGTCGACGGCGATCCCGCGGCGGCGATGCGTTACACCGAATGCCGCCTCGACCAGGCGGCGATGGCGCTGATCGAGGACATCGACAAGGATACCGTCGATTTTCAGGATAACTACGACGGCAACGAGAAAGAGCCGACGGTTCTGCCGGCGCGATTCCCGAACCTGCTGGTGAATGGCGCCGGCGGCATCGCCGTCGGCATGGCGACCAATATCCCGCCGCACAATCTCGGCGAAGTGGTCGATGCCTGCGTGGCGATGATCGACAATCCCGAGATCAGCCTCGACGATCTGATCGAGATCGTGCCGGGGCCGGATTTCCCGACCGGCGGCATCATTCTCGGCCGCGCCGGAATTCGCTCGGCCTACGAGACGGGACGCGGATCGGTCGTCATGCGCGGCAAGGTGTCGTTCGAGACGCTGCGCAAGGAGCGCGAGGCGATCGTCGTCACCGAGATTCCCTACCAGGTGAACAAGGCGTCGATGGTCGAGCGCATCGCCGAACTGGTGCGCGACAAGAAGATCGACGGCGTCTCCGATCTGCGCGACGAGAGCGACCGTCAGGGCTACCGCGTCGTCATCGAACTCAAGCGCGACGCCGAGCGCGACGTGGTGCTCAACCAGCTCTACCGCTACACGCCGCTGCAATCGAGTTTCGGCGTCAACTCCGTGGCGCTCGACGGCGGCCGGCCGCGAACGATGACGCTGAAGGAGATGCTGGCGGCATTCATCGCCTTCCGCGAAACCGTCATCTCGCGACGGACGAAATACCTGCTCGGCAAGGCGCGCGATCGCGCCCATATCCTTGTCGGCCTGGCCATTGCCGTCGCCAATATCGACGAAGTCATCAGGCTGATCCGGTCATCGAAAGACGCCGCCGAGGCGCGCGAGGCACTGATGGCGCGCGACTGGCCGGCCAAGGACATGGCGGCGATGGTGACGCTGATCGACGATCCGCGCCACACGCTGACGGCGGATGGCACGATCCGGCTGTCGGCGGAACAGGCAAAGGCGATCCTCGACCTGCGCCTGCAGCGGTTGACCGCGCTCGGTCGCGACGAAATCAAGGACGAGCTCGACAAGCTCGCCGTCGAGATCGCCGACTATCTCGACATTCTGCGCTCGCGCGCGCGCATCCAGGCCATCGTCAAGGACGAGCTTGGCGCGGTGAGGGCGAAGTTCGCCACGCAGCGGCGTACCGAGATCGGCGAGGCGCAGGACACCGTCGAGGACGAGGATCTGATCCAGCGCGAGGACATGGTCGTCACCGTCTCGCATCAGGGCTACATCAAGCGCGTGCCGCTCTCGACCTATCGCGCGCAGCGCCGCGGCGGCAAGGGCCGCGCAGGGATGCAGACGCGCGACGAGGATTTCGTCTCGCGCCTGTTCGTTGCCTCGACGCATACTCCGGTGCTGTTCTTCTCCTCGGCGGGCCGCGTCTACAAGGAGAAGGTCTGGCGGCTGCCGCTCGCTGCGCCGCAGGCGCGCGGCAAGGCGCTGATCAATATCCTGCCGCTGCAGACCGGCGAACTGATCACCACGATCATGCCGCTGCCCGAGGACGAAAAGAGCTGGAGCCAGCTCGACGTGATGTTCGCGACGACGCGCGGCACCGTCCGTCGCAACAAGCTGTCGGACTTCGCCGAGGTTCGGCCGTCCGGCATTATCGCGATGAAGCTGCCGGAAGGCGAGGGCATCCTCGACGTCAATATCTGCACCGAGGCCGACGACGTGCTGCTGACCACGGCGCTCGGCCAGTGCATCCGTTTCCCGGTCACCGATGTGCGGGTGTTCCAGGGGCGCTCGTCGATCGGCGTGCGCGGCATCTCGCTCGCCGCCGATGACAACGTCATCTCGATGACGATCCTGCGGCATGCCGATGCGTCGTCGGAAGAGCGTGCCGCCTATCTCAAGCACGCCAATGCGGTGCGGCGCGGCACCGAGGAGGAGGTCGCCGTTGAGGACGAGGAAGGCGACGAGGAGGAGGCTGCGGGCGCCATCGAGCTCGGCGAGCAGCGCTATGTCGAGATGTCGGCGGCCGAGCAGTTCGTGCTGACCCTGTCGGAGCGCGGCTACGGCAAGCGCTCGTCGTCCTACGAGTATCGCATCACCAATCGCGGCGGCAAAGGCATCACCGCGATGTCGGTGGTCGAGGGACCGAAGGGCAAGAAGACGGTGCGCGAAAAAACGGGCGTGCTTGTCGCCTCGTTCCCGGTCGAGGAGAGCGATCAGATCATGCTGGTGACCGACGCCGGCAAGCTCATCCGCACCCCGGTCGCCGGTATCCGCATCGCCGGTCGCTCGACACAGGGCGTCATCGTGTTCGACACCGCCGCCGACGAGCGGGTGGTGTCGGTCGAGCGCATCTCCGAAGAGGACGGCGAGTAGCCGACGATGAACCCCGAGCTGTTCACCGCCTTCGTGTTCATCACCCTGCTGCTGATGCTCACGCCGGGCCCGATCGTCACGTTGGTGATCTCGACCGGCGCGCGGCAGGGGACGCGCGCGGCGCTGGTGACAGTCGCCGGCACGACCTTCGGCAATGCGGTACTGATCGGCTCCATCGCCGCCGGACTGAGCATCGTCGTGCGGCACGCGGCGGTGCTGTTCGAGATCCTGCGCTGGGCCGGCGCCGCCTATCTGATCTGGCTCGGCATCCAGGCCTGGCGGCACGCCGGCAAGGCGGAGGACGCCGTCGCTGCCGCGCCGCGCGGGCGCGTGCACTTTACCCGCGGCGTGCTGGTGGCCTTGTCCAACCCGAAGACCATCGCCTTCTTCACTGCCTTCCTGCCGCAGTTCGTCGACCCGGCGCTGCCGGTCGAGCGGCAATTGCTGGTGATGTGCGTGGTGTCGGTGCTGCTTGCCGGCCTGACGGATTGCCTGTGGGCGACCGCGGCGGGCGCCGGCCGCACTTTTTTCCTGGCGCCGGGGCGGGCACGGCTGCTCGACCGGCTGTCGAGCCTCGCCCTGATCGGCGGCGGCATCTGGCTGTCGCTGGCGCGGCGTCCCGGCTGACGCGCCCGTCAATCAGCGTTTCTGCGTCCAGCCGCCCGTCGTATCGATGGCGCGATGCACGGGGCCGCGCGCACGCAGCGCCTCCTGCCAGGCTGGATCGTTCGCGGCATCGCGCACGCGCTGTTCCCACGCCGCAAGATAGCGGGCGCGCTCGTCCGCCTCGATACGCGGCGCGGCATAGGCGACGAAAGGCGGTAGCACGTCGAGACCGATATATTCGAGGATGCCGCGCTTCACCGAATGCAGCACGATATCCATTTCTCCATAGACGCCGCTTGCCGAATAGCGCTCGGCGGTGCCGCCGGTGACCAGCCCCATCAGGCCGCGCCGTCCCCTGAAGAAGCCCTCGTCGAAACGCTTGCCGTCGGCATAGGCAACGCCATAGGCGAAGACGCGGTCGAACCAGCCTTTCAGGATCGCCGGCAGGCCGCTCCACCAGATCGGAAAGACGAAGATCATCAGATCGGCCGCCAGCAGCCGCTCGTGCTCGCGCACCAGATCGGCGGCGAAGGTGCCGGTCTGCGCAGCGTGGTTCTGTTCGCTCTGGTAGTGGAAGCGCGCCGTATCGGCGGTACCGGTGAAATCGTGCCTTCCGGCGACCGGGTTGAAGCCCTCGGCATGAAGATCGGAGACGATGACGTTGTGGCCTGCCTGCCGCAGCACGCGGACGGCGGCATCTTTCATCGCGCCGCAGAACGATGTCGGCTCGGGATGGGCGTAGACGATCAGGACATTCATTTGGTGCCGGCTGTTTCGAGGATGCGGACCTTGTCCGCATAGCCGCGCAAGCGAGCTTGCGCCAGCGGCGTCGTGCCGCTGCGGCAGCCCCCGGCAGGTTCAGGGCAGCCGGTCGGTCGTGATCAGCCGGACCTGGCCGGCGTGCTGGCTATAGGGCCAGCCGCGCGCTGCCGTCGGATCGCCGGGCGGGGAGGGGACAGCCGGCAGCGGCTCCACGGTCACCCGGGAGGTGCCCGTCGCGTGCGGCAGGCCGGGAAAGCCGACGATGGCGCCGGCGATGAGGGCCGCGGCGAGCGTCGCTGTAGCGGCCTGATAGAGAGGAATTGGTCGCGGGATGTGCGTCGGAATCTGCTTCAGGATCTGCATCTGTCGCTCCCACTCCTCGTCTGTGGGCGTCCCCGGAGAGACGCGCGAACGGCGGTTTGGTTCGATCCGGAGCACATCATTTGCCCGTGATCGCCGGCGCGGCGTCGGTCTGCCTCGACCGCATTGGGCGCCTTGAGGTCTCTCTTTGAAGGCTCTCTTGCGATATTCTCTCGTGGGACGCTTCCTCGGCCTCCGCCTTGCGCCTGCGCCTTGCCGATGCGGCAGCGGCGGGTTAAACGGTTGAAATGGCGAAGAAACCCAACCGCATCGCGCTTTACGCCGGCTCGTTCGATCCGGTGACCAACGGGCACCTCGACGTGGTGCGGCGAGCCTGCCGGCTCGCCGATACGCTGGTGCTCGCCGTCGGCGTGCATCCGGGCAAGACCCCGGTATTCACGCCGGAGGAGCGGCTCGCCATGCTGGAACAGGTTTGCGCGCCCGTCGCCCGCAAGGCCGGCACGCGGCTGGTCTGCACGACATTTGCGGGGCTGGTCGTCGATGCCGCGCGCGAGGCGCGGGCGACGCTGCTGATCCGCGGCCTCCGCGACGCCACCGATTTCGACTACGAGATGCAGATGGCGGGGATGAACGAAGCCATGGCGCCGGGCATCCAGACCGTGTTCCTGCCGGCGGGGGCGGAGGTCCGCCCGATCACCGCCACACTGGTGCGGCAGATCGCCAGGATGGGCGGCGACGTGTCGGGCTTCGTACCGGCGCCGGTCGCCACGCGCCTGCGCAAGGCGTTCGCTCGCTGACCATCCTATTTTTCAGGAGACTTCATGATCCGCATTCTCGCTGTCTTCGCCGCGCTCGCCTGCATCCTGCCCGCGGTCGTGCCTGCCCATGCGCAGGCGCCGAAGCTGCCCGCCGGCGCCGATCCGCAGAACACGCTCGTCATCGATACGACCAAGGGCCGCGTCGTCGTCAAGCTGCGCAACGACATCGCGCCGAAACATGCCGAACGGATGAAGCAACTGGCGCGTGACGGCTACTACAACAATGTGCCGTTTCACCGGGTGATGGCCGGCTTCATGGCGCAGACCGGCGACGGGCAGAACTTCAATGGAACCGGCGGCTCGAAATATCCCAATCTGAAAGCGGAGTTTTCGAAGGTGTCGTTCCAGCGCGGCATCGTCGGCATGGCGCGCGCCGCTTCGGAGGATTCCGCCAATTCGCAGTTCTTCATCTGCTTTGCCGACGCCTCCTTCCTCGACACCAAATATACCGTGGTCGGCGAAGTGGTGTCGGGCATGGACGTGGTCGACAAGCTGAAGAAGGCTCCGGCCGGCTCGCAAAGCGGCGCCGTTGCCGACCCTGACAAGATGCTGAAGGTGCAGGTCGCTGCCGATATGAAGTGAGCGCCTTGCGTCGTCGCGGGACTTGCTCCCGCATGACGGCACGATTGCAGAGACAAACGACGTAACACGAGAGAACAAGACAATGGCAAAACCGGAAGACACGCTGACGCTCGAAACCACGCAGGGCAATGTCGTCATTGAAATGCGGCCCGACCTTGCGCCCAACCATGTGGCGCGCATCAAGGAACTGGTGAAGGAGGGCTTCTACGACGGCATCGTCTTCCACCGGGTGATCGAAGGCTTCATGGCGCAGACCGGCTGCCCGCATGGAACCGGCACCGGCGGCTCGGGCCAGAAGCTGAAGGCGGAGTTCAACCGCGAGCCGCATGTCCGCGGCGTCGTGTCGATGGCGCGCGCGGCGAACCCGGATTCCGGCGACAGCCAGTTCTTCATCTGCTTCGATGACGCGACCTTCCTCGACGGTCAGTACACCGTCTGGGGCAAGGTCATCGAGGGCATGGAGAACGTCGACAAGATCAAGCGCGGCGAGCCGGTCCAGAACCCCGACAAGATCGTCAAGGCGACCATGGGCGCGTAAGCGCCTGAGGCAACCACGGGCGCGTGAGCGCCTGAGGCGACCAGCAACCACGGGCGCGTGAGCGCTCTCGCCCTAAAGACTGTCATGCCCGGGCATAGCCGTTCAAAGACGGCGTTCTGCAAACGCCTATGTCCCGGGCATCCATCCTCCTACGAAAGATGGATTGCCGGGGCGCTGCGCTCGTCTTCGATAGCCGTGCCCGGACGTGACGGGTTTCAACATGCTCACCTCGCTGTTCGATTTCGATCTTCCGCCCGAACGCATCGCGCTGCGGCCGGCCGTGCCGCGCGACAGCGCGCGGCTGCTCGTCGTCAAACCCGACGGATCATCGGAACTTGAAGATCGAAACGTGCGCGACCTGCCGGATCTGCTGCGTGCCGGCGACGTGCTGGTGGTCAACGACACCAGGGTGATCCCGGCACGGCTCTCCGGCCGACGCATCGGCCGCGCCACCGAGCCGGCGATCGAGGCGACGTTGCACAAGCGCCTCGACGGCTCGCGCTGGCTTGCTTTCGTCAAGCCGGCGAAGAAGCTCGATGTTGGCGACCGGGTGCGCTTCGGCTCCGAGGGGCGCGTCTGTTATCTCGATCAGCTCGATGCCGAGGTCGAAGCGAAGGGCGAGGGCGGCGAGGTGACGCTGTCCTTTGCCTTCCACGGCGCCATCCTCGACCAGTCGATCGAGGAGCGGGGCGACATGCCGCTGCCGCCATACATCGCCGGCAAGCGAGCACCGGACGCGCAGGATCGCGCCGACTATCAGACAATGTTCGCGAAGATCGAGGGCTCGGTCGCCGCGCCGACAGCAAGCCTGCATTTCACCGACGCGCTGGTCGCGGCGCTGAAGGCGAAAGGCGTGACGATGCAGACGGTGACGCTGCATGTCGGCGCCGGCACCTTTCTGCCGGTAAAGGTCGACGACACCGCCGAACACAAGATGCACGCGGAATGGGGCAGCGTGTCGGCGCAGACGGCTGAGGCGCTCAATGCCGCGCGCGCCGCCGGCGGGCGCATCGTCGCTGTCGGTTCGACGGCGCTGCGGCTGATCGAGAGTGCGGCGGCCGAAGACGGGGCCATTCAGCCATTCGAGGGCGAGACCTCGATCTTCATCACCCCCGGCTACCGCTTCAAAGCCACCGATCTGATGCTGACCAACTTCCATCTGCCGAAGTCGACATTGTTCATGCTGGTGTCGGCATTTTCTGGATTGGACCACATGCGCGCTGCCTATGCGCATGCCATTGCGGAAGGCTATCGCTTCTATTCGTATGGCGATGCGTGTCTGCTATATCCTGCGGCGCAATGACGGCACCCTTCTCCTTCACCCTCCAGACGACGGACTGCAAGAACGGCGTCATGGCGCGGCGCGGCGAATTCGTCACGCCGCATGGCCGCGTGCAGACGCCGGCCTTCATGCCGGTCGGCACGCAGGCGACGGTCAAGGGCCTCAAACCCGAGGACGTACGCTTAACCGGCGCGGAGATCGTGCTCGGCAACACCTACCACTTGATGCTGAGGCCGGGAGCGGAGCGCATCGCTGCGCTCGGCGGTCTGCACAAGTTCATGAACTGGCCGCTGCCGATCCTGACCGACTCCGGCGGCTTCCAGGTGATGTCGCTGTCGGCGCTTCGCAAGCTGACGGAAGAGGGCGTCACCTTCCGCTCGCATATCGACGGCGCGATGGTGAAGCTGACGCCGGAACGCTCGATTGAGATTCAGTTGCTGCTCGGCGCCGACATCGTCATGCAGTTCGACGAATGTCTGAAACTGCCGGCGAAGCGCGAGGAGATCGAGCGCGCCATGCAACTGTCGCTGCGCTGGGGCGAGCGCAGCCTGCGCGCTTTTGAAACCGCGCCGATCGGGCACGCGCTGTTCGGCATCGTGCAGGGTGGAGACGACGCGACGCTGCGCGCGGCGAGCGCGCGGGCGCTTACTGACATGCCGTTCCACGGCTATGCGGTCGGCGGTCTTGCGGTCGGCGAGCCGCAGGCGGTGATGCTGCGGGTCGTCGAGGAAGTGACGCCGCTATTGCCGCAGGAGAAGCCGCGTTACCTGATGGGCGTCGGCAAGCCGGACGATCTGCTCGAAGCGGTGGCGCGTGGCATCGACATGTTCGACTGCGTGATGCCGACCCGCAACGGCCGCCACGGCATGGCCTTCACCCGCTTCGGCCAGATCAATCTGACCAATGCCCGCCACGCCGCCGATCTGCGTCCGCTCGATCCGGAGTGTCCGCATCCGGTCGCGCGCACCTATTCGCGCGCCTATCTGCATCATCTGTGCAAGGCGAACGAATTGCTGGCGGGCACGCTGCTGTCGGAAATCAACATTGCCTATTACCAGACGCTGATGGCCGGCATGCGCGAGGCGATCGTCGCCGGCCGCTTTACCGAATTCCGCCATGCGGTACAGGAGGGATGGCGGCGCGGCGACCTTGCTCCTTTCGGATGACGACGCGGCCCACATTCGCCCACCAACGCTTGGAACTGCGGATTTCTTCGATTTTTGCTGTCCCGGTTTGCTGCTGTTGCTTCTGTCCGCCGCCTCTTGCATGCGACGGCATTTGCGGACAGAAGGGGGCATGGATCATGTCTTCAGGAGGGTTTTGATGGGCCATTTCAACTCACGAATGGATCGCGTGGCAGCGGGCCGCGGGTATCCGGTCACCCGTCGCATGGCCGCGCTCGCCATCGCGACATCCGTTGGCGCAGCGATGTTGCTGCCGGCGACCCCGGCGCTGGCGCAGAAATATCCGGAGCGTCCGGTGCGGATTGTTTTGCCGTTCGGCGCCGGCGGCGTCGCCGACGTCACCACCCGTCTTGTTGCTGAAAAGCTCGGCGACAAACTCGGCCAGCGCTTCATCGTCGAGAACATGCCGGGCGCCGGCGGCATCACGGCGGCTCGCGCGGTGCTGCAGGCGCCGGCTGACGGCTACACGCTTGCCCTGTTCTCCAACGGCACGGCAGTCAGCGTCGGCCTGTTCAAGAGCCTGCCGTTCGACCCGGTGAAGGATTTCAAGCCGGTATCGAATATGGGCTATTTCGATCTGATCCTGGCGAGCAGCGTGAACTCGCCCTACAAGACCTTGAAGGATTTCATCGACGCGGCAAAGGCCAGCCCGGGTAAGCTGAACATCGGCACGATCGCCGCGGGCTCGACCCAGAACCTTGGCGCCGAATTGTTCAAGAGCACTGCCGGTATCGATGTCGTCACCGTGCCGTTCAAGAACAGCGGCGACGTCGCGATCGCGCTCGAGCGCAACGACGTCCAACTGGCGGTCGACTTCTACGCGGCGCTGCGCCCGAGCCTGGAATCCGACAAGTTCCGGCCGCTGGCGACCTCCGGCCTGACGCGCGTCACCTACCTCAAGGATGTGCCGACCGCCAAGGAAGCCGGAGCCGGCGACTTCGAGGCAACCTCGTGGAACGCGATTTATGTGCGCAAGGACGTTCCGGACGAGGTGGTCAAGACGCTCAACGCGGCGCTGAACGAAGTGCTCAACGATGCGACGATCAAGCAGAAGGCGATCGACGTCGGCATCGTGGCCAAGGGCAGCACGCCGGAAGCGCTCGACAAGCAGCTCACCTCGGACATCGCCAAGTGGTCGGCGGTGATCGAGAAGGCCGGCATCGAAAAGCGCTGAACGAGCAAACAGGAGCGAGCGCCCGATGGCACGAGACTTCTCCCAGCGGCGCAAGCCGCAGTTCCAACTGCCGCCGGGCGCAACCGACGCGCATTGCCATGTGTTTGGTCCCGGTTCGGTGTTTCCCTATGCACCGAACCGGCGCTACACGCCGGAAGACGCGCCGAAGGAAGACCTCGCGGCGCTGCACAAGCACCTCGGCATCAGCCGCGCGGTGATCGTGCAGGCAAGCTGCCACGGCAGCGACAACCGGGCGATGCTCGATGCCATCGCCTCGAATCCGAAAATCTATCGTGGCGTCGGCATCGTCGACGCCGCGACGCCGCCGACCGACTATCCGAAGCTGGCGCAGGGCGGCGTACGCGGCATCCGCTTCAACTTCGTGAGGCACCTCGGCGGCAAGCCCGATCTCGATTTGCTGGAAACGGCCGTGCGGCGGATCAAGCCGCTTGGCTGGCATGTCGTGTTCCACGTCGATGCGCCTGACATCGAGGATCTGTCCGATCTCATCCTCAAGCAGACCGTTCCGGTCGTTATCGATCATATGGGCCGCGTGCCGGCAAAGGACGGCGTCGATCAGCCACCGTTCAAGGCGCTCCTGAAACTTGCCGAGCACAAGCATGTCTGGGTCAAAGTGTGCGGCGCCGAACGTATCTCGATGCCGCCTTATGACGAGGCGATCCCTTTCGCCAGAAAATTGCTCGAGGTTGCCGGCGACCGCACTTTGTGGGGCACGGATTTTCCGCATCCGAATTCGACGCACGAAGCCGACGAGGCTGACCTCGTCGATCTGGTGCCGAAATTCGCACCCGATCCGGCGATGCAGAAAATGCTGCTGGTCGACAATCCGGCGAAACTCTACGGATTTATCTAGGTTCTTTCCGTATCGAATTGAAACGCCGCTAGGTGATGCCCGGACCCGATCCGGGCATCCGTCTTTTCAAGATTGGTTGCAGGACTGGTTGGAGCACGGGAATTGCGCCGCGTTGCTTGCGGCTCAACCATGAAAAGTCGTGCCGGTCCGACCTGGTGATTGCGAGTCCGTAACCCGTCGGTCACGGGCCGCCGTAGAGCCAGGCGACGCTGTCGTGCGCCTGCTGCGGTGTGCGCGTGGCGAGCATCTGGTCGCGCAATTCCGCCGTCGGGCCGCGCGCATGGTAGAACTCGCCGTAGACGCGCGCGCTGATCTGCACCCGCGCGGTGCGCAGATAGCGCTTGTCGTTGTATTCCTGAAATGCTGCCGGCAGGTCGTCAGGCTTGGCGGCGACCTTGTCGGCGAGGATCACCGCGTCTTCGGTGGCCATGCAGGCGCCCTGCGCCAGATACTGCAGCATCGGATGTGCGGCATCGCCGAGCAGCACGGTATTGCCCTTGGTCCAGTTCTTCACCGGTTCACGGTCGCACAGCACCCACATCTTCCAGGTATTGATGCGCTCCAGCATGCGCAGCACCTCCGGTCTTTGGCCGGCGAAGTGCTTCCATAACAGCTCCTTGCTGCCTTCCGCGTCCCAGCCTTCCTGGTAGTGATCGGAGTGGAATACGGCGACGAGATTGTAGAGCTCGCCGCGGCGTAGCGGATAATGAACGAAATGCGTGCGCGGGCCGGCCCACAGAACGACATCGGGATTCCACAGATCGTCCGGTACCTCGTCGCGGCGCAGCACGCCGCGATAGGCGATATGGCCGGAGACACGCGGCTTGCCGTCGCCGACGATGCGCTCGCGGATATGCGACCACATGCCGTCGCAGCCGATCAGCGCGCGGCCGGACACGCGCTCGCCGTCGGCGAGCCTAACGGTGACGCCGTCGCCATTGTCTTCGTAATCGTCGACGTGGCGATTGGTCTCCAGCGTCACTAGATTGTTGTTGCGACAGGCATCGAGGAAGACACCGTGGATGTCGGTGCGGTGGGTCACTGCGTAGGGATATTGGAACGCATCGACGATCTTGTCGCCGAGCTGGATGGTGGTGATCAGCTTGCCTGTGACGCCGTCGCGCATCTGCAGGCTGCCCGGCACATGCGCATCGGCGAGCACTGCGTCTTTCAGACCGATCCGATCGAGCACGCGGAAAATATTGGGACCGAGCTGGATGCCGGCGCCGACTTCCTTGAATTCGTGCGACTGCTCCAGCACCCGCACCGGGAGGCCCTTGAGCGCCAGCGCATAGGCTGCGGCGAGCCCGCCGATGCCGCCGCCCGAGATGATGATCGGTTCCTGTCCTCCATTGCCGCGCGCCACGTCGTGATCCTCCTTCATCCCGGTTCGTGAAGGCTGCGCCGGATCCGTCTCGTGCGAGATGTATCCGCATCGCGGGCCATCAAATCCGCCGCTGCGAACCGCCAGTCACCATGATCCTGCGTCGCCAGTGGCGCAAGCAAAATGCGTTTACGCAAAAAAGCCCGCTGATGGCAGCGGGCTTTCATGGAATTACGGCGACGGACCACGGCGCGGCGATTGTCGGGCGGCCTGACGAGGCGCCTCATCGCGTCGGTTCAGTCTGTCGTGTTGCTCCTGACGTGTGGCTTTTACCGCGTCACCTGACCACGGATTTCGCCGGCCTTGTTGGCCGCGGTATGGACGTTGACATACATCCGGCCGGCGAGCAGGTCGGCGGCCTGCGTGTCTGTCAATGTCGCGGAGCCTTCGAACGGGCTGGCATTGGGCGAGATCGGGATCGCCACCGCGCCGTTCTTGCCGACATCGCCGATATGGAAGTGGGCGGCGGTAGCCGGGCCGGTCAGGTCCTTGTAGCTGCCCTTCCATGTGAGTTTCTTGCTCGTCGTGTCGAAGGTCGCGGCGACTGCGCCGCTGCCCTTGCTGTCGGTCGGCGGCACCTCGCTTGTCGAGGCGAGATTTGCCTTGAGGTTGACGACCTCGGCCGAGGCGGGCAGGGCCAGCACGGTCGCCAGCGTCATCGATGCGGAGAGGACGAAAACGGCCGGGCTGATGCGGCGGTATGGATGGATCATCGGCAGGCTCCTTGCGGTTGGCGGGGCGCACGGCCTGCGTCCCGATGGGCTCGCTCGGAAAAACCCCGCCGACGGTCCGGCTATTCCCGACGCGATCCTCGCAAAGCTACCGTCGAGGCGGACCTAGTGGGTGGTGATGGAAATGGCGACCATCGTCTCGCTCGCCGCACCGCAACTGTCGCACGACCAGAAGTGCTGGATGCGCCCGGCGCCCAGGAATTCCGAATGTTCGGGCGCCAGCAACATGTCGCCGCATTGCGGACAGACCGGCATGCGCCGCATGGCAGCGCGACGGTCGGGGGCCGCATAGGTGGTATCAAGATCGTGTGGCATGGGTCCCTCCTGTCTTCGCGCTCTCTCTGCTGTGCCTGTCTGCCGATCCGTGTAGCGCGGCGATGTGGCAGGCTCAGGACAGTTTCATGATCCTTGAATGACAATTGCTGACACGAACCTGATCTGGCACGCGGTCGCGGCGGCGTCGCGGATTTGCTTTCGCCGCCGATTGTGCGATGCAATGCGGCGATGCCGGTGATCGGCAGCGCCGTCGGTCTGCTGTCGATGTCATTGCCAAATCAAATGAAGTCGAATGTCGCCATCGTCGGCGGCGGCCCTGCCGGACTGATGGCGGCCGATAGGCTGACACGCGATGCAGCATCGCCGGTCAATGTCACCGTCTACGAGCGCATGCCGTCGCTGGCGCGGAAATTTCTGATGGCCGGTCGTGGCGGCCTCAATCTCACGCATAGCGAGCCTCTGCCGGTGTTCCTGGCGCGCTACGGGGCGCGCGCGGCACAGTTGCGTGAAGCGATCCAGTCGTTTCCGCCGTCTGATCTGCGAGCCTGGAGCGACGGGCTGGGCGAGCCGACCTTCGTCGGGTCGAGCGGCCGGGTCTTCCCGCGTGCGTTCAAGGCGTCGCCGCTGCTGCGGGCCTGGCTGCGAGCGCTGGCGGCGCGGGGCGTCGTCTTCCGGACGCGGCACCGCTGGACGGGATGGGATGTAGAAGGAGCGCTGACATTCGCCACGCCGGACGGCCCGATCAGCGTTGAGCCGGATGCGGCCGTGCTGGCACTCGGCGGTGCGAGCTGGCCGAAACTCGGTGCCGACGGCGCATGGGTCGAGGTTCTGACGGCTGCGGGTATTCCCGTTGCGCCCCTCAAGCCGGCCAATTGCGGATTCCGGATCGCCTGGTCGCAGCCGCTACGCGAACGCTTCGCCGGCCAGCCGCTCAAGCACATCGGATTGTCGTTCGACGGGCATACCGCGCGCGGCGAGGCGCTGGTGACCGAAGACGGCATTGAAGGCGGCGCCGTCTATGCGCTCTCGGCGTCGCTGCGCGAGGCAATCGCCACGCAGGGCGTCGCGGAGTTGCGGCTGTCATTGCGGCCGGACCTCAACAGCGAAGGAATCGCAGGCCGGCTGACGCGGCCGCGCGGGAAGCAGTCGCTTTCCACCTTTCTGCGCAAGGCGCTCAATCTGTCGGCGCTCGAGATCGCACTGCTGCATGAGGCGGCGATCGCCGGGGGACGCCGTCTCGCGGATCTTCCGCCCGCCGCACTTGCCGCGCTCCTCAACGATTTGCCGCTGCGGCTGACCGGCACCGCGCCTCTCGCCCGCGCCATCTCGACGGCGGGTGGCGTCGCGTTCGAAGGGCTCGACGAAACGCTGATGCTGCGGGGGCGGCCCGGCACCTTCGTCGCCGGCGAGATGCTCGACTGGGAAGCGCCGACCGGCGGTTATCTGCTGCAGGCAAGCATGGCGACAGGTGCCGTCGCGGGGCAGGGCGTGCTGAACTGGCTGTCGACCGGCCGGTCGTGACCCTCGGCGTGCCGGCGAAAGCACAAGGCACCGCCTGAGCAGCGGCGTTCGTGGCGACCGAGCGATAAATAGTCGCGTATGCAGCTACTTTTCGGCGCCATCCGCGCTTTTCGGCGCAGACGAACTTCGGTAGCCTTTACCCCGATTCAACGATCTCCCACACGCCGGCAAGCGTATGGGAGGTTTTTAATTGCCGATTTTTTTCACCTGCCAATTTTTGAAAGGCACCGGGAATGCTTCCTGCCAACGGCGCCACAGGCAAACCGTCACCAGTGTTGCGGATGAGCCTCATAGCCTCCACGGCGTTCGCGAGCATGCTGCTGGCGGGCGAGGCGGCGCAGGCGGCTTGCGATCCCAAAGCAGACAGTGGTGTCACTGCCACCTGTACTGGCACGACCGTGAATCAGGGTACGGGGGCGCCCGGCAGCAGCGGTGGTAATATAGGATATGGTGATCCGGGCCTGACCAACATCGACGTTACGGTCGTTTCGGGCGCGAGTGTCACCGGGACAGATGGAGGTATACATTTCGACGCGGGCCATGTGACCAATTCCGGCCGTATCACTGGGACAGGCCAATCCGGCATTCGCGCCAACAACACTGCCAATGTGGTCAATTTGGATGGCGGAACCATCACCGGGAGCCACGGCATTTATGCAAACGCCATCGCCTATGTGACCAATTCCGGCACCGTTACCGGAACGATCAACACCGGCATCTGGGGCACCACCATGGCCTATGTGACCAATTCCGGCACGGTCACTGGAGCCCTTCACGGCATTCGCTCCGTCGACGCGGTCTATGTGACCAACTCGGGCGAGATCAGCGGAGGGGAGCGCGGCGTCTCTGGCTCCGTCGCCGCCTATGTGACCAATTCCGGCACGATTACCGGAACGACCGTCGCCGGCGTCTTTGGCGTCACCGCCAATGTCACCAATTCCGGCACCATCTCCGGCAATATCGGCATCTATACCGTCACCGCCAATGTGACGAATTCCGGCACGATTACCGGCGACATCGGCATCTCTGCCGATAGGACCGTCAATGTCACCAATTCCGGCACGATCAGCGGCGGCAGCGGCACCGCGATGGTGTTCAACGCCAACGGAACGGCCGCCTCCGACAATCTCACCATTCTGCCCGGCGCGCGCTTCGGCGGGCTGGTCGATTTCGGCGGTGGCGCCGACCGTGTAACCTTCGGGCCGGGAAGTTGGGTTCTCCACACGGCGAATTTCGATTCGGCACAGTCCACCGTGGTGACGGCCGGCCAGCCCTATGTCGTCGAGCCGAACCGCATCGTCGTTGCCGATGTCTCCGGCTTCGCCGCGATGAACCGCGCGCTCATGGACATCACCGGCTGGATCGCCTCGGTGCTGCCCGACGTGCCGGTGGTTGGACCGGAACGGACGCCGAACCGCGTCGCCGACGCCTTCTCGGCCATCGATCAGACAGGGGGCTTTGGCGGCTCGCAGATCGGCAGCGCGGATCTCCCGGCGACCGCCAACGCCTATGCACCCGTGTTCAAGGCAGGGGCAGTGAGCGACGCTTACGGCAACAATGTCTGGGCCAAGAGCTTTGGCGGCCGCCGCGCCCAGCCGACCGACGGCAATATCATCGGCAGCGTCACCAGCGGCTTCGGCGGTGCCTTCGGCTATGAGCGTCTTCTTGGCGCGGGCCTCGCCATCGGCGGTTTCGTCGGCGCCAGCAGCAACCGGACCGACCAGCAACTCAATGCTGGCCGGATTGATACCGATGCTGCTTTCGCCGGGCTCTATGCGCGGGCGTCGTATGGCGCGAGCTTCCTCGATCTCGCATTGATCGGCGGCGCGCTCGACAACAAGTCGCGCCGCAATATCGGCGGCGGTCTGGCGCCGGAGACGGCCGAAGCCTCGTATCGTGGCTGGTTCGTCAATCCGTCGCTGGCGTTAGGCCACCGCTATACGCTGGACGAGATTACCACGCTGACGCCGGCGCTGAAGCTGCGCTACGTGGCGGCGCACTTCAACGGCTACACGGAGACCGGCTCGTCGGCGAATCTCGCCGTGGCGGGCCGCGACGTGCAGACGCTGGAGGAGCGCGCCGAGCTGACGCTCGCCAAGGTGTATCGGCTCGGATCCGAGCAGCGGCTGGTGACGCGCCTGAGCGGCGGCGTGCTGGCGCAGCAGCGTGTCGGCGACAGCAATGTCAATGTCGCGCTGGCCGGACAGAATTTCATCGCCGCGACGCCGGAGCGCAGCAGCGTGGTTGGCGGCTATGCCGGTATCGGCCTCGACTGGCAGGCGGGCCGCACGATTCTGTTCGCTTCAGGCGAAGCCATCGCGCTCGACGATTCTACCACCTCGTTCGCCGGCAAGGGCGGCCTGCGCGTCCTGTGGTGAGCGGCGACGGGATTGGAAACCCTGACACCGGAATTGGAAACCGCTGGCTGGCAGTTTCGCGGCGCAAGGCAAAAATCGCGAAGCGATCACAAGGTTTAGGTGGTGAGCCCGGCGGGATTCGAACCCGCGACCCCATGATTAAAAGTCACGTGCTCTACCGACTGAGCTACGGGCTCCACCTGCCGCGCTGTGTAGGGGTGTCGTTTTGTCCGGTCAATAGCCGTGGCCGATAATGGCTCTATCATGCGCCAACCGTGGGATAAGCGCGTGCCGTCCGACGATTTTGGTCTAAAATGGCGGCAAAGTGAGGAGCCAGATGCCGATCATCAACCGGATCGCTGATTTTCACCCCGATATCACAGCGTGGCGGCACGACCTGCATCGCCACCCGGAACTGCTTTACGAGGTCCACCGTACCGCCGCGACGGTCGCCGAGAAGCTGGCGGCGTTCGGCTGCGACGAGGTGGTCACCGGCATCGGCCGCACTGGCGTGGTCGGCGTCATCAGGGGAAGCAAACAGGCTGCCGGTGAGGTCAAGGTGATCGGGCTGCGCGCCGATATGGACGCGCTGCCGATCGAGGAGGCGACCGGCCTGCCGTATCGATCGACCGTGCCGGGCAAGATGCATGCCTGCGGTCATGACGGCCACACCGCGATGCTGCTGGGCGCGGCGCGCTATCTTGCCGAGACGCGCAACTTCGCCGGCACGGCGGTGGTGATCTTCCAGCCGGCCGAGGAGGGCGGCGCCGGCGGCAAGGCGATGTGCGACGACGGGATGATGGCGCGCTTCGGCATCGACGAGGTCTACGGCATGCACAACTCTCCCGGCATGCCGGTCGGTGCCTTCGGCATCCGCGCCGGGCCGATCATGGCGGCGGCCGACTATGTCACCGTCGATATCGAAGGCGTCGGCGCCCACGCGGCGCGGCCGCATCTCGGCGTCGATACGGTGCTGGTCGGTGCGCAGATCATCAATGCCATGCAATCGGTGGTGGCGCGCAACGTCGATCCGCTGAAATCCGCCGTGGTGACGATCCCCATGTTCCACGCCGGCGCCACCGACAACGTTATTCCGCAGACGGTGCAGCTACGCGGCACGGTGCGGACGCTGACCGAGGAGGTGCGCGAGCTGGTCGAACGGCGGCTTCACGATATCGTCGAGGGGACTGCGCGTGCTTATGGCGCGAGCGCGAAGCTGACCTATCGACGCAGCTATCCGGTGCTGTCCAATCATCCGCGCCAGACCGACTTTGCCGCAAGCGTGGCGCAGCAGGTCGCCGGCGACGAGCGCGTCGATACCAATCTCTCGCCGATGATGGGAGCGGAGGATTTCTCCTTCATGCTGCAGGAGCGGCCCGGCGCCTTTATCTGGGTTGGCAACGGTGACAGCGCCGGCCTGCATCACCCGGCCTACAATTTCAATGACGAGACGATCCCGTTCGGCACGTCATACTGGGTGCGACTGGTGGAAACCGCGTTGCCGGCATGATCCCGTGGCGACGTCGACAGCCGACATGAAAAATGGCCGGCATGCCGGCCATTTTAACAGGCTGTTGCGTTAGGCGAAAACGCGTCCCGTCGCGTTACGGAACCATATCCTTCTGCTGATCGGTCGATGCCGGCACCTTGGCGATCGCCGGACGCTTGGGCAGCAAATCGAGAACCTGTGCTTCGAGGCTGCGCCAGTATGCGAAGTCGTTGAAGCGGCTGCGCTCGATCAGCGCGATCAGCACCGCCGAAATGAACGGCAGGCTCTGCACCACCAGCACCGCGGCGAACAGATTGATCTCGCGGATCTCCTTGACGTTCATGATGACCAGCACCGCTGCGCCGGCGAGCAGCAGCGCGGCGATCACCGCTTCCCAGAACGCCTTGAAATCGCCGCCGCGCTGCTGCTGGCCGCTGCCCTTGGCGGTACGCACGAAGGGCAGATGGTCCTTCACCAGCGCAAAGCCGACGGCACGCGCCACTGTCCACTGCACCGACATCGCCGCGAACACCGAGGTCAACATGTTGCCGAGCGACAGCGGCACGCGCAGCCGATAGAGCGAAGCGAAATGCAGCACCGAGACGACGAAGCTGGCGATGATCGGGATCGTCAGGATCTTGTCCGGCACCGCGATGTCGAGGAAGGCGACGAACGGCACCCAGATCAGGTTGAGCAGGGCAACGACGACACCGAGGCTCTCGGCGCCCAGCCAGTTGAGCCAGCCCACGGCAAATTCGCGCTTCTGGTCGCGGGTCAGGCCGCTCTTGCCCGGCAGGAAATGACGCCAGTGCTTCTTGATGATCTGGAAGCCGCCATAAGCCCAGCGATGCCGTTGCTTCTTGAACTGGTCGAAGTTCTCCGGCAGCAGGCCATGGCCATAGCGCTTGTTGGTGTAATGCGCCTGCCAGCCGAGCGCGAACAGCGTCAGGCCGAGATCGGTGTCCTCGCAAATCGTGTCGGTCGGCCAGCCGCCGGCAGCGACCAGCGCGGCGCGGCGCACCAGGCACATCGTGCCGTGCACGACGATGGCGTTGACCTCGTTCCGCTGCACCATGCCGATATCGAAGAAGCCGGCATATTCACCGTTCATCGCATGATGCATGAGGCTGCGATTGGCGTCGCGGTGATCCTGCGGCGCCTGCACGAGGCCGACCTTCGGATCGGCAAAGGCGGGCACCAGGTCCTTCAGCCAGTCGGGCTGCACCACATAGTCGGCATCGATGACGCCAATGATTTCGGCATCCGGCGCCGTGTGCTCATCGAGCGCGATGCGCAACGCGCCGGCCTTGAAGCCCTTGACGTTCTGCAGATTGAGGAACTTGAAGCGCTCGCCGAGTAGTTTGCAATGCTCCTCGATCGGCTGCGTCAGCGCCGGGTCGGTGGTGTTGTTGCACACCACCAGGCACTCGAAATTCGGATAATCCAGCCGGGCGACGGAATCGAGTGTCTGCCGCAGCATCTCCGGCGGTTCGTTGTGAGCCGGAATCTGG
>DATMEV010000062.1:0-20381 GCA_035556795.1 Pseudolabrys sp. | reverse complement strand
AGCGGATGCGGCAAGACGACATTTCTGAAGATTGTTGCCGGACTGATCCCGGCAACGAGCGGAACGGTGAAGATCGCCGGCGTCGACGTGTCCCAACCGCACCCCGACTTCGGGGTTGTGTTTCAGCAAGCCAATCTGATGCCCTGGCGAACAGTCATCAACAACGTCCTGTTCCCGATGGAAATTCTCGGTCGCCGGGATGCTGCCGCCATAGCCCGTGCGACGGAACTGCTGGGTCTGGTCGGGCTTTCCGGATTCGAGCAGTCCTATCCGGCACAACTCTCCGGTGGCATGCAGCAGCGCGTCGCCCTATGCCGCGCCCTGGTCCACCAGCCGACGCTGCTGCTGATGGATGAGCCATTCGGCGCGCTCGATGAATTGACGCGCATGGAGATGCAGGACCTGCTTCTCGATATCCGGACGAAGACGGGGGCGACGGTCATGTTCGTCACCCATAGCATCAGCGAGGCGGTCTATATCTCCGATGTTGTCGTCGTCTTCAGCAAGCGACCGGCGGTGATCGCCGACTATATCGAGGTCGACCTGCCATATCCGCGCTCGGCGGAAATCCGATATTCCGCCGAATTCACGCAGCTTGAACACAGGGCAGGCCGCGCGCTTGGCATAACACGATGACGATGCGCGATTGGAGACGAGCGTTCTATCCATTGCTCGGAATATCCCTCATTCTGGTGCTGTGGCAGATCTATGTCGTTGTCTTTGGGGTAAGCCGCATTTTCCTTCCGGGGCCGATCGACATCGCGCGGTCGTCGATCGAGAACTGGCATGTGCTGCTGCGCGAGAGCTGGCCGACCTTTGTCGAAAGCGTTCTCGGGTTCGGGCTCGCTGTCGTGATCGGCATTCCGGTTGCGGTCTGTGTCGCGAATTCCCGGGTCCTCAATCTGACGCTTTATCCGATCCTGATCGCAACCCAGTCGGTCCCGAAGGTTGCCGTTGCGCCGATCATCCTTGTCTGGTTCGGCCTCGGCCTGCAATCGAAGCTGGTGATTGCGTTCCTGGTCGCGTTCTTCCCGATTGTGGTCGATACCGCCGCAGGGATGCGTGCGACCCCGGCGGGGCTGCTGGAGCTTGCCCGCTCGCTTCGGGCCTCGCCATTACAGGTATTTCTGAAGGTGCAGTTCCCTGCGGCTTTGCCTTTCATTTTCGCCGGGGCGAAGGTAGCGGTGACGCTGGCGGTAATCGGCGCGGTGATCGGGGAATTTGTCGGTTCGTTGAACGGCCTCGGTAATCTGCTGTTGACGGCGAATTCCCAGCTCGACAGCCCGCTCGCATGGGCGGCGTTGATCTGGCTTAGTGTGCTCGGCATTCTGCTGTTCGCGGCCGTCGTGGTCGCCGAGCGGATCGTGATGCCGTGGTCCGAGGCAGGGCATTGACGCCTGGGTTGGGTTTTATGAAGCCGCATCAGGCGCCGGACGCGAACCGGCTCCTGCTTGGCTGATTGTGCGCCGGGCGTCCTGAAAGCATGTCGTCCGCTGCATTCTGTCTGTCAGCTTTCTCCGAACATTCGCCGCTCGATGGCCAGAAGATGCGATCGCATCGCTGCTCCTGCCATTTCCGAATCGCGGTTGTGGAGCGCTGCAACGATTTCCCGATGTTCCTTCATCGCCCGCTCGATGCCTGATCTTGCGCCGATCAGTTGGCGAAGCCGTCCCCACATCTTTCGGTTTCGGTTGATCTGAACCGTATCGAACATCACCAGCATCAAGGCATTGTTCGCGGCCTCTGCGATCAGCCGGTGCAGGCGAAGATCGAGCCGCTCCCATTCGTCCCAGTTCTCCATGATCATCATCTGATCGAGGCATCTGCTGATGTCGAGCAGGTCCCGCCCGGTCGCGTGAACGGCGGCCAGTTGCGCCAGCGGCGGCTCGATCGCAAGCCGGGCCGTCATGACCTCTCGCGGATTCGTAAGATCGTGGAGCTGATTGGCGGAATACGAGCCGCTGGCCGGTTGAAGCCGTGGTCCGAAAAACGTGCCTTTCCCGACGTGGCGCCAGATCAATCCTTCCGCCGCGAGCTTTTTCAATCCGGTCCGCAGGCGGTTTCGTGTCACGCCCAACGTCGCGGCGAGTTCTCTCTCGGGCGGCAGACGCTCCTGGTGAGAGAGCGAGGCTTGCTGAAGATATTGACGTAAACGAAGGAGGTCCTGATCGGTCGAGCGTGCTCTTTTCATCAGATAACCGATTTCACCCAATTTGATGCCGTTGGCGCCAAATTAAGGGATGGAAGTGGTTAGTCAATCATCCAAAACAATAATGGGTGCACCCAAAATGACGATTGGATTGACTCATATGGTTGCTGTGGCAACTAGGGCCGACGCTCGAAAACGAAAGGTCCGTCCCTGTGTCGCACGAGAAAGTGACCTGTTCTCCCCTGTACGTCTCCGCCGAAGCAACCAGGCGCGTTCTCGCCTTTCCTGAAGTGATTGCCGCGCTGAGGGCGGCTTACTCGGTTCCGCACGGCGCTCTCGTCTCGCCCCCCAGGGTCGTGACGCGGGGCGACGGCAATTGGTTGCGGGCGCTCGCGGCTTCGCCGCCCAATGCCAAATATATGGGCGCCAAGGTCTTCGGCTTCGGCCGCAAGAAGAGCGTGAGCTATCTGATCGCGTTATTCGAGCAGGAGACCGGCGCGCTCGCCGCGCTCGTCGATGCGACTCTCATCACGGCCTATCGGACGGCCGCGACATCCGCAGTTGCTGCCGATCGGCTGGCGCCGCCCGGCGAGGTAACGCTTGCCGTGCTTGGCAGCGGTCTGGAAGCGCAGATGCATGCGCGAGCGATGGCCAGCGTGCGGCCGCTTTCGGCGCTTCGCGTCTTCAGTCCGACGTCAAAAAATCGGGAGGCATTTGCCGCGGCATTCACGAACGAATTCGGAATTCCCGCAATTCCCGTCGGCCAGGCGGAGGAGGCCGTTGCCGGCGCCGGTATCGTCGTCGCGGCGGCCCGCTCGCATGACGAGACCCCTATCCTGCGCGGCCGATGGCTGCACGACGGAATGCTGGTCGTATCGATCGGCTCAACGCTGCCGGAACAGCGCGAGATTGATGAAGACGTCGTCGCCGGAAGCGATCTCATCGTGTGCGATATCTGCGAGGAGGTGATTGACGAAACCGGCGACATGCTTGCCGCAAAAGCTGCCGGAATCGATTTCGAAGACAGGATCATCTCCTTGAACGATCTGATGTCCGGAAAGGCGGATCGTCGCGTCGCTGCGGCGCGCAGGCCGATGTTCAAGTCGGTCGGTGCGGCGCTTCAGGATGTCGTGGTTGCCGAGCTTGTCGTCGATCGGGCGGTTGCTGCCGGCCTCGCCAAACCAAGCGCGCTTGATTTTCTATTGAAGCAGACATGAAGCGCGACAAAACGATCTGCTGCACCCGATTTCCCGTTTTATAGGAGACATACCATGGCCAGCTACACCAAGAAGGAAGCGCGCGAATGGGCGCTTGAGAATCTCAAGGGCGTGGCGAACACGATCCCGCCGTCGTTCACAGCCGATCTCAAGGGGTTGAACGAAAAGGGCATTCGTCACGACGTCAGATTGAACATCGAATATGGCTTCAGCGGCACGCTTCTTGTTTCGGAAGTGAATATTACCGTCGAGGAATACGGGAAGTTCTTTGAATGGGCGAACGACGAATCCAGGGGACGGCAACTCCTGGTGCATCATGCCAGTTTCAACGATCTGGCCGAAAACATCGAAGCGGTGAAACTCGCCGAGCGACATGGCGGCGAACTGGTTCTCCTGTCCTATCCGGCGAATATGTACGCGGAATCGCCGGAGGATATTTTCAGATATACCAAGGATTTCTGTGACGCGACGTCGCTCGCGGTGATGCTGTTCCCTGTCCCGCTCTGGGGGTTCGATCGCGTTCATGAATCGGACATCGATGCAAGGCTGCTGCGCCGTCTCATCGATGAATGCCCCAACGTGGCGGCCATCAAGGCCGAAGGCGGCATGCCGGTCATTATGCACTGGATGGAATGCTACCGCCTGTTCGGGAAGGAGGTTGTGATCAGCAACCCGCTTGAGCGGGACATGATTCCAATTGCCCAGCTTGCGCCGGTTCAGTTCTCGGCGACCAGCAACACCGAGTATTTCGGTCCGATGATCCCGAGGATCTTCGGCCTGCTCCAGAAAGGCGATTTTGACGAAGCCACGCGCCTTTACTGGCAAATCAATCCGGCGCGTCGCGCTAACGCCGCGACGAGCGCATATATGGCGCAGACCAATTTCCTGCACCGTATGATGTGGAAATACGAGGGTTGGCTGAATGGATATAACGGCGGCCCGATGCGTCGGCCGACGATGCGGCTCAACGACGCGACGATGAAGACGCTGCGCAATGCGCTGATTCAATCAGGGATCAAAGCGACGGAATCGCATGATCGGGAATTCTTCGTTGGACGCAATCCCGTCGCGACCGCCTGATTGTTGCCGTTGCTTGGCCGTCGGTTGAATTCTTTCGGTCAAGCAGCCGCGGCTACCGCCAAGCCACACCTGATAATCGTCGGTAAGGGAGGAGCGCTATGAACTACACAATAAAAGTCGCGGCAGCGATTGCGATTGCCTTTTCCATCAACGTATCGGACGGGAAGAGCGCGGACACAACAGCAAATTATCCGACGCGGGTGATAACGCTGATAGCGGCTTCGGCTGCCGGCGGACCGGCGGACATTGCCGCGCGGACGATTGCCGAGCGAATGTCGGAGACGCTCGGGCAGCATGTCATCGTGGAAAACGTCCCCGGCGGCGGCGGGATCATTGGCGCGGCGCGTGTCGCTCAGGCGGCGCCCGACGGCTATACCTTGCTGATCCATCAGACCGGGATTGCGATCAGCGCGTCGCTGCACCGGAAGATAACTTTTGATATCAAGAAGGACCTCGCGGTTGTCGGTCTGGTCAATACCAGCAATTCGTTCCTTATCGGAAAGAAATCCCTTGCCGCGGCGAACTGGAACGAACTCCTCGCCTATATGAAGAAACAGCCGACCAGCTTTGCCCACCCCGGCGTGGGGGCATTGGGGCATATGGCTGGGGTGCTGATCGCTCAGTCGACGGGGGTGAAACTCGATTTCGTATCCTATCGCGGCCTCGGTCCGGCGATGAACGATATTCTCGGCGGACATGTCGACCTGCTGTGGGCGGGAGCAGTGTCGGCTGTCCCTGCGATCAAGGCGGGGAAGGTTCATGTCTACGCTTATGGTGGCGAGGAACGCTCGCCGCTTCTTCCCGATGTTCCGACGCTCAAGGAACTCGGGTATCCGAACGTCATCGTGCCGTTCTGGCATGCGCTTTTTGCGCCCGCGGGAACGCCGGCCCCGATTATCGAAAAGCTCAACACTTCTCTTCGGAAGGCACTTGCCGATCCTCGGGTCGTCAAGGCGTTCACGCAGGGCGGAGTGGAGATATTTCCTCCGAATATGCTCTCGGCCGCAGCAGGCCAGGCATTTTTCAACAGCGAGATCGATCGCTGGAAAACGATCGTGAACGAGAACGATATCGCGATCGAGCAATAGAGACGCTCGGCCGCAACGACGTCGACGAATCCGGTCGGGGAGCAGACATGTACGAAGACATGCGTGCTGCTGGCCGGCATCGCTCGGGGTCATCAGCCTGACGAGGTTGGTGTGCGCGATGCCAGCGTCAAGCCGTCGAGATCGATGTCGGGGACGCGTGCGCTGACGAGATCGGCGACGATCTTTCCGCATCCGCAGGCTTGCGTCCAGCCGTTCGAACCCTGGCCGAGATTGAGGAAGAGATTGGGAAACGGCGTCGTGCCGAGATAGGGCGGGCCATCGGGTGTCATCGGGCGAAGTCCCGCCCAGTATCTCACCTGCGAATAGTCGCCGGCGGACGGAAACAGATCGCGCGCCGCCGCCAGGACGCCGGCAGCCTTGCCCGGATCGACTGCAGGGTTGTAGCCGGCGATTTCCGCCACGCCGGCGGCTCGTAGACGGCGCCCGAGGCGGGTGATCATCACCTTGCTGTGCTCGTCCATGACCGAGGAGCGCGGTGCATGCGCGTGGTCTACATCGTCGAGCGTGATGGCGTAGCCTTTCACCGGATAGATCGGCAGGTCGATTCCTAGGGGCCGGAGCAAGGCCGGGGCATCGCTGGCCAGCGCGACGACATAGCAGTCGGCAGTGAGCACCCCGTGATCGGTCTCGACGCCGGCGATCCGATCGCCGTCCCGGACGATCCTCGCGATTTTCGTGTTGAACCGGAATATGACGCCATCGGCCTGCAAGCGCTCTGACAGCCGCGTGGTGAAAAGATGACAGTCGCCGGTTTCGTCGTCTGGGAGATGCAGCCCGCCGGACAGTGTCATGCCGCTTTCACCGAGCGCCGGCTCGATGGCGCGGATATCGTCCGTGCTGACGATGCGGTGCGCGACGTCGAAGCGTGCGAGGATCGCGGCGGCGCGACGTCCGCCCTCCAGTTCTTCTTCGGTGCGGAATATCTGCAGAACGCCGGCCGTCCCATGATCGTAGGCGATGCCGGCCTCAGCGCGCAGCGCGACAAGGCAAGCCTTGCTGTAGTGAGCGATGCGCTGCATCCGGGCCTTGTTGCGGGCGAAGCGTTCGGTGGTGCATTGACCGACGAAGGAAGCCAGCCAGCGCCATTGCGCCGGGTCGAGACGCGGGCGCAGCATCAGCGGCGCGTGGCGCGCAAACAGCCATCGCAGCACCTTGACGGGCATGCCTGGGGCGGCCCAGGGGCCGGCAAATCCCGGGCACACGCCGCCGGCGTTGCCGAAACTGGTTTCAAGCGCTGGCCCCGGCTGGCGGTCGACGACCGTCACCTCGTGACCATGCCACGAAAGATAATGGGCGCAGGTCGTCCCGACGACGCCTGCGCCCAGCACCAGGACTTTCAAGTCCTCACTCCGTCTTGATATTCGCGTCCTTGATGATCTGCGAATAGGTCGCCATTTCCTTGTCGATGAACTTGGCGAATTCCTCCGGCGTCGAGCTCTTGGCGGCAAAACCGAGAGTGCTCAGACGCTTCTGCACCTCTGGGTCCTTCAGCACCTCGGCGGTCTTGTCGTGGATCCTGGCGATAAGGTCCGCCGGCATGTTCTTCGGGCCCCATAGGCCGTACCAGGATTCGAATTCGAGCTTCTCCATGCCCGACTCCTCGACCGTGGGAATCTCCGGCGCAGATTCGACGCGCTTCAGGCTGGTGATGGCGAGCGCCTTGATCTTCTTGCTTTGAGCCAGCGGCAGCGACGAGAGCATCGGATCGGCAATGAGCTGGATCTGTCCGGCCATGATGTCGTTGAGCATCGGGCCGGCGCCCTTGTAGGAGATGACCAGCGTATTGACGCCGGCGCGCCGCTTCAGCAACTCCACGGCCAGATGTCCGGCCGAGCCGAAGCCGGATGTCGCGAAGGTATATTTGTCCGGGCTCTTGCGCACCAGGTCGAAGAATTCCTTGAGGTTGTTAGCCGGCACGTTTGTCGCCGTCGACACCACCAGCGGACCGGCGGCGACCAGCGAGATCGGCGTGAAGTCCTTCACCACGTCGTAGGGGATGCTCTTGAACAGGAACGGCGTGGTAACGTGGATCGACGCGGTGAGCAGCAGCGTATAGCCGTCCGGGTTGGCCTTGGCGACGGCATTGGCACCGACGGTGCCCCCGGCGCCCCCGGCGCGATTCTCCACGATGAAGTTCGCGTTGAACGCATCGCCGAGTTTCTGCGCCAGAATGCGCGCGACGCCGTCTACCGATCCGCCGGCCGGATAAGGCACGACAAGGCTGACGGTTCTGCTCGGATAGGTGTCGGCCGACGCCGGCATGGACATTCCTGAAACGGCTGCGGCAAGCGCTGCCGCCAGTAGCGTTCTTTTCATCGTGCGATCCTTTCCTGATGTCGATCAGAACGTTCCGGGATAGCTTCCTCCGTCGATCAATAGATTCTGCCCGGTGATGAATCCGGCGTGATCAGAACAGAGAAATGCGCAATAGGCGCCGAGCTCGTCCGGCCGGCCGTAGCGCCGGGCGGGGTTTCCGGCGGCGCGCGCGCGCCAGATCTCGTCGAAGGTCTTGCCGCCGTCCTCCAGCATGCCCTCGATATGGCGTCGCTGTGCATCGCTGTCGAAGATGCCGGGCAGAAGATTGTTGACCGTTACATTATGTTCGACGGTCTGTCGGGCGAGCCCGCCGACAAACCCGACAAGCCCGGAACGCGCGCCATTGGAGAGGCCGAGTTCGATCTGCGGGATCTTCACGCTACGCGACACGATATTGATGATGCGGCCGAACCGGCGGCCCATCATGCCGTCGACGGTCAGCCGGATCATCTCGATCGGCCCGAGCATCATCGCGTCGAGCGCGTCGATCCAGTCCTGGCGCGACCAGTCGCGGAAATCGCCCGGCACCGGGCCGTCGGCGTTGTTGAGAAGAATGTCCGGCTCGGGACAGGCGGCAAGCGCCGCCTGTCGCCCCTCGGCCCTGGTGATATCACCGACGACCGGAGTGACCGTCACGCCGGTCGCGCGGCGGATTTCGTCGCAGGTCTGTTCGAGAACCTTGCGGGTGCGGGCCATGATCGTGACCGCGACGCCCTCGCGCGCCAGCGCGAAGGCACAGGCTTTGCCCAGTCCCCGGCTCGCGCCGCTCAGAAGTGCCTTGCGGCCGCTGATGCCGAGATCCACGGTGACGGCTCAGGCGGCAGCCGACAACGGCTTGATGTTGTAGCCGTACTTCTTGTCGAGCCCGAGTTCCTGAACAATCCGTACACCCTTGGCCAGCGCCTCGCCTTCGAGCCCGGTCAACGGCCGGCGGAGATTGCCGGCCGGCATGCCGAGGGCCTTCATCAGCGATTTCACCGCGACGGGATTGATCGCCGAATAAGTGTAATGCAGCAGCGGCAGCAGGTTGAGATAGGCGTTCCTGAAGCCCTCGGCCTCGGCATAGCTCTTCCATGGCGTCGAAATGGTCGCAAGCTCGCCCGGCGCGATATTGCCGGTCATGTTTGCCGTGCCGTGTCCGCCGAGGCTCATGGTCGGAACCACGAGGCCGAGATTGGGGCTGTCGCAGCACATCACCGCGACGCCGGTTTTCGCGGCCAGTACCTGCGCGACCTGGCCGACGCGAGCGGTCGATTCCTTGTGCACCACATAGTTCGGATGCTTGAAGATGCGGATCAGGTTATCCCAGTGCAGGTCGCTCTTCACGCGCGGCGGGTTGTTGTAGATCCCGAGCGGCAGATCGGTTGCGTCGGCCACGTCGAGGAAGAAGCGCTCGATATCGGATTCCGGGGCGCAGATATAAGCCGGGGCGGCAAGGATCGCGCCATCGGCGCCATTGTCCTTGGCAAATTTCACGTTCTCGATTGTCGCGTCGGTATTGTTGCTGGTGCAGCCGAAGAAGATCGGCATCTTGTCCGACTTCATCTTGGCGCATTCGACGATGATCTTCTTCTTCTCGTCCTGTGACAGCATGGACGTTTCGCCGGTAGAGCCCATGATGAGCACTGCCGAAGTGCCATTGTCCTCGTGGAATTTGAGCAACGACCGGAACGCGGTGAAATCCACCGTCCCATCGGTGTTGAACGGAGTAATGAGCGCCACAAACGAGCCGGTCATCAGTTTTTTCGACATTTCGTCTCTCCAGAACTCAATTCGATTTTTTCAGTCTTTCGATATCACGCCGGTTCGGGCTCGGCATGGACGATAGCGGGTGGCGTGAACGCCTCGACTTGCGGCAATGCCGCGTTCCATCGCTCGATATCCACCAGCGCGCTGAGCGCGCTCGGGCCCTGAGCAAGGCGCGAGGTGCCGATATCGCGCGTGAGGACGTTCGGATTGCCGTGACGTTCCGGGGCGTCGGCGCCGGTCGATGGATCGAACCAGGCGCCCGTCGCCATCACCGCGACATGCGGAAGCACGTCCGGATCGAGGATTGCAGCCGCAAGGCAGGCACCGCGGGCATTGAACACGCGAACGATATCGCCGTCGTTGATGCCGCGTTGCGCGGCGTCATCGGGATGGATCCGGATGGCTTCGCGATCCTTGATCTTTTCACGGCGCGACGCACCTGCCGGGTCGAGCTGGCTGTGCAGCCGGTTGACTGGCTGATGGGTGACCAGATGCAGGGGCCAGTCGCGTGTCGCGGCGTCGCCGAGCCATTCCGCCGGCGGCAGCCAGGCGGGATGCGGAGGGCAGTCTTCATAGCCGAAGCCGGCGACGGTTTCCGATGCGATCTCGATTTTCCCGGACGGCGTCTGCAGCGGATAGAGCGTGGGATCGCGACGGAAATCTTCGAACAGCACGAAATCCTTCTCGGGAGGCGGCAGTTCGATGAAACCGGCGTCCCAGAAGGTCTCGAAGTCGGGCAGGGCGATGTTCTTGCGCGCTGCGCCGTCGACGATGCGCTGATAGATGGCGCGGCACCAGGCCGTTTCGTCGCGGCCTTCGGTGAAGGCATCGGCATAGCCGAGCCGTTTTGCCAGTGCGTGGAAGATATCGAAATCGGAGCGCGCGTCGCCGATCGGCTCGATCGCCTGCTTCATGGCGAGTACGAAGGGGTCTCGCGAGGAGCCTCCGACATCGTTGCGTTCCAGTGTCGTCGTCGCCGGCAACACGATATCGGCGTGACGCGCAGTCGGTGTCCACCAGCTTTCGTGCACGATGACCGTGTCGGGCTTCTGCCAGCCGCGACGCAGCCGGTTGATGTCCTGATGGTGGTGAAACGGATTGCCGCCGGCCCAGTAGATCAGCCGGATGTCGGGATAGATATCGCGCCTGCCGTTGAACTCGTAGGGCTCGCCGGGATGCAGCAGCATGTCGGCGATCCGTGCCACGGGAATGGCTTTTCCCGTCGGATTTTTCGGCATGGAGACTTCCGGCCCCGGCACGTCGGCGCGCGGCACGCCCACGCCGTTCATCGAGCCGTGGCCGAACGCAAAACCGCTGCCGGGCTCGCCGATGCCGCCCAGCATCGCGGCAAGCGCTATCGCCATCCAGTACGGTTGTTCGCCATGATGGGCCCGTTGCAGCGACCAGGCGACGGTGATCAGGCTTGTCGTCGCGGCGGCGTCGCGCGCCAGTGTGCGGATCGTGTCGGCGGCGACACCGGTGATGCGCGCCGCCCAGTCGGCGTCCTTGGCGATTCCGTCGTCCGCGCCGAGCAGATAGGCGCGTAAGCGGTCGAAGCCGACGCAATAGCGCGACAGGAAGGCGTCATCGTACCGGCCCTCGATAACCAGCGTATGCGCCATGGCGAGCATCAGCGCCGTATCGGTATTGGGCCGGATCGGAATCCAGTCGGCATCGAGGAATTCGGGCGCGTCATGCTTGAGCGGACTGATGACGATGAAGCGGGTGCCGGCGTCCTTCGCGCGCCGCAGCCATTGTTCCAGCACATGAGCGCCCATGCCGCCGGAACTGATCTGTCCATTCTTCAGTGCCAGTCCGCCAAATGCGACGATGAGCTTGGTGTTCTTGACGATCGACGGCCAGTCGGTGACGCGGCCGGCGACCGGTTGATAGGTGCCGATGACATGCGGCAGCAGGAACTGCGCCGCGCCCCAGCTATAATTGCCGGCCTGGTCGACGCAGCCGCCGCCGAGAAACAGGAAGCGGCGCACCAACGTGCGCGCATGATGCAGACGTCCTGCCGACGACCATCCATAGGAGCCGCCGAAGATCGCAGTGTCACCGTGATCGCGACGAACCCGCGTCAGTTCGCCGGCGACGAGATCGAGCGCTTCATCCCAGGACACTTCGCGGAAACGGTCGTGTCCGGTGCGCGGCTTGCCCTCGCGCCAGCCTTCGCGCACCGCCGGCCTGGCGATGCGCAGCGGCGAATACACCATTTCCGGAATCGCATTCAGCATCGGCGAGGGTGCCGGGTCCTGGGCAAAGGGTTCGCACCCGACGACGCGGCCGTCCTCGACGAGCGCATTGAATGCGCCCCAATGTGCGAGTGACGGTACGCGTCTGACGGTCATGATGGGGCTCGCCCTGCGGGGTGCATCGACAGGCTCCTCCCGCTATGCCGCATTCAAGCGCGGGCTATCGTCGTTCGCCAGAGAAAAACTGACGGCGGTATCCGCGTGAATGAGAGTCGAGTCAAAAACCGGCAAGTCAATATCCCTTTCGCCGATCAGAAGACCAATCTCCGTGCAGCCCAGGATAACAGAATCGGCGCCCCGGGCGCGACCGCGGGCGATGACTTCCTTGAACTGCTGGCGTGAACCGTCTTGCACGACACCCTGGCACAATTCATCGAAAATCGTCTGGTGGACCAGTGTTCGGTCGTCTGCGTCCGGCACCAGCGGATCGAGGCCGAAATGTTCCCGCAAGCGGCCGATATAGAAATCCTGTTCCATCGTATAGCGGGTTGCGAGCAACAACGGTCGGTGGCAGCCGGCCTGCTTGACCGCTGCGCCGGTCACATCGGCGATATGCAATAACGGAACCGAAACCGCGCCCTGCACGGCCTCCGCCAGTTTATGCATGGTATTGGTACAGATCACGATACACGCCGCACCGGCGCGCTCAAGATCGCGGGCGAGCCCGGACAAAACGGAGGCGGCCTGTTCCCATTCATCGGCCCGTTGCAGGGCGACGATGCCGTCGAAATTCACCGAACGCATCAACACTTCGGCGGAATGCAGTCCGCCAAGGCGCGCCCGCACCTCCTCGTTGATACGCCGGTAGTAAACTGCCGTGCTCTCCCAGCTCATGCCGCCCAACAGACCAATTGTTCGCATCGGTTTCGCGTCCTCGATAACGGTGGTTTCACCACAATCTAGCGAGGCCGGCGCGAAATATATTCGATAAAATATCGGTCTATAATACGTTTTCGGGGTATAATTTTTCGTATTTTGTTATTCTTGGGCTATTGTATATTACTTTTTTAAAAGTCCTTATAAAATCCATTCCCGGAGGGGGTCGTGGACGCTGCCGATCGCAAGATTCTCGACATTCTCCAGGCCGATGCCTCGATCCCGGTGGCGGCCATCGCCGAGCGGATCGGAATGAGCACGGCGCCCTGCTGGCGGCGAATCCGCAAGCTGGAAGAAGAGGGCGTCATCACGCGCCGCGTCGCCTTGCTTAACCGGCGCAAAGCCAATGTGCCGATGACGGTATTTGCCACGGTGAAGGCGCCGCGTCACGCCGTCGAATGGTTGCAGGCGTTCCGCAAGCTGATTGCCGACATTCCCGAGATCGTCGAAGCTTGGCGGCTGACGGGCGAGGCCGATTACCAGCTTCGCATCGTCGTCCCCGATATCGAGACCTACGATGTCGTCTACCAACGCATGATCAGCCGCCTGGAGTTCTCGGATATCAGTTCCTCCATCGCCATGGAGGAAATGAAATATACGACTGCCATTCCGACGAACTATATCGCCGTCAAATAGGACAGGCTGCAGCGCCGCGCCCGATCCTCAGCGCGGATCGAAACTGTCGGCGCGGGCGATCTCCCATTGGTGTCGATAGAAGTCGTGCTCGCTGCGGCCGGAAATCAGTTCGTTCGGTTCCAGGAATGCGTGCAGATCCGAGAACAGGCGCACCTCGGTGGTGCTGAGCCGGCGGACGAGATGATGCGGGCCGAGTTCGGAGGGATGTGCAAGACCCGCCGCCGCCAGCATCTCGGCCAGTGCCTGCAGCGTATTGGCATGGAAACGGTAGACGCGTTGCGCCTTGTCCGGCACCACGAGCGCCCGCTGGCGCACTTCGTCCTGCGTAGCAACGCCTGTCGGGCAGCGATTGGTGTTGCATGACAGCGACTGGATGCAACCCAGCGCGAACATGAAGCCGCGCGCTGCGTTCGTCCAGTCCGCGCCGATGGCCAGTACGCTGGCGATGTCGAAGGCGCTGATGATGCGGCCGGCGGCGCCGATCTTCACCTTGTCGCGCAAACCGGTGCCGACCAGCACGTTATGGACGAACAGCAGGCCTTCGCGCATCGGCACACCGATGTGGTTGCTGAATTCGACCGGTGCTGCGCCGGTGCCGCCTTCCGCGCCATCGACGACGATGAAGTCCGGCACCGTGCCCGTTTCGAGCATCGCCTTGACGATGCCCATGAATTCCCACGGATGGCCGAGACAGAGTTTGAAGCCGACCGGCTTGCCGCCCGAAAGCGCGCGCAACTGGTCGATGAAACCCATCATCTCTCGCGGCGTGGAAAAGGCGCTGTGGCTCGACGGCGATATACAGTCGCGGCCGACCGGGATGCCGCGTGTCTCGGCAATCTCCGGCGTCACTTTTGCCGCAGGCAAAATGCCGCCGTGCCCGGGCTTGGCGCCCTGGCTCAGCTTGATCTCGATCATCTTGACCTGGTCGTCGGTCGCCTGCTGCGCGAAGCGGTCGGGATCGAAGCGGCCGTGCTCGTCGCGGCAACCGAAATAGCCGCTGGCGACTTCCCACACGATGTCGCCGCCGCCTTCGCGGTGATAGCGGCTGATGCTGCCTTCGCCGGTATCGTGGCTGAACCCGCCGAGGCGCGCGCCCCTGTTGAGGGCGCGTATCGCATTGGCGGAGAGCGACCCGAAGCTCATCGCCGAGATGTTGAACACGGAAGCCGAATAGGGTTTCCGGCACTGACCGTTGCCGATGGTGATGCGGAATCCCGCCGGATCGGAAACAGGTGCGGGGCGGGTGGAGTGGCTGATGAATTCATAGCCGTCCTGATAGACGTCGAGCAGCGTGCCGAACGGATGTTCGCCGGCGATATCCTTGGCGCGACGATAGACCAGCGAGCGTTGCGCGCGCGAGAACGGAGCGGCTTCCTCGTCGGCCTCGAACAGATACTGACGCAACTCGGGCCGGATCAGTTCGACGAACCAGCGGATATGGCCGATCACCGGATAGTTGCGGAGGATCGCATGCTTCGACTGGATGACGTCGCGAATGCCGATAAGCGTCAGCAGGATCGCGGTCCCTGCCGGTATCCACAGCCATGGATAGCGAAAAGCGAAGGGAGTGGCGACCAATGCGATCAGGCTGCAGAGCGCGAGCGCGGCGAAGCGACTGTATCGAAGCATCTTGTCCCTTCATCTTCGCGGAAACTGTGAAACTGCTTGTAGCCGCAGCAGCCGCAATTGGCGATCCCGGCAGAGAGATGTCTGCCGTTCCGGATGACGGGATGTGACGGATGTGACTGCGCGTCGGCAAGACCGCCGTCAAAGCTGATGCCGGGTGAATCCGATCAGGAGACGGCGGATCGTAACGGCCGGAGATGGCGGATGGGAGCGCCGGGCGCGATATGCTCCGCCGCCGCCACGATCGCATTGGCGTCGATGCCGTAATGCCGATAGAGGTCTTCGATCGAGCCCGTCTGGCCGAAATGCTCGACGCCGAGCGCCCGGACGCGGTGACCATAGACGGACCCGAGCCAGGCCAGCGTCGCCGGATGTCCATCGAGGACCGTCACCAGCCCGCAATGGCCGGGAATGTTCATCAACAGACGTTCGATGTGCGAGCGCGCATGGACAAGACCGCGCTCACGTACCCGCTGTGCCGCCGTCCAGCCGGCATTCAGGCGGTCGGCCGAAGTCACCGCCAGCAGGCCGACATCGCGCCGGTCTTCGCCCATCAATCCCACGGCTTCGATGGCCTCGGGCGCCACCGCGCCGGTATAGGCGACGACGACTTCGCAATTGGGACCGGGCTCGCGCAGCCAGTAGGCGCCATCGACGATGTTGCGACGCAGATCGGCAGTCATCTCGCGACGTATCTGCGCGATCGGTCGTGTCGACAGTCGCAGATAGACCGAGCCGCCGGTTTCGTCGCGCAGCCAGTTGCGCTCCGGCGCCGCTGCATCGCCATCCTTCTGGATGTAGTCGAGCGAGAAGCGCAGGATTTCGGCAAGCTCATCGACGAAAGCCGGTTCGAATGCCGCGAGCCCGTCCTGTGCCATGCCGATCAGCGGCTGCGCGATCGACTGATGCGCGCCACCTTCCGGCGCCAGCGTGATGCCCGAAGGGGTGGCGACGACGATGAAACGGGCGTCCTGATAGCAGGCATAGTTCAGCGCATCGAGCCCGCGCGCGATGAACGGATCGTAGAGCGTGCCGATTGGCAGCAGCCGCTCGCCGTTGATCGCGTGGGACAGTCCCAGCGCCGACAGCGCAATGAACAGGTTCATCTCGGCAATGCCGAGTTCGATATGCTGTCCCTTCGGCGAGAATTCCCAATTGAAGGTGGAGGGAATGCGCTCGCTTCTGAACGTGTCGGTCGCCTGTTCTCGGGCGAACAGACCGCGACGGTTGACCCAGGGACCGAGGTTGGTTGAGACGGTCACGTCGGGTGAGGTGGTGACGATGCGTTCGGCCAATATCGTCTTCTCGCGCGCCAGTTCGTTGAGCAGTGCGCCGAAGCCGGTTTGCGTCGACATCTCCGCGGCGATCGTCACTTTCAGGTCATCCGGCACCGCGATCCGCGGCGCGGTCAGGCGGCGCGCGCCGCCTTGTGCGAACGGCACGGCATTGAGGAATGTCTGGATATCCGCAGGATCGGTCTGCAAACCTTCGAAGCGCTCCCACTCCCGGCCGGGACGGATACGCATCGCTGTACGAAAATTCTCCATCTGTGCCGGCGTCATCAAGCCGGCATGGTTGTCCTTGTGGCCGGCGAACGGCAGGCCGAAACCCTTCACCGTGTAGCAGATGAAACAGGTGGGACGATCGCTGTCGGCCGTAGCGAAGGCATTCAGCAACGCCGGCAGATCGTGGCCGCCGAGATTGTTCATCAGGCGGGCAAGTTCGTCGTCGGAGCGGGACTCGATCAGTTTGGTAACGGCGCCCTGGTCGCCGATATCGTCGAGCAGGCGCTTGCGCCAGGCCGCACCGCCCTGGAAGACCAGCGCCGAATAAAGTTGATTGGGACAGCGGTCGATCCAGCGTTGCAAGGCGTCGCCGCCGGGCTCGCGGAACGCGGCCTCCTGCAGTGCGCCGTATTTGACGATCACGACGTTCCAGCCGAAGTTCTGGAAGAGTTGCTCGTAGCGCTCCCACAGGCCCTCGCGCACCACGGCGTCGAGACTCTGGCGGTTGTAGTCGATGATCCACCAGCAATTGCGCAGGCCCTGCTTCCAGCCTTCAAGCAGCGCCTCGAAGATGTTGCCTTCGTCGAGTTCCGCATCGCCGACCAGCGCGACCATGCGGCCCTCGGCGCGTTGCGTGCCCCAGCCATGGGCGCGCACGTAGTCCTGCACCAGCGAGGAGAACAGTGTCTGCGCGACGCCAAGTCCCACCGAGCCGGTGGAGAAATCCACGTCGTCGGAATCCTTGGTGCGCGAGGGGTAGCTCTGCGCACCCTTGTAACCGCGAAAGTGTTCCATCCTCTCGCGCGTCTGGCGGCCGAGCAGGTACTGGATCGCATGATAGATCGGCGACGCATGCGGCTTGACCGCGACGCGATCCTGCGGCCGCAGCACATGGAAATAGAGCGCGGTAAGGATCGTCGCCATCGAAGCCGAAGAGGCCTGGTGGCCGCCGACTTTCAGTCCGTCGCTGTTGTCGCGCAGGTGGTTGGCATTGTGGATCATCCAACTCGCGAGCCACAGCACCTTGCGCTCCAGCTCACGCAGGATCTGCAGATTGGCCGGAGAGGGCGACGCAATCTTCGGGCTGCCGGGAGCCCCCGGGCGGCCTGCATGCTTCCGATGACTCCGATCCTTTCGGTGAATCATGGCTGTCGTCCTGTGTTGACGCCACGAATATGCCCCCGCGTATGCGGTTGAATTTGCCGAATTGAACCATTCAGGCGATAGTGATGGGCGTATTTTGCCAATTATACTGAAAAATCAGGTTGAAAATGTCAAAAATAAAACTCGACGGTCTGGACCGAAAAGTCCTCGCCGCGCTGCAGGCCGACGGTCGCATCAGCGTCGTCGACCTCGCTGCCAAGGTCGGACTGTCGCCGTCGCCCTGCCTGCGCCGGGTGCGCCAGTTGGAGAAAGCCGGCGTGATCTCGCGTTATGTCGCCGTGCTGGACCAGCGCGCCGTCGGATTGCCGGTGAGCGTCTTCGTGTCGATCAAGCTGGAACAGCAGAAGCAGGAATCGCTCGACCGCTTCGAGAAGGCCATCCAGCGTTGGCCGGAAATCCTCGAATGCTATCTGATGACCGGCTCGCGCGATTACTGGCTGCGCGTCGTCGTGCCCGATCTCGATGCTTATGAACGCTTCGTGAAGCAGAAGCTGACGCGGGTCGAGGGGATCGCCTCGATTGAATCGAGTTTCGCGCTTCAGCAGGTGAAATATACGAATGTCCTGCCGTTGACCGCGGCGCCCTGAGAAGCCGCGTCGTCCCTGTCGGACGTGCCTGCGATGCGGGTCGCGGCTGTTGTGCGACATTGTTTTATGTCTAAAATAATTCCGAACGACGGGGCGTCGTCGCAGTCCGACGCCGCATGACCCCGCCGGTCCGGAGGCCGCGATGGCGGAGCGTTCCTTTGCGCGAGAAGTGCGCGACCTGACCCTGGGTGCCGGAGAAGAGTTTCGCGGCGAGGGCATCCTGGCAATCACCAAGGCGCTGCTGCAGGCGGGTGTCGGTTATGTCGGCGGCTATCAGGGGGCGCCGATCTCGCATCTGATGGATGTGCTGTCGGACGCGCAGGGCATCCTCGCCGACCTTGGCGTTCACTTTGAAACCTCGGCGTCCGAAGCGGCGGCCGGCGCGACGCTGGCGGCCTCGGTCAATTATCCGATCCGAGGCGCGGTGACTTGGAAGTCGACCGTTGGCACCAACGTTGCCTCCGATGCGCTGGCTAACCTCGCCTCCGGCGGCGTCACCGGCGGCGCGCTGATCATCGTCGGCGAGGATTACGGCGAGGGCTCCTCGATCATGCAGGAGCGTTCGCATGCCTTTGCGATGAAGTCGCAGATCTGGCTGCTCGATCCGCGCCCGAACCTCGAATGCATCGTCAAGGCGGTGGAGGACGGCTTCGAACTGTCGGAAGCCTCGAACACGCCGGTGATGCTGGAAGTGCGCATTCGCTCCTGCCATATGCACGGACGCTTCATCGCCAAGGACAACAAGCGTCCGCCGTTCACGCTGGCGCAGGCGCTGGAAAATCCACGACGCGACACCAGCCGGATCGTGCTGCCGCCGGCCTCCTTCGCGCACGAGCGCGAGAAGATCGAGCGGCGCTGGCCGGCGGCCGTCGAATTCATCAAGCAGCGCAAGCTCAACGAAACCATGCCGGGCGACGTCGACGATATCGGCATCGTGCTGCAGGGCGGTATGTATAATGGCGTTGTGCGGGCGTTGCGCGATCTCGGTCTGGCCGATGTCTGGGGTCGCACGCGCGTTCCGCTCTATGTGATGAACGTGACCTATCCGCTGATCGACGACGAGATCGCTGCCTTCTGCGATGGCAAGTCGGCGGTGCTGATGGTCGAGGAAGGGCAACCCGATTATATCGAGCAGGCGTTGCACCGGATCCTCCGCAAGGCCGGTCTGGCGACGCAGGTGTACGGCAAGGACGTGCTGCCGATGGCCGGCGAATACACCGCGGCGGCAATGCTCGCCGGCGTGCGCGGTTTCCTGACGGCGGCGGCGCCGGATATTCTGCCGGATCATCTGCGTGCGGCGAACCAGCCATCGGTCGCCGACAGCGACGTCGTCAAGGCATTGTCGACAGTGGTGCCGGCGCGTGCGGCCGGCTTCTGCACCGGCTGTCCGGAGCGGCCGATCTTCGCGGCGATGAAGCTTGTCGAGAAAGAACTGGGGCCGCATCACGTCGCCGCCGATATCGGCTGCCATCTGTTCTCGATCCTGCCGCCGTTCAATATCGGCGCGACGACGATGGGCTATGGCCTCGGCCCGGCGTCGGCGTCGGCGTTCAACGTCAAGGCCGGCAAGCGTCCGATCTCGATCATCGGTGACGGCGGCTTCTGGCACAACGGGCTGACCAGCGGCATCGGCAATGCCGTGTTCAACCAGCACGACGGCGTCGTGCTGGTGGTCGACAATTATTACTCGTCGGCGACGGGCGGGCAGGACATCCTGTCGTCGCGTGCCGACAATGCCTCACGCTCCACGAGGCATCCAATCACCGAGGCGGTGAAGGGGATCGGCGTCAACTGGGTGCGCCAGATCGACCGCACCTACGACGTCGGCAAGATGCGCGATACATTGAAGGAGGCGCTGACCACATCCGAGAAAGGGCCGAAGGTCATCGTCGCCTCGTCCGAATGCATGCTGAATCGGCAGCGGCGGGTGAAGCCGTTGTTCCGGAAGGCGGTCAAGGGCGGTGAACGCGTGGTGCGCGAGCGCTTCGGCGTCGATGAGGATGTGTGCACTGGCGATCATGCCTGCATCCGTCTGTCCGGTTGTCCGTCGCTGTCGGTGAAGAAGACCGACGATCCGCTGAAGGACGATCCGGTGGCGGCGATCGACGA
>DATMEV010000061.1:0-24098 GCA_035556795.1 Pseudolabrys sp. | reverse complement strand
TAGCCGTCGTCCGGCCGCTGCTGCACGGCGCCCTTGATCATCGCCATGCCTTCCTCGAGATTGATGCCCTGGTCGACCCACGAATAGCCGAGATAGTTCAGTACGTTCGGCTGGTCGGGATACAGCTCCAGCGCCTTCTTCAAATCCGCTTCGGCCTTCGGCCACTGCTTCGAGCGCTCGTAGCAGATGCCGCGGAAATAGAAGATCAGCCAGTTGGACTTCTGCGGGTCGGCGTTCTGTGCGATGCCCTTGGAATAGGTTTCGCCGCAGTCGGCGAACTCCTTGCGGCTGCGCTGGATATTGCCGAGTGCGACGAGCGCTTCGATATCCGTCGGATTCTCGGCGATCAGCGCGCTCAGTTCTTTCTTCGCCTCCTCCGGACGATCGACGGCCTCGAGATTGATCGCCATCTGGATCGCAGCATTGCGATGCAGCGGCGAATGCGCCGGCACCCGCTGATACATCTTGATGGCGAGCTGCGGCTTCTTCAGCGATTCGTAGAGATCGGCGAGCGACAGCAGCGCCAGCGGATGATGCGGCACGAGATAAAGCGCGAGCTGCAGATAGACGATCGCCAGGTCCTCGCCGCCGCGTCGTCCGAGCGAGGCGCCGAGGCCATACAGCGCCTCGGCGGCGCCAGCCTGCGGCGAAGCCACCAGCGGCGGCAGCTTCTCGCCCTTGGCGAGCGCCGCCAGCGCCGCGACCACCAGCGGATGCCGCGGCACCTGCTTGTCGAAGGTCTCGTAAACGGTCTTCGCCTCGTCGCGGCGGCCGTTGCGCGACAGCCAGCTTCCATAAGCTTCGACGACGCGCAGCGCCGTGGAATCGGACTTGTAGGCACGCTCGAAGCGCTTGCCCGCATCCTTGCGATTGCCGGCCGCATCGAGAATCAGGCCGGCATGCAGGTCCTTGAAGATACCGTACCATTCCGGCCCGGCGAGGCGATCGAGCGTCGTCACCGCGGCTTTGGTATCGCCGGCGCCGGCCTGCGACCAGGCGGTGAGCAGGGTTGCGGTCAGGTCGGTGATCGGGCCGCGCACCGACTGCGCCAGATGCGTGCGGGCGGAGGCATATTGCTTCTGCTTGAGCGCGCGGGTGCCGGCAACCAGCCGGGCAACGCGTTCGTTCTTGTCGGAGCGCAGCACGCGGTCGGCGAGCCGCGCCGCTTCTTCGACTTCGCCATCGACCAGGAACGACAGGAAGGCGCGATCGAGCAGTTCCTTGTTCTTTGGATCGGAGCCGAGCGCCGCGCGGTAGTACGCGGCGGCGGCGGCCGCATCGCGCTGCTGGCCGGCATGACGGGCGGCGAGATAGCTGCCAAAAGCGCTGACGTCTTCCAACTGCTGCGGCGTCGGCGTCTGCGCCGATACAGTCATGGGCAGCACGGCAGCAAAGGCGCCGAGCGTGACGCCCGCGACGCATCGCAACAGAACCGGAAGGGTCACGAGATTGGTCTCCACATAACTCCGGCTCGGCACGAGCCAGGCCCGTTTCGCACGCAGCCGCTGGAACAAGACATGACCGGCGAAACGACGCGATTCAGCGGGAGAATGGCTGGTTTGGTCCAATCCCGCAAGAATGCCTGTCGCACGAGAGCGCCTGTCCCGCAAGCAGGTCTGCCTCGCAGTCAAAGGCGGCAAAAGCGCGGCGATGCGACGCGATTGCGGGGCGCCGTACGGCTACATATCCGGATAATTCGGTCCGCCACCGCCTTCCGGCGGCACCCAGGTGATGTTCTGGTTCGGGTCCTTGATGTCGCAGGTTTTGCAGTGGACGCAGTTCTGCGCATTGATCACGAAGCGCGGCGCGCCGCCCTCCTCGACCCATTCATAGACGCCGGCCGGACAATAGCGCGTCGACGGCCCGGCATAGACATCGTGTTCCGACGCCTGCTGCAGCGCCATGTCCTTCACGACAAGATGCGGCGGCTGGTCTTCCTCGTGATTGGTATTGGAAAGGAATACCGACGACAGCCGGTCGAAGGTGAGTTGCCCGTCGGGTTTCGGATAGGCGATCGGCCGGCATTCCGCCGCCGGCTTTAGCGTCGCGAAGTCCGGCTTGCCGTGCTTCCGCGTGCCGAACAGCGAGAAGCCGAAGGTGTTGGTCCACATATCGAGGCCGCCGAGCGCAACGCCGGCAAGCGTGCCGAACTTCGACCATAGCGGCTTGGCGTTGCGCACCCGCCAGAGATCCTTGCCGATCGCCGAGGCGCGCCAGCCGGCATCGTAGTCGGCCAGTTCGTCATTGGCGCGCCCGGCGGAAAGCGCCGCCGCCACCGTCTCCGCCGCGAGGATGCCTGAGAGCATCGCATTGTGGCTGCCCTTGATGCGCGGCACGTTCATGAATCCGGCATCGCAACCGATGAGTGCGCCACCTGGAAATGTCAGCTTCGGCACCGACTGCCAGCCGCCCTCGGTGAGCGCCCGCGCACCGTAAGCCAGCCGCTTGCCCCCGACGAAAGTGTCGCGAACCAGCGGATGCGTCTTGAAGCGCTGGAATTCCTCGAACGGCGAGAGATACGGGTTGCGGTAGTTGAGATGGACGACGAAGCCGACCGATACCAGGTTGTCGTCGAAGTGGTAGAGAAAGGAACCGCCGCCGGTAGCGTTGTCGAGCGGCCAGCCGAACGAATGCTGCACCGATCCCTTGCGGTGCTTGTCCGGCGCAACCTGCCACAGCTCCTTCAGGCCGATGCCGAATTTCTGCGGCTCGCGATCGTCGGCCAGCGCGAATTTGGCGAGGAGCTGCTTGCCGAGATTGCCGCGCGCGCCTTCCGCGAACAGCGTGTACTTGGCATGCAGTTCCATCCCCCGGGTGAAACTGTCCTTCGGCTCGCCGTCTTTGCCGATGCCCATATCGCCGGTGGCCACCCCCTTCACCGCGCCATTGTCGTCGTAGAGCACCTCGGCGGCGGCGAAGCCAGGATAGATCTCGACGCCGAGCGCCTCGGCGCGCGTCCCCAGCCAGCGGCAGACATTGCCGAGCGAAACGACGAAATTGCCATGATTGTTCATCAGCGGCGGCATCAGCAGATTCGGCAGCCGCAGCGCGCCGCTGGCGCCGAGATAATAAAAGCGGTCCTCGGTCACCGGGGTCTTGATCGGCGCATTGGCATCCTCGCGCCAGTCCGGCAGCAGGCGGTCGAGCCCGCATGGATCGACCACCGCGCCGGAGAGGATATGCGCGCCGACCTCGGAGCCTTTCTCGACGACGACGACGGCGATGTCCGGATTGACCTGCTTGATGCGGATCGCTGCGGCAAGGCCGGCCGGGCCTGCACCGACCACGACCACGTCGAACTCCATCGCCTCGCGCAACGTCTCCCCGGCCATCCCGATGCTCCTCTCGCGGTTTTCTGGACTCTTTCCATTTTTATCCATGAACGGCAATCGCACCGTTGCACCGCAAACGTTTCAATACCGGACAAAGATGCTTTAGAATCGGCCCATGTCGGATCCATCAGACTCTCTCGAACGCCAGGCCGCCCGCGACCTGCTGGCGTTCTATGCTGAAGCCGGGGTCGATGCCGCGATCGGCGAAACGCCGGTCAACCGCTTCGACGATCCTCCGCCGGCCGCTGAAACGTCCGCGCCGGCAACCGCATCGCCGCAGCGGCGAACCCGTGTCGCACCGCCGGTTGCCGCAACAGCGGCAATGTTGCCGCCGCAGGCCCCGGACGAAGCGGCGATGCAGGCGCGTGCCGCCGCGCGCAACGCCCGCACGCTCGACGAATTGCGCGAGATCCTGCGCAACTTCGACGGTTGCGCACTGAAAACCACCGCCAAGCAGATGGTGTTCGCCGACGGCAACCCGCAGGCGAAGGTGATGTTCGTCGGCGAGGCGCCGGGACGCGAGGAGGATATCTCCGGTCTGCCGTTCGTCGGCCGCTCCGGGCAATTGCTCGACCGGATGCTGGCGGCGATCGGGCTCGACCGCACCACTGCCTATATTTCCAACATCATTCCCTGGCGGCCGCCGGGCAACCGCGAACCGACGCCGCAGGAATCGACGATCTGCCTGCCGTTCATCCAGCGCCACATCGAACTCGTCGATCCGACGGTGCTTGTCTGCCTTGGCAAACCGTCGTCGCAGACGCTGCTCAATCTGAAGGACGGCATCCTGAAGTCGCGCGGCCGCTGGTACGGCTACAACGCGCCGCACCGCACGATCCGCGCCATGGTGACGCTGCACCCGGCCTATCTGTTGCGCCAGCCGATCCAGAAGCGGCTGGCGTGGCGCGACTTCCTTGCCATCAGGAAGGAACTCGACGCCGTAGCCGCACAGACGGCACAAACGGATTAAACGCCGGCGTCACCACGCCAGCAGCACCGCGCCGGCGCCGATCAGCGTGACACCGATCCAGCCGCGCGGCGACAGCGTCTCCTGCAGGAACAGCACGCCGAAGATCGCCACCAGCACGACGCTCAATTTATCGATGGGCGCCACCTGCGCCGCCTGCCCGACTTTCAGCGCCCGGAAATAACACAGCCACGAGGCGCCGGTGGCGAGGCCGGAGAGAACCAGAAACAGGTAGGTCCGGCCCGACACCGACGACAGCGGCTGGAATTGCCCGGTGGCGGTGACGATCAACGCCAGCGTCGTCAGAATGACGACGGTGCGGATCAGGGTGGCGAAGTCGGCATTGATGCTTTCGACGCCGACCTTGGCGAAAATGGCGGTGAGCGCGGCGAATACCGCGGACAGCACCGCCCAGAATTGCCAGGTCGCGCTCCAGCCAGAGGTCATCGACATCATCGCACGCCTCGTCCGCACCACCCGCCGCGACCGTCTCGCGGCGGCCTCACCTCACGATGCCGTCAGCCCGCGATGGCGAACTTGATCGCGAACAGCACCGCCAGCACCAGCACCGCCGGCGCCGCCTCGCGGGCCTTGCCGGCGACGATCTTCATCGCCGCATAGGTGATGAAGCCCAGTCCGATGCCGGTCGCGATCGAATAGGTCAGCGGCATGGCCAGTGCCGTCACCACCGCCGGAGCATATTCGGTGATGTCGGTCCAGTCGATCTCGGCGAGGCCGCGCGCCATCACGCAGGCGACATAGAGCAACGCCGCCGCCGTCGCATAGGCCGGCACCATGCCGGCGAGCGGCGAGAAGAACAGGGCGAGCAGGAAGAACATCGCGACGAACACCGCCGTGAGGCCGGTGCGGCCGCCCGACTGGATGCCGGCAGCGCTCTCGATGTAGCTGGTGGTCGTCGAAGTGCCGATAGCGGCGCCGAACATCGCGGCGAACGAGTCGGAGATCAGCGCCTGCTTCATGCGCGGCAGGGTGCCGTTCTGCATCAGGCCGGTGCGATGGGTGACGCCGATCAGCGTGCCGGCATTGTCGAAGACGTCGACGAACAAAATCGCGAAGACGACGATAATGAACGACAATTCCCACATGCGCGAGAAGTCCATCTGCAGCAAGGTCGGCGCCAGCGACGGCGGCATCGACACGACGCCGGAGAAGGTCGCAAGCCCGAGCGGCAGACCGATGACGGCGACGACGAGAATGCCGATCAGCGTGCCGCCGATGATGCGGCGGTGATTGAGCGCGGCGATCAGCACGAAGCCGGCAAGCGCCAGGATCGCCGTCGGATTGGTCAGATTGCCGAGCGTGACCAAAGTCGCCGGATGGTCGACGACGATCTTCGCCTCTTCCAGCGCGATGATCGCCAGGAACAGGCCGACGCCGGCGGACACGGCGAATTTCAGATTGGTCGGGATCGACTCGATCACATATTGCCGCAACCGGAATACCGAGATCAGGAAGAACAGCACGCCGGAGCAGAACACCGCGGCGAGCGCCTGCTGCCAGGTGAATTTGTCGGTGAGCACCACGGTGAAGGCGAAGAAAGCGTTGAGCCCCATGCCCGGCGCCAGCGCGATCGGATAATTCGCGTAGAGCGCCATCACCAGCGTGCTGGCCGCCGCGGCGATGCAGGTGGCGACGAACACCGCCCCCGGATCCATGCCGGTCTTGCCGAGGATCTGCGGGTTGACGAAAATGATGTAGACCATCGTCAGGAAGGTGGTCAGCCCGGCAATGAATTCCGTGCGCACGCTGGTGCCCTGCTCGCGCAGGCCGAAATAGCGGCTGATCGCCGATTCCGCGGTGCTGTCCTCTGTCGCTGTCGTCATCGCCCGGTGTCCCCCCGATTCCAGATGCGGCGCAGCCTAGCGTCCGCCCAAACCGGCGGACAGGGCCGCGCGGAGTAACCCACAAGGTGCGGATCTGCAGATTTGGTGCAGATTTAATGATCGGCGGATGGAACCCACCCGCCTGACGGGCATTCCTGTGGGGGTATAGAATGCCCCGAGCAATCTGGAGCGCGGCTCATGGATCTCGATCCGGTCATGCTGGCCCGGCTGCAATTTGCCTTCACCATCTCATTTCACATCATTTTTCCGAGCTTCACGATCGGGCTGTCGGCCTATATCGCCACGCTCGAAGTCATGTGGGTGGCCACCGGCGAGGACCGCTACAAGCGTATCTCCCGTTTCTGGACGCGGATCTTCGCGGTGTCCTTCGCCATGGGCGTGGTCTCGGGCATCGTCCTGTCCTACCAGTTCGGCACCAACTGGAGCCGCTTCACCGTCGTCACCAGCAATGTCATCGGTCCGCTGATCGGCTACGAGGTGCTGACCGCCTTCTTCCTGGAAGCGACCTTCCTGTCGATCCTGCTGTTCGGCGGCGACCGGGTGCCGCGCTGGCTGCATGCGTTCTCCGCCGTCGCGGTGGCGCTCGGCACCGCGCTATCCTCGTTCTGGATTCTGTCGGCGAATTCCTGGATGCACACGCCGGCGGGCTATGTGATGCGCGACGGCATCGCCTATCCGCAGGACTGGTGGGCAATCATCTTCAATCCCAGTTTTCCCTACCGCTTCGCGCACATGCTCAACGCCGCCTATCTTACCGCCGGTTTCGCCGTGCTGGCGGTGGGCGCGCGCTATCTCGTCGCCGGCCGTTTCCTCGAAGAGGGGCGGACGATGACGCGCATGGCGGTGGGGCTTCTGGTGGTGCTGGCGCCGCTGCAGCTTTTCCTCGGCGACCAGCACGGCCTCAACACGCTCGAACACCAGCCGATCAAGGTGGCGGCGATGGAGGCGCACTGGGATCGCGGGCCGGCCGACTTCGAGATTTTCGCGTGGCCCGACGAACAGGCGGAGGTCAACCGCTATGCGCTTTCGATTCCGAAAGCCGGCTCGCTCATCCTCACACACCGCATCGACGGTACGGTGCCCGGCCTGAAGGATGTCCCGCCCGCCGACCGGCCACCGGTGAAGACGGTGTTCTTCGCCTTCCGCATCATGCTCGCCGTCGGCTTCTTTATGATCGGCGCGGCGCTGTTCGGCGCCTGGCTGTGGTGGTCGGGCAAACTGTTCGCCACCCGCTGGTATCTGCAGGTGATGGCGCAATGCTGGTGGCTCGGCTTCGTCGCCGTCATCGCCGGCTGGATAACCACCGAGAGCGGCCGCCAGCCATGGATCGTGCATGGCATCATGCGCACCGCCGACGCCACCTCGCCGGTACTGGCGACGTCGATCGCCACGACGCTGGCGCTGTTCATCCTCGTCTACGGCGTCATCTTCGGGGCCGGCGCCTACTACATCAACCGCCTGATCCATCGCGGGCCGGATGCCCAGCTGGTGCAGCCCGGCGACAGGACCAAAGGCCCGCTGGGAGTCGAGCATGTGGTCTGAACTCGCCTACGACCTGCCGATCATCTGGGCGGCGATCATCGGTATCGCCGTGGTGATGTATGTGATCATGGATGGCTTCGATCTCGGCATCGGCGTGCTGTTTCCCTTTGCGCGTTCGGAAGCCGAGCGCGACCGGATGATGGCCACGATCAAGCCGTTCTGGGACGGCAACGAGACCTGGCTGGTGCTCGGCGGCGGCGGCATGATGGTGGCGTTTCCGCGCGCCTACGCGATCATCATGCCGGCGCTGTATCTGCCGGTCATCGCCATGCTGCTGGCGCTGATTTTCCGCGGCGTGGCGTTCGAGTTTCGCCCCCTCGCCCGCCGCAAGCAGGGCTGGAATATCGCCTTCACCGCCGGCTCCGTGATCGCCAGCTTCACGCAGGGCGTCGTACTCGGCGGATTGATCCAGGGCATCACGGTCGAGAACGGCGCCTTCGCCGGCGGCACCTTCGACTGGCTGACGCCGTTTTCGATTCTGTGCGGCCTCGGCGTCATTGCAGGATACGGCCTGCTCGGCGCCACCTGGCTGGTCATGAAGACCGACGGCGACCTCGCGCGGCAGGCGCGGCGGCAGGCGCTATGGCTGCTCGCCGCCGTGCTCGCCTTCATGGCGGCGGTGAGCCTGTGGACGCCGCTCGCCTTTCCGCGCATTGCCGAGCGCTGGTTCTCGCTGCCGAACTTCTATTTCCTCTGGCCGGTGCCGACGCTGACCGGAGTGATCGCGCTCGTCTGCTGGTGGTCGCTCGACCGCGGTCGCGACATGCTGCCGTTCCTCGCGGCGATCGCGCTGTTCCTGCTCGGCTATCTCGGCTTGGTGATCTCGGCGTTTCCGTATCTGGTGCCACCGTCGCTCGACATCTGGCAGGCCGCGGCCTCGCCCGACAGCCAGACCTTCATGCTTGCCGGCACGGTGGTGATGCTGCCGGTGGTCATCGGCTACACGGTGCTGGTCTACTGGCTGTTCCGCGGCAAGGTGCGCGAGGGCGAGAGCTATCACTGAGCCGCAATCACTGGGCCGCAATCACTGGCCCGGCTGCGGCGGTGCCGGGCGGACCACGCCCCAGCCGATCCGCAGGAGCGGCAGCCGGCCCTGCACCGGGCGCTCGAACACCCGCGGCACCTCGGCGACGAGATCAGGAAACGCCGCCTTGATCGCAGCAGGCGGCGTCCCGGCGGTATCCGCCGTCGGCCAGACCACGACCCCGCCGCTCCTGCGCAAATCCGCCAGCGTCGCCCACGGTGCACGCGCCGGCGCATCGATCGGGACCATCGCCGGCCGCGCCGGCGACGCCAGCGACACGAGCGTCGCGATCCGCCGGTCGCCCGCCACATATTGCAGCGGCTGGCCCGTGCGACGCTGGAAGCTGTCGGAAAAAAACCGTCCCATCGCCTGCGCCGGCTGTGCGGTCGGCATGTCGATCGCCAGCCACGGCGACAGAGCGAGACTGAAAACCATCAGCAGCGGCGGCACGACCAGCAAAGCCAGCCAGACGAAGCTGACGATGCGCTCGCGGTAGAGCTTGATCTGCGCGCCGGCGACGATCACGACGGCGAGCCCAGACAGCAGCACCAGCGGCGCCAGCCGCTGCGGCGAGACGGTCCCGCCGGCGGCGGCGAAAGCCAGTGCGGCGAGCGGCGGCACCAGCGCGAAACCGTAGACGAACAGCCGGCCCGCCCGCGCCGCGGCGCGGCCGTCGATCACCGGCGGCTGCTCGCGCCGCCGGTTCGGCCAGCCGCTGGTCAGCGCCACCAGCACAGCCACCCCGAGATGCGCGGTGACGATCAGCGCCAGCACCCGCAGCGCCGCAGCACCGGGATCGGCAACGAGGCGGACCGGCGCGAAGATCCGCCGCGCCAGATCCGGATGATGGGCAAGCCAGCCGGCATAGGGCGCGACGACGAACAGCAGGAAGACCATGCCGAGCCACGGCTCGGCATGGCGGAACGCGGCACGCCCGCGCGGATGCAGCAGCGTCGCGACAACAATTAGCGCGAGCAGCAGCACGCCGAGAATGCTGGTGAGCAGCAGGAGGCCGAGTTCGATGGCTAGCGGCAGCCAGTAACCGTGCCGCCCCTCGCCCACCGCGCGCCAGTAGTGCAGCAGCGACAGCGCCCAGAGCGGCAAAGCCAGCACCGCCGGCCCGAAATCAACGCTCGGCAGGGTCAGCACCGTCAGCCCGGTCATCAGCAGCACGGCCAGCGCGGCATGGCGCGGACCGACGATGGCGCTGCCGAGCCTGAACACCGCCCACAGCGCCACGACGATGCAGAGCTGCGCCAGCAGATAGACGCCGACGACGCCGGCGGCGCGGAACGCCAGTTGCGCCAGCCAGAAGGCCAGCGGCGGCTCGAGCTCGTTGCCGAGCCGGAACTGCCAGCCGGCCGTCAGCACGTCGGCGAGCCCCTCCGGCGGCGCGCTGTAGAACAGCGCCGGCACGGCGAACCACAAGACACCCTGGCCGAGCGCCGCGATCCAGAATGCGACCGACGGCCGTCCGCGCAGGCATTCGACGATCAGCGAGACGTAATGCATTGGCCTGCGGGGACAAACCGGACAATCGAACGCGCAGGAATAGAGAATGCCCGCTAGAGAGGCAACACGGCGGACACAGGGGGTGCGGGAAGCTCCTCGTCTTCGCCCCACAACCGCACCGGCGCGAACGAGCGGCGATGATGGATGGTGGGACCGAACTTGCTCAGCGCGGCGCGATGCTCCGGCACTGCATAACCCATATGGCGTTCGAAGCCGTATTCGGGATGCACCAGCCCGAGCCTTTGCATCAGCCGGTCGCGCGTCACCTTGGCGACGATCGAGGCGGCGGCGACCGAGAGCACCAGCGCATCCCCGCCGATCACCGCTTCGCAATCGCAGGGAACGTCGATGCGGTCGCGGCCGTCGACGAACACCAGTTTCGGCTTCACCGACAAGGAACGCACGGCGCGCGCCAGCGCCCACAGCGAGGCGCGCAGGATGTTGTCGCGGTCGATGCGCGCCGTGGAGCCGAAGGCGACGGCAACATCGGCGCTGGCGCAGATTTTCGCGTAGAGCTTTTCGCGTGCCGCGGCGTCGAGCTTCTTGGAATCGTTGAGGCCGCGCGGAATGCGCTGCGGATCGAGCACCACCGCGGCGGCAACCACCGGCCCGGCCAACGGACCGCGGCCGGCCTCGTCGCAGCCGGCCACCGGCCAGATGCCTTTGGCAAGCGCGCGGCGCTCACGCCGGAAGGTCGGCCGCAGGACCGTTTCGGCGAGCGGCAGCCGCGGCGCCTGATCCGGCGCCGCATTCTTCTCTTGCTTCTCTTGACGGCGCGCGCGTGCGGTCGAACGTCCCGTGGTGCGTGTCATGACACGAGCCTTGCCGCGAAGCGCCGCCGCGAGCAAGGCCGGTGTTCGCCGGAACCGCACCACGGTCGACAGGCGTCCGAGCGGCGGTGAACATCGGGGACAACCGGACTGGGCAACCACAGCCAATCCACGGCCGTCGGCGCGATCTTTCGGCTCAGTCCGGGATCGCCAGCCGGCCGTCCTCCGAGAGCGGAAAGCCCGGATTGAAGGCAACCTCCCACAGATGCCCGTCGGGATCGGCAAAATAACCGGCATAACCGCCCCAGAAGGTTTCCTGTGCCGGCTTGCGAATGACGGCACCCGCGGCCCGTGCCCGCGCCAGCGCCTGATCGACGCCGGCGCGCGTGGCGCAATTCCAGGCGAGCGCCATTCCGCGAAACATCTCCGGACCGGCAGCCGGGCGAATGGAGGATGCGCCCGTTGCGGACGAATCGGCATCGACGCCGGCATCGCGCGCCAACTCGGAAACCGGAAACACTGCGAACGCCGCCGCGCCGGCCTCGAAGAAGCCGACGCCTTCGGCGCTCCGCATCTTCCGGCGAAAACCCAGCCGCTCATAGAAGACGATGCTGCGTTCAAGCCCGGCAACGCCGAGCGTCACCAACGACAGCACCGCCGGCGGCGGCGCCTTCATATCCACGGGATCATTCACGCACGGGTCTCTTCACACAGGTCTTTTCACACAAGTCTCTTCGCTCGCGTCTCACGCCAATCATTCACGTAACATGGACCGTTCACGCGAACAGACTCAACTGCTCCGACCCGGCAGGGGCAGGATGGAAATGCTCCAGCGTCAGCCGCCGCTTCTTCTGGTTGAGCCCGTATTTCTCGCAGGCCACCTCGAAGCGGCGCCCGATCAGCCAGGCATAGGGGCCGGTGCCCTTCATGCGGCTGCCCCAGGCGGAGTCGTAATCCTTGCCGCCGCGCATGTCGCGGATCAGCTTCATCACATGGCGATAGCGGTCGGGGTAATTGGCCAGCAGCCATTCGCGGAACAGATCTCGCACTTCGAGCGGCAGGCGCAGCAGCACATAGCCGGCCTCCTTGACGCCGGCGGCCGCCGCCGCATCGAGAATGCGCTCGATCTCCATGTCGTTGAGCGCCGGAATGACCGGCGCGACCATCACCGTCGTCGGCACGCCGGCATGCGACAGCCGCCGCAGCGCCTCCAGTCGTCGCGACGGCGTCGTGGCGCGCGGCTCCATCTTGCGCGCCAGCTCGGCATCGAGCGTCGTCACCGAGATGGCCACCTTGGCGAGATTGCGCTCCGCCATCCGCGCCAGAATATCGAGATCGCGCAGCACCAGCGCCGACTTGGTGACGATGCCGACCGGGTGGCCGGCCTTGTCGAGCACTTCGAGAATGCGGCGCATCACCTGGTAGCGGCGCTCGATCGGCTGATACGGATCGGTGTTGGTGCCGATCGCGATCACCTTCGGCTGATAGCCCGGCGCGGCCAGCTCCTTCTCCAGCAGTTCGGCCGCCTCCGGCTTGACGAACAGCCTGGATTCGAAATCCAACCCCGGCGACAGGCCGAGATAGGCATGCGTCGGCCGCGCGAAGCAGTAGACGCAGCCGTGCTCGCAGCCGCGATAGGGATTGATCGAGCGGTCGAACGAGATGTCGGGCGAATCGTTGCGGGTGATGATCTTGCGTGTCGCATCCACCGCCACCGTCGTCTGGAACGGCGGCAACTCGTCGAGACTCTGCCAGCCGTCGTCGAAGGCGATGCGCGCCAGCGGCTCGTAGCGGCCGGAACTATTGGACAACGTCCCGCGTCCGCGCCGGCGCTCGCGGGTCACGGCCGTATCCATCAGGCCGGCCGTGTCCGGGACGCGCCGGCCACCCGTTGGCGGGGAGGGCAGCAACGCTTCCGACGCCGGGGGATCTCTACGAACTGCGGACGAACGAGACATGCTCCCAACCTATGCGAAAGATAAGAACATAACAAGAACATTTTCCATACCGTCCGACGTTTTCATCAAATCCAGCCGATCCGGATGCCGCAGCGCGACGGCGTGTTATGGTGGCAATTCCGCCGTCAGACCCCGGTTCCATGCTGAGCGTCATCATCCCGACCTACCAATCGGAACGCGCGCTGGTGCAGACACTGGCCGCGCTGGTTCCCGGCGCGACGGCGGGGCTGATTTCCGAGGTGATCGTGACCGACGGCGGATCCAGCGACGACACCGCGCGAGTCGCGGACAATGCCGGCTGCCAGTTCAGCGTCTCCAGCGAATCGCTGGGCGCGCGGCTGAAGGACGCGGCGACGGCGGCGCGCGCGCCGTGGCTGCTGTTCCTGCGGCCCGGCTGCATTCCCGATGCCGACTGGGTGAGCGATGTCGGACGCTTCATCGAGGAGGCGCCGATGGCCGGCCCGCGCCGCTCGGCGACATTCCGGCCCACCGCGCCCGCCGGCCGTCCGCCGCTGGCGCAGGCGCTTGCCGCGCTCACCGGCGCGCTGTTCGTGCGCGTGCGGCCCAATCAGGGTCTGTTGATTTCCAAGCAGCTCTACCGCAGCCTCGGCGGCCATCGCGCCAATGCCGGCAACCCGGAGGCGGATTTCATCCGCCGCGCCAGGCCTCGCAAGATCGCACAGCTCGGCGCCAGCATCCGCGTTCCCGGTTAGCGCGTTTCGAACGAAGCCCACGCCGCTTCGCATGAAGAGCGTTAAATCGAAAATCCGGCGCCCGGAGCATCCGGCCCTACCGCCGGCTCTTGCGTTTCGGCTGCGCGTGGCGCCACGCCATTTCCAGTGCGGCGCGCAATTCGTCCGCCGACAGCGCGGCCAGCGCGCCGCAGGTCCAGCCCTGCCGGCCCCAGGCATTGGGCAGTGGGCTAAATGCCTCCGGCGCGACCAGACATTTCAATTCCTGCTCGTCCGGCGCGAATCTGAAATTCGCGGTCTTTCCATCCGGCGCCAGCGTCGCATAGGTGCGCGCCACCTTGAACGCGGTGCGGTCGAAATGCGGCGCGGCAACCGTGCCGTCGAGCGACAAAGCGATGCGGCGAAACTGCGCGGCGGTGCTCATCGCGAAGGGCCGCGGTTTTAAACCGTCGCGCCCTGCGCCTTCTCGCGGCGCAAATGCTCGTCGAGCCGCGGCAACAGTTCGACGAAGTTGCACGGCCGGAACCGGTAATCGAGTTGATGCACGAGAATCTCGTCCCAGCCGTCACGGCACGCACCGGGCGATCCCGGCAGGCAGAAGATGAAGGTTGCCCCGGCAACGCCCGCGGTGGCGCGCGTCTGGATCGTCGAGGTGCCGATCTTGGGGAAGCTGATCATGTGGAAAGCAACGGAGAAGCCATCCATCCGCTTCTCGAACAGCGGCTCGAGCGCATCCGGCGTCACGTCGCGGCCGGTGAATCCGGTGCCGCCGGTGGTGATGACGACATCGATGCTCTTGTCGGCGATCCACGAGCGCACCTTGCCGCGGATCGCCTCGATATCGTCCGGCACGATGGCACGGCCGGCGACCGCATGGCCCGCGGCGGCGATGCGCTCGGCGAGCGTGTTACCGGATTTGTCGTCGGCCGGCGTGCGCGTGTCCGACACCGTCAGCACGGCAATGCGCAGCGGAACGAAACGGCGCGATGGATCGATGCCAGCCATTGCTCTCTCTCCCGACCCGTTTCCGGTCTGCTGCCTCAGATCGCCGAGGCGTTGAAGGTATTGCAGGCCGACAGCTTGCCGCTCTGGAAGCCGGTCATGAACCATTGCTTGCGCTGCGCCGCGGAGCCGTGGGTGAAACTGTCGGGCACCACGCGGCCCTGCGCCCGGCGCTGCAGCGTATCGTCGCCGATCGCATTGGCCGTCTGCAGCGCCGCGTCGATGTCGCCCGGATCGATGAAATTGCGCCGCTGGTTGGAACGCGCCGCCCAGACGCCGGCGAAGCAGTCGGCCTGCAGTTCCACCCGCACCTGGATGCGGTTGGCGGCGGCACGGCTGCCGGACGCCTGCTGCGCCTCCTGCGCCTTCGGCAGGATGCCGAGCAGGTTCTGGACGTGGTGGCCGACCTCATGCGCCAGAACATAGGCTTGCGAGAATTTGCACGCCTTGCCGGAGCAGCCGCCGAAGCGGGTCTCGATATCGCGGAAGAACGAGGTGTCGATATAGATGCGGCGATCGTTCGGGCAATAGAACGGCCCCATCGCCGCCTGCGCGAAACCGCAACCGCCCTGGATGGCGCCGCTGAACAGCCGCAGCCGCGGCGGCCGATATTGCTGGCCGCCCTCCTTGAAGATGACGTTCCAGGTATCCTCGGTGTCGCCCAGCACCGCCGCGACGAAGTCGCCGGTCTCGTCCTTCGGCGCACCGGCCTGCCGCGGGGCCTGCTGCTCGATCTGGCGCTCGTAGCGCTGCTGCCCGCCGGAGAGAACCTCGGCGCCGCCGATCAGCAGGCTCGGGTCGATGCCGAGCGCCCAGCCGAGCAGCCCGAGCACCACCACGGTGCCGATGCCGAGGCCGCCGCCCCCGCCGATATTGATGCCGCCCGGCAGCCCGAAGCCGCCGCCCCCACCGCTGCTGTCGCGGTAATCCTCGACATTGTCACTGCGGCGGAAATCGTCCCAACGCATGGTCTTCAGTCTCCAAGGGCCCGGAAGCAGCCGAAACGGCATCTTTCAACGATTGTCGCCGAAGCTGGTTTCCAGGTCCAACCCGTTTGTCCAGCCGGTTCGTTTACGTAACTGTAACTCTTTGATTCTGCTATCGATCGGCAGTTTTTGCCTATTCGGCGCTAACTCCATTTTTACCTTACGGCACCATGATGCCCCTCAACCGGTCTGTAGGTCCCGCGTCGCCGGTTGCGTGCCAAGAGTCAGAGTCCTGAGTCATGGTTGTCATGCGTCGCGGGGTGCCCACACGGGCGCCCCGTCGTCTTTCAGAGCCGAACGAATCCCGCCACCGCATCCTGGTCGGCGAGTGCGTCAGCGAAATGGCGAAGCTGCCGGCCGCCTCGGTCGATCTCGTCTTCGCCGACCCGCCCTATAATCTGCAGCTGCGCGGCGATCTGCGCCGCCCGGACGATTCCCAGGTCGACGCCGTCGACGACGACTGGGACCAGTTCGAGAGCTTCCGCGCCTATGACGAATTCACCCGCGCCTGGCTCGCCGCCTGCCGGCGGGTGATGAAGCCGACGGCGACGCTCTGGGTGATCGGCTCCTATCACAACATCTTCCGCGTCGGCGCGACGCTGCAGGATCTCGGCTTCTGGATCCTCAACGACATCGTCTGGCGCAAGACCAATCCGATGCCGAATTTCCGCGGCCGCCGTTTCACCAATGCGCACGAAACGCTGATCTGGGCGGCGCGCGACGCCAACGCCAAGGGCTACACCTTCAATTACGAAGCGCTGAAAGCCGGCAACGAAGATTTGCAGATGCGCTCCGACTGGACGCTGCCGCTGTGCACCGGCGAGGAGCGTCTCAAGGGCAGCGACGGCAAGAAGCTGCATCCGACGCAGAAACCGGAAGCGCTGGTGGCGCGCGCCATCCTGTCGTCGTCGCGGCCCGACGATCTCGTCCTCGATCCGTTCAACGGCACCGGCACCACCGGCGCCGTCGCCAAGCGGCTCGGCCGCCGCTATGTCGGCATCGAGCGCGACCCGACCTATGCCCGGGAAGCCAGAAAACGCATCGAGCTGATCGAGACGCTGGACGCGCCGACGCTGGTGCCGTTCATGACGGCGCGCGAGGCGCCGCGCGTGCCCTTCGCCACGCTGCTCGAACGCGGACTGATCTCGGCCGGCACGCAGCTCACTGACGTGAAGAAGCGCCACCGCGCGCTGGTGCGTGCCGACGGGGCGATTTCGCTCGGCGACAAGGTCGGCTCGATCCATCGCATCGGCGCCGCCGCGCAGGGGCTGGAAGCCTGCAACGGCTGGACCTTCTGGCATCTCGAAACGCCGAAGGGCCTGACCCCGATCGATGCCCTGCGCGCGCAGGTGCGCAAGGAACAGGCCGAAATGGCATAAGCGGATCGCCGGGCATTCCTGCCCGGCGACGATCAGGACGCCGGACGATCCCCGGCTAGCGCGCGGAGCCGTTGCCGGCGCCGCCGGTATAGCGCGACAGAATCGACACCAGCATCAGCGAGCCGATCACCGTGACGTGCTCCGTCGCCGTGTGGAACGACGACGTCGCCTGCGGCTCCGGCAAGCTCCAGAAATGATGGACGAGCGGGATCGTCAGCGCGGTGAACGCCGCAAGCGCGCCGGCGCCGAGCCACGTCCAGCGGTTCAGGATGATGAGCAGCGAGCCGCCGAGCTGAACGACGATCACCAGCACATTCATCAGTGCCGGCTGCGGCAGGTTGAACATCGCCATTTCGGCGACGCCGCCCTGGAAATCGATCAGCTTGTTGAGCCCGCTGCCCCAGAACACGAAGGTCAGGACGATGCGCGCCAATACGGCGAACCACGATTGATCGAGAAGCGTTTCGACGACTTTCGGCATGGTGCCCCCTGCTTGCCAGTCCTGCTGTTTGCAAATCCTGCTGTTTGCCGGTCCTATTTCGCCGCCACGACCATGATCTCGACCAGATAGTCGGGCGCCGCGAGCTTGGCCTCGACGGTCGCGCGCGCCGGCGTATTGCCGGGCGACACCCAGGCGTCCCATACCGCATTCATCTCGGCGAATTTCGTCATGTCGGTGATCCAGATATTGGCCGAGATAAGCTTGCTCTTGTCGGTGCCGGCCTGCTTCAGGAAACCGTCGATCTGCGCCAGCACGTCCTTCGTCTGCTCGCCCATGCTCTGGCCCCGCGCCGCATTGGGCGTGATGCCGGAGAGATAGACGCTATTGCCATGGACCACGGCCTTGCTCATCCGCGGGCCGACCTCGTGACGCTCGATGCTCATCCTGTCCTCGCTGCTGCTGTCGTATCTGCTGACCGATGGCGGCCATCGCCGCTTCTACGCAAAAGCCGCAGCGGACGCCACGATTGTCTGCAAGACCTGCCTGTGACAGAACAAGATCCGCCTGTGACAGAAATTGCGCAACAGATCGCGAGAGATCGAGGAGGCGCGGCATGACGGTGCTGGTGGCCGGCGGCGGCATCGGCGGATTGACGGTGGCGCTGAGCCTGCATCAGATCGGCGTGCCGGTCCGCGTCTTCGAGAGCGTCACCGAGCTCAAGCCGGTCGGCGTCGGCATCAATGTGCTGCCGCATGCCTGCCGCGAACTGATCGAGCTCGGCCTTCTCGACCGGCTCGAACGCACCGCCGTGCGCACCAGCGAGCTCGCTTATTTCTCCAAACACGGCAAGCCGATCTGGAGCGAACCGCGCGGCATCGAGGCCGGCTACAACTGGCCGCAATTCTCGATCCATCGCGGCCTTCTGCTCGAACTGCTGCTGGAAGCGGCGCGCGAGCGCATCGGCGCCGACAACATTCTCACCGGGCATCATCTGGCCGACTGGGAGGAGACGCGCGAAGGCGTGCGCGCCCGCTTCGTCGACCGCTCCGGCAACAGCCTCGGCGATTATGAGGGAACGCTGCTGATCGGCGCCGACGGCATCCACTCCGCCGTGCGCGCCAAACTCTATCCCGAGGAAGGCGCGCCGATCTGGAACGGCCGCATCCTGTGGCGCGGCATCACCGACGGCGAGCCGTTCCTCAGCGGCCGCACCATGATCATGGCCGGACACGAGACGCTGAAATTCGTCTGCTATCCGATCGACAGCGCCGCCTCGGCGCGAGGACGCCCGGTGATCAACTGGATCGCCGAGCGGCTGTTGCCGCCGGACTATCGCTGGCGGCGCGAGGACTACAACCGTCCCGGCCGCACCGAGGAATTCCTGCCCTATTTCGAGGACTGGCGTTTCGACTGGCTCGACGTGCCCGGTCTCATCCGCAACGCGCGCTATTGCTATGAATATCCGCTTGTCGACCGCGATCCGCTCGCCCGCTGGACCTTCGGCCGCGTCACGCTGATGGGTGACGCCGCGCACCCGATGTATCCGATCGGCTCCAACGGCGCGTCGCAGGCGATCCTCGATGCACGCGTGCTGGCGCGCGAGATCCTGTCGAAGGGCGAAACCACCGAGGCGCTCGTCGCCTATGAAGCCGAGCGCCGGCCGGCGACGACGCAACTCGTGCTGCTCAACCGCGGCAATGGCCCCGAACAGGTGATGCAACTCGTCGAGGAACGCGCACCGGGCGGCTACGACACCGTCACGGACGTGCTGTCAAAACAGGAACTGGAAGAGATCGCCGCCAACTACAAGCGCGTCGCCGGATTTCAGGTCGAGGCGCTGAACGCCAAACCGCCAATCGTGTCGCCGGTCGTCACATCGGTCATGTCATCGGCCGAGCCGGCTGCCGCATCGAGCTGACGCAAGCGGGCATAAAATACGGCCGGATCGCGCAGCGCGACCCGGCCGGCCATATCTCGGCGTCTCAACTTCCGACGGCGTCGTTGACGCACTTCTTGGTGAAGCTCGTCTTTGCCGCGCCGGAGAGTTTGCGGCTGGCCGCCTGCGCGTCGCAGGCCTTCTGCGCATCGGTCTCGCACTTCTTCATGAAACTGGTCTTCGCCGCGCCGGCAAGTTTCTTGCTCGCGGCATCGACGGAACAAGAGGCAGCCTGCGCATAGCCGACGCTGCCGACGAACGCACTCACGAGAACGAGCATAGCCAACTTCTTCATGGTCTCCTCCGGGTTGAAACGACGATCTGACGCTGCGAGCCGACGAAATCCGCCGGCTCACATTCCGGCAGCCTTCTTGCGTTTGTTGCATTCGCTCCAATACTGCGGCCATTTTTGGCCGGCAGGAATTTTGTTCGCAGCCTTGTCGGCTTTCCACTCGGCGCCGCAGGCGCGCTCGCGCGCATATTCAGCCTGGCGTCCGTCGGCTGGTTTTGTCGCGGATTTCGCGGCGCCGGCACGCGGCGCTGGCGCTTGCATCGGCGTCGCGGTTGTCGGTGCCGCCCGAGCAGGTGCCGCAGCGGGCGCAGCACTCGTATCCGACATGCACTGCTTGCTGAATTCGCGGTAGGTCTTTCCGGCGGTCTGGTTGGCCGCCTTCATCTTCTGCCACTCCGCCGCGCACTCTTTCATCGTGCCTTTTGCCTGGGCGGAAACAATCGGAAACGACATCAACGTCAACCCGAAAAGCAGGGCTGCTACAACAGATAACGGTTTCATGACCTCACCTGTCTCTGACCACCCCGCAAAAGAATAGTTCTTTTGCGGATCGCCGCAATAACGCATGAGACGATAAAAGGTCCAAAGAAAGAGCAGATAAATATTCATTCACTTTCGACGCCGGCGCAGGCCAGCACCTTGCGCATGACGTTCGGAAACGCCGCACCGGCGATGTCGTTTTCCGGCAGAAAATGCATGCCGGCCGGCGGCCGCGCGCGCGCCAGCAGGCGCGCCCGATAAACGATGAGCTGCAGCGGGAAATGCGTGAACACATGCGTCACCTCGCCGGCGCAGCGTCGCCATGCAGCATCGAGGGGCGCCGACGCCAGCGCCTCGTCATCGCGAAAGGCCGCGGACCATTCGGTGGTCGGGACTTCGGTCATGCCGCCGAGCAATCCCTTTTCCGGCCGCGTGCGCACCAGCAACGCACCGTCGGCGCGCAGCGCGACGAAGGCAGCGCCGCGGCGCAGCGCACCTTCGCGCTTCGGCGCCTTGCGCGGAAACGTGTCCTGATCGCCGCGCTGCCGCGCGACGCAGACATCGGTCCACGGACACAAGGCACAGGCCGGCTTCTTCGGCGTGCAGATGGTCGCGCCGAGATCCATCAGCGCCTGCGCGAAATCGCCGTGCCGCCGCGACGGCGCCAGCGCCGCCGCGCGCTCGCGGATCTGCGGCTTCGCCGCCGGCAGTGTCGTCTCGATGGCGAAGAGCCGCGTCACCACCCGTTCGACATTGCCGTCGACGGGCACCGCCGGGCGATCGAAAGCGATGGCGGCAACCGCCGAGGCCGTATAGGCGCCGATGCCGGGCAGTGCGAGCAGGCCATCGATATCGTCGGGAAAAATACCGCGATGGTCGGCGGCGACGGTTTTCGCACAAGCATGCAGGTTGCGCGCCCGCGCGTAATAGCCAAGCCCCGCCCACAATTTCAGCACGTCGTCGAGCGGCGCGGCGGCAAGCGCCGTGACCGTCGGCCAGCGTTCTAGGAACCGCACGTAATAAGGTGCGACGGCGCGCACCGTCGTCTGCTGCAGCATGATCTCGGAAAGCCATACCGCATAGGGATCGGCGCGCTCGCCGCGTTGCGCCCGCCACGGCAGCACGCGCCGGTGGCGGTCGTACCAGGCAAGCAGCGCCGCCGGATCCGCCTGCTTCCGCGCTGCGGCGCGGGCTGCTACCCTCATCGGGACATTTCCGTGCGCTGCGTCCGGCGTGTCGTCATGTGGCATGTCATAACGCCTCTTCTGCCATGATTGCTCACAGAGCACACCGTCCTCGACAAGCCGTTCCTGAGCCAATCGAGTTTACACAAATCTCGCACAAACCCTCACACAACCCCTTGCACAAGCCTTCGCACAAATCCTCTCCGAAAGGCCCGCGCGCGCTCGCCGAACTGCTGCAGGCGACGCTCACCGAGAATTTCGCCCGGCAGGGCTTCGCCGCCACCGAACTGGTGACACGCTGGGCCGACATCGTCGGCGCCGAGATCGCCGCCCATGCCGAACCGCTGAAGATCCAGTGGCCGCGCCCGATCGGCGACGCGCCGCCGGAACCGGCGACACTGATCCTGCGCGTTGAAGGCCCGGCGGCGCTGGAAATCCAGCATCAGTCGAGCGTGCTGCTGGAGCGGGTCAACCGTTTCTTCGGCTGGCAGGCCGTCGGCCGCATCGCGCTGCGGCAGGCGCCGCTGGCGCGCCGCAAACCGAAGCCGCAACGCCCCGCGCCCGATCCGGCGGAAACCGCGCGCATCGCCGCCTCGCTGCCGGCAATCGACGACGACGACCTGCGGCAGGCGCTCGCCCGGCTCGGCGCCGCGGTCAAGCGTAAATGACGATGATGTGAGGCGCCCGCCTTGTGCGGATCCACGCCAAACCATTGCCACATGCGGCATTTCCTTATAGCCCTTGCATGAAAACCCGCTGCCGGTGCCTCCGATCCGCGCCCGGCAGCCGTCTGTTTCAGGAGCGCCCTTTGACCACCACCCGTCGTGAGTTCTGCCAGCGCACCGGTGCGATGCTGCTGGCCGGTGCCGCCTTCGCCACCCTGCCGTTCGCCGCCGGTCCGGCCTCGGCACAGGACGCCTCGGTCGTCGAACTCGGCGTTCCCGGACCGATGGGCGACATGGTGCTCGGCGACGAGAAAGCGCCGGTGACGATCTACGAATATGCGTCGATGACCTGCAGCCACTGCGCGCATTTCCAGACCACGACCTTTCCCGAACTGAAGAAGCGCTACATCGACACCGGCAAGGTGCGCTATATCCTGCGCGAATTCCCGCTCGATCCGGTCGCCGCCGCGGCTTTCATGCTGGCGCGCTGCTCGGCGCAGGAAGACGCCGGCAAGAAGGACGCCAACCGCTATTACGCGGTGGTCGATGCGCTGTTCGAATCGCAGCAGACCTGGGCCTTCGTGCAAAATCCCAAGGACGTGCTGCCCAACCTGCAAAAGGTCGCCAAGCAGATCGGCTTCACCGACCAGAGCTTCGACGCCTGCCTGAAGAACCAGCCGGTGCTCGATTCGATCGAGAAGGTCCGCCGCCACGCCGTCGACGTGCTGAAGGTCAATTCGACGCCGACCTTCTTCATCAACGGCAAACGGCAGGCCGGCGACCTGCCGATCGACGAGCTTTCCAAGATCATCGACCCGATGCTGAAGAGCTAGAGCTCGGCCTCCGAAGAACGGAAACCGATTCGCCGGCGCCGTAACCTCGCGCCGCCCCGGTCGATCGCGTTCGGACCGACGGACGGAGCAATCGGCCTGATTCAGCGCGGCTGGATAAATCGGCCGCTGAAAGACCGCGCTGATCGCCCATTGTTCCGGATCAAGCGGAAACTCGTGGTTGTCCGGACTCATTTTTGCCGTTTAGCGGCGCAAAAGGTCTGGAAAAGGCTGCGGCCACTGTTGCCCGGCCGCCTGCAGGCTCCCATTGTCGGGCCATGAAGCCTGTCACGATGAAGCCTGTCACAACTCCGGCCGGCGCCCGGACACCCGTTCTGTTTTGCGTATGCGCGCCATCCTGGCGGCGAAGGTAAGACCATGAAGCTCACGCGGCTGCGGCTGCTCGGATTCAAATCGTTCGTCGAGCCCACCGACTTCCTGATCGAGCCCGGTCTCACCGGCGTCGTCGGCCCGAACGGCTGCGGCAAGTCCAACCTCGTCGAGGCGCTCCGCTGGGTGATGGGCGAAAGCTCGTCGAAGAGCCTGCGCGCCTCCGGCATGGACGACGTCATCTTCGCCGGCTCCGGCCGCCGCCCGAAGCGCGACCGGGCGGAGGTGACGCTCGTCCTCGACAATGCCGACCGCACCGCCCCCGTCGGCTTCAACGACGCCGACAGCCTGGAGGTGACGCGCCGCATCGAGCGCGACGCCGGGTCGGTCTACCGGGTCAACGGCCGCGACGTGCGCGCCCGCGACGTCCAACTGCTGTTCGCCGACGCCTCGACGGGCGCGCGCTCGCCCGCCCTCGTGCGCCAGGGCCAGATCGGCGAACTGATCGCCGCCCGGCCGGCGCAGCGTCGCGCCATCCTCGAGGAGGCGGCCGGCATCACCGGCCTGCATTCGCGCCGTCACGAGGCGGAACTCAGGCTGCGCGCCGCCGAACAGAACCTCGAGCGGGTCGAGGACGTCATCGGCGAGATCGAGGGGCGGCTCGACGGCCTGCGCCGCCAGGCGCGGCAGGCGGCGCGCTACCGCAACCTGTCCGGCGAGATCCGCAAGGCGGAGGCGGCGCTGCTCTATCTGCGCTGGATCGCCGCCCGCGCCGCCGTCGCCGAGGCGGAGGAGGCGCTCGCCGCCGCCGGCCGGGAGGTCGAGGTACGGGCCGTGGCGCAGGCCGCCGCGGCGCGCGACGAGGCGGTCGCCGCCGCGGCGATGCCGCCGCTGCGCGACCGTGAGGCGG
>DATMEV010000060.1:0-10747 GCA_035556795.1 Pseudolabrys sp. | reverse complement strand
TTGTCCTTCGGATAGACCTTCTTGAACTCGGTCTCGACCATCTTGGTGATGTCGGCTTTCGGGTTCGCCCACGGAATGGTGGTGACGATCTCGTCGCCGTATTTGCCCATGGTGTCGAGGAACTGCTGCTCGTACATGCCTGGCGCGCCCGGGCTGAGAATGCCCATCGGTTCCCAGCGCTGCTTGACCATTTCGCGAACGAGGATGATCGCGTCGTTGAGGCGCGTCACCGTCATCAGGATATCGGCACCGGTGGCCTTGGCCTTGGCCACCTCGACCGACAGATCCTTGGCCGCGGGATCGTAGGAAATCGATTCGACGATCTTGAACGGCAAATTCATCTTCGGGAAGATCGCATCGATCGCCTTCTTGTTGGCAAGACCGAACGTGTCGTTGATGTGCATCAGCACAGCCGTCTTCGGCGTTTTGCCGGTGGCGGCGAAGATCTGTGGGAACAGCGCAAGGCCGCGCGAAATGATCTGCGGCGCGGTCTGGAAGTTGCGGAAAACGAACTTGTAGCCCTGTTCGGTAATCTGCGGCGCAGCGGCGATATTGATCATGAAGGGCACGCCCTTCTGTTCCGCCACTTGCGCGATCGCCGCCGCAGCGCCGGAATCGAACGGCCCGGAGAGCATATGCGCGCCATCGGCGATCAATCGCTCGGCGCGTGCCCGCGCCACATCCGGGTTGGTCTCGGAATCGAGCGTGGTGATCTCGATCGGCTGCGTATAGCCAAGCTGCTTAAGCAACGCCGGTGCAATATCGACACCGCGCTTGCAGGACTGCCCGATGCCGGCCTGGACGCCGGACAACGGCAGGATCACGCCGATCTTCAGCGGCCCGCCCTGGGCGCGCACGATGGCCGGCGCAGCGAGCACCGAAGTGGCGGCGGCAGCGCCGGCCAGCAGGCTGCGGCGGCTGATCGTCATCGCGCATGAGGTCGTGCCAACCGGCGACGCTGCACCCGGTATTGATGTCTTTCTGGTCATTATGTTCCTCCCCCGGGCTGCGGCCATGCCGGCCGGTTCTCCGTCGCTCGCCCGTATAGTGATGATGCTTCGCTTACAGATGCAACGGACATTATCGTTGGGCGAGGCCCAAAAGAACAGCGCGGCGGGGCCATTCCTGTCATCGCCAAGCCCGCAATATAGTTGCGGAGAACAACAGATGTCGTCAACAACATTATTGTCTATGATGGCGCGATGAATGGACGGCGGACGCGCCGCCGGCACTGTCCTTGCGCCGATGCGTGTCCTCCTCCGCAAGTCGGACAACAAGCAGGCGATCGGCGATTGCGCCAGCAGACAGGGCAATGCGCAGGCGCGGAGACGGCAGGCGATGGCAAACCGGCGGACGGCGACCAGGGAGACACGCGACGAAACGCCTCGTCCCGGCCGCCGGCGACCGATCGACCTCGATGTGCTCGACCAGCATCTCGGCTATTCCGCCCGCCGGCTGCAGATCTGGATTTTCCAGGACTTCATCCGTCGGCTCGCCGAGATTGATATCCGTCCGGCGCAATATTCGGTGCTGGTGGTGATCGGCGCCAATCCCGGCCTGTCGCAGGCCGATCTCGCCGAAGCGCTGGGCATCGAACGCGCCCGCATGGTGCATCTGCTCGACCGGCTGGAGAGCCGCGCGCTGATCGAACGCCAGCCTTCGGCCGTCGACCGGCGCAGCCACGCTTTGCATCTGGCGCGCGAGGGCCAGCGTCTGCTCAAGCGTGCCAAGGCACTCGCGGCGGAACACGAAGCCCAACTCGACACGCTTCTTGGCGGACGGCGACAGCAGTTGCTCGATCTGCTGCATCTGGCGGACCTGCCGTCAGCCGTCTGAAGCGAACAGACGTTCGACCATGGCGGCGACGGCCAGCAACCGCCGATCCTGTCCATGCCGCGCCACCAGCATCAAGCCGGTCGGCAAGGCGCTGCCCGGCATCGGCAGCGACACCGCACACAAATCGAAGAAGTTCACGAAGGATGGATTGCGTAGCAGCCGGGCGTTTTTCCGCGCAAAGGTGCCGTCGTCCTCGACCTCGGCGATGGTCGGCGCGACGATCGGCACCGTCGGCAGGACCAGCACATCGAAGGCCGCCGCGATGCGCTCGTCCATCGCCTGCACCAGCCGCCGGCGCTGCGCCAGCATCCAGGCATAGTCGTCAGCGGAGATCGCTTCCGCAGCCTTGATGCGCGCGGCAATCTTGCGGTCGATGTCGCCGAAGCGCCGCGCCAGGCGATCGCGGTGCAACTGATAGGCCTCATAGGGCACGATGGCGCCGCGGGCATTGACGCGACGCATGTCGTCGAGCAGCGGCGCGGGATCGTCGCTCAGCCGGGCGCCGGCGCGCGACAGAAGCCTGCAGCTTCGCTCGAAGGCGGCAGCCACGGTCGCGTCGAGATCATCGAGTGGGAAGCCCTGAACCACCCCGCAGCGCAGACCCGACAGAGGCACATCCGCAAGCGGCTGCGGCGCCTCGCCCGCCATGACCGCATCGGCCAGCGCACATTGCGCCACCGTTTTCGCCAGCGGGCCGATCGAATCGAGCGTCGTCGATAGCGGAAATACGCCCTGCGTCGGGACCCGCGGCTTGCTCGGCTTGAAGCCGACGATACCGCACAGCGCCGCCGGAATGCGGGTCGAGCCGCCGGTATCGCTGCCGATGGCGATCTCGCACATGCCGTCGGCGGCGGCGACCGCCGCCCCGGACGACGAACCGCCCGGCACGCGCGAACGATCCACCGGCGTCCCCGGCGTGCCGTAATGCGGATTGGTGCCGACGCCGGAAAAGGCGAACTCGGTCATATTGGTCTTGGCAACGATCACCGCTCCGGCGGCACGCAGCCGTTGCACCACCGGCGCATCCTGCGCCGCCGGCTTTCCCTCATCGGCGAGAATACGCGAGCCGGCGCGCGTCACCTCGCCGGCGACGTCGAACAGATCCTTGATGCTGACGATGGCGCCGTCGAGCGGCCCATGCGATTGGCCGGCCCGCGCCCGCGCATCCGCCGCATCGGCTTCCGCAACGGCGCGGTCGCGATAGACGGTCAGGCAGGCGCGCACGCCCTCGCCCGCCGGATCGTCGATACGCGCCAGCGCTGCCTCCAGCCTTTGGCGGGCCGATGACGGTTTCATGCGGACTCCTGCAAAATTGCGCGAACTCCCGCAGGAGCGCGCGCGACATCACGGTCGCGGCGGCATCATCGTCCTATGCCGCGGGCACCGCAAACAGTTCGTCGACCGTCATCGAGCGGGGAATCAATTGCTGCTGTTCCGCGTAACGGATCAGCATCTCCAGGCATCGCCGGTTGTCCTCAATTCCGAACGGAACCGTATCGATCGCGCCCGCCTTCGGCAGGCCGGCTGCCGTCTTGCCGGCAAGCAGCACGCGGTAAAGCTCGGCGACGGCGTCCGGCTGCGTGCGCGCCAGTTCGCCCTTGACCACGACCATATGGTTGACCGGCACGACGCCGTGCTTGCGGTACCAGTCCTGCGCCGCCGCCTGCGGATCGGCAACGACACTCTGCAGGCGCGGATCGTCTGGCATCGCGGCGCCGTAGATCGCCGCATCGAGTTCGCCGGCGAGCAACATCTGCGTGATGTCCTGTCCCGGCGCCGCGCGCATCGCCGACGGCGGATCGGCACATTCGGCGACGTGTCCGTCCTCGAAGGTCACCCACTGCACGCGGCTGAAATCGACGCCGTAGTCGTTCTGCAGGATGCCGCGCAGCCACCCGCCGGTGGTCTGGCTGTAGGAGCGCACGCCGATCCGCTTGCCGGCAAGATCGGACGGCCGCAGCGTGCCACGCTCCGCATTGTACAACATGCAGTGATGCTGGAAACGCCCCAGCATCGCCGCGGGCAACAGCGTGAGGTCCTTGCCATAGGTGCGCGCCTGCAAATAGGTGACGAGCGCCATCTCGCTCGCATCGAAGGCGAGTTCGCGCACCATCGGCTTGAAGGCCTTGTGCATCGGCTTGACCTCGACGAAGTCCAGCGCCAGCGACGGCGACGTCACCTCGCCGCGCTTGAGGGGTGCGGTATGCGCATAGTCGCCGATGGCGATACGAAGCGGCAGGCGGTCGGTCATGAGCGATATCTCGGGATCGGGAGGAGGATGAAAACTGGCTGCACCGGAATAAGCGGCACAACTTTCACAGGCAACGGTTTCTTCTGGACAGGCAGCAGTGCCGAACAGGGGGAGCTTGACGTGGTTGACAGGATTGTCAACAATCTGGATGACAATGAGCCAGCCCCAAGCCATGCCCGTCCCGCGTCCGCCCGACGATCCACAGTCGGATCTGACGACACGCTTGCGCGATGCGATCACGCGCGGCCAGCTATCGCCCAATGAACGGCTGGTGGAAGCCGATCTCGCCGCTGCCTACGGCGTCAACCGAGCCAATATCCGCATGGCCCTGGCGATGCTCGATCAGGAAGGACTGGTGGTCCGCGAGCGTCATCGCGGCGCGCGGGTTCGCGCCGTCTCCGACACCGAGGCGATGGAAATCGCGCAGACCCGGCTGGCGATCGAGGTGATGATCGCGGGCCAGGCGGCGACACGCGTCACCGAAACCGACCGCAAGACGCTGCGGGCGATCATCGCACAGATGCGCATCTGCATCGAACGCGGCGACCTGCCCGCTTTTTCCGACGCCAATGCCGCGCTGCATCAGGAAATCCACCGGATTGCCGACAACCAGACGGCACGGCGGATATTGCAGACGCTGAAATCTCATATCGTGCGCCTGCAATATCGCGTCATCCTGCTGCCCGGCCGGCCGAAAACGTCGCTCGCCGAGCACCGGCGGATCGTCGATGCGCTTTGCGCCGGAGACCGTCCCGCCGCCGAAGCGGCGATGCGCGCGCATCTGACGAGTTTCGTCAAACTTCTGAAGGATGCCATCGCCGCCGCGCGAAGCGGCGGCTTCTAGCGATGGCCTTCGGTGCGACGGCCAGGTCCACGCGGACCATGTTTCAGTTTAACAGCAAGGCGAAGTGAGGCTTGAGAATGAGTGCAGACAAAACCCAACAGAAAACAGGACTGGTGATCACCGCGCATCCAGGCGATTTTGTCTGGCGCGCCGGCGGCGCCATCGCCCTGCATGTCAAGAAGGGCTATCGCGTCAAGATTGCCTGCCTCTCGTTCGGCGAGCGCGGCGAAAGCCAGTTCGCGTGGAAGGAGGCCGGGGCGACGCTCGAGAACGTCAAGGCCGGCCGCAAGGCGGAAGCCGAGAAGGCCGCCGAAATCCTCGGCGCCGAAATCGAGTTCTTCGACGCCGGCGACTACCCGCTGCACGTCAACGAAGCGATGTTCGACCGTGTCGTCGACATCTATCGCGAGCTCAACCCGTCCTTCGTACTGACCCACGCCCTCGAAGACCCCTATAATTTCGATCATCCGGTGGCGGCGCATTTCGCGCAGCAGACCCGCGTCGTCGCGCAGGCAATGGGCCATAAGCCGGGCGCCAAATATACCTATGCCGCGCCGCCGGTGTTCCTGTTCGAACCGCACCAGCCGGAGCAATGCAACTTCAAGCCGCAGGTCATCCTCAATATCGATGAAGTCTGGGAAACCAAGTACAAGGCATTCCAGGCGCTGCCGGCGCAGAAACATCTGTGGGCCTATTACGAGCGCGTCGCGCTCAATCGCGGCATGCAGGGCGGCCGCAATGCCGGCAAGGCCATGACCTACGGTGAAGCCTATCAGCGTCTGTTCCCCTCCGTCGTCGATGAGCTGAAGCAATGAAAACCGTCGTTGTCCGCAATATCCCCCGCGTTGATGCCAAGCTGTGCGAGACATTCGCCAAGCGCGGCGTCTCGACCTCGCATGAAGCCTATGGCCGCATCGGCCTGATGAAGCCCTATATGCGACCGATCTGGTCCGGCGCGTCGATCGCCGGGCCGGCCGTTACCGTGCTGGCGCAGCCGGGCGACAACTGGATGATCCACGTCGCGGTCGAGCAGTGCAAGCCCGGCGACGTACTGGTCGTCGGCTGCACCACCGACAATACCGACGGCATGTTCGGCGATCTTCTCGGCACATCGCTCAAAGCGCGTGGCGTTGTCGGTCTGATCATCGATGCCGGCTGTCGCGACGTGCTGACGCTGAAGGAAATGGGCTTCCCGGTCTGGTCGCGCGCGGTGTCCGCCAAGGGCACGGTGAAGGCGACGCTTGGCGCGGTGAACGTTCCAGTCGTCTGCGCCGGCGTCAACGTCAATCCCGGCGATGCGGTGGTGGCGGACGACGACGGCGTCGTCGTCATCGCCCGCAATGCCGCGGCCGACGCCGCCGCCAAGGCGGAGAAGCGCTTCGCCGACGAGGACGGCAAACGGCAAAAGCTCGCCTCGGGCGTCCTCGGCCTCGACATGTATAATATGCGCGAGCCGCTGGCGAAGGCCGGGCTCGTCTATGTCGACAACCCGGAAGACATGTGAGCCGCCCGCCGACATTCGTCGTTGAGTTCGGGCGGACCGGAACGGAATCCGGTCCGCCAGCGGACGCCGACGGTCGGCTCGATGCTCCCGCCTTCCATCGCAACCACGAGGCGATCTGGTCGGCACTTGCCGCCGACTTCGCGGCGCTGCAAGGCGACGTGCTGGAGATCGGCAGCGGCACAGGCCAGCATGCCGTGATGTTCGCGCAGCGCGCGCCGCATCTGACCTGGTGGCCGAGCGACATCAATCCGCGCCACCGCGACAGCATCGAGGCCTGGCGCCGCGCCGTGACGCTGCCCAATCTGCGCGCCGCAGCCGATATCGACGTATCGCAGCCGGACTGGAACTGGGGCGACGATCGAGGATCGACCGGCAATCCGCTCGCCGCGATCTTCTGCGCCAATGTCATCCATATCGCGCCGTGGGCGGTTGCCGAAGGACTGTTCGCCGGCGCCGCGCGGCATCTGCGCGACGAAGGCCGGCTTTTTCTCTACGGGCCGTTCAAGACCGGCGGCGCGCACAGCGCGCCCAGCAATGCCGCTTTCGACGCAAGCCTGCGCACGCAGAACCCCGACTGGGGCGTGCGCGACATCGACGATTTGCGGGAACTGGCCCGCCGCAACGGCCTGCATCTGACGCAGACGCATACCATGCCCGCCAACAATCTCATTCTGGTGTTCGCGCGCCGATGAGATAACCTTCTCCACATCCGCTTCGCCCGGCGTTGCGGCAATTCCGAAAGCACCACGATCATGGCCGCCGAACCCATTCTCGACATCGCACATCTGGGCCACCTCGAACTGCTGACGCCGAAATTCGACGAAAGCATGCGCTTCTTCATCGACGTGCTCGGCATGACGCAGAGCGGCGAGCAAGGCGACAGCATCTATCTGCGCGGCTGGGACGATTACGAGCGCTATTCGCTCAAGCTCACCGCCTCGAAGACCTCCGGCATGGCGCATGCTGCCTTCCGTACCCGCTCGCCGCAGGCGCTGGAACGCCGCGCTGCCGCATTGAAGGGATCCGGCTTCGATATCGGCTGGACCGACGGCGACCTCGGCCACGGCAAGACCTTCGTCTGCCACGACCCCGACGGGCACCGCATCGAACTCTACTACGACACCGAATGGTATCAGGCGCCCCCCGACAAGAAGCCGGCGTTGAAGAACCAGGCCCAGAGATTTCCCGCACGCGGCGTCAATGTCCGCAGGCTCGACCACTTCAACGGGCTCGCAGCCGACATCAAGGCCAATCGGGAGTTCTTCGAGACCTATCTCGGCTTCCGTCTCACCGAGCAGATCGTGCTCGACGACGGCACCGAAGCCGGCATGTGGATGACCGCCACCAACAAGAGCTACGACTTCGCCTATACGCGCGACCACACCGGCAGCAAGGGCCGTTTCCACCACATCACCTACGCGCTCGACAGCCGCGAGGAGATCCTGCGCGCCGCCGACATCTTTCTGGAAAACGGCGTTCACATCGAAACCGGCCCGCACAAACACGCCGTGCAACAGACCTTCTTCCTTTATGTCTACGAGCCGGGCGGCAACCGCGTCGAGGTGGCGAACGCCGGCGCGCGGCTGATCCTGGCGCCGGACTGGAAGCCGATCCGCTGGAGCGAAGAAGAGCGCAGGAAAGGCCAGGCCTGGGGCCTGAAAACCATCGAATCCTTCCATACGCACGGCACGCCGCCGGTCGATACGACGGATCACTAGACATCCATCATGATGCCCGCCAACGTCGTCTATCTGGCGATCGCCATCGTCGCCGAAGTCATCGCCACTTCCGCACTCAAGGCATCGGACGCTTTCACCAAACCGGTGCCGCTCCTCATCACCGCCATCGGCTATGCGGTGGCCTTTTATTTCCTGGCGCTGACGCTGCGCGCCATTCCGGTCGGCATCGCCTATGCGATCTGGAGCGGGCTCGGCATTGTGCTGATCTCGCTGGTCGGCGTGCTGTGGTTCCGCCAGTCGCTCGATCTGCCGGCGCTCGCCGGTCTCGGGCTGATCGTCGCCGGCGTGATCGTCATCAACGTTTTCTCCAACAGCGTCGTCCACTGACCGACGCACGCTGATCGGGAACCGCAGATGCCGCCATTGCCGCACCATCCCGGTCTGACGATCCCGCGCTTCGGGCAAGGAACCTGGGGCGTGGGCGAACGCCGTGCGCAACGCGGCGCCGAGATCGCCGCGCTGCGCCACGGCCTCGAACGCGGCATCACCCTGATCGATACCGCCGAAATGTATGGCGACGGCGGCGCCGAGGAGATCGTCGGCGAAGCGATCGCCGGACGTCGCGACGGCCTGTTCATCGTCAGCAAGGTGCTGCCGGCCAATGCCTCGCGGCGCGGCACCGTCGCTGCCTGCGAACAGAGCCTGCGGCGCATGAAGATCGATTGCATCGATCTCTACCTGCTGCACTGGCGCGGCGACATTCCGCTGGCGCAGACGCTTGCCGCGTTTGCCGAATTGCAGGCGGCCGGGAAAATCCGCGCCTGGGGCGTCAGCAATCTCGATCTGTCCGACATGCAGGAACTCGCCGCGCTCGACGGCGGCGATGCCTGCGCCACCAACCAGTTGCTCTACAATCTGACGCGGCGCGGCATCGAATACGACCTGCTGCCGTGGTGCCGCGCGCGGCACATGCCGGTGATGGCTTATTCGCCGATCGAGCAAGGCCGCATGCTTGGCCATCCGGTGCTGCGCGAGGTCGCGGCCAATCTCGGCGCGACTCCGGCGCAGGTCGCGCTTGCCTGGCTGCTGCGGCGGGACGATATCGTCGTCATTCCCAAGGCGGCGACGCCGACCCATATCGACGACAATCTCGGCGCGCGCGACCTTCGTCTCGGCGACGGCGACCTCGCGGCGCTCGACCATGCTTTCCCGCCGCCGACACGGGCAACGCCGCTGGAGATGCTGTAAGACGAACGGCAACGCAGCGAACGCAATTTCCGACCAAACGACAATCCTTCGAGACGATCATGACGACAGGCAGCAACACCCCATCCCTCGCCTTCATCGGCTTCGGCGAAGCCGGCCAGGCCATCGCCGCCGGCCTGAAAGAAAGCGGCGTCGCCCGGATCGCCGCCTGGGACATCCTGTTTCCGCAGACCGACGGCGCTGCGCTGCGGCAGGCGGCAGCCGCCATCGGCGTGCGCGTCGCGACGGACACCGCCGACGCCGTGCGCGATGCGGATATCGTCATCGCCGCGGTCACCGCCGCCTCCAGCGTCGATGCAGCGCAAGCCGTCGTGCCGCACCTTGCCGGCCGGCCGTTCTATCTCGACGTCAATTCCGTTTCGCCCGGCCGCAAGCAGGACACCGCGAAGCGTATCGGCGAGCACGCCCGCTATGTCGATGTCGCGATCATGGCGCCGATCCATCCGAAGCGACACCAGACGCCGATGCATCTTGCCGGGCCGCACAGCGAAGCAGTGGCGCCGGTATTGCAGGCGCTCGGTATGCGGCTGACCTTGGCCGGCCCCGAGATCGGCGCCGCCGCGGCGATCAAGATGATCCGCGGCGTCATCATCAAGGGCATCGAGGCACTGACGGAAGAATGCTTCATCGCCGCGGCGCGTGCCGGCGTGGTCGATGAAGTCGCCGCGTCGCTGGTCAACAATTATCCGACGCTCGATTGGAAAAAGATCGTCGATTACAACCTCGAACGCATGGCCAGCCACGGCATGCGCCGCGCCGCCGAAATGGCGGAGGTCGCGGATACGTTGCGCGAGCTCGGCGTCGCGCCGCTGATGACCGAGGCCATCGTCATGCGCCAGCAGGCCATGGGACTGATCGGCAAGCAGGACGCGGTGCGCAAGACGCTCCATGCCGGTGGCACGCCGATGCTGCAGGCGATCAGCGTCGCGGCGGAGCAAGAAGGCTAAGCCGCCGCCTTTGGCATCGAGCCGCACGACCGCGCGCCATGCCGCTTCGTCGCGCTGCCTCGCATCACGTCCCGCCGATGGGCGTCGCTATCCTGCCTTGCGCACGATGTGCCGTCCCCTCTTTCGGCTTGCGGCTCTACGCCATTGTCCCTTGCCGGCGCGGGCATGCGCATCGTCTTGCGCCGGCACACGGCTGTCTTGCCCCCCACGCAGGCATGCGGATGCGCCCCTGTTGTTGGCGGCGCGGGGTTCGCCGGCGGTTTTCTCTGGCCCCTTTCTGCGTTTCGGCACGCATGAGGGGCGACGGAGCGCCGAAGGCGCAACGTCTTGGTCCCGCACTCATGAGAGTGCGGAGCGCACTTCTTGCGAAGCACGCACGCCTTGCGGCGCTCCGCCCGTCCTTTGCGGACAAAGGAACGG
>DATMEV010000059.1:0-3196 GCA_035556795.1 Pseudolabrys sp. | reverse complement strand
CGTCAACGTGAACAATGGCTTCGGCGACCTGCTGGCGAAAATCGAGACGCTGCCTGAGCCTGAGAAAAAGGCGATCAAGGACGATATCGCGGCCGAATATGCGAAGCGGCCGGGCCTCGCCATGGTGAACTCCGACAAGGGTATCACCAACCTGCACGTACCGAGCGATGTGATCGTCGACGCCTCGATGCCGGCGATGATCCGCGATTCCGGCCGCATGTGGGGTGCCGACGGCAAGCTGCACGACACCAAGGCAGTGATCCCGGACCGTTCCTACGCGACGCTGTACCAGACGGTGATCGAGGACTGTAAGGCCCACGGCGCGTTCGATCCCAAGACCATGGGTTCGGTTCCGAATGTCGGGCTGATGGCGCAGAAGGCCGAGGAATACGGCTCGCACGACAAGACCTTCGAGGTCCCGGCGGCCGGAAGGGTCCGCGTCGTCGCCGAGGACGGCAAGGTGCTGCTGGAACGCCCGGTCGAAGCCGGCGACATCTTCCGCATGTGCGAACTCCGCGACGCGCCGGTTCAGGACTGGGTCAAGCTCGCGGTGCGCCGCGCACGTCTGACCGGCACGCCAGCCGTGTTCTGGCTCGACGCCAAGCGCGGACACGATGCCCAGGTCATCGCCAAGGTCGAGAAGTACCTGAAGGACCAGGACACGTCGGGGCTCGACATCCGCATCCTGTCGCCGGTCGAAGCGATGAAGTTCTCGCTCGAACGCATCCGCAAGGGACAGGATACGATCTCCGTCACCGGCAACGTGCTGCGCGACTATCTGACCGACCTGTTCCCGATCATGGAGCTCGGCACCTCGGCCAAGATGCTGTCGATCGTTCCGCTGATGGCCGGCGGCGGCCTGTTCGAAACGGGCGCCGGCGGCTCGGCTCCCAAGCATGTGCAGCAGTTCCAGGAAGAGGGCTATCTGCGCTGGGATTCGCTCGGCGAGTTTCTTGCGCTGGGCGCGTCGCTCGAACATCTCGCGCAGACCTACAAGAACGCCAAGGCGCAGGTTCTCGCCGAGACGCTCGACACGGCCATCGCCAAGGTCCTCGAGTTCAATCGCTCCCCGGCGCGCAAGGTCGGCGAACTCGACAATCGCGGCAGCCACTTCTATCTGGCCCTCTACTGGGCACAGGCGCTGGCGGCGCAGACCAAGGATGCGGAGCTGCAAGCCCGCTTCAAGCCGCTGGCCGAGGCGCTCGCCGGCAACGAGACGAAGATCAACGGCGAACTGATCGCCGCGCAGGGCAAGCCGGTCGACCTCGGCGGTTACTACCTGCCCGATGCAGCCAAGGCATCGGCGGCAATGCGGCCGAGCACCACGCTGAACGCCACGCTCGCCGCGCTCTGACGTAAAGTCCGGCGGCTCAGGCTTCTCCGGCCTGCGCCGCCGCTCTGCTTTCACGACAGGACAGTCGATGCTATAGAGCCGCCACGGCTGTGCGGCGGCGTCCTCCACGAGCGCACGCCAGATTTTCTGTCGGTTCGACGACCGTTGCCGATGCCCGCTCGCGAAAAGGTGGCTCCGCAAATGGCGAAGATCAAGGTGAGGAATCCCGTCGTCGAAATGGACGGCGACGAGATGACCCGGATCATCTGGCAGTCCATCAAGGACAAGCTGATCCATCCCTATCTCGACATCGCGTTGCTTTACTACGACCTCAGCATCCAGAAGCGCGACGAGACCAACGACCAGATCACCATCGACGCGGCGAACAGGACCCGCGACGTCGGCGTCGCGGTGAAGTGCGCCACGATCACGCCCGACGAAGCGCGCGTTGCCGAATTCGGGCTGAAGGAGATGTGGCCCTCGCCGAACGGCACCATCCGCAACATCCTCGGCGGCACCATCTTCCGTGAACCGATCATCTGCAGGAACGTGCCGCGCCTCGTGCCGGGTTGGACGCAGCCGATCGTCATCGGCCGCCACGCCTTCGGCGACCAGTATCGCGCCACCGATTTCAAATTCCCGGGCAAGGGCACGCTGACCATCAGGTTCACCGGCGACGACGGCAAGGTGATCGAGAAGGACGTGTTCACGGCGCCGGGCAGCGGCGTCGCCATGGCGATGTACAACCTCGACGACTCGATCCGCGATTTCGCCCGCGCGTCGATGAACTATGCGCTCAACCGCGGCTATCCGCTCTATCTCTCGACCAAGAACACCATCCTCAAGCAGTATGACGGCCGCTTCAAGGAACTGTTCGAGGAGATCTTCGAGCAGGAGTTCAGGACGAGCTTCGCCGGGAAGAAGATCACCTACGAACACCGCCTGATCGACGACATGGTCGCGTCGGCGCTGAAATGGTCGGGCGGCTATGTCTGGGCCTGCAAGAACTACGACGGCGACGTGCAATCCGACACGGTGGCGCAAGGCTTCGGCTCGCTCGGCCTGATGACCTCGGTGCTGATGACGCCGGACGGCAAGGTGGTGGAAGCGGAAGCCGCGCACGGCACGGTGACGCGCCACTATCGCCAGCACCAGAAGGGCGAGGAGACCTCGACCAACTCGATCGCCTCGATCTTCGCCTGGACGCGCGGTCTTGCGCATCGCGCCAGGCTCGACGGCAACGAGGCGCTGGCGACATTCGCCGCGACGCTGGAGAAGGTCTGCATCGACACCGTCGAAGCCGGCTTCATGACCAAGGATCTCGCGCTGCTGGTCGGCCCCGACCAGAACTGGCTGTCGACCACCGGCTTCCTCGACAAGGTCGACGAGAACCTCAAGAAGGCGATGGCGGCGTAAATTCCTCTCGCCTCTCGCGAACCGCGCGGCATTGCCCTCTCCCGCGCGAGGATGCATGCGTCGCTCTCGCGCAAGCATCGTTCCCGTCGTTTGCAGACATGCGCATCGTTCTCTCCCGCGCGCAGGCATGTCCACGATTCCCGCGTGCAGGCATGCGTGATCGCCCCTGTTGTTTGACGGCGCGGGGGCGCCGGACGTTCTTTCTCTCCCCTCGGCAACAGCGAGGGGCGACGGAGCGCCGCGGGCGCAACGTCGTGGTTGTCCGCCGCCGCCTCGCGACGGCAACGGAAGCGCATCTTCCGGCGGGGGAAGACGCGCGCGCCCTGCGGCGCTCCGTGCTGCGGCTCTTGGACTGACCTGACTGCTGTGCCGGGGTCGTAGTGCCCGTGGCCTTGGCAGGGGTGGTCCGGGTCCGGCGGGCTGCGAGCCGCCGTCGCGGAAAGCCGC
>DATMEV010000058.1:0-16314 GCA_035556795.1 Pseudolabrys sp. | reverse complement strand
CGCGCCGCCAGATAGGTCATCAGCAATCCCGACAGATCGGCGAAGCCGTTGATGCGCGCCGGCGCGCCGTCCCACAGCGCATGACCGAGCACGAAGGCAAAGGCCGGACATTCGATCAGCGTCAGTTCGAGCGCATAGAGCGGCCGCCACCAGCGCTGCAGCACGTCGCCGCTGGCCGCTTCCGCGCGCATCGTCTCGCCGACCTGCGTGACCTGCGCGCGGCCAATCTCGGCAAGCATCTTCGCCCATTCGGCGTCTGCCTGCGCAAGCGCGGCGCGCGCTGCCGCATCGTCCGCGTGCGCAGCGTCGAGCGCTTTGCCGACTGCCGACGGTGTCGGCTCGCTGGTCAGCGCGTTCGCCAGCACCTGCCCCGCTGCACCGCCGAGCGGCCCGCCCAATGCCGCGCCGATCAGCGGCGCACCCAGCGCGGCTACGCGCGCTGCGATCCCGGTCCAGTCGTTGCTCATGTTTCCTCCTGCTGGCGAGAGCGACGCCATGCGAACCAGCCGCAGACGCCGATGAATCCGGCCGCCGCGATGACCGTCAGGACGACGGCGAACGAATTGCCGATGCCCTGCGCCGCCGCAGCGGCTACGCCGGTCAACATCGTCGCGGTCGCGAGCGCCGGAGCGACCGCCGGCGACGTTGCATCGGTCATCGCCAGCGCCACGCGCCGCACATCGGCGACGCGACGCGACCAGCCGGCGCCGAACACCGGCCAGGTCTTCAGCGATTTCAGAAAAGCCAGCCGCTCGTCGCACAGTGCCGCGACCAGCGCGGCCGGACGATGCGTCGCCAGCGCGGCAAGCGTCAGCGGCCCGATCGCTCCGTCGACATCCACGCCGACGAGACGTTGCAGCGCCTTCGCCGCACGGGCGACGCCGCTGTTCACGCCGTAATCGAACATCGCGTAATCGACGCCGGACGGCAGAGCATCGCAGCGCAGGACGTCCCAGTAGCGGGCCCGGTAGATGGCGTCGCGCGCCGCGATCCACGCCGGCTTGCCGCGCATGGAAGGCAAAAGGGCCTCCCGCGGGAGGCCCTTCGATCTGCGATAATCGTCGTAGACGGCTTGCGTCACGCCCTCCAGCGTGACGCCGCCGGGATCGGCAGGATGATTGCTGTAGCCGCCCTCGTGCGCGAGCACGCGCGCAAGAGCGGCGTCGTAAGACGACGCGACCATGGCATGATTGTCCTGTAACGGATTGCGGGAAGCCGGAAACGGAATGGCGGAGCGACGCGGTTGCTATCGTCGCCTGCCGATCAGGCGTTCCAGTTGAGGCAGACGCCGCGGAGCTCGAACGCCGTGCCGTTGGCCGAGCGCGCACGCCATTTCATCTCCGTGCCGGCCGGCTGGCCCAGAAGGTCCACGCTCCCCTCGAGGACATGCACGCCGGCAATCGGCGATGGCGACATAAAACGGTCGGTCATCGTTATGTCCGTCCACGTCGTGCCGCCGTCGCGGGAGACGTCGAACATCAGGTCGGTGCCGAGCGCGATGCTGTCGATCGGCTTGTAGCAAACGACGAGTTTCGCCGCATCCGGCGAAGTCGCAGCGCTCAGCGGCGCCGAAGCGACAATCGTATTGTTGGGCGTGTCGGGAGCATAAAGCTGGATCTTGCCCAGGATCAGCAACTGGCCGTTCTGCGTCGCGGTCACCGACAACCGATAATACCGATACGATGCAGGCGATGCGATCTGGTACGTCCGACCCTGCGCAGCCGACCAGGCCGGGGCATTCGTCCGCGTGTCGAGCAAGGTCCAGGACAATCCGTCGTCGGAGCCTTCCAGCGTCCAGTCCCGTGCCATGAAGCTCTGCGCCGTGTTCGACGACCAGCCGCTCGCAGCCAGTTCATAGCGGCTGACAAGGACAGCCGATCCGAGGTCGACGGTGAGTGTCTTCGGCGCGCCGCCGGACGGCGCATTGACCGACGCCCAGTCACTCGCCGTTGCATCCGTCTGCGTGCCGTCCGCAGCCTTCCAGGCATCGAAGGTCGCTTGCGATTCATTGGCGGAGACCGAAACGCCGCCGGTCGTCGCTCCGGTCATCGCCGGAATTTGCCCGGAGCCTGCCATGACCGACGGCTTGAGCATGCCGGTCGTGCCGCTATCGAGATTGGTCGCGCCGGCGACGTCGACATAGGCGAGCGATTTGAAGCCGTCGGCGAAGCGGTTGCCCCAAACGAGCGCCGCCGCGGCATTGTCCGCGATCTGCATCTGCTGCAGCGCGAGCATGAGATCGAGGTCCGCCGGCACGCTCGCCTCCTGCGCCGCAGACGGCGCGGCAAGCAGCCGCCAGCGCCCCGTCTCGGCGTCGTACCACAGCGCCGCGCTCTGCCTTGCCGGAAGCGTGATGTCGGAGCCGAATGCGAAGCGGTTCTCCACGCTCGACGAGGCGTCCGCGTCTTTCAGCCGGATCGGATTGGCACCGACATTGACGAGCACGATCACGCGTCCATCGCCGCCGCCCGACAGACCGGTGATATCGCAGGCGATATCGCTCGAAAGGCGCAACACGCTCGCACCGGCAAGGCCCGGCGGATCGTAGTCGTCCTGATCGGCCGTCATGCGCGCCGGCGCGAGGCTGCCGGTCAGGAAAAAGCCGGCATTGATCTTGGCCGCTCCCGACGCCCGGTCGAACAGCATGGCGTCGATCCACGCGCTGCCGTCCGGCGAAACCTTGAGGTGGAGATCGTCATCCCCGGTCAGCCCGATTTCGGCGCGGCCGGCAAAGCCGCTCTGCAACAGCAGCGACGCGGTCTTCGATTCCTCTTCCTTGCTCAGCTTGCAGCGCAGCGTGCCGTCGCCGCCGTCGGCAACTGCGCGCGCCGCCCACAGCGCGTTGTTCAGCGTGGCCGAGAACGGATTGTCCGCATCGGCCGCGACGCCGAGGCCCAGCAAAGTGAGATTCTGCAATTCGGAAACGCCGCCGAGCACATCGAGCGCCGCGCGCCACGCCGCGCCATCCCAGGCCAGCAACATGCCCTCGTCCTGGACATAGCAGGTCCAGCCGGTGCGCGGCAGAAAGAACAGCCATTCGCCTTCGATGTAGCTGGCGATCTGATCGTCCCTGTCGGCGAAAGCGCCGCTGCCTGCGCCTTTCACGATGTAGCGTGCGCCCTCCTCCGGCGATGGTGGCGGCGCGGACAGATCCCGGTCCTCGACCGCGAGCATCACCAGCGCATCGAGGATGCGCAGCGCCTCGTTATGGGTGACGTGCTTTTGCGCCTGGCTGCCTTCGATGAACGGCAAGCCGAGATGCATCGTATTGGGCGTGAGGGTTGTCATGGACAGTCCGATCAGGCTGGAAGGGTGATATCGACAATGGCTTCGGCCGCGACGCCGCGCCCGACTGTCGCGGAGAGCTGCGCGACGCGCAGCGCGAGTTGCCGTTGCGGCGCGCCGAAATCGGCGATCTCGTCGGCGGCGGCATAGAGGGCCGACGGCATCTGCGTGGACAGCGTCCGCACCGTCTCGTCGCCTGAGAGAATATCGATCTCGTAACGCTCGAACGCTTCGCCGAGCGGAATCTCGACGCTCCAGGTATCGGCGTCGTAGCGCGCGCGGCGGATGCAACTGATCCTGACGCCGTCGCTGCCGCGCCGGGCCGCGACATGCACCGGCGCAAGCGGACGCAGCGCCGTGGCCGATGGCGTCGCCGTCAGCGACACGGCCATGCTGTCGGCCTCGTCGTGGCCTGCGGCGACGATGCGCAGCGACATCGGCCGGTCCAGCATGTCGAGGCCGCGCGCCACCGGCACGACGCGCTCGTCGAGCAGCACCAGCGGCGCGCCCTCAGGCAGCGGGTCGCCCATTGCCCATTCGGTGCCGCCCTGTCCGCGCAACAGGCGCGACAGGGCATAAGTGCGCTCGCCGACGAGTTCGGCGATGCCGAACTGCAGCACCTCCCAGGCGCCATCCGGCCGGCGCAGCGCCGCCAGATTGGCGCCGGCGAGCAGCGCGCCGTCGCTCACCGAAGCCAGCGCGCCGCCATAGAGCACGACGCGCAGCGGCCGATGCTGGAAGCAGCCGGCGCGCTGCTGCGGCAACGGTTCGAGCGTCTCGCCGGCGACCGCCGGCGCGAGCGCCAGCGCCGCACGGCTGAAGCTCAGCCCGTCGTCGGAGCGCAGCACGGCTACCGGCCCCGGCCACGGATCGGCGAACACCGCCAGCCGCGTCAGCACCGGCGGCTCCGTCGCATCGAGCGCCGGCAAATCGAGCGCCAGCGCATGCACCGGTCCGCGCGCCGCCGGCAAGTCCGGCGCACGTCGCACCGCCGGCGGCAGCGGCAGGTCGAACACCTCCGGATCGATCGAGCGCGCCCTGACGGCGCGCGCCTCGCCGTCGTTGATCTCGCGGACCTCGAGCAGCCGGCGGCGCGTGCCGGCGGTGAAGCCGACGACATCGCCCGGCGACAATGCCAGCGCGCTCGGCGGCAGCACGAACTCGGCGTTCTCGCGCCCGGCCCACAAATCCTGCAGCCAGATATCCGCCTGCCGCCGCGCCTGCGCCTCGTCGGCGACCATCGCGACATCGCTGTGCACGGCGCGCGCCGCGCCGCCGACCAGCCGCCGCGACATCGCAGCGGCGCGGCGATAGTCGGCGGTGCCGTCGGTGAAGCCGAGCGAGACTTCGCGTGGCAGTTCGGTTTCCTGCGCGCGCGTCAACTGGAACGCCGCGCCGTCCTCGGGCTGCACCAGCGCCGTTTCGTCGATCTCGGCCACCGCCGTGCCGCCGCGCCGCCTGAAGCGCAGCACGCCGCCTTCTTCGACCGCGTCGAAGGCATAGACCGCTGCCAGCGGGTCGAGCGCCGCGCGCGGCGACATCGGCCGGTCGATCAGATAGCCGTCCGGCCCCGCTCCCAGTTCGGCGGCGCCGACATCGCCGATGCCGGCATCCGCGAGCACCGCAGACACCAGGCCGGCAAGCGGCGCCGAGCCGAAACGTCCGGTCAGCCAATGGCCGGTCTCCCAGTGCACCGCATCGCTCCACGTATCGGTGGCGGCGGGGAATGCCGGATAGGGCCGCGCATCCCAGGTCCACAGACAGACCGACGACGGGTCGATCATCGGCCCGCCATAGACAGCGGACAGCGGATTGCGCGCCTCGCTCGCCGAAGCTGCAGGATCGAAACTGCGCAGCACCGCTTCGAGATAGCGCCGCTGCATCAGGTCGTCGCGCCGGCCGCTGGAGAAATGCGGCAGGCCGCCGTCGGATGACTTGGTATCGGGAAACACGTTCGGCTGGTTGGCGCCTTTATCGACGGCGGGACAGCCGACCTCGGTGATCCACACCGGCTTGCTCTGCAGCACCCAGGCGGTCGGCGTTTCCTGCTCGACGCCGCCGACGCGTTCGTGATGCGGGTTGCGCCAGAAGCTCCAGATATCCTTCTGCCGGAAGGTCCACGGCTTGCCGAGCCCGTCGGTGATCGGCGTGCGTTGCTGCGCGGCGCGTGCCGCGTCGTCGGCATAGTACCAGTCGAAGCCCTCGCCGCCGTCGAGATTGCCGGAGAGATAGGAGATGTCGTGAACCGATGCCGACAACGTGCGGTCGGCGTGGTGCGCATCGTCACGCCAGTCGGCAAGCGGCGGATAGTAATCGATGCCGATCGCGTCGATCGCCGGCGACGCCCACAGGGGATCGAGCGGAAAGCGCACCTCCTGCGCCTCCGCATCGACGACATGCGCGCCGTACTCGGTCCAGTCCGCGCCATAGGTCACCAGCGCACCGCCGAGCCACGCCTTCACGTCGGCGGCAAGCGCGGCGAGCGCGGTCACCGCCGGATAGACGCCCGACGCGGACCGCACGCGGGTCAGCGATTTCAGCTCCGAACCGAGCAGGAAGGCATCGACGCCGCCGGCCTGCGCCGCGAGCGCCGCATAGTGCAGGATGAAATTGCGATAGCCGCTGCCGCCATAGAAGAATGCATCGACCTGCGCGCCGGCACCCGCCGTGCCGTCCGGCGAACCCCGCCGCCCCGGCGCCGGATCGCAGGTGATGTGGCCACGCCACGGATAGGCCGGCTGCGACGGCGCGCCGGTCCATGGATCGGCGCGACCGTTGCCGGGCGGCAGATCCATCATCACGAAGGGATAGAGCGTCACCTTCAGGCCGCGCGCTTTCAACTCGGCGATGAGGCGCAGAACGCTCTCGTCGGAGGGCGTGCCGCCATAGGCGGGCCGGCCGTCGCGATACGATACAAGCCGTGCTCCGGCGCGGGTGATGCCGGCGACCGACCAGGTGCCGCCGTGGGTCTGCTTCTCGCGATTGTCGATCGACGGCACGACGGTACAGACGCCGGCGCGCAGGTCCGTGCCGAACCAGGTGACGACGACGGCCACGCGCTCGAGGTTCGGACATACCGCCTGCAATTCGTCGAGCGAGGCGACGACGTCGGCGCGCGCCGTGGTGACGTGGCGGTTCTCCGGCACCGACTGCCCCGGCCCGACGATCTACACCACGGTCGCCGGATCATAGCCGAACTCGGTCGCGCCGGGGATCAGCGTCACCGCGCGCGCCATCCGTTCGAGCGCATCGACCGGGCGCACGATCTCGAACGACAATTGCGGAATGCGGTTGCCGAAACGGTCGAGCGGCAACTGCTCGAACACCACATAGGCCAGCCCGCGATAGGCCGGCACCGCGCCGTCCTTGGCGACGATCAGCGGATCCGGCATCTGGTCCTCGCTGCCGCGATGGACACGCATCGACAAGCCCGACACGTCGAGCAGCTTGCCGTCGGCCCAGACGCGCAGCACGCCGCCGATTGGCCCTTCGCACAGGCCGACAGCGAAATTGGCGAAGTAGCTGTAGGTCGTCGTCGTGGTGGTGACGGTCGTGCCACCTCCACCGCCGCCGCCACCGCCGCCCTTGCCGCCACCGCCTCCACCACCACCGCTGGTGGTCGTTTCGGTGCGCGTCGTCACCACTTCCTGAAAGCGCGTCGCCCAGATGACCTGCCCCGCGAGCCGCACCCGGCCATAGACGCGCGGGATCGGCGCCCCTTCCGTCGACATCATCACGTCGAGGTCGGTGAGCCGCGGCCCTTCCGCGCTGCGCGACACCGACGAGCTGGTCGAGAACAGCGCGCGGTCGACGGCGCTGCCGACCAGCGCGCCGCCGAGACGGCCCACCATCGCGCCGACCGGTCCGAACAGCGCGCCACCGATAGCGCCGCCGGCAACCGAGAACACCACCGAAGCCATCAGCGAACTCCCGGAAAGGAAAATGCAAAAGCAATGTGCCGGCGCCACCACGGCGTCAGCGCGACTTCGGCGACGGCGGCGCCCTGATGCGCGTGCACCATCGTGTCCGCAGACGTCAGGATCGCCGCATGCTTGGCGGGCAGTTGCGCGCGCCAGCGGAACAGCACGACGTCGCCGGCACCGCAGGCTTCGACGCCGATGCGCAGGAGATGCCGCTCGGCCGCCTCCGCCAGCGTTTCGCGGCCTGCCGCCTCTGCCCAGTCCGGCGCATAAGGCGGCGGTTTCTCCGGTTCGTCGCCGACGACGCCGCGCCAGACCCCGCGCACCAGCCCGAGGCAATCGCAGCCGACATGGATGAGCGAGGCCTGATGCCGATAGGGCGTGCCGATCCAGGCGCGCGCCTCGGTGACGATGCGGTCGCGTGAGATCATCTGTCGCTCTTTCAGAAACGGCGGCAGCCTAAAGCCGGGCGATGTTTTGCATCACCCGCGCGGAACTACCGCATGCGTGGTCGCTAGCGGCGCAGACTGCCGCCGTCATTGCCGGGCTCGCCCTGCGCCGGATAACGCACGACGAAATCGTTGCCGGGAATATGCGGAAAGCCGCGAAAATTGACGGCGTTGCCGAAACGCCCGGCGCATGTCTCGAAGCGCTTGTCGCAGCCGGCAGTGACCGTGAAGGCATCGTCCACCGCGAGCGGCTGCGGCATCGCCTGCCACAGCGTCAGCGTGACGACGCCGTCGGCGGCGCGATGCGTCTTCACCTCGACCGACAGGCCGGCATTGTCGCCGCTGTCGAAGACGAGCCGGCCGCCGGTGAACCAGCCGTCGGCAAAGTCCGACAATCCGGATGTGGTGAAGGCGGCAGTCGCGACGAGCGCCGACACCACGCCGGTGCCGCGCAATGCCGGAGCGTTCAGATCGATGCCGCAGCGCGCATCGCCGAGATCGGCAGCGCAGGTGGCGGTGAACAGACGGCCGCTCTCCTCGGCGAGACGGTGGCTCAGACCGCGCAGTTCGGCCGTGAAGGCCAGTCCGTCGCGCCGCACCTCGCCGAGCACGCCCTTCGCCAGCAGCAGCCGCAGATGCGGCGCGCTCCAGTCGACCAGCCATACCTCGACCGCGGCGGCGTCGTAGCGGCCGGCGGCAAGATCGTCCTCGCTCAGCGACGCATCGGACAGCGCGCCGGAGATTTCCGACCCGTCGACGGCGAGCCCGAGCCGCTGCGTCGCTTCCGATGCGGTGAGCCCGGTGCCGGCGCGACACGGGACATCGTCGAGCAGCACATCCCGATCGTGATCGGTGAATCCCTGCACGATGCCGTCGCGGCGCGTGATGCGCCAGCAGCGGCACAAGGTGGTGACACCGGAATCGAGTCTGTCTTGCAGTTCGGAAGGAACAGCGCGCATCGCTCACCGCCTTGATGCTGGGAATCGTGTGAAAGCCGCCGACGTCGGACCATCAAGCCGACCGGCATCAACAAAAAAGCGCGCCGCTGCTTGCGGCGCGCCCCATTGATTGTCTTCAGCGTGCTGGTGCGAACGAAGAAACGATCGGCCGGCTACTTCGGCGCCAGCGGATCATGGCCGCTGAGCTTGGCCAGCGCCGCCTGCCGTTCGTTTTCCTTGCGCATGAACGCCTCGTAGTTCTCCGGCGTGTTGGTCTTGGGGTCGGGAACGGTCATGCCGAGCGCACCCATCCGAGATTTGAAGAGATCGGACTGGATCGCTTCGTTCAGCGCCTTGTTGAGAAAGGCGACGGCTTCCTTCGGCATGTTCGGGGGGCCGGCCAGGCCGACGAACCCGCTGTGCTCGAAGTTGTCGTAACCCAGTTCCTTCATCGTCGGCACGTCCGGCCATCCCGGAATGCGCTGCGCGCCCGCAATCGCCAGCGGCCGGACCTTGCCGGCGTCGGTCAGGGGCTTGGCCGAGGTATAGAAGGTGAAGGTCGCCTGCACGGTGCCGCTCACCACGGCGTTCGCCGCTTCGCCGGTGCCGCGATAGGGCACGTCGACGATCTTGGTGCCGGCGATGTGGTTGAGCTGCGTCAGCGAAATCACCGGCAGCGTCGCGGGGCCGGACGTCGCGAAGCTGATCTTGTTGGGATTGGCCTTCGCATCGTCGAGCAATTCCTTGACCGACTTGTAAGGCAGGTCGGCATTGACCACCAGCACCAGCGGCGGCCCGTCGGTCGCCCTGCCGATCAGCGTGAAATCCTTGACCGGGTCGTAAGGCACCTTGAGATAGTGCCGGTTCACCACGTCGCCAAGCGAATTGACGAGGATGGTGTAGCCGTCCGGATTGGCGCGCCAGACATATGTCGCCCCGATCACGCCGGAGGCGCCGGTCTTGTTCTCGGCAACGAAGGTGGCGCCGGTCTGCTGCTGCATCACTGTGGCGAATACGCGCGCCGGCACGTCCGAGAGCCCGCCGGGCGCAAACGGAATGATCAGGTTGATCGGGCGGTTCGGATAGGTCTGCGCGTTGGCCGGTGCGGTGCCAAGCGTCAGCATCGCCGCCAGCGCCGCGCCGAATGCGGCAATACCCAATCCCGGCGTTCGTCTCCCGTGGCGGCCGGCGCAGCCGATGCTTCTCGAAATCACACGCGATGCTTCCATGGTCTTCCTCTCTCAGATCGTTCTTTTTTTGTTGCGTCGGTCTCGAAGCCGCGTGAGCCTACCAATACCGTTTTTTATTGCCAGCGAAATGTCGGCACACCTCACATGCATCACGGCCTGATTTCGACGAGCGGAATTTTCGGAATCGCGCCGGCGGAAAACGCCGCCAGGTCGATCTCCAGATAGTCGGTGTCGAAGCGTACCGGTACGTCGAACAGGAAGCCGGCCGTCACCGCCTCGCCCGGCGCGGGAACGTGTCCGGGCACGAAGGTGACGATGCCGCTCGTCGCGTCGCAGACGAATGCCTCTCCGTCGATCTCCACGCCGGCGACGGCGATGCGCACGCTGCCGCTTGCCGGCTTGACGATCGGCCGGAGATAGGGCGCATAGGCGGCGCCATAGGTCTTGCCGAGCTGGAAGGCGGCAGTCTCGCCGTCGCCGGTGCCGATCACCTGATCGGTCGCGGCCGCCGGCACGCCTGGCGCCGCCGAGGAATGATCGAGCCGGTCGCGCCAGCGAAAGCCGTGCAGCCGACCGCGCCGTTCCTCGAAGAACGCAACGACTGCCGACAGCGCATCGAGCGTCTTGACGCCGTAGCCGGCATCGTAGCGGCGGCGCGAATGCGCCCAGCGCGCATTGCGCTCCTCGCGTCCCGAACCGAGCGCGACAATATCGGTCCGGCGCTCCGGACCGCCGGCGCTGCGCAGCGCGACGTCGAGCGGGAACAGCACTTCGTGAAAGGCCGGCATGGGTCTATCCTTGAGCAATCCTCGGGCGATCACTGTTCACAGGCTGCGCTGGCCGCGCGCCACTGCGCGCGCGATCTGGCCGGCCAAGTAGGCTTCGGCGCGGCGGAAGCTGCCCGGATCGGGCGTCGCGATCTGCACGACGACGCTCGGCGCGCCGCCGCCACTGGCGCTGACGCCGAGGCGGCCGTCCGGGCCGCGCGCCAGCGGCAGGATCGCCTCTGGTCCCGCCTCGCCGGCAAGGCCGAGCCCGCCCGGCGACAGCGGGAAATAGGTCGGCGTGCCGATGACGCCGCCACTGGCGAACGGCTTCACCGCGCCGGTCGCCGCCTGCAGACCGCCGCCATTGAACAGATTGCCGAACAGGCCCGACAGCCCGTCGGTGAGCGACGCCGCGATCGGCTTGAGCGCCGCGCTCAAGGCAAGGTCGGAGAGCCGCAGCGCCAGATTGCGCAGCGTGTCCTCGAAAGTCCGGTCATAGGCGCGCTCGATCTCGTCGAACGATGCGATGTCATCGACCATCAGGAAACCTCGTCATCAGATCATCGAAAGCCGCACGATCGAGCGGCATGCCGGCACGGCCGCGCAGCGCCTCGATCGCGCAGGCAAGTTCGCGCGGCGTCATCGCCCAGAAGTCGCGCGGCGGCAGGCGCAGCACGCCGAGGCCGAAACCGATGGCGTCGCACCAGGGAAACGGTTGCAGAGTCATGTCAGGCGGCATCGCCGAAGGTCGCGGCGATCAGTTCGGCGGCGATGCGCACATAGCCGGCGGCGCCACCGGCAACCGTCATCCGCGCGACATCGTCGTCGGCAACGGCCTCGCCGGCGCCGCGCAGTCCCGCCGCGATCACGGTCACGAGATCGCGCGCCTTCAGCCGCCCGGAGGCGAAGCGCTCCGACAACGCGATGAGATCGTCGGCGCCGAGCGCCGTCTCCAGTTCGGCGAGCGCGCCGAGCGTCAGCACCAGCGTGCGGCGCGCGCCGCCGATCTCCGCCTCGATCTCGCCGCGATAGCGATTGGCCATGGCGATCATCCTCAAAGCGTCGCGAAGGCGAGTTCGCCGGCCGATTCCAGCGTCATCTCGTAGGTCAGCTCGCCGTTGTGCTCGCCGGCGAATTCGAGGCTGGCGATCTGAAAGGCGCCGGCGATGATGCCGAAGTCCGGCACGACGATCTGAAAACGGGCGATCGTGCCGTCGAAGAAAGTCTGCCGCATCAGCGCATCGCTCGCCGCATCCTTGAACAGGCCGCGGCCGGAGACCGAGGCGCGGCGCACGCCTGCCCCTTCCAGCAGTTCGCGCCAGCGTCCGGCGGATTCCGCATGCGTGACGTCGACGGTTTCGGCGTTGAAGGCGATGCGCCGCGTGCGCAATCCGGCGACGGTCACGAAGCTCTCGCCGTCGGCGATCTTGATGAGCAGGTCCTTGCCTTTCTGGGCAGCCATGATGGTCTCCACGATGGATTGATGAGAGCGGCGCGCGCTACGCCGGTTCGGTCGCCGGTTCGTTTTCCGGCTCCGTCACCGCGCGGAAGCGGACCAGTGCGTGACAGGTGCGCCCGTCCGCCTCGCGGCGGACATCGGCGAGCGCAAACCGAAGATTGACGAGGCGATGATCGGCAAGCGGCAGCGGCGCGTCGTCGAGTGCCTGCAGCAGCGCCGTCGCGATCAGATGCGCCTCGCGCTGGCCGCCCTGTTGCGACCAGGCATGCAGGGTGAGCTGATGCTCCAGTGCATCGCCCTCGTCCGCCGGCACGGGACCGATCCGCGCCTCGCCGAGCGTGACGTAGGGAAACGCCGCGCCGCGCGGCGGCTCGTCGTAGATCTTCGGGCCGCCAAGCACGGCGACCAGCGCGGCGTCGGCGCGCAAGGCATCGACGATGGCCGCGCGCAGCGCGACGGCGGACGGTACAGACATTGCGGTTTTCCGTGATGAGAAGATCAATCGATCCACGCTTCGGCGCGGATCTCGATGAAGCGCGGCGCGCGGCCGCCGCGTTCGGTCACCGCGACGACGCGGTAGAGACGCGCCCCGTCGCGCAGGCGGTGGCGCGTCGTCACCTCGCGCGCGGCACGGATGACGATGCGATGGCTCGCGACGGCGCCCGCCGCTGCGGCGGCAACGGCACCGTGCGCGGCAATGGGCGTCACTGCCGCCCACACGGTGGCGACGGATTGATAGCTGCGCGTCACGCCGCCGGCGCCGTCGGGCGTTTCCACCGGCGCTTCCAGCACCAGACGGCGGTCGAGGTCTCCCGGCGCGATCACAGCGACACCATGCGATAGGGCGCGATCAGCGCCGCGACGCCCTGCGGCAGCGCCCGCCCCTCGGCAGCGACGACGCCGCGATGGTCGTACCAGTGCGCGACCAGCATGCGGATCGCCTGCCGCAGCGGCTCCGGCACGTCGGCGGCGGCGTCGCCGTAACCGACGGCGACATCGATCTCAATGCCGGCGCTCGCGCGGCCCGGTAGCAGCAGCGCCCACGGCGGGAACGAGAGAGACGAATGCGCGACGTTAACGACGAAGCTCTGCGGCTCGATATCCTGCGCGACGCCGGCATCGTCATAGACGCGCGCCGCCGTCACCGCCCGCACCGGCCCCGGCGTCATCACGATGCGCCCGCTCGCCGGCCAGGCATCGCGGATCACCCGCCAGGTCTGCGACAGCAGCGCGCGGCGCGTCTGCGCCTCGACCTGCAGCCGCGCGGCGGCGATCAGCGCCATGATCACCGGATCGTCGTCCTCGTGCTCGACGCGCAGGAACGCTTTCGCCTCGCTGAGCGACAGCGGCTCGTCCGCCGGCGCGGTGATGAGAATGGCTGACATGAGGATGTTCCGTTCGCGACAATTGACAATCGAAACGCGCTTACGCCTCATCGCGACATGAGGATTCGCGCACGCGTTCTGGTTTTCGTTTCCGCTTTGGCGTTTGCCGGCACGCCCGCGCACGCCATCACCGGCGCTGCGCCCGACGCCACCGGCGTGATCGGCCGCGCCATCGTGATGATCACCGGCGGCGGCTCGCGGCTTTGCACCGGCACCGCCGTGGCGCGCGACATCGTGCTCACCGCCGCGCATTGCGTGCAGGGCAATGTGGTGGTGCGGACCTCGAAGACCGCCGCCACGCTGGCGATCCGCGCCACGGCGATCCATCCGCGCTTCGACCGGCAGGCCTATGCGCAGCACCGTGCCACCGCCGACGTCGCGCTGGTGAAACTCGCCGCGCCGCTGCCGCCGCAGATCGCGCCGGCGGAATTGGCGCTGCCCGGTCTGCGCGTCGCGCCCGGCGACCGCATGACCATCGCCGGCTTCGGCATCACCGCGCCAGACAGCGCCGCCGGTCTCGGCCAGCCGCGCAGCGCCACGCTGGTCGTCACCGGCCAGCCCGGCACGTTGCAAGTGCGTCTCACCGACCCGACAACGCGCAACGGCCGGCCGGGGCTGGGCGCCTGCACCGGCGACAGCGGCGGACCGGCCTTTGCCGGCGAGCGCATCGCCGGCGTCGTCGCCTGGACCACCGGGCCAGGCAACAGCGCCGGCTGCGGCGGCCTGACCGGCGTCACCCCGCTGACGCTCTATCGCTCATGGATTATCGAGCAGATAGAGCGGCTGCAGCGCCACTGAAAAGGACGGCGCCGCGCGGCATCGCGCCCCAGCCGCCCCGTCCCTCGCCCACCTTGGCGGAACCGCGCAAGCTCTCTATGATCCGCCGCAAATCAGCCCCCCCTTCAAAAGGAACCCGTTCATGGCGCACGACACGCTTCCCGACCGCATCGACAACCACTGCCTGCAGCTCGGGCAGATCATCGGCGGCATTCTGTTCGGCGCGCTGCTGTCGGCGATCATCGTCTGGCACGCGCTGTCCATGTAACCGGGCAGCCGCCGCGCAGCCGGCGGCAGGCGCGGTTCTCTTTTGTCCTGCTCTTGATATCTTGCTTTATATCTTGCTCTTGCGACGCATCATGGCCGGGTTTCCCCGGCCATGATCGTTTTGCGCAACTGGCCGCGGCTCAGCTCGCCGCGAACTTCATCAGCTTGATGGCGTCGAAGTCCTGCACACCGCCGCCGACGCGCTTGGTCGTGTAGAACAGCACGTAGGGCTTGGCGCTGTAGGGATCGCGCAGCACCCGCACGCCCTGGCGGTCGACCACCAGATAGCCGCGGCGGAAGTCGCCGAACGCGATCGACAGCGAATCCGCCGCGATGTCCGGCATGTCCTCCGCCTCCACCACCGGGAAGGTCAGCAGCGAGGCGCGCCCGGCGATCTGCGCCGGCGGCTGCCACAGATAGCCGCCCGACGTATCCTTGAACTTGCGGATCGCCGACTGCGTCTTGCGGTTCATCACGAAGCTGCCGTTCTGGCGATAGCCGGCGTTCACCGCATAGATCAGGTCGACCAGCCTGTCGGCCGGATTGCTCGACGGGAACGCCCCCTCGGCGCCGCTCAGGATGGTGCCGATCTTGCCCCAGGTCCACGACGCATTCGCCACGGTGGCGTAGCTGAGAAAGCCCTTCGGCTTGTTGACGCCGTCGCCGGTGACGAAGGCGGTGCCCTCCTGCGCGGCGAACACCTGCTCGACCTCGGCCGCAATCCACGCATCGATGTCGACGGCCGAGTCTTCGAGCAACGTCGCTGTCGCCGCCGGCATCGCGTAAAGCTCCATCGCCGGGAATTCCAGCTCGGCGAGCACCGGCGACGCGGTCTGCGTTCGCGCCGCCGTCTCGCCGACCCAGCCGGTGGCGGGGCCCGCCGTCATGAACGGCTTGGTGTAGACATTGCCGGAAATCTCGCGCACCGAAGCGATGGCGCGGATCGGCGAAATTGCAGCAAGGCGTTTGCCGATCTCGCTCTCCAGTTCGACCGGCACGAGATAGCCGCCGTCGGCCGGCGCGCCCGCCGACATCGCCTTCACCTCCAGCGCCCGCAGGCCCTGCGCATCGCCGCCGCGCATATAGGCGGTGAAGGCGGATTTGTGTTCGCGCGCCGCGCCGGCAATCGCCGCATCATGGCCGGTCGATAGCGCCGGCCGCGCGGTTTTCAGCATCAGCGCGTCGATCGCCTTGTCGATGCGCGCCACCTTCTCTTCGAGCAGCGGGTCGCCGCCGCGCTTGTCGATCTCGGCAAGCCGCGTGTCGTTCGCGTCCTTGAACGCCTCGAAGGCGCGCATCATGTCACCATGGGTGACGAGCGCATCGCCGGGGATGCCGGACTTGGTCTCGAATCTGGTTTCGAGTTCGGTGTCGATGGTCATTCGGACGTCCTTTTCTCTGGTTGGATTTCAGGCAACAAAAAACCCGCGCAGAACGCGGGTTGTGGTCATTCGATGCAGGAGAGCCCGATGCAGGAGAGCCGCTCGGCTATGTCGGCTTGTAACTGCCGTCGTCGAGCCCACGAATAGCCATACCGGCATTAAGACGCTGAGGGCCGTGAATGCTGCGCAGGCTTTCAAGAACGGCCCGCGCGGCGACAGGCTCCAAAGACTGGCGCGGATTTCAGCCCTGCGCTCCTCCAGATACGGGACCGCGTCGATGACGAGTTCAAGAACGCGATAGTAACGCGTCGCCGTCCTGGCGATCCGCTTGAGCTCTGACAGTCTGCCCGGGCGTTTTTCGGGAAATTCCGGCGGCGCATCTCCGGTGGGCATATCGCCGGCGAGCTGAACGTAAAGAAGTTCATCAAGTTCATTGTTATTATTTGAGCCGGAATCGTTCGCGCCGACCACGACTTCCGGCAAACCAATCGCGCC
>DATMEV010000057.1:0-34446 GCA_035556795.1 Pseudolabrys sp. | reverse complement strand
GTATATTGCAGGCCGGAGGATGTGGTGGTGGGAGCAGCGGACTGGGACATGGCGGGAATACTCAGGGTGAGAGAGAGGATGGCGACCGACGCAAGAACGGTACGGCGGGAGAGGACGGACATTCAGCGACTCCGTGGGTGACGTGATATCTTAGCCCAGCGCGATCAGGCTGTCTCCACCGCCCGCTTCGTAACCCGCCCCGTCTCACACCAAAGCTGAAACGGCGAGACGCCAGATTGCGGAAGATAATTAGATCCAGCCGGACAGTACCCTCCGCCCCGTTCAAGACCGTATCGATCGTCGAACTGGGCTTCAAAACGACCAAGTCCTCACCATCGCTACCGACAGTATGGCCAAATAGAACCGATCGCTTCTACCATTGAAATTTCAAACGGCCCGCGCTGGCGCTGGCTGCTTTCTGGGTTTTGCAGAGCCGGCTCATTACGCGGGCGAGCTAACGTGCTTTTACTCCGATTATATCGAAACGCTTGTCGCACAGCTACCACACACCGTATAACTGCATGATATTTTCGTGAGCTTAGAGGCGCATTTCAAATCGATAATTTGGATAAGCGGAGGAAGATTTTGGTAATCGCACAATATTCACTTCGTCTGCGACAAGACCAACCTCAAGAAATCGAAATTGCGTCTTCAATAAGGGAAAATGCGATATCTCTAAGAGAGAAAGTCAGCACAGGATCCTACGGCGATGAAGAGCTAAAGAAATTTTGGTCAATCATCGAGCGAACACAAAGCGGGTTAATGGTATCCAACCCCCAACTTGCAGAACGAGCCGGACTAGGATCCCAATTCTTTTCAAGCGTGGCGCGCGAACGTCGTCGTCCCAAGTTGTCTAATTTTCTAAAGGCATTAACTGCTATTATTGATGTTGCAACAGAACGTCTTTCCGACATCGAACGCGCAAATCCAGACGCCCGGCCCGTTTTTGTTACGAAAGCACCAGAATTAGCCCTTCTAGCAAATTCCTTGGCGCAGATTGCGAAAAAAGAAATCGAAAGACTCGACCTAGAAAAGCCTAATCAGCCTCAACTTCTTGAATTGCACTATAAACAACGTTCGTTAATGGCTTTATTTGCCGACGGATTTCAGAAGATCGCAGATGCTTTATCGGCACTTCATCAGAAGCCCACAGAACCCATTCTTTTGGGGAACGCTAGCGAAGTTCTGAACCAGCTTGCTATTGGAATCACGACTTGGTGGAATAAGCATTCTAGTGAGCTAATCGATTCTGGAGTGCGCATCCCCTTAATGGGCGCAGGCATTGCATTATTAAACCTAGCAGGTGCCAATATGTTGATTGGCACCACCGCGATTGCGGCAATCGTCGGCGGAGAAAAAGTACTCAAAGCAATTAAATCCGCCTAATCACACCGGCAAATTATCGTGCTTCCGTCGCGGCATCTCGACCTGTTTGTTCTTCAGCATGGCGAGCGCGCGGGCGATGCGGCGGCGCGTCGAGTGCGGCATGATCACATCGTCGATATAGCCACGTTCGGCTGCAACGAATGGCGACAAAAACCGGTCCTCGTATTCCTTGGTGCGCGCCGCGATCTTCTCCGCATCGCCGATATCGGCACGGAAGATGATCTCCACCGCGCCCTTGGCACCCATCACCGCGATCTGCGCCGTCGGCCAGGCGTAGTTGACGTCGGCACCGACATGCTTCGAGGCCATCACGTCATAGGCGCCGCCAAACGCCTTGCGGCTGATAACGGTGACGAGCGGCACGCTCGCCTGCGAATAGGCGAACAAGAGCTTGGCGCCGTGCTTGATCAGGCCGTTATATTCCTGCGCGGTGCCCGGCAGGAAACCCGGCACATCGACGAAAGTGACGATCGGAATATTGAACGCGTCGCAGAAGCGCACGAAGCGCGCGGCCTTGCGTGACGCATCGCTGTCGAGCACGCCGGCCAGCACCAGCGGCTGGTTGGCGACAAAGCCGACCGTGCTGCCGGCGATGCGGCCGAAGCCGGTGACGATGTTGCCGGCGTAAGCGCCGGCGATCTCGAAAAAGTCGCCCTCGTCCACGACTTTCTGGATCAGTTCCTTGATGTCGTAGGGCTTGTTCGGGTTGTCCGGCACCAGACTGTCGAGTGAGGCGTCGGTCTCGTCGAGGCTCTGCAGGCATGGCCATTCCGGCACACCGCTGTCGTTGCTCGCCGGCAGGAAGTCGATCAGCCGCCGCATCTGCAGCAGGCATTCGACATCGTTTTCGAACGCGCCGTCGGCGACGCCGGAGCGCGTCGAATGCACCGAAGCGCCGCCGAGTTCTTCCGCCGTCACCACCTCGTTGGTGACGGTCTTCACCACGTCGGGGCCGGTGACGAACATGTAGCTCGTGTCCTTCACCATGAAGATGAAGTCGGTCATCGCCGGCGAATAGACGTCGCCGCCGGCGCACGGCCCCATGATGACGCTGATCTGCGGGATCACGCCGGAGGCGAGCACGTTGCGGCGGAACACCTCGCCATAGCCGCCGAGCGCCGCGACGCCTTCCTGGATGCGCGCTCCGCCGGCGTCGAACAGGCCGATGATCGGCGCGCGTGCCTTCATCGCCATGTCCTGCACCTTCATGATTTTCAGCGCATGCGTCTCCGACAGCGAGCCGCCGAACACGGTGAAGTCTTTCGAGAACAGGAAGACGGCGCGGCCGTTGACCGTGCCCCAGCCGGTGACGACGCCGTCGCCGGGAATCCGCGTCTTCTCCATGCCGAAATCGATCGAGCGGTGTTCGACGAACATGTCGAACTCCTCGAACGAGCCCTTGTCGAGCAGCAGTTCGATGCGCTCGCGCGCCGTCAGCTTGCCGCGCTTGTGCTGCGCCGCGATGCGCTTGTCGCCGCCGCCGGCGCGCGCCTCCGCCCGCCGCTGTTCGAGCCGTTCGAGAATGTCTTTCATGCGATCTTCGCCTCCGCGCGGCGGTTGAAGGTCCACAGGCCGAAGCCGAAACCCAGCATCAGCAGCCCACCAAGCAGCACCGATCCGGCATTGGCGCCGAGCCGCTCGAACCATTGCGTATAGAAATGGATCGCGCCGAACACCGCCGCGATATTGACCACCCAGCGGCGGTTGACGCGCGCTCCCCAGACGGCGACGGCAAGCAGCGCCAGCGCCCAGACGATCGAGAAGGCGAACGCCGGGATAACGGGTTCGCCGCCGATCCGCTGGTCGAGAATGGACAGATCGCCGGACGCCAGCGCACGCGGCACCCGCAGCGGATCGCCCCAGAGCGAGCCGATCCAGAAACCGAAATTCACCAGCAGCACGGCAGTGCGCGCAGCGGTGATCGCGATCCGCTCATAGCCTGCCGCGACCCGCCTGGAGACCTGATAGGCGGCGAGCGCCAGTGCTGCAAAGACGACGACGGTGACGGTCGGCTCGTAGACCACAAGCATATACGTCGCGTGGGAGTAGCCGGTGCGCGCGCCGAAGCATGCGGCAAGCGACAGCACCGCGCCCGCCATCAGCAGGCTGGAGCGGGCCGCCACGGCGCCGCAAAACAGCGCCACGGTGACGATCAGCAGCGAGGCAAGCGACCCCTCGCCCAGCGCGACGACGCCGCCGGTGAACATCAGGGCGCCGACGATCAGACAAATCTGGCCGAGCAGCGACCACTGCACCGAGCGCCCCAGCGTGATCAGCAGACCGCCGACGAAAATTGCAGCACCGAGCGCAGCCGCGGTCGACGGCAGCGGCGCAAGCGCCACGGCGCCGGCGGCCACCGCGACGACACCGAACCCGATCAGGATGTTGATGCCGAGCGCCGATGTGCCCGGCGCGGCCAGCGCCTGCAGGCGCTCAGCCTCGGCGGAGCTGATCTTGCCCTGTTCCAGCAGTTCGGACAGATCGAGAGTAACCTTCATTGCGCCCCCTGCCCGCCCGCCGACGGCCCGGCGAGCAATACCACGTTTTTGAGCTCTCGACGGCTATCCGCCCCTAGGCAAATGGGCGAGGACGGCGGCCGCCGCCTGCATCTCGGCGAAGCGATAGGCGCGGCGTTTGAGCGCCAGTTCGTCGCGCCCCCATTGCCGCATCTGAAAGTCTTCGTCGGCGTGTGCCGCCGCCCATGCGTTTTCGAGGGTGAGCGCACCATGCGCATAAGCGAGCGCGATCAACGCCGAGCCGGTCAGCGTCGTCATCGACGACAGCGCGCCGAGGCGCCACGGATCGAACGGAATGGCGCGGCGCGCCGCCACCAGCGCCTCCGCCGGCTGCTGCTGGAACACCACGCCCTGCGCCAGCACGAAGCGCGCGTCGAGCGCCTGGCGCGCGAATTCCAGCACCGGGTCCCAGTGCTGCGCCTGCCAGGCGACCAGACTGTCCGGCTCGCCGGCGCGGTAGCACACCAGATCGCTGCCGAGATATCCGGCGATCTCCTCGGCCACCGGCTGCGGGTGGTCGACGACCGCATCGATGATGGAGTTGGCGAGGCGCGTCATCGGCATGGTCGCGGGATCGATGTCCTCGCCCTGGGCGCGCCATTCGTCGACGACCATCTGCGCGATGGCTGCATCCGGCGCGATCAGCGGCCGCCGCGCCGGCGTGCGCACCGGCCGGCCATCGAGCAGCACGGCATGATCCGGCCCCACCGTCGCGTCGGTATAGAAGCGCTTGCGCAGCGGCCGCATGTTGCGGCGCGCCGATTCCATCGGATCGAGCGGCTGGCTGGCGAAGATATCCTCGAAAATATCACGCATCGGCGTCGGCCATCCATCGCGCCTCGAGCAGCGCCAGCAACTGCGTGAAATCCTCGATCACCACGTCGGCTCCGGCGGCCCGCAATTCGTCCGCCGGGTGATAGCCCCAGCTCACCCCGATCGATGCGACGCCCGCGGCGCGCGCCATTTCGATATCGAAGACCGTATCGCCGATCATTACCGCATCGCGCGGTGCAACGCCGGTCTCCCGCACCGCCGCGTGGATCATGTCCGGGTGCGGCTTCGACGGGGCCGTGTCCGCCGTCTGCACCGTGACAAAATGCTCGTAGAGACCATGGTGTCCCAGCACCATCCTCACGCCACGCACAGACTTGCCGGTCGCGATGCCCAGAACGGTATCGGCGCGGCCCGCCAATGCCTGCACCGTTTCGCGAGCGCCGGGGTAAAGGGGTTCCATGTCGATGCCGGTAGCGCGCAGCGCCTGGAATGCGCTTTTGTATTGTTCCACCAGTCCGCCGATCGGCTGCGCGACGCCATCCGCCAGCCGCTGGAACGCCTCCGGCAGCGACAGTCCGACAATCGACAAAAGCCGCTCCCGCGGAGGACAGGCGAGCCCCAGCCCCGAATAGGCCTGCTGCATTGCAGCACAGATCATGTGCTGGCTGTCCACCAGCGTTCCATCGCAATCGAAGATAACGAGCTTCATCGCCTCGACGCACCCACCGCCATTTCAATCCACAGTCCTCATAACGCCGGTTTCAGCGGACGAAAAGCACAGGCCTCACCGATAGTTGTTCACCCGTGCGGTAATTAACCGGGTGGTATTTGGAAGTGGACTAAACTAAACTGGGCAGCGGAGTCGGCGGCTTAAAGACCGACCCAAAGAGGAAAGTGAGCGTCTCCAGGGAAGCGGCTGTTCTTTGCCGTTACTGTCCTGCGGGGGCGCGTGCCGGGGACTGAATTGAAGAACACCGATATTTCGGCGCCTGCCTACTTCCACAAAGTCGTCGACTGCCAATGGGCCTGCCCGGCTCATACGCCCGTCCCGGAATATATCCGTCTGATCGCCGCGGGCCGCTACGACGACGCCTACATGATCAACTGGAAGTCGAACGTGTTTCCGGGAATTCTCGGACGCACCTGCGACCGCCCATGCGAGCCGGCCTGCCGCCGCGTGCGCGTGGAGGACGAGCCGGTCGCTATCTGCCGGCTCAAGCGCGTCGCCGCCGATTACAAAAGCGATATCGCCGCTCGGCTGCCGAAACCGGCGCAGCGAAGGAACGGCAAGCGCATCGCACTCGTCGGCGGCGGTCCGGCTTCCCTCACCGTCGCCCGCGACCTCGCGCCGCTCGGCTATGACTGCACGGTGTTCGACGGCGACCCTAAAGCCGGCGGCATGATCCGCACGCAAATCCCGAAATTCCGCCTGCCCGACAGCGTCATCGACGAGGAGACCGGCTACGTCCTCGGGCTCGGTGTTACCTTCCGCGGCGGCACTCGCATCGACAGTCTGAAGGCGCTGCTGGCGGAAGGCTACGACGCCGTCTTCGTCGGATCCGGCGCGCCGCGCGGACGCGACCTCGACCTTCCCGGGCGCAAGGACGCTGCCGCCAATATCCATATCGGCATCGACTGGCTGTCGTCGGTCTCGTTCGGTCATATCAGCAAGATCGGCAAACGCGTCATCGTGCTCGGCGGCGGCAACACCGCGATGGACTGCTGCCGCTCCGCGCGCCGTCTCGGCGGCGAGGATGTCAAAGTGATCGTCCGCTCCGGCTTCGAGGAAATGAAAGCCTCGCCGTGGGAGAAAGAGGACGCGATGCACGAAGGCATCCCGATCCTCAATTACATGGTGCCGAAGGCGTTCACGCATGAGAACGGCAAGCTCACCGGCGTTGTCTTCGAAAAGGTGAAAGCCGAGAAGGACGCCAAGGGACGCCGCAAGCTGGTATCGACCGGTGAACCGGACGAGCATGTGCCCTGCGACGATGTGCTGGTCGCCGTCGGCCAGGAGAATGCATTCCCGTGGATCGAGCGCGATCTCGGCATCGCATTCGACGAGTGGGGCATGCCGAAGGTCGATCCGGTGACGTTCTGCTCGACCCACCCCAAGGTGTTCTTCGGCGGCGACGCTGCATTCGGTCCGAAAAACATCATCTGGGCGGTGGCGCACGGACACGAAGCCGCCGTGTCGATCGACAAGCTGCTCAACGGCGAGGATATCGCCGATCGGCCGCAGCCGGCCGTGACGCTCGTCAGCCAGAAGATGGGCATCCACGAATGGTCGTACGACAACGAGGTGATGCTCGACCAGCGCTACAAGGTGCCGATGCGCGACAAGGCAGTGGCGCTGCGCGACATCAAGGCGGAAGTGGAACTCGGCTTCGACGTCGAACTGGCGCTGTCGGAGGCCGGCCGCTGCCTGAACTGCGACGTGCAGACGGTGTTCACGCCCTCGCTCTGCATCGAATGCGATGCCTGCGTCGACATCTGCCCGATGAACTGCATCACCTTCACCGGGAACGGCGATGAGGCGGATCTGCGAACCCGCCTCAATGCGCCCGCACCAACCCTCTCGCAAGACCTCTATGTCGCCGGCGGGCTGAAGACCGGCCGCGTCATGGTCAAGGATGAGGATGTGTGCCTGCATTGCAGCCTGTGCGCCGAACGGTGTCCGACCGGCGCCTGGGACATGCAGAAGTTCTTCCTGGAAATGACTCACGCGGGTCCGTCATGCCGTCACCACGCCCGATCAGCAGCGTAAACGACTTCGTCATCCGTTTCGCCAACGTCAACGGCTCCGGCTCGGCCAGCGCCAATGAGATGTTCGCGCGCGCCATCATGCGCATGGGCGTCCCCGTCTCGCCTCGCAACATCTTCCCGTCGAATATCCAGGGACTGCCGACCTGGTACGAGGTGCGGGTCACCGAAGCCGGACATCTCGGCGCACGCGGCGGCGTCGACATGATGGTGGCGATGAACCCGCAGACCTGGGACAAGGACGTCGCTTCGATCGAGCCGGGCGGCTATCTGTTCTACGATTCGACCAAGCCGATGCCGCCGTCGAAGTTCCGCGATGACATCACCGTCATCGGCGTGCCGCTGACCGCGATCTGCAACGCGGAATATACCGATCCGCGCCAGCGGCAACTGTTCAAGAACATCATCTATCTCGGCGTGCTGTCCGCCCTGCTCGACATGGAGCCGGCGGTGCTCGAACAACTGATCGGCGAGCAGTACAAATCGAAAGAGAAACTGATCCAGCCGAATATCCATGCACTGCATCTCGGCCGCGACTACGCGCTGAAGCAGCTCAAATGCCCGATCGGCCTCACGGTGAAGCGAGCCGACAAGATCGGCGACCGCATCTTCGTCGAAGGCAATGCCGCGGCGGCGCTCGGTGCCGTCTATGGTGGCGCTACCGTCTGCGCCTGGTATCCGATCACGCCGTCCTCATCGCTCGCCGACGCGTTCACGCGCTATTGCGGCAAACTGCGCGTCGATCCCCAAAGCAAGAAGGCAAAATACGCCATCGTCCAGGCGGAGGACGAACTGTCTTCCATCGGCATGGTGATCGGCGCCGGCTGGAATGGCGCGCGCGCCTTCACCGCGACTTCAGGCCCTGGCATCTCGCTGATGCAGGAGTTCATCGGCCTGTCCTATTTCGCTGAAATCCCGGCGGTGATCTTCGACGTGCAGCGCGCCGGCCCCTCGACCGGCATGCCGACCCGCACGCAGCAATGTGACGTGCTCTCCTGCGCCTATGCCTCGCACGGCGACACCAAGCACGTCCTGTTGTTTCCGGAAGACCCGCACGAAGCCTTCGAGTTCGGCGCCCAGGCCTTCGATCTCGCCGACCGGCTGCAGACGACGATCTTCGTCATGCTCGATCTCGACATCGGCATGAACCACCGCCTCTGCAAGCCGTTCGTCTGGGACAGCAAGCGCCGCTATGACCGCGGCAAGGTGATGACCGCCGCCGATCTCGATTCCGGCCGGGAGTTCGGCCGCTATCTCGATGTCGACGGCGACGGAATCCCCTACCGCACCTATCCCGGCACGCATCCGACCAAGGGCTCGTTTTTCACCCGCGGGACGTCGCGCGACCGTTATGCGAAATACACGGAGGAAGGCGCTCCCTACGTCGACAATATGCAGCGGCTGCTGCGCAAGTTCGAGACCGCAAAAGACCTCGTACCGCGCCCGCTCACGGCCAATGCCGGCAAACCGACCAGGTTCGGCATCATCTATTATGGCTCGACCGCCCCGGCGATGGACGAAGCAACGGAGATGCTGGAAGCGCAGGGACATCACGTCGACCGGATGCGTGTCCGCGCCTTTCCGTTCCATTCCAGCGTGCCAAGTTTCCTCGCCAGTCACGATTTCGTATTCGTCGTCGAACAGAACCGCGACGCACAGCTGCGCTCGCTGATCGTCAACGAATGCAATGTCGACCCGGTTCGGCTGGTGCCGGTGCTGCACTACGACGGCACGCCGATCACCGCCCGCTTCATCGCCAAATCGATCGGCGACAAGCTCGATACACTGACGATCAATCCGCGCCGGCGTGTCGGGGTTTAAAACAGGCTCGATCCAGAAAGGCACGAGCCACGGATTGCACAGGGGCGTCACATGAGAAATCTGGTTCTGCAGTTTTCGACTGGAGCCTTTTCAGCGGTACTCCTCACCCTGTCGGGTGATTCCGCCGCTGCCCAGCAAAAGAAAACCTCCGGCGACATGACCACCAAATGCCGCGCCGAGGTGCGACGAGTGCTTCCCAACTACAACGACATTTCACAGAAAGCGCAGGCGCAGCGACTGTTCCGCACCTGCATGAACAACGGCGGCAAACTCTAGCGCGCGCCAAGGGCGCCGGTATCGTGGCATGACCTATCTGATCAAACCGAAATTCCACCATCCGCAACTGCCGAAGAACGCGCTCGGCTTCACGCACCGTGATTACGAAGGCTCGGTCTCGACGCTGTGCGCGGGGTGTGGACATGACTCGATCACCGGCGCTCTTGTCCAGGCGTTCTTCGAACTATCGATCGAGCCGCATCGCGTGGCGAAAATTTCCGGGATCGGCTGCTCGTCGAAGACGCCGACCTATTTTCTCGGCAATTCGCACGGCTTCAACTCGGTGCATGGCCGCATGCCGTCGGTGCTGACCGGCGCCAACCTCGCCAACCGCGACCTGATCTATCTCGGCGTCTCCGGCGACGGCGACTCCGCCTCGATCGGCTTCGGCCAGTTCGCGCATGCGATCCGGCGCGGCGTGAACATGACCTATATCGTCGAGAACAACGGCGTATACGGCCTGACCAAAGGCCAGTTCTCGGCAACGGCGGATCGCGGTTCAAAGTCGAAGCGCGGCGTCACCAACACCGACAATTCGATCGATCTCGTCGCCATCGCACTGCAGCTCGGCGCGACCTATGTCGCCCGTTCCTTCTCCGGCGACAAGACGCAGCTCATCCCGATCCTGAAGGGCGCCATCGAGCATCGCGGCGCTGCCTTCATCGACGTGATCTCGCCCTGCGTCGCCTTCAACAACCATGTCGGCTCGACCCGCAGCTTCGACTATGTCCGCGAGCACAACGAGGCGGTGAACCGGCTGGACTTCATCTCCAGCCGCCGCCCGATCGAGATCAACTACGATCCGGGCACGGTCGAGGTCGTCGAACAGCACGACGGCTCGAAGCTGGCCTTGCGCAAGATCAACGCGGATTACGACGTCAACGACCGCACCGCGGCGCTCGGCTTCCTGCAGAAGCACGCGGCGAGCGGCCAGATCGTCACCGGTCTGCTGTACGTCGAGGGCGACGCCGACGATCTGCACAGGCATCTGTCGACGGTCGACCGGCCGCTCAACCAGCTCGGCGAACAGGACCTCTGCCCGGGCCCGGCCGCGCTCGAGCAGATCAACGCCGGGCTGCGCTAGGCGCAGGCTGCGAACCGTTGCGCAACCGCACCGCCCGAGAAAACCGCTGTGCCACGAACCACCGTGCCTAACGGTTGTTGGCGCAGGCGCGCGTATAGCCAGACAGATCGGTCGACCCGTAGCCGATGCTGGCGCCGTCCTGCAGGCATTGCGTCACGCGATCGCTGAACGACGGCCCGGGAGACGCCGGCATTGGCGTCACCGGCATCTGGGGTACGCCGGGCGACAGCAGCGGCGACGCCGCGGGCGGCGGATTGGTCACTGGATTGGGCGGAAACGGCCCGTAAGTCTGTGCGCTGGCGGCGACAACACTCGCGGCGAAGAACACAGCGGCCGCAATTCCACGCTCGATAATTTCACGCCTGATCATGACGGCCTCACACTGGGATGAGCCGCCCCTGCCATAGACAAGAACGCCATTGCGGCAACCGTAAGCCCGTCGCCATCGGAAACGTCCGGCCGCGCGCTTCGAATTGCCGCCGCGATCAGCCGGCAACGGCAGCTATTGGTTGAGGCAGGTGCCCATATAGCTGTTGCGCTGGTCGTTCGGCAGGCCGGCAAGCCCACCTTGATGCGCGCAGCGAGCAGCGCGGTCGCCGAAGCTCTCCGAGCCGCCGCCGGGAACCGATCCGCGCGGCACGACGGGAACGCTCGGCACCACCCGCCCGGTTTCGGGCATGACGATCGGTGGTGGTGGCGCATCGGAGCGCTGGCGGGGCGGCTTCGCCTTGGGTAGCGGCTTCACATGCTGCCGGCTGCGGCGAGGCGAGCGATAGGGCGTCGCGACGCCGGGCGTGCCCGGTTCCGGACGCATGATGCTGTAGGGGCTGTCATCAGACGCAACAGCCGGCGGCATCAGCGCCGCCGCGGCAGCAACGACCGTCAGCGCTCCGACGAGCGATCCCAGACGCAAGCGAAAGCCCGGCTGCATCGCATCCTCCCTCGGCAGAACACGACAACGCATGACGATATGCGTTGCATGATAGATGGCGACGCCCCGCTTGCTGCGCCAGCCGGTCAGCGGGCGTCACTCCTCCGGCGCGTCCTCGATTGGATCGTAGCGGGTGAGATCCAGTCCCAGCAGGTTCCAGCTCTGCTGCATGTGCGGCGGCAACGGCGCCGAAACGTCGATCCGGCCGCCGCGCGGATGCGGTACCGATATCCGCCGTGCCAGAAGATGCAGCCGGTTCTGAATACCGCCGGGCAGTTGCCAGTTCTCGATGTTGAAATATTTCGGGTCGCCGAGGATCGGGTGGCGGATATGCGCCATATGGGCGCGCAACTGATGCGTCCGCCCGGTGACCGGCTTCAGCGACAGCCACGATAGCTGCTGGGCGGCCGTCTCGACCACCGCGTAATAGGTGACGGCGTGGCTGGCGCCATCCTCGCCATGACCGGCAACGCGCATGACGCTGTCTTCCTCCATCTCCTGTTTGGCGAGGAACGTGGAGATTCGGCCCTGCTTCGGCTTCGGCACGCCATAGACCAGCGCCCAGTAGACCTTGCGCGCCGCGCGCGAGCGGAACGTTTTCGACAGCGCGGCAGCCGCAAAGCGCGTCTTGGCGATGAGCAGGCAACCGGCGGTATCCTTGTCGAGCCGGTGCACGAGGCGCGGCCGTTGCGCGTCGCGCCCCTGCCCTTGCAAGGCGCCGAGCATGCCGTCGATGTGTCGCGTGGTGCCGGAGCCGCCCTGTACCGCAAGCCCCGCCGGCTTGTTCAGCACCATGACATCGTCGTCTTCGTAGAGCGTGATCGACTTGAGAAACGTCCGGTCGCGCAGATCGGCCGGCGCATCGGCGCGCGGCGTCGGCGCCTCGACCGTCAGCGGCGGCACCCGCACCTGCTGCCCGCTTGAAAGGCGAGCCTTCGGCTCGGTGCGCTTGCCGTTCACGCGCACCTCACCCTTGCGGATGATCCGCTGGATATGGCTGAACGACAGACCGGAGAACCGCGCTTCGAAAAACCGGTCGACGCGCATGCCGTCCTCGTCGGCGCTGACGGTCACGGTCTGCACGCCGGCCGTGGTGAACGATGGAGCCGCCGTTTCGCGTTCCGCCAACTCCGGCTGAGTGGTCACCACATCTGGAAGCAGGCGCCGCCCGGGGACGCCATTCGCACGCATGCGGCGAGGCCGCCCTTCACCCGACGGGAACGGTTCCCGACTCCGGCGCCGCGTGTTCTCCCCGGTCTCTTTCGTCCCCCCGCTTACTCTGGAGCCCTGGGGTCTTTTGGCGGCATAGCCTGCTTTGAGCTCTTTGGATCCGCCAGCCTCGGCACGCTTCGCTCCTCTGGTACCCGTAGCTCCCCTCGTTCTCTTGATCCCTCCGGCCGCGCTTCCTGCCCTTGCGGCCCCGCCGGCCGGGCGGCGCATATCGCGCTCGCCCTCGTTCCACCTGCCGTCGTCGCCGCGAGCCGTCCCATAGGACATCGCGCCGGACTTGCCATAGGAGTTTCCGTGGGGCTTTCCATGCGGTTTGCCGGCGTACTTGCCGGGCTTCGTCGTCGATTTATCGTTGGGGTTGGCGCGGCCGCCGTCCTCCTTCCGATCCCGGAATCGCTTGGTCTTCTTGCGCGCATGTGGATCGCGCTTCTGGTCATAGCCGCCGGTGGGACCGGGACGCCGCTGTTTCATGAATACCGCCTGTTCTGTCCGGTCCAAATCTCGCCCGGCGAGCCGCTGCTCGCCTACGGATTGCGTTCCTTGCGCAATTTGGCCCAATAGTCGAGACGCTTGCGGATCTCGCGCTCGAAGCCCCGCTCCCGCGGATCGTAGAATGTCTGCCGGCCGAGCGCCTCGGGGAAGTAGTCCTGCCCCGAGAACGCGTCTTCCTGATCGTGATCGTAGGCATAGCCGCGACCGTAATTCTCCGCCTTCATCAGCCGGGTCGGCGCATTGAGGATGTGCTTCGGCGGCAAGAGCGAGCCGCCCTGTTTCGCCGCGCGCATCGCCGCGCCATAGGCGACATAGGCCGCGTTGGATTTCGGCGCGGTAGCGAGATAGATGACCGCCTGGGCGATCGCCAGTTCGCCTTCCGGGCTGCCGAGAAAATCATAGGCATCCTTCGCGGCATTGCAGATCACCAGCGCCTGCGGATCGGCGAGCCCGATGTCCTCGACCGCCATACGCACGACGCGACGCGCGATATAGAGCGGGTCCTCGCCGGCATCGAGCATGCGCGCGAGATAGTACAGTGCCGCGTCGGGATCGGAGCCGCGCACCGATTTATGCAACGCCGAGATGAGGTTGTAGTGTCCGTCCTGCGACTTGTCGTAGATCGGCGCGCGGCGCTGGACGATGTCCTGCAATGTCGCCGTATCGAAGATCTCGTCCTGCCGCGCCGCCCGCCATACTTCTTCCGCCAGCGTCAGCGAGGCGCGGCCGTCGCCATCGGCCATCCGGATCAACGCCGCGCGTGCATCCGCGTCGAGCGGCAGCGGCCTGCCCTCGATCTCCTCGGCGCGGGAGAGAAGCTTGCCGATGGCCGCCTCGTCGAGTGATTTGAACACCAGCACGCGGGCACGCGACAGCAACGCGGCGTTTAACTCGAATGACGGATTCTCGGTGGTGGCCCCCACCAGCACGACGGTGCCGTCCTCCATCACCGGCAGGAACGAGTCCTGCTGGGCGCGATTGAAGCGGTGCACCTCGTCGACGAACAGCAAGGTTCCCTTGCCGGTCTCGCGACGGGACCGCGCCGCCTCGAACACCTTCTTGAGGTCGGCAACGCCGGAGAACACTGCCGAGATCTGTTCGAATTGCAGATCGGTGGCATCCGCCAGCAACCGCGCAACGGTGGTCTTGCCGGTGCCGGGCGGTCCCCAGAACACCAGCGAGCCGAGCGAGCGTGTTTCCAGCATCCGCGTCAGCACGCCGTCCGCGCCAAGCAGATGATCCTGCCCGACCACCTCGGAGAGCTTCGTCGGGCGCAGCCGATCGGCGAGAGGCCGCGGCGCATCGCCGGCCAGGCCGGCAGCGGCAAACAGCGTCGGTCCCGATTGCCCGCGCGGGCTCATGACACAGTCTCCTCCGCAACCATGCCCGGACATGGCTTGTCGAAGACGGACGTCAAACGATCCGGTGCGCCGAGCATCCGCTTCTCATTCGGCAACAAGCGACGACGCGGATGGCCGCGCCCGGCCGGGCTGCAATGGCGATGCGTGTGGAGGTTGGCTGTCATCCACTGAACACGGCGGAAATCTGCTGACCGCCGCGCTCGATGGTGACGCGCCACAACCGGCTGGGCGTGCCGGTGACGCGCTCCAGGTCGCGCGTGCGCGCGATCTTCGTGCCGTTGACAGCGACGATGATGTCGCCGGTCTGGAAGCCGTATTGCGCGGCAGCGCTGTCGGCCGGCACATTGGTCACGACGACTCCCTCCGCCGACGGGTCAAGATGCATGCGGTCAGCCAGCGCCGGGCCGATATTGACGAAGGTCGCGCCCTGGAACGGCGAGCGCGCCTTGACCACGACCTCGGCCGCATCTCCCTCGGGAGCAACCTGCAGGGCCACCGATACCGTCTGCTCCCGTCCTCGCCGCAGCACCGTCAATTGCGCCGTGCCGCCGACCGGCTTGGTGCCGAAACGGTAACCGAACGCGTTCGGGTCATCGACCGGCTGGCCGTCGACCGCGGTGATCAGGTCGCCGGCCTTCAGGCCGGCCTTGGCCGCCGGACCGCCACTGGTAACGCTGCTGACCAGCGCGCCCGCCGGGCGCTTCAGGCCAAGACTGTCGGCGATATCCGAAGTGACCGCCTGCAGGGACGCACCCAGCCACGGTCGCTGCACCGCGCTGCCGCCGCTTCTGGCAGAGGCGACCACAACCCGGACCATGTTGACCGGGATGGCGAAGCCGATGCCCTGCGAGCCGCCGGAGCGCGAGAAGATCGCAGTGTTGATGCCGGCCAGCTTGCCGGCCATGTCGACCAGCGCGCCACCCGAATTGCCGGGATTGATCGCGGCGTCGGTCTGGATGAAAAACTGATAGTCGGTGATGCCGACCTGGGTGCGCGCCAGCGCCGAGACGATCCCGTGGGTGACCGTCTGCCCGACACCGAACGGATTGCCGATCGCCAGCACCACATCGCCGACCTGCAGGTCGTCGGAGTTCCCCAGTTCGAGCGCCTGGAACCTCTCGTTGCGATCTTTGATCCGCAGCACCGCCAGATCGGTACGCTGATCCTTCAGCACGATCTCCGCTTCGAATTCGCGTTTGTCGGCCAGCGACACCTTCACTTCGTCGGCGCCGTCGATGACGTGATAATTGGTCACCACCAGACCGCTCTGGTCGACGATGACACCGGACCCCAGCGAGCGTTGCTGCTGCGGCTGCAACTGGCCGCCGCCGAAGAACCGCCGAAAGATCGGATCGTCGAACAGCGGATTGTTGTAGCGGACCGTTTTCGCGGCATAGACATTGACCACGGCCGGCGTCACGCGCTGCACGATCGGCGCATAGGACATCCGCAGTTCGCCAGTCGAGGCCGGCACGCGGCGGTCCTGCGCCCATCCCTGGGTTGCTGTCACGATCGCCACGAAGGCGGCGAGCAGAGCAAAAAAGCGCGAAATATAACGCATCAAGCGAATCCCTGGCCGTGAGCTGAGAAGATATAGGCGCCCCGGCTGACCAATTGAAGCGCCCTCCCGCCTCCTCTCCTGCCTCATCCGGTCGGCCGTCCGGGGCCTCCTAACCTTCAATTCTATCCCGTCGACACGCGCGTGGCATCCTGCCGCAGGGGCGATCATGCGGCCGTCGTCTGTTTGTTACACGCGCTTTCTAGGTCAGCGGCGGGCTTTGGAAAGGTCCGGTTGACCACCTCGTGCCGCGCACCCAGCGGCACACGGAGGTTTCAACCAGCACAACAGGCAGAACATCCGCCTCGCGACCACGTCGCGGGACCGGTTTCGCTTTGCCGATACAAAGGACAGGGGTTTATTGATGTCGATCCGTATCATGCCAGTACTGGGGGCGCTCGGCCTCGCTGGAGCAGTCGTCGGAAATCCGCTACAGGCGAACGCACAGGCCGCAACCGAAGCGCAGCTCACCAGTCTCCAGCGCCAGATCAGCGCGCTGGAAAAGCAGGTCAAGGCGCTGAAATCGCGGCCGGCTCCGGTAGCGGTCAAAGCGCAGAAAGCCGCGGAGCCGGTGCCGTATCTGAAGATGCCGGGCAACCGGCCGACCTTCTGTACGGCCGATGGCGCCAATTGCATCGGCATTACCGGGCGTCTGCATTTCGACGTCGGCGGCTATTCGTACAGCCCCAATAGCGCAGCGACCGTTCCGCAGGCTATGCGCAACGGCGTCAACGCGCGCCGCGCGCGTATCGGCCTGGTCGGTACCTTCGCACGCGACTGGGACTTCGGCGTGGTGCTCGACGGCGGCGGTTCGCAGGACGGCACCGCAACCCTCAACAACGCCTATGTCGCCTATAAGGGCATCAAGGGTCTGGTGATCGAGGGCGGTTATATGGACGTGCCCTACACGCTGGACGAAGCGACAAGCTCCAACAACATCACCTTCATGGAGCGCGCGACACCGCAGGTGCTCGCCACCGATATCGGCGCCGGCGACAATCGCGCCGCCTTCGGCGCACGCGCCTTCGACAAATGGTGGTGGGCCGGCGCCTATCTCACCGGTCCGACGACCGGCTACGATCACGCGACCCGCGTTCCCTACGGCATGACCGCGCGCGCCGTCGTCGTTCCGTTCAACAACAGCAACGGCGCGTTGCTGATCGGCGGCGACGTCCTGTATCAGTTCGACACCGGCGGAGCGCCGAACGTCAACCAGCTCCGACTGCGCGACCGTCCGGAAATCCGCATCGACCCGACGCGCATTCTCGATACCGGCACGCTCAACGACGTCGAACACGCCCGCGTCCTCAGTGCAGAACTCGCCGCCAGCTTCGGCAGCTTCTATCTGCAGGGCGAATATTTCGACTACAATGTCGGCCGTCGCGCCCTCTCCGATCTGCACTTCAACGGCGGCTACGTGCAGGCGAGCTATGTACTGACCGGCGAAAGCCGCAAATACAGCACCTCGTCGGGGTCCTTCGGCGGCATCAAGCCGAAGAATCCCTTCACGCCGGGCGGCGGCTGGGGCGCGTGGGAAATCGCCGCTCGCTACAGCACCGTCAATCTCAACGACGCAAACGTCTTCGGCGGCAAGCAGAGCAATCTGACGCTCGGCCTGAACTGGTATGTAAACGAAAACATGCGGTTCATGCTGAACTGGATCAACGGCCGTGTCGAGAAGCGGAACGTGGCAGGCGTCGACACCGGCGCAAGCTACAACGCCGTCGCCATGCGCGCGCAGGTGGCTTTCTGATCGACCTATCGGAAGCGGGGGCAGCCGCAGGGCTGCCCCCGATCCAATGCAGCATCGCCGCACCGCGGCTAGGATTTGGGCGGCACCGTGCGCAACCAGGCAATGATCGCGTCGACGTCGGCATCGGTCATCCTGGCATAGTAGCCATAGCCCATCGGCGGCTTCAGCCGCGTGCCATCCCTGGCGATGCCCTGGGTAATGGCGCGTTTGATTTCGCCGTCGCTCCAGGCTCCAATCCCAGCCGCCTTGTCCGAGGTGATGTTGCGCGACACCGACTTACCCCACGGCCCGGGAAATTCCTGTCCGCCCTTGCCAAGGCTCGTGGCGAACAGATGACGTCCCCTGTCCATCGGCGTGTGGCATTCCATGCAATGGGCGATGGTGGCGAGATAGAATCCGCGCTTCACCTTGTCATTGAAGCCCGCGGGATTCGCCGGTTTCTCCGCGCCGGGGAGCACCTCCTGTGCCATCGGGGCGCGGTATTCCGGATTGGGGACCTCGTTCCTGATCGGCTCGATCGTGCGAAGATAAGCGACGATCGCGTCGAGATCGGCCGGCACCAGAATCTTGTAGTAGCCCGTCGGCATCAGTGGCGCGACCGGAACGCCATTCGGGCGCACGCCGGTCACCAGAAACGACTTGAGCTGCGCCGCAGTCCAGTTGCCGATACCAGTAATCTTGTCCTGGGTGATGTTGGACGCCGTCACCTTGAACGGCGGCTCGTCCCATGACAATCCGCCGGAAAAGGCCTTCTCGGCAATATCGCCTGTCGGCCCTTTCGGCGTGTGACAGTTCTGGCAACTCATCACCGTGTTGACGAGATAGCTGCCGCGCTCGACCGGTGTTTCCGCCGATACCGATCCGCTCAGAATCGTTACTGACAATAATGTTGAAAAAAACGACGCCGTCAGAAACGGCATCGTTGCGATCCGTCCCCTGCCCATTGGCTTGCTCCCCTTCTTCTGAAGGGAACCGAATCTAGCTCAGATCATTCGGCGCCCGCAGGCCTCTGGTGGTAAAAACGCAACTTTTTTTGCTGACCGCCATTTCACCATACGAACGCGGGCGCCCTCCTGTCGGCAGGCAGCCGGCCAGGACGGCAGAGACAGAAATGAGCGAATGCAGATCGGGCCAGAATGCAAAAGGCGGCGCTTGAGGGCGCCGCCTTGATCTCAAAAGCCGATGTCGAAGGCGGTCAGGCCGCCGCGCCCTGCTTGTCGCCGGCGACCGGGCCGGAATCCTTGCCGCGCGCCTCGACGTCGCGATCGACAAACTCGATCACCGCCTGCGCAGCATTATCGCCATAGCGGAAGCCCGCCTTCATGATGCGCGTATAACCGCCGTTGCGATCCTTGTAGCGCGGGCCGATGACATCGAAGAGCTTCTTGACCATCGCGAGGTCGCGAACCTTCGACACCGCCTGGCGGCGCGCATGGAGATCGCCGCGTTTGCCGAGCGTCACGATCTTCTCGATCAGCGGACGCAACTCTTTCGCCTTCGGCAAGGTGGTGACGATCTGCTCGTGCTTGATCAGGGCCGCCATCATGTTGGCAAACATGGCGGTGCGGTGCTGGCTCTTGCGGCCCAGCTTACGATGTCCGCTTCCGTGACGCATGATCTCAGTTCCTTTTGTGTCGCCGCAACCGATCCCGGTCGTCGGACATCAGCTCGGGTGGGCCGCCCGCGTTCGCCCAGTCGTGACAGCCGGGTCATTCCGGCCGTGACGTCGTTTTCAGTAGTGATCCTCGAAGCGCTTGGCGAGTTCTTCGATGTTCTCAGGCGGCCAGCCCGGCACTTCCATGCCGAGGTGCAGCCCCATCTGCGCCAGCACTTCCTTGATCTCGTTGAGCGACTTGCGGCCAAAATTCGGCGTGCGCAGCATTTCGGCTTCGCTCTTCTGAACGAGGTCGCCGATATAGACGATGTTGTCGTTCTTGAGACAATTGGCGGAGCGCACCGACAATTCGAGCTCGTCGACCTTCTTGAGGAACGCCGGGTTGAAGGCGAGATCCGGAATGACTTCCGCCGCCTGCTCCTTGCGGGGCTCTTCGAAGTTCACGAAGACGTTGAGCTGGTCCTGCAGGATGCGCGCCGCATAGGCCAGCGCGTCGTCCGGCGACACCGCCCCGTTCGTCTCGATCGTCAGCGTCAGCTTGTCGTAGTCGAGGATCTGTCCCTCGCGGGTGTTCTCGACCTTGTAGGACACCTTGCGGACCGGCGAGTACAGGCTGTCGACCGGGATCAGACCGATCGGCGCATCCTCCGGCCGGTTGCGTTCGGCCGGCACATAACCCTTGCCGGTGTCGACGGTGAATTCCATCCGGATTTCGGCGCCCTCGTCGAGAGTGCACAACGGCAGCTCCGGATTGAGAACAACGATATCGCCGACCGTCTGGATATCGCCGGCCGTGACAGTGCCGGGACCCGACTTCTTCACCACCATCCGCTTGGGGCCTTCGCCCTGCATCTTGATGGCGATGTCCTTGATGTTAAGGACGATGTCGGTCACGTCTTCGCGCACGCCGGGGATCGACGAGAATTCGTGCAGCACGCCGTCGATATGCACGGACTGGACAGCCGCGCCCTGCAGCGACGACAGCAGCACGCGACGAAGAGCGTTACCGAGCGTCACGCCGAAGCCGCGCTCAAGAGGTTCCGCCACCAAGGTTGCGACGCGCTTGGGCTCAGCACCCGGCGTCACCTGCAACTTGTTGGGTCGGATCAGTTCCTGCCAATTTTTTTGAATGGTCACATGCTCACCCATGGTTGCAGCGTTCCCGCGCAGCCCCACCCCGCCCAGTGGGTCCATCAAAAGCGGCGGCGGACGAGCGTCCGCCGGGAGGACAGCGAAAATCAGACGCGCCGGCGCTTGCGCGGACGGCAGCCATTGTGCGGGATCGCCGTCACGTCACGGATCGACGTGATGGTGAAGCCAGCCGCCTGCAGCGCCCGCAGAGCCGATTCACGCCCCGAACCGGGCCCCGACACCTCGACCTCGAGGGTCCGCATGCCGTGTTCCTGCGCCTTCTTGGCGGCGTCCTCGCCGGCGACCTGCGCGGCGTAGGGGGTCGACTTGCGCGAGCCCTTGAAACCCATCGTCCCGGCCGATGACCAGGAAATGGCATTGCCTTGCGCGTCGGTGATGGTGATCATCGTATTATTGAACGAGGCGTTCACATGCGCCACGCCAGACACGATGTTCTTGCGCTCGCGCCGGCGGACGCGGGTCGTGGATGAAGTGTCCTTCGCCATTCTTTATCCTTTGCGGCCCATCGCTTGTCGGGGCCTTTGTCACAAGTCAGAAAATCAGGCCTTCTTCTTGCCCGCGATCGCCTTGGCCGGTCCCTTGCGCGTACGCGCATTGGTATGGGTGCGCTGACCACGCACCGGCAGGCCCTTGCGATGCCGCAGGCCGCGATAGCAGCCGAGGTCCATCAGACGCTTGATGTTGAGCTGGGTCTCGCGCCGCAGGTCGCCCTCGACCATGTAGTCGCGGTCGATCAGCTCGCGGATCTGCAGCACCTCGGCATCGGTCAACTGCGAAATCCGGCGCTCGGCCGGAATGTTGAGCGCCGCCATGATGTCTTTGGCGATCTTGGGACCGATCCCATGAATATATTCCAATGCGACGATCACGCGCTTATTCGTCGGAAGATTGACGCCGGCAATGCGTGCCACTGACTTGTTCTCCACTGCGGCCGGCCGGTTTGGACCGGTCCGGTGTTCATGCCCCCGTTTCGGGGCGATTCAGCACATAAGACGACGCCCGTCCCCTCCCCTCGGGGCCCGGCATCGTCAAAAAGCGATCTGATTGCCGAGGCTTATTAAGGGATTCATCGCACTGCCGTCAACCTCTGTCGGTACTCCGTTTAGCGCTTAACTCCCTTGCGTTTAGCGGATTTTTTCCGGGTCGTGACCGCCCCGGTTCCGGCGCGCGAACCGACACGCGCGCGCCCTCGAATCGTGACCTTTTTCGTCGCCTTTCGGGCTGTTTTTCTACCAACCCGCGATTTGGAAGCAGTCCTCGCGGACTTTCGCGCCTTTGAGGACCTGGTTGCCTTCGCAGATGCGGTGGCCCTTGCAGACTTGGTCGCTTTTGCGGACTTGGCAACCCTGACCGGCGTGGCTGCTCTACCGGACCTGGCAGCCGCGACGCGTGCGGCCGTTTTCCGGGTGGCCTTCTTGGTGGCCTTCTTGGCGGTCTTTTTGGTCACTTTTCCGGCCGTTTTACCACGCTTCGCGGCGCTCCTGGCCCGCCCGGCGGAAACGCCTCTGGCGGTCCCGCCGGTGGCAGCGGCGGCCGCCGTGCGCTTAGCCTGCGATTTCGGTGTCTTCCCGGTTACCGCTTTGGCCGGCTTTTTCGCTTGTTTGGCTGTTTTCGCAGCCCGCCGCGGTGCCGGCTTCCGGGCCTTCGGTGCCAGGGCAGCGGCGATCGCTCGCTCGACGCTCTCGATGGGCGCCATGCCATCCACCGTCTGCAGCGTTCCGTGGCGCCGATAATAGGCGATCAACGGTTCCGTCTGCTCCCGATAGGCGGTCAGCCGCCGGCGCAGCGCCTCCGGGTTGTCGTCCGGGCGCGCCGCCTCACCACGCGCCGCCATTTCGGCAACTCGCTTCTCAACGCGGGCGGCAAGCGCATCCTCGTCGACCCGCAAGGCAATCGCCGCGTTGAGCTCAAGCCCACGCTCCGCCAGCAGCCGGTCGAGCGCTTCCGCCTGCGCTACCGTCCGCGGGAACCCGTCCAGAATGAAGCCGTTGTGCGCGTCGGGCTGGGCGATGCGATCGGCGATGATGCCGATGACCACCTCGTCGGGCACCAGAGCGCCGCGCGCCATGATATCCTTGGCCTGCAATCCGACCGGCGTCCCGGCGGCGACCGCCGCGCGCAACATGTCGCCGGTCGACAACTGCACGATCCCGTGCCTGGCAACGAGGCGTTGCGCCTGCGTTCCCTTGCCGGCCCCGGGCGGGCCCAGCAGTATCAATCTCATCTCGACCGCCCCCGCAGCTTCGACCGCTTGATCAAGCCCTCATATTGGTGCGCCAGCAGGTATCCTTGCACCTGCGCCACGGTATCCATCGTCACGCTGACGACGATCAGCAGCGACGTACCGCCGAGATAGAACGGGACCGCGGCGTAGGCGATCAGGATTTCCGGAATCAGACAGACCAGCGCCAGATATATCGCGCCGACCACGGTGATGCGAGACAGCACATAGTCGATATATTCCGCCGTTCGCTCGCCCGGACGGATGCCGGGAATGAAGCCGCCATGCTTCTTCAGATTGTCCGCGGTCTCCGTCGGGTTGAAGACGATCGCGGTGTAGAAGAACGTGAAGAAGATGATCAGCGCCACATAGATGATGAGAAACAGCGGCCGACCGTGGGATAGCTGCGTCGACAGGATCGTCAGCCACTCGGGACCGCCCTCGGTGGGCATGAAGTTGACCAACGTCGCCGGCAGCAGCAGCAGCGACGAGGCGAAGATCGGCGGAATGACGCCCGACGTATTCAGCTTCAGCGGCAGATGCGACGACTGCCCCTCGAACATCTGATTGCCGACCTGGCGCTTCGGATACTGGATCAGCAGGCGGCGCTGGGCGCGCTCCATGAACACGATGACGCCGATGACGATCACCGCCATCGCCAGCACCGCCAGGATCAGTCCGGTGGACAAGGCGCCCTGACGGCCGAGCTCCAGCGTTCCGGCGATCGCCGACGGCAGTTCGGCGACGATGCCGGCCATGATGATCAGCGACACGCCGTTGCCGACGCCGCGCGAGGTCACCTGCTCGCCGAGCCACATCAGGAACATCGTACCGCCGGTCAGCGTGATGGTCGTCGAGATGCGGAAGAACCAGCCGGGATCGGCGACGACGCCGCCCGAGCCTTCAAGACCGACGGCAATTCCATAGGCCTGGAAGATCGACAGCACCACGGTGAGATACCGCGTGTACTGGTTCATGATCTTGCGGCCGGCCTCGCCCTCTTTCTTCAGCGCTTCGAGCGTCGGCGAAACCGAGGTCAGGAGCTGGATGATAATCGATGCCGAGATATACGGCATGATGTTCAGGGCGAAGATCGCCATCCGGTTGATGCCGCCACCGGAGAACATGTTGAACATGCCGAGGATGCCGCCGGCCTGTTGGCGGAACACCTGCTCCCATGCGGACGGATCGATGCCGGGCAGCGGAATATAGGTCCCCAGCCGGTAGATGATCATGGCTCCCAGCGTGAACCAGATCCTCTTCTTGAGCTCTTCCGCCTTGGCGAACGCCGAAAAATTAAGATTCGCCGCAAGTTGTTCCGCTGCAGAAGCCATCGCTCGCTCCGGTTGTCGTCAGCCCCGCTCGATATAGGAACGACTTGATATCGGGACTACATGCGAGCCTAGTCGGCGGCCCTGATCTTCGCCCGCTTCCCGGTCGTCTTCACATCGCGCGTGGCGCTGCCGCGGTTGGTGGCCGGGCTCTGGCGCTTCGGAAACCTGTTGGGACGGCGCTCTTCCGTTGCCGCTTCCTTCTCCGGCGCCAGGATCGTGACCTTGCCGCCCGCCTTCTCCACGGCCGCGACCGCAGACTTCGACGCGCGCCAGACGGCAACGTCGATCTTGGCCTTCAACTCGCCGTGACCGAGCAGCTTGACGCCGCCCTTCTCGCGCCGCAGGAGGCCCGCCTTGACCAGCGTCGCGACATCGATCGCCGAACCCGCATTGAGCGTGCCGGCATCGATCGCCTTCTGCAGGTCGCCGATGTTGATCTCGTTGAGAGCGACCGCAAAGGAGGTATTGCGGAAGCCACGCTTCGGCAGTCGGCGATGCAGCGGCATCTGGCCGCCTTCAAAGCCCTTGATGCTCACGCCGGAGCGCGCCGTCTGGCCCTTGCCGCCGCGGCCGCCGGTCTTGCCCATGCCCGAGCCGATGCCGCGGCCGACGCGCATGCGATTCTTGCGGGCGCCGGGGCGGTCGGCGATCTGATTGAGCTTCATGATCTCGTCCTCATTCCTGTTCGGTCATGCCGGCGATCCGCCGGGTGGCTCGTGCCGACGGCGCTACATCGCCGTTCCGGAGAAGCCCGCGGCCGGCGCGAAGAACCTTCGCCTCGCGCCGCGCCATGACGAAAGCTAGTCCTTCGTTTCGTGTACGCGCACCAGATGGCTGACCGAGGCGATCATGCCGCGGATCGCCGCCGTATCGGGCAATTCCCTGACACGGCCGATCTTGTTGAGGCCGAGGCCGATCAACGTCTGGCGCTGCGCGCCAATGCGACGGATCGGGCTGCCGACCTGCTCGACTTTCACTGTTTTACCGGATTTCGCCATCGTCTCTTACCTGTCTCGACGGTCAGTCGGCCGCCACTTCGCTGTCGATGCCGGTGCGGCGCGACTGCAGCGTGGATACCTTGATGTTGCGGCGCGCCGCGACCGAACGCGGGGAATCCTGATGCTTGAGCGCATCGAACGTCGCACGGATGACGTTGTACGGATTCGACGTGCCGACGGACTTCGCTACGACGTCCTGGACGCCAAGCGTCTCGAACACCGCGCGCATCGGACCGCCGGCGATGATGCCGGTGCCGGGAGGCGCCGAGCGCAGATAGACCTTGCCGGCGCCGTGGCGGCCGAACACGTCATGATGCAGCGTCCGTCCTTCGCGCAGCGCCACGCGGGTCAGGCCGCGCTTGGCCGAATCCGTCGCCTTGCGGATTGCCTCCGGCACCTCACGCGCCTTGCCGTGGCCGAAGCCGACCCGGCCCTTCTGATCGCCGATCACAACCAGCGCCGCAAAGCCGAAGCGCTTGCCGCCCTTCACCACCTTGGCGACGCGGTTGATGTGGACGAGCTTGTCGACGAACTCGCTGTCGCGCTCTTCCCGTTTGCGATCGCCGCGACCTTCGCGTTCCCGTGCCATGAATATCCGTCCGCGTTAGAAGTTGAGCCCGCCCTCGCGGGCGGCATCGGCCAGCGCCTTGACGCGGCCATGATAAATATAACCGCCGCGATCGAACACGACGTCCTTGATGCCTTTCGCCAAAGCCCGCTCGGCGATCAGCTTGCCGACCGCCTTGGCCGCTTCGACATTGGCGCCGGACTTGCCGGCGGCGCGCACGTCCTTCTCCAGCGTCGAAGCCGACGCCATGGTCACGCCCTTCTCATCATTGATGAGCTGCGCATAGATGTGCAGGCCGGTCCGATGCACGGACAGCCGCGTGCGGCTGCCGCCGGCGCGCTTGACGTTGCGGCGGACCGATTCCTTGCGCCGCTGGGTGCGGATTGCTTGCCTAGACATACGACGCTCCCGTCACTTCTTCTTGCCTTCCTTGCGGAAGATGTATTCGCCTGCGTATTTCACGCCCTTGCCCTTGTAGGGCTCCGGCGGGCGGTAGGCACGGATCACAGAAGCGACGTGACCGACCTTCTGCTTGTCCATGCCGGTGATGACGATTTCCGTCGGCTTCGGCGTCGCGATGGCGATGCCTTCCGGGATCTGGAAATTGACGTCGTGGCTGAAACCGAGCTGGAGCTGGAGCTGCTTGCCCTGCACCGCGGCGCGGAAGCCGACGCCGACGATCTCCAGCTTCTCCTCGAAGCCCTTGGTGACGCCGGTCACCAGATTGTTGACCAGCGTACGGGCCGTGCCCCACTGCGAACGCGCCCGGATCGACTGAACGCGCGGCGCAACATGGATGCCTTCCTTGTCCATCTTCGCGACGACATCGTCGTGCAGGACATGCGCAAGCGCACCCTTGGGGCCCTTCACCTTGACGGTCTGCCCCTCGACGCTGGCGGTGACGCCGGCGGGGACAACGACTGGTTTTTTACCGATACGGGACATCAGAACACCGTGCAGATGATTTCGCCGCCGACGTTCGCTTCGCGAGCGGCATGATCCGCCATCACACCCTTCGGCGTCGACAGAATGGAAATGCCCAGGCCGTTGTGGACGCGCGGCAGCGTCTTCACCGACGCATAGACGCGGCGTCCCGGCTTCGACACGCGCGCGATCTCGCGGATCACCGGCACGCCGTCGAAATACTTGAGCTCGATCTCGATCTCGCTGCGGCCGTTGGCATGCGCGACAGTAGCGTAGTCGCGGATATAGCCTTCTGCCTTCAGCACCTCGAGCAGGCGCTCGCGCAGGCGCGAGCCCGGCAGCGACACCTTGGACTTGTTGCGCATCTGCGCATTGCGGATCCGGGTGATCATATCCCCGATCGGGTCATTGACTGACATGCGCCCCTCCTTACCAGCTCGACTTCACCAGGCCCGGAATCAGGCCCATATTGCCGAGGTCGCGCAGCGCAATACGGCTGAGACGGTGCTTGCGGAACACCGCATGGGGACGGCCAGTCAGTTCACAACGGTTCATCACGCGCGTTTTCGACGAGTTGCGGGGCAACTCGGCCAGCTTCAGCGTCGCCGCGAAACGCTCTTCAACCGGAAGCGTCTTGTCGTGCACGATCGCCTTGAGCTTGGCGCGGCGCGACGAATAGCGCTTGACCATCCGCTTGCGCCGGTTGTTCTTCTCGACCGAACTCTTCTTAGCCATCTAGCTCTCCTGAATTTCCGCGTCTGAGAGGCTCTCGCCTCTCACTGCCGGAACGGGAAGTTGAATGCCGCGAGCAGCGCACGCGCCTCGTCGTCGGTGCGCGCCGTCGTGCAAACGGTGATGTCCATGCCCCAGCTATCGGTGACCTTGTCGAAGTCGATCTCCGGGAAAATGATGTGCTCCTTGATGCCGAGCGAATAGTTGCCGCGGCCGTCAAAGCTCTTCGGGTTGAGCCCGCGGAAGTCGCGGACGCGCGGCAGCGCGATATTCACCAGGCGATCGAGAAAATCGTACATCCGCGCCTTGCGCAGCGTCACCTTGGCGCCGATCGCCTGGCCGTCGCGCAGCTTGAACGTCGCAATCGACTTGCGCGACTTGGTGATGACCGACTTCTGGCCGGCGATCGCGGTGAGATCCGCCGCGGCATTGTCGACCTTCTTGCGGTCGGCGACGCCTTCGCCGGCGCCGATATTCAGCACCACCTTGGTGATGCGCGGCACCATCATCGGGTTCGCATAGCCGAATTTCTTCGTCAGATCCCCGCGGATGCGGGATTCGAACTCGGTCTTCAGGCGCGCGACATAGGTCGAACGCTCCTTCGGAGCCTTCGCCTTCGGCGCGCCGGCCTGCTCGGCGGCGACGGGCTTCTTGCCCTTGTCCGCGACTTTCGCCTTTTTGGCCTCGGTGTTCTGCTTCGTGTCAGCCATCGATTTCGACTCCCGATCGGCGGGCGACGCGAATCTTGCGCCGGTCCTGGCCCTCGCCGACGTACTTGAATCCCACGCGCGTCGCCTTGCCGTCCTGCGGGTCAGCCAGCGCGACGTTCGACAGATGGATGGCGGCTTCCTTGGAGATGATGCCGCCCTCCTGCTGGGCCGTCTGCTTCTGGTGACGCTTGACCATGTTGACGCCGCGCACGACGACGCGCGATTGCGTCGGGCGCACCTCGATCACCTCACCGGTGCGGCCCTTGTCGCGGCCCGCGAGCACGACGACCTTGTCGCCCTTGCGAATCTTCGCAGCCATTAGAGCACCTCCGGCGCCAGCGAAATAATCTTCATGTGGTTCTTGGCGCGCAGCTCGCGCGGCACCGGTCCGAAGATACGCGTGCCGACCGGCTCGGCCTGTGCATTGATGAGCACCGCCGCGTTGCGATCGAAACGGATGACCGAGCCGTCCGGACGACGGATGTCCTTGGCGATCCGAACCACTACCGCCTTCATGACGTCGCCCTTCTTGACGCGGCCGCGCGGAATGGCCTCCTTCACCGAGACGACGATGACATCGCCGATGGTCGCGTATTTGCGATGCGAGCCACCGAGCACCTTGATGCACATGACGCGCCGGGCGCCGGAATTGTCGGCGACGTCCAGATTCGTTTGCATCTGAATCATGATGCGGTTCCTGTGTTCTTCCGTTCGTGCAGTCTGCGTCCGCGATCATCGCGGCCGCGCGACCTCACGAAACTTTCTGCTTCTTCTCGCCCTGGACGACCGCCCAGCGCTTGTTCTTCGAAATCGGGCGATGCTCTTCAATCCAGACAATATCGCCGACCGAATATTCGTTCTTCTCGTCGTGCGCGTGATAGTTCTTCGAGCGACGGACGGTCTTCTTCATCGTCGGATGGGTGAACCGGCGCTCGACACGCACGACAACGGTCTTGTCCTGCTTGTCGCTAACGACGGTGCCCTGCAACTGACGCTTCGGCATAGCGAACCTCTATTCCTTCTTCGCCGATGCGGCTGACTTGCCCTTCGACGCCTTTTTCGATTGACCTTCCGCGCCGACACGCTTCTCGGCGGCGATCGTCTTGATCCGGGCGATGTCGCGACGGATCACCCGAACACGGGCGGTGTTCTCAAGCTGGCCGGTGGCCCGCTGGAACCGCAGATTGAACTGCTCTTTCTTCAGCTTGAGCACTTCGTCGTCGAGTTGATCGAGAGACATCGCGCGAACATCTGAGGTTTTCATGACCGGTTACTCCGCGATGCGTGCAACGAAACGCGTCTTGATCGGCAGCTTCGCCGCAGCCAGCGTCAGCGCTTCCCGCGCGAGCTGCTGGGAAATGCCATCGACCTCGAACATGATGCGGCCAGGCTTGACGCGGCAGACCCACAATTCCGGCGCGCCCTTGCCGGAGCCCATGCGGACTTCCAGCGGCTTCTTCGAGACCGGGACATCCGGGAAAATGCGGATCCAGACGCGACCAGCCCGCTTCATGTGTCGCGTCAGCGCGCGGCGCGCGGCCTCGATCTGACGCGCGGTGACGCGCTCCGGCTCCATCGCCTTCAGGCCGAACTGCCCGAAGGACAGTTCCGCGCCGCTCGAGGCGACGCCGTGAATGCGGCCCTTATGCGCCTTGCGGAATTTCGTGCGTTTCGGTTGCAGCATGCCTTGCTCTTATTCGTTCGAGGCCAATCTCACGCCGGCATTACGCGACGTCGCGACGCGGGCGAGACCCCTCGCCGCCATCGGCCAGCTTCTTGTCCTGCGCCATCGGGTCGTGCTCGAGGATCTCGCCCTTGAAGATCCAGACCTTCACGCCGCAGGTGCCGAAGGTCGTGAAAGCAGTGGCGACACCGTAGTCGACGTCGGCGCGCAGCGTATGCAGCGGCACGCGTCCCTCGCGATACCACTCGAGCCGCGCGATCTCGGCGCCGCCGAGCCGGCCGGAGCAGTTGATGCGGATGCCTTCAGCGCCAAGCCGCATCGACGACTGCACGGCGCGCTTCATCGCACGGCGGAACGCCACGCGGCGCTCGAGCTGCTGCGCGATCGATTCCGCGACGAGCTTCGCATCGAGTTCCGGCTTGCGGATCTCGGTGATGTTGATGACGACGTCGCTGTCGGTCAGCTTCGACACCATCTTGCGCAGCTTCTCGATATCGGCACCCTTTTTGCCGATCACCACGCCCGGCCGCGCCGAATAGATCGTCACGCGGCACTTCTTGTGCGGACGCTCGATCACGATCTTCGACACAGCCGCCTGCTTGAGTTCCTTCATCAACATCTTGCGGATCTTGATGTCTTCATGCAGCAGCGTCGCGTAATCGGCCTTGTTCGCGTACCAGCGCGAGTCCCAGGTGCGGTTGATGCCGACCCGCAGGCCGATCGGATTGATTTTTTGACCCATCGACTGCTCCTCAGGCCTGTGCCTTCGCCTCGACTTCGCGCACGACGATCGTCAAATGCGCGAACGGCTTGTTGATCGCCGACGAACGACCGCGGCCGCGCGCATGAAACCGCCGCAGCACCAGGCCCTTGCCGACATGCGCCTCGGCGACGACGAGATCGTCGACGTCGAGTTCGTGGTTATTCTCCGCATTGGCGATCGCAGATTCGAGGCACTTGCGCACGTCCTTGGCGATGCGCTTGCGCGAGAACTCGAGATCGGCGAGCGCGCTCGCGACCTTCTTGCCGCGGATCATCTGCGCGACGAGATTCAGTTTCTGCGGCGATATGCGAAGCATGCGGCTGACTGCCTTTGCCTCGTTATCCGCCAGTGTCCGTTCGCGCGCTGGTTTACCCATATCGTGCTCTCTTCAAATTCTAGCCGCCGCTCAGGCGCGTTTGGCTTTGCGGTCGGCCGCGTGTCCGTGGAACGTGCGCGTCGGCGCAAACTCACCGAACTTGTGGCCGACCATCTCCTCGGTGATCAGCACCGGAACATGCTTCTGGCCGTTGTAGACGCCGAAATTCAGACCGACGAACTGCGGCAGGATCGTCGAGCGACGGCTCCAGATCTTGATGACATCGTGCCGGCCGGAAGCGCGCGCCTTCTCTGCCTTCTTCAGCAGATAGCCGTCGACAAACGGGCCTTTCCAAACTGAGCGAGTCATGTCGCTGGTCCTACTTCTGCTTCTTGCGTTCGTGGCGGCTCGCGAAGATGAACTTCTGCGTGCGCTTGTTCTTGCGGGTCTTCTTGCCCTTGGTCGGGAAGCCCCACGGCGTCGACCAGTGGACGCCGCCCTTGGTGCGGCCGCCGTGCGGGTGATCGACCGGGTTCATGGTGATGCCGCGGTTATGGGGACGCCGCCCGCGCCAGCGCTGCCGGCCAGCCTTGCCGATCGACGTGTTCATGTGGTCCGGGTTCGACACCGCACCGACCGACGCCATGCAGCGGCCGTGCACCAGGCGCTGCTCGCCGGAGTTCAGACGCAGGATGACGTGCTCCTGGTCGCGGCCGACGATCTGCGCGTAGCTGCCGGCGGAGCGGGCCACCTGGCCGCCTTTGCCGATCTTCAGCTCGACATTGTGGACGATGGTACCGACCGGGATATTGGCGATCGGCATCGCGTTGCCCGGCTTGACGTCGACGCGCTCGCCCGAGACGACGCTGTCGCCAGCCGCGAGGCGCTGCGGCGCCAGGATATAGGCGAGCTCGCCATCCTCGTACTTGATCAGCGCGATGAAGCTCGTGCGGTTGGGATCGTATTCCAGCCGCTCGACCTTCGCGACCATGTCGTGCTTGGTGCGCTTGAAGTCGACCCGGCGATACGCCTGCTTGTGGCCGCCGCCGCGAAACCGCGTCGTCGTCCGGCCGCGGTTGTTGCGGCCGCCGCTCGCGCTCTGACCTTCGGTCAGCGTCTTCACCGGCGCGCCCTTGTGCAGCGCCGAGCGATCGACGATCGTCAGGTTGCGCTGACCCGGGCTCGTTGGTTTGAAATGCTTAAGTGCCATTGCAGTTCCCTCAGAGGCCCGTCGTCACGTCGATGCGGTGACCCTCTTCGAGGGTCACGATCGCGCGCTTGCTGTCGGACTGCCGGCCGGCAACGCCCTTGAACATCTTGCGCTTGCCCTTGCGGTTCAGCGTATTGACGCTCTTGACCTTCACGTCGAACAGCTTCTCGACGGCGTCCTTGATCTGCACCTTGGTCGCCGTGCCCGCGACCCTGAACACGACCTTGCCGTGCTCGGACACGAGGGTCGCCTTCTCGGTGATCACCGGCGACAGGATAACGTCGTAATGACGCGGATCGGTGGTGGTCATTTGAAGCGCGCCTCCAACGCGTCGAGCGCGGTCTTGGTCAGCACCAGCGTCTTGCGACGCAGGATGTCGTAGACATTGATGCCCTGCACCGGCAGCACGTCGATATTCGGAATGTTGCGGGCGGCAAGCTGGAAGTTCGCCTCGACCTCCTGGCCGTCGACGATCAGGGCATTGCCCCAACCGAGCTTATCGAGCTGACCGGCGAGCACCTTGGTCTTGCCCTCGCTCACCGTCGCCTTGTCGAGAATGACGATGCCGCCATCCTTCGCCTTCGACGAGAGCGCATGGCGGAGCGCCAGAGCCCGCACCTTCTTCGGCAGATCGATCGCATGGCTGCGCACGACCGGACCGAACACCCGACCGCCGCCGCGGAACAGATTGGCGCGCTGCGAACCGTGGCGGGCGCCGCCGGTGCCTTTCTGCGCGTGCATCTTCTTGCCGGTACGAGCGACTTCGCCGCGGTCCTTGGTCTTGTGCGTGCCGCGCTGGCGCCTGGCGAGCTGCCAGTTGACGCAACGCTGGATCAGGTCCGGGCGCGGCTCAAGGCCGAAAATCTCTTGCGAGAGCGACACCTTGCCCGCTTCTTTCCCGTCAAGGGCGAGAACCGTCAGTTCCATTATTCGCCCTCCTTCGTGGCTGCTGCAGGCGCTGCATCCGCCGGCGTATCGGAGGCCTTCGCTTCGGCAGCATCGGCCAGCTTGAACTTGCCCGGCTTCGGCGCATCCTTCGGCAGCGCCTTCTTCACCGCGTCGCGAACCCGGATCCAGCCGCCATCGGCGCCCGGTACCGCGCCTTCGACGAGCAGCAGCCCGCGCTCGACATCGACCCGCGCAATTTTGAGGTTGAGCGTGGTCACGCGATCGACACCCAGATGGCCCGGCATCTTCTTGTTCTTGAAGGTCCTGCCCGGGTCCTGACGGCCGCCGGTCGAACCGATCGAACGATGCGAGATCGACACGCCGTGCGAAGCGCGCAGGCCGCCGAAATTCCAGCGCTTCATGCCGCCGGCGAAACCCTTGCCGATGGTCGTGCCGGTGACGTCGACGAACTGGCCCGCGACGAAATGGTCGGCGGTGATTTCTGCGCCGACCGGGATCACGGCGTCATCGCTGACGCGGAACTCGGCAAGCTTCACCTTCGGCTCGACCTTGGCGGCGCCAAAATAGCCGCGGTCCGCCTTGTTCAGATTGTTGGTTTTGCGCGTCCCGGCCCCAAGCTGAATGGCGACGTAGCCATTCTTGTCCTTGGTGCGGTGGCCGACAACCTGACATCCCGCGAGCCGCAGCACCGTCACGGGGACGTGCTCACCGGCATCGGTGTAGATGCGGGTCATTCCGACCTTTTGCGCGATCACTCCGGAGCGCATCGTACTGTCCTCGTCTTCCTTAGAGCTTGATCTCGACATCGACGCCGGCAGCGAGGTCGAGCTTCATCAGCGCGTCCACCGTTTGCGGGGTCGGGTCGACGATATCGAGCAGGCGCTTATGCGTGCGCATCTCGAACTGCTCGCGGCTGGTCTTGTCGATATGCGGCGAGCGGTTGACCGTGAACTTCTCGATCCGGGTCGGCAGCGGGATCGGGCCGCGAACCTGTGCGCCGGTCCGCTTGGCCGTATTCACGATCTCGCGCGTCGACGCATCGAGAATCCGATGGTCGAAGGCCTTGAGCCGGATCCGGATATTTTGGCCGTTCATTTGTTCGTCTCTCTCGACTGCCATCGACCGCGCCAGCGGCCGATCCAGTGATTACTAGCGTCTCGTTCCGCCCCGCACGTCACGGGACGCTGCGTTCCCTCGCCACGGCGAGGGAACGCCCGTACTCTATTTATTCGATGATGCTTGCGACCACTCCGGCGCCGACGGTGCGTCCGCCCTCGCGGATGGCGAAGCGCAGCTTCTCTTCCATCGCGATCGGCACGATCAGGTGCACTTCCATCGACACGTTGTCGCCGGGCATCACCATCT
>DATMEV010000056.1:0-14699 GCA_035556795.1 Pseudolabrys sp. | reverse complement strand
GCGTCGATCTCTTCGTTTCGTCGAATTCAGCGGGTTGCTCATGTAATGGGCCCAGGGAGAGAATATGTGCATATTCTGTGGCGCTAAGCCGTTCGGCTTTGGAGCGAGGGTACCGACCAGACGAAGCTTCGTTTCCAATGCTGTGGCACTCGGCGGTCTTTATGCGGCCGCAAAGGTGCTTGGGCCCGTGTCGGCAGTCGCGCAAAGCGGCAAGGCGGATCTGATTATCGAGAATGCAAAGATCGCCACTCTCGATCCAAAAACGCCGCGCGCTGATGCGATTGCAATTGTCGGTGATAAAATCATCGGTGTGGGGCGGCGGCGCGATCTGGAGACCCTAAAAGGGACATCCACCCGTATCGTCGATGCTGAAAAGCGCACAATCATCCCCGGGTTGAACGATGCTCATACGCACTTCATCCGGGGCGGGCTGACATATTCACAAGAGACCCGCTGGGATGGCGTGCCGTCGCTGGCGCTTGGCCTGAGAATGCTTAAGGAGCAGGCGGCACGCACCCCGGCGCCGCACTGGGTGCAAGTGATGGGAGGCTGGACTCCTTACCAGTTCAAGGAAAAGCGACTGCCAACGCTCGCTGAGATCAATGCCGCGACCGGCGATGTCCCCTGCTTCGTCATGCACCTTTACGACCGCGCTTTCATCAACAAAGCCGGATTGCGTGCTCTGGGGTGGACACGCGATACGCCCGAGCCATTCGGTGGCGTGATTGCTCGCGATGGAAACGGTGCTCCGACTGGTCTCGTGGTTGCGACGACAAGCCTCGTCAGTTTGCTTTCGGTTTTTGCCAAAGTGCCAAAGTTGTCTCCGGAAGACCAAATCGCGTCCACTCGCATCATGATGCGAGAGCTCAACCGCCTTGGCGTTAGCAGCTTGATCGATGCCGGCGGTGGTGGACAGAATTATCCCGAACACTACCAGGCGATTGCGAAGCTCGCTGCCGACAAGGCGCTGACCGTGCGTATCGGCTACACATTGATGGCTCAGCGACCCGGGCGGGAAATCGATGACTATAAGGGTTGGCTGTCGAAAGCGAAGCTCTTTGACGGCGACGACTATTTCCGCTTGTGCGGTGCGGGTGAATACACCGTGTGGGCGGCGGGTGATAATACCAACTTTGCCAAAGACCCGATCGTGCAGCCACCTATCATGGAAGAAAAGCTTTTCGAGGTGCTGAAGTTCATAGCTTCGAACGGATGGCCATTCCGGATGCATGCGTCGTTCGATTTTACGGCGAAGCGTATTCTCGACGTGGTGGAGAAGGTCCATAGAGAGGTGCCGGTCGACAAGTTGCGTTGGGGTCTTGAGCATTGCGAAGGCATCTCGGCTCGCACGATCGAGCGCCTGCAGATGATGGGCGGCAGTCTGGGACTTCAGAACCGGATGTCGCTTGATGGTGAGGCCTATGTCGCCAAATGGGGTAAAGAGGCAGCGGAAGATGCACCGGCATTCGGTCGTATCCGCGAAATGGGGATCCCGTTCGCCCTCGGCACGGATGGCAATCGGGCGGCAAGTCACAATCCCTGGGTTGGAATCCAGTGGCTGGTTACTGGAAAAACCGTAGGGGGGCTCAAACATGCCGCGAGCCGCAATATCCTGAGCCGCGAAGAGGCGCTACGCGCCTATACGTCTTCGGGGGCCTGGATCAGCAATGAGGAAGACAAGAAAGGAACGCTGTCGGTCGGGAAATGGGCCGATCTCGCTGTACTTTCGGATGACTATTTCTCTGTGCCGGCAGAACGAATCGCGCAGTTGAGCTCGGTCTTGACAGTGGTCGGTGGCCGTATCGTCCATGGCGAAGGGCGTTACGCAAGTCTCGCGCCGGCGTCGCTGAAGGCGAGCCCTGATTGGCTGCCGAGCAACAAATTTCCCGGCTACGCCAAGGTTGCATCTGGCACGAGCGATAGTCAGTTCGCAAGCGCCGAGGAACGACACCAACTGGCAGCCGCCATGATCGCGGAGGCGATGCCAAGCGTGCTCGGAGAGGATGGACGCAGCTGGACGCTGGGCTGCGGCTGCGGTCTGCTCTGACGCGTGTCGCGCTGAGATACGAATATATTTCTATAGATAGAAGTCGATGGAGAGCAGGATGGCCGGACGGCATCTGAAGTCGATCATTGCGTTAGGCGCGTTGGTTCTCGCGGGAGCGATGGGAGGTTCCCCGGCATGGGCCCAGGATGCCGACATGGTTCTCGTGAACGGCAAGATCGTCACGCTTGACGGGTCGTCAACCGTTGCTGAAGCGCTGGCGATCCGTGACGGAAACATCGCGGCAGTTGGTAATGAGGCCGCGGTCAGGAAACTCAGCGGCACCAAGACCCGGGTAGTCGACCTTGGCGGCAGAATGATCGTCCCCGGTCTTATCGATTCCCACATCCATGCAATCCGCACGGCTCTCACCTTCGGCATCGAGACCGACTGGTCCTCGATCGGATCGCTTGACGAGGGATTGAAGATTGTTGCCGATGCTGCTCGCGCCCGGCCCGGCGCCTGGATCGTAGTCGGGGGCGGCTGGCATGAAGGTCAGCTCAAGGAACATCGCGGACCGACCGCAGCCGAACTTGCCAAGGCGGCGCCGGACAATCCGGTTTATGTGCAGCATCTCTACGACTATGCGGTTCTCAGTCCCAGGGCGATGGAGACTCTGACCATCAGTACCGATGCCGACATCCCGCCTGCCGGGAAACTGGTGCGAGATGCTAACGGTCAGCCAACCGGAGTCGTGCACGGTGACCTTGCAACTTTCAGCAAGCTGTTTGCTCGCGTCTCGACGGTTGGCTTCGCCGGGCGCGTTGAGAGCACGAAAGCGTTTTTCAAGGCGATGAACCGGGTTGGGCTGACTGGCATCATCGATGCAGCCGGCGGCGGTATGCCGCCGCAAAACTATTTTCCTCTATTTCATGTCTGGCAGCAGCACGCGCTCTCGCTGCGCGTCGCATACTATGTCAACGGCGCGACACCGACACAGGAGGCTCGGGACCTCAAACAATTCTTCCAGGGGATACCAGCGAACTTCGGCGACGACAGACTCAAGATCCTCGGCATTGGCGAGGTGGTGGTCTGGGGGATGCACGATGGGCCGGCAGGTCTGCGCAAGATTTTTACCCCGAAGCCGGGCGCGGTCGAGGCACTCAGGGAAATCGCGAACTGGGCGGCGGAGCGGCGGCTGCGCATCCAGATCCATGCTTCATCGGACAGTGCCGCGGGGCAGATACTCGACGTCTTCGAGGAGGTAAACGGCAAGGCTCCGATCGGCGATCTTCGCTGGACCATCGCGCATATCGAAAATGCTTCGGCGCAGACCCTGAATCGCATGAAAGCGCTCGGGATCGGTTGGGCGATCCAGGATCGGCTTTATTTTGAGGGCGACGTCTGGCCAAAGGTCATGGGAGCCGAAGCCGCCAAGCAGGCGCCGCCGATTGCTGAAGGTCTTAAAGCCGGTGTGGTGATTGCCGGCGGCACGGATGGTCCGCGGATGTCGCCCTATAACCCGTTTGTCACGCTCGAATGGCTGGTAACGGGCCGGACGGTTCGGGGAACGTCGCTGCGAGCCAAGGAGGCTTCAGCCACGCGTGAACAGGCGTTGCGTATCCATACCGTCAACTCCGCCTGGATGGCAGGCGACGACGATAAGCGCGGAACGCTGGAAGTCGGGAAATGGGCAGATCTCATCGTGCTGTCGGACGATTATTTCGCCGTGCCGGAGAACGACATCTCCAGGATCAAGGTTTTGCTGACGCTCGTTGGCGGCAAGGTCGAGCACGCGGCGGAACCTTTTAAACGTTTTGAGAAGCAGCAATGAGAGAGGCCGATATAATAACGCGGCCAGGCCGGGGACCTTGATCCGCAACAATCAGGGTTTCTGGTTTTTTGGCTCCCATGTCTGGCTGAACCGATCGCCTAGTCGATTGGTATCGCGGTCACGTTGACGGATCATGGGCGGCGTCAGAGCGTGACGTGCCTCGCTAACCCGCATCGGATCGAGATGCGCATCATCTGATCAGTTATATCTGCGTTGCAGGAATGTATCGCTGGACCCACACCATCGCCGCGTCGAGCAGCAACCCCACGGCCAGCATGACGACGATATAAGCAAAGACGGTCGGACTCTCGAAGAACCGCTGCGAATACATCAGCGTAGCGCCCATTCCGCCGCCGCCGGCGACCATTTCGGCCGTGAAGGTCGTGATCAGTGCAACTGGCAGCGCGACGCGCAAGGCGGAAAAGATGCGCGGGCAGCAAGCCGGCAGGATGATACGCGACAACATCACCATGCGCGAGGTGCCCATCGAATATCCCGACCAGATCAGAATGCGGTTAATACCGCGCGCCGCGCTAAACGTTCCGATGATGATCGGAAAGATGCAGGCGAAGGCAACGAGCAGGATCTTCGACAGGCTGTAGATGCCGAACCAAACGACGAACACCGGAAGGAATGCAATTTTCGGCGAGGGAAAACCGAGGGCAACGAACGGGTCGAGCAGCCAGTTGACGATCTGGTTACGGGCCATTGCGATTCCCGCGAGAATACCGATCGCCGTGGCAATAACTAGTCCGCCGAAGGCCCGCCCCAGGCTGACGGCCAGATCCATCGGCAGTGATCCGTCGCGAATGCTGTCAGAGAGTTGCATGACGACGGTCGAGAACGGCGGCAGGAACAGCGGCGGCGTAAGCTGTAGTCTGGCCGCCGCCTCCCATGCCGCAACGATGGTCAGCACCGAGATAACGGAGCGAACACGCAGACCGAATGCCCCAGGAGCGCGTTCCAAGATCAACTCCTCATCATGCGGTTTCTGTTACGACGGCGGATTCGTGCCAGACGAGGCAGATGCGTGTTATCCACAACATGATGCGGTCAGACAGAAATGCGGCGGCCACGATGCAGGCGATGGCTGCGAACATATAGCTGTATGCGCCGTTCTCCCCATACATGAAGATCAATTTTCCGATGCCGCTGGTGGCGGCGATCATCTCGGATGAGATTGCGAGGACGAAGGAGAAGCCGAGCGCGATCCGCAGGCCTGTCATGATGTCGGGCATTGCGTGTGGAAGAAATATTCGCGTCAGCATCTGCCGCTGCGAATAACCCATCGCTTCGGCGCTCCAGACCAGCACCTTCGGAGTGGTGCTCACCCCGTGATAGGTGTTGACGATCATCGGCAGCAGGCAGGCGAGAAAGACGGCGCAGATCGCGGTGACCGAGCCGATGCCGAACCAGAGGATGAACAGCGGGATTAGCGCTGATTTCGGCAGGGAATAGGTGCCGCCGACGATAGGTGTGACATAGGCGCGGAATACTTCCGACCGGGCCATGAACAGACCGATCCAGACGCCGGCCACGGCGCCGAGCAGAAGCCCGGTGAACGAGCGGAATAGCGTGATCGCAAGATTTTCGACGACTTGCGGGCCGCGCAGCAGATCGAGGAGGGCGGCAAAAACCTCGCTCGGCTCGGGCAGGAATGCCTTGTCGATCAGACCAGAATTGCTGAGAAGGTGCCACAAGACCACAAAGATCACGAGCGGCAATGCTTGCCACAGCCAATCCATCAGGTGGAAGGGTAGTCTAGCTGGCATGCTGTTCGGCTGCGTTTATGGCTTGCTGGCGCACGGACAGCCAGACTCTGTTGCGGAGTTTGTTGAATGGTTCCGATAGCATCAGCTCTTCACGCGGTATGGACCGATCGAGATCGATATCGAATTCTTCCACGATCTTGCCGGGCCGCGCCGACATGACGCAAATCCGGTTCGAGAGATAAACCGCTTCCTCCACGTCATGTGTGACCATCAGAACCGTCTTGCGCATGGCGAGCCAGAGGCGGAGCAATTCGTCCTGCATCAACTCGCGAGTCTGGGAGTCCAGTGCGCCGAACGGCTCGTCGAGAAGCAGGATCTCCGGATCACACGCCATTGTCCGCGCGATGGCGACACGTTGCTTCATGCCGCCGGACAGTTCGCGCGGATAGCGATCCTCGAATCCCTTCAGCCCGATCACTCCGATAAGGCGTTCGGCAACCTGCCTGCGCTCGTTCGCGGACAGGCTGCGCTGTTCGAGGCCGAACAGGATATTCTGACGAACCGTCAGCCATGGAAACAGGGCGTATTCCTGAAACACGATACCCCGGTCGGTCCCCGGCCCGGTGATCGTCCGGCCGTCGATCAGGACATCGCCGGTGGCGCTCAGAAAGCCGCCGACGATATAGAGAAGCGTGCTTTTACCGCAGCCGGATGGTCCGACGATCGAAACGAATTCCCCTTCCTTGATGGAAAGATTAGCGGCTGCAAGTGCAGGCACCGAGCCGCTATCAGTTGGGTAGGATTTGGCGACGTTTCGAATTTCGATTTTTGACGTCATCAAGTCGCGCACGGCCGGGGGAGAAGGGAGAGATTGAGATATTTGGATGCGTCAACCTTCTGGGGTAGCAGCTTTTCGTCAACCATAGCATCGATGGGCTTCTGGATCGATACAGGAGAAACGCAGCCGTTACGGTCGCGATAGTAATCCCGTGGGGTTGCAAAATAGGAATCCAGAACCTGCTTGGGAGATTTGGTGAAGTCGGCGATGAGATCGATCGCCTTGGTTCTGTTGGCCGGATCGTAATACCAGGCCAGGCCCTGCACGTAGTCTTCGAGGAAGGCGCGTACGGCGGCTTCGTTACTCTTGAGGAACGTGTTCGTCGTCACCTGGAAAATAACCGATGACGGCCCGAAAGCGTCGCCACCCGTAAAAAGCGTTCTCAGATCGCCTTTCGGGGCTTCCGCAGCGAGGAACGGGATTACGAGCACGCCGCAGTCGACGCGCTTTTCCCGAATGGCCGGTGCCATGTTGGGGAAGGCGATTTCGACGATCTCCACGTCGCGACGCGGGTCGAGCCCGTTCTTTTTCAGCACCACGCGCAGAACCAGATCGACGGCGGAGCCGAAGGCGTTGATGCCGACCTTTTTGCCCTTCAGGTCCTTCACGGTTTTTATCGGTGAGTCCTTCAGAACAAAGAAGGTGTTCGACGCATTGCCCTGATGACCGTCCTGATAGTTATCCGAGATGATCGTCAATCCGCCCGGCACCGCATTTTTTGCGATGGTGGTGGCGAACGCCGAGAAGGAGAGCGTGGCGAGATCCGCCTGGCCCGATGCCAGCAGCGTCGCGGCCTCCGGCGTGCCGCGTGTGAATGTCATGTCGACCGTGTAGGCCTTGCCGTAGTTCTTCAGGACGTTCTGCTTGAGATAATCCAGAAAGATGATGGTCTCCATTTCATTGGGACCAATTCCGCCGCCGGTTGCGTAGCGGATTTTAATCGGCGCGGCTGCTGCGATGCTGCTCCACGAACCGAAGGCGGCTGCGCCGATCGCTGCTGTTCCGAACTGAACCACCTTGCGGCGGGAAGGCTGTGAATACTTGACCATGGCGTTCCTCTCGTGATGTTGTTTTTTCTATACAAGTATATGGATAAAATAATACTGTCAAACATAAACCTAATACTGTATTTCTCCTTGTGTTTTATTTTGTGAAAGAAGGGCAGGAGACGTTATGTCTGTAAAAAAGGTGCAGCCGGAAAAGCTGAGTCAGCGCGTCGTCAATGGACACATGCTGTACCACCATGTCGTCGTTACGACCGGTCAGAAATTCGCGTTCATTTCCGGTCAGCTTGCCCGCAACGCAGAGGGCGTCATCGTCGGCCCCGGCGATATGCGGGCGCAAATCAAACAGGTTGGAGAGAACCTGAAGGTTGCGCTCGAATCCGTCGGTGCCTCGCTCGGGGATCTGGTGAAGACGACGACCTTCACCACCAATATCGACGAATTCTTCAAGCACGTTGATGTTCGCCACGATTATCTTGGCGTCGCCTTGCCGACGAGCACGACGGTGGAAGTGCGGCGCCTGTCGCATCCCGATCTGGTCGTTGAGATCGAAGCCGTGGCTTTGCTCGATCGCTGATCGTGCGCGCGCCTGGCGCCTGTCCGCGGAGGCGGATGTCGCCTCCGATCCGGCAGGCGTCAGGCGACCGCCCCTATGGTGGCGGTTGATCTCCGCAGCGACATTCACGACCGCACTACACTCCGCGTCAGAAGCCGAGGTTAGCGATTTATATCTAGAGGTATAATTTCAAAAATTTATCTTCTTGTCGATTAGAATGATTTGCTCATACTCTCGATTATCTAATCGAAAACGGGACTGATGACGTGATTTCCTGTCGAATCGTGATGTTTTCCAGCCGATGCGCACGCATTTGGGGCAATTCGAGATGAGTGCCTCGAAACAGGCTTTCGAAATCGGCGCTTCAGTTCCCCGAATCGAGGATCAGCGGTTTCTTCGTGGCTTGGGACGTTATGTGGATGACATCCGGTTTCCCGGCGAAAGTCACATGGTCGTCGTTCGTTCCCCTCATGCCGCGGCCCGGATCAGCAATATCGATACGCGCGCTGCCGCGTTGATCGACGGTGTGTTGGCGGTGCTGACTGGGGCCGATGCAGAGGCCGATGGTCTTGGTCCGAACCGGACCAGCGTGCACCGCAAGCAGCGTGACGGCAGCCCGATGGTTGAGCCGCCTTATCGCATCCTTTGTCTTGATCGGGCGCGTTTCGCTGGAGATGCCGTTGCCATTGTCGTCGCCGAGACCTTGGCGATCGCACAGGAAGCGGCCGAAGCGGTCGTCATCGATTATCAGGCGATGCCGGCCGTCACCGATGTGGTCGATGCGGTGAAACCGCAGGCGCCGGCTGTCTGGCCGGATGTGTCGGACAATGTTTCGTTTGTCTTCTCTCTCGGCGATCGGGATGCCGTCGATGCGGCATTCGCCAAGGCGCACCATATTTCGACGCTGGATTTTCGTATCACCCGCGTCTCGGCAAATTCGATCGAGCCGCGCAATGCGGTTGCACTCTATGATCCTGCCGATGCGCGCTACACGCTGTACGCTGCAACGCAGATCCCGCACAAGATCCGCTCCGAGATTGCCAGCAATACATTGCAGATTCCGGAAACGCAGTTACGCATCGTTTCTCCGGATGTCGGTGGCGCCTTCGGCATGAAAGGCAGCCCGTATCCCGAATATTCTCTGGCGCTCTGGGCAGCCAGGCGCGTGCAGCGCCCGGTTCGCTGGACTGCGACGCGGGGGGAATCCCTGCTGTCGGACTACCATGCTCGCGACAATGTCACGACGGCACAGCTTGCGCTGTCCGAAAGCGGCGAATTTCTCGCCTTGCGCGTCCGCACGCTGGCGAACCTGGGCGCCTATCTGTCGTTTAACACCCCGCATCCGCCGACCAACAATCTCGGAGGACTCGCCGGTGTTTACAGGACACCGCACATCCATGTCGAAGTGCAGGGGGTTTATACCCACACCCAGCCGACGGCTCCGTATCGGGGAGCGGGACGGCCGGAAGCGACTTTCACCATCGAGCGAATGATCGACCTGGCGGCGCGCGAGATGGGGATCGATCGCGTCGAACTGCGACGTCGCAATCTCATCCGCAAGGAGCAGATGCCGTTCAAGACCGGGCTGGTGTTCACCTATGATTCCGGCGATTTCAAAAAGAATATCGATCTGGCGCTGCACGCGGCCGATTGGGATGGGTTCGAGGCGCGCCGTGCTGAGGCGCGCAAACGCAATCGTTTGCGCGGTATCAGTCTTGTGCATCCCATCGAGATTTCTGGCGGGCCGTTCCGTAACCCCAATGAGGAGGGGGCCGAAATCCGCTTCGATTCCAACGGCGATGTGACGTTGCTGATGGGAACCCACAATCACGGACAAGGCCACGAGACGGTGTTTCGGCAGATCATCGCCAGTTTTCTCGGGGTGGACCCGGTACGGGTTCGCGTTTCCGCCGGCGATACCGACGTCGTGCGGCACGGCCGCGGTACCTTCGGATCGCGGTCGGTCATGTCCGGTGGGTCAGCTTTGCGGCGCGCCGCCGATATCATCATCGAGCGGGCCAAATCGCTTGCTGCGTTTCACCTGGAGGCCGATGCCTCCGATCTGGAGTTTTTTCAGGGGGAATTCCGGGTTAGCGGAACCGATCGGGCCGTTCGTATTGAGGAGCTGGCGAGACTGTCCTATCGGATCGGAGCGCTGCCGCCTGGGTCCGATTACGGGCTTGCAGCCGGTGCAGTTGTCGTTCCTGAAGAAGCGACCTTTCCCAATGGATGCCATATCTGTGAGGTCGAAATTGACCCTGATACGGGGCAATTGGAAATCATCAACTATGTTGTCGTCGACGACGTCGGAACGGTGATCAACCCGCTATTGGTCAAGGGGCAGATCCACGGCGGTCTGGCGCAGGGCATCGGTCAAGCCGTTCAAGAAGCTGTTGTCTATGACGAAGGCGGGCAAATGCTCAGCGGTTCGTTCATGGACTATGCCATGCCTCGTGCTCGCTTGATGCCGCCGATCAAGGTGATCAGCAATGAGGTCCCGACGACCAAAAACGTCCTCGGCGCCAAGGGGGCAGGGGAGGCAGGCACTGTTGGTTCTTTAGTTGGCGTGACAAACGCCGTTGTGGATGCGCTGCGTCCGGCTGGCGTGACGGATATCGCAATGCCGTTGACGTCCGCACGCATCTGGCAGTCGCTCCGTGATGCAGGGTGGGAGCGCATCAACAAGAGTCATTAGATCTGCGTAACTTTTCAAACCAGCAATTGCAGTTCGATTTTTCCGGCAGAATCCAGGGCAATTTTGATTCTGATATCAGAGAAAAACTCTGGCTTCTTATTGTTGGACTGGTCGCCTTCATGCGATCCGCATATCCCCCGCTCTTGAAAGCGTTATGACTGGATTTATTTTTTACGGATGGGGCTTTCATCGTCAGATTTATTGTTCATCAGCGCCTCGAAACCGCGGGCCGCGGCAACGATATGCTGTTCAAGTAATTTCTTGGCACGAGGAAAGTCTCTTGCGAGAACGGCGTCACGAATATCGGTATGTTCGCGGGCCAGATTGCGGTTGCTGCGTCCTCCGCCGACCGCCATATGTCGATACCGAACGTGCAGATCGTATAATAAATCCCGTAGCCGCATAATCCAGGGGACGTCACAGGCGTTGAGGATGGCGCGATGAAATTCGCGGTTCCGCTCCTCCCACTCTGCAAGGCAGGGCTCGCCAGCCATCAGCATATGATCGAACTTTTCAAGCCGATATGCCGCTGCGACAATCCCCGCCTCCCAGCGGTCGTCTCCTCTTTCGATCGATAATTCTAACGCACGTATTTCCAGGCACGTTCTTGCTTCCGTCAAACCCCACAGTTCCTCGAGGGTCAATGGCGCAACGATAAATCCCTTCTGTCCTTGGGGAACTACCAGCCCATCGGACGATAAACGCTGCATGGCTTCGCGAATGGGGGCAATTCCCAATTTATATTGCGTTTTGAGTGTCGCAACTTTCAGATGTTCGCCTGGCTTGCGAATACCGTGAATGATGTCTGCTCGAAGAAGCCTGTAGGCTTTTTCGGCAAGTGTTTTTTCTTCCTTGCTTGCGATTCTATTCAAGTCAGAGGACGTTTCCACGACCGCTATTTCCGACAACGTCGAGTTGCCAGTACGTATCATTATTCCTGATAGTCTGTCGATGGTCAGCTTGGCGAACACGTTTTTCCTGGCTGCCGCAAAAATCGGGTAAGCAGTTTTTTGAGCATCATTCCGGATGGAAAATCGATCATGATACCTTATGCTCTTATGGGCGTTTGGGCTTAACGCGTAACCCCGGTCTTGATAAACGCTTCGCAGGTGCTTTGCGTATCACTCGTCAGTTTCAGGCGTCGCCGTCTTGATTGTCGTTTAGATCGAAACTGATGATCTATTCGACTCCAAAAGTCAGGCGGGAGCCACGCATTCTATGGCCGTAGCTGGGGCGATTGTTTTACCTCACATCACGCCGGGGAATGCGCCGCCGTCGATCAGCAGGCTTTGCCCAGTGATGTAGCCGGCCTGTGCCGAGCACAGGAAGGCGCAGGCGTTGCCAAATTCCGCCGGGTCGCCGAAGCGGCGTGCAGGAATGGTGGCCAGCCGGTCGGCTGCCGTCTCGTCGATGGTTTTGCCCTTCTGCTCGGCCCATTTGGTAAGGCCGGCGCGCAGCCGGTCGGTGGCGAAGGCGCCGGGCAGCAGATTGTTGATGGTGACGTTGCGCTCGGCGACACTGCGCGCCACGCCTGCAACAAAGGCGGTGAGCCCGGCGCGCGCACCCGATGACAGATCGAGCCCGGCGATCGGCATCTTCACAGAGCCGGAAGTGATATTGACGATACGGCCGAATTTGCGGTCGGCCATCGGATCGATGACCTTTTGCATCAGTTCGATCGCCGCCACCATATTGGCGACGACGCCGTCAAGCATCTGCTGGCGCGACAAGGTGCGGAAGTCCTTCAGCGGCGGGCCGGCATTGTTGTTGACCAGAATGTCGGGCTCCGGACAGACGTCGAGCAGCGCTTGCTGGCCCTCGGCGGTGGCGACGTCCGCAACGACGGTCCCGATCGTCGCGCCGGTCAACTTGCGCAGTTCCGCCGCGGTGGCCTCGAGCACTGTCGCGTTGCGGCCGTTGATGATGACTTCGCAGCCAGCTTCTGCCAGTGCTTGCGCGCAGGCACGGCCCAGCCCTTTGCTGGAGGCGCAGACGATGGCCTTGCGGCCGGCAATTCCAAGATCCATGAGCGATGTCCTCCACACCGATGCCGGCGAACGCCATCAGCTAAGGCGCGAAGCGCTTGTGGGTCAACCGGACGAAAGGCAGATGCGGTGGGTGCGTGGAGACAGGTCTCAGTCGAGGCCACGCGCGGCATAGGTTGCTCGGGCAGCTTGCGCAGGATGGGCGGTTTGGGCCGCCTGCGTGGGCCGCCGCAACTGCATCGCATTGCCGCGCCAGACGAAGCCGCCAGGTCGGAAGCCGCAAAGCCACAGCGCCGGCAGCAGCAGGTCGCGCGTCATCGCGGCGGGCAGTGTGCGCCACGTCAGCGGCCAGCCGGCACGATGGATCATCAGCATCTCGGCGCCATACCACAGCGCCGCGGCGGCGAGGACGATGGCGGTGACCGGGATAGCGGCTGTGGTGGCCGCCACGGCCGCGCCGGCGAGCGGCAGCCACGGCCCGGCGGCGATCTCCGCCGCGTAGAACAGCGGGAAGCTGTCGCGGCGCAGTTGCGCCCAGCGCGCCTGTCGTCGCCAAACGTCGGAGAGGCTGCGCCGCCCGAGCGGCTGCGGGAACGGCATGCGGGTGAGCCGCACCTGCAGGCCGAGCCCGCGCACCGCCTTGGTGGCGGCGGCGTCTTCGGCGAGCTCGCTCGCCAGCGCCCGCATGCCTCCGGCGCGCTCGAGATCGTCGCGCCGCCACAGCATCGCCTTGCCCTGTGCGAAGCCGAAGCCGGCGGCATCGGCGGCAAGCTGCCAGCGCGCCTGATAGGCATTGAGGAAGGCGCATTCGACTGCCGCCCAGAAGCCCTGCGGCGCGCTGCCGGCCGGCGGCGAACATACCAGCCCGGTGTCGTCTTCCCACACGCAGAGCATTTGCTGCACGAGATCCCGGGGCATAGCGACATTGCTGTCGGCGATGACGATCCAGTCATGCGTCGCAGCGTCCCAGCCCTTCGCGATGTTGTTCAGCTTCGGATTGGCGTTGAGGTACGTCTCGCCGATCAGCAATCGTGCCTGGATGTGCGGGTGTCGTGCGATCAGCCGGCGCACCAGCGGCACGGCGCCGTCGTCGGCGTGTGCGGCGCAGAAGATCAGCTCGTAGCGCGGATAGTCGAGCGTGAAGGAGGAGGCGAGCGTCGCGCCAGCCGCATAATCGAGGCCGCAGACCGGCCGCACGATACTGACCGCCGGCAGGTCCGGTGGTGAAACGGGGCGGGGGCTCTTGCGGCAACGCACCAGCACGATTCCGGCGCTGACGAGGTGAAGCAAAACGAGACTGCCGCCGAGGATGACCGTAGCATGCGCGGCATGAGCCGGCAGCGAGGCAAGGACGGCGTCGAGAACCGAGTCGATGAGCGTGGTGATCATGCGGCGGGCTTGTGCCGGCGCCGCATGACGCGCATGTGACGGGCGCTGTCATGAAACCGAGATGCAAATCGGACATAAGCGAATCAAGATGACCGACGGCAGGATTGGCGCGTGAAGACTGACACGACGACAAAAACATTTCGCACCCTGTTCGTTTCCGACATTCATCTGGGCACCCGCGGCTGTCAGGCGGCGCAGTTCCTCGATTTCCTGCGTCATCATGATGCGCAGACAATCTATCTGGTCGGCGACATCGTCGACGGCTGGGCGCTGCGATCCTCGTGGTACTGGCCGCAGGCCCATAACGACGTGGCGCAGAAGCTGTTGCGCAAGGCGCGGGCCGGCGCGCGTATCGTCTATGTGCCCGGCAATCATGACGAATTCCTGCGCGGTTATTGCGGCACGCATTTCGGTGGCATCGAGGTCGCCGAACAGGCGATCCATCGCGGTGCCGACGGACGCACCTATCTCGTCGTGCACGGCGATTTCTTCGATCTGGTGGTGACGCAGGCGCGCTGGCTCGCGCTGCTCGGCGACAAGGCCTACGATCTCGCCATCGTTGTCAACCGCGTGTTCAACAATGTGCGTCGCCGGCTCGGTTTTCCCTACTGGTCGCTGTCGCGCTGGGCGAAGCTGAAGGTGAAGAACGCGGTGAACTTTATCGGAGATTATGAGCGGACCTTGGCGGCGGAAGCCCGCCGC
>DATMEV010000055.1:0-11967 GCA_035556795.1 Pseudolabrys sp. | reverse complement strand
CGACACCGGATCGGACGGCACGCGGTCGCCCGGGCCGACCGGCTTGTAATGCTCCTCGCTCGCGGCGGCGACGCTCGCATCCTCGCCCTGCGCCAGCGCGTAGTATTTACCCATCAGCCCCTGCAGTTCGGGGAATTCGCCGACGACTTCGGTGAGCAGATCGGCCTTGCACAGCCGCGCCGCACGCTTCGTCTTCTCGACATCGGCGCCGACCAGCGGCGCCAGTGCCGCCGCCAGCCGCTCGATGCGCGCGATGCGCTCCGCCTGCGTGCCGAGTTTCTCGTGGAAGACGATCTGCTCGAATTTCGGCAGCCGGTCTTCCAGCCTGGTCTTGAGATCGGTGTCGTAGAAGAACTTGGCGTCCGACAGCCGCGCGCGGATGACGCGCTCGTTGCCGCCGACGATCGCCGCGCCGCCGTCCGTCGCCTCTATGTTCGAGACGAGAATGAATTTATTGGCGAGCTTGCCGGTCGTTTGCGCCGCGTCGCCGAGCGAAGTCCGCGACGCTGCACCGGATTTGGTGTCGCGGACGACGAAGCATTTCTGGTTGTTGCGGATCGTCGCGCGGATCACCTCGTCGGGGATCGACAGGAACTCCTTGTCGAACGAGCCCATCAGCACCACCGGCCATTCGACGAGACCAGCAGCTTCCGCCAGCAGGCCGGCATCCTCGACCAGCTCGAAGCCCTGCGCAAAGGCGAGGTTCTTCGCATCGGTCAGGATGATCTCCTGCCGGCGCACCGGATCGAGCACGACCTTCGCCTTCTCCAGCTTCTGCTCGTAGTCGTGGATGTGTTTCACCCGGATGGCGTCGGGCGCCATGAAGCGATGCCCGTAAGTCGTGTCGCCTGCGGTCACGTCGCCGACGGTGAACGACAGCACCTCCGGGTCTTCCGTCTCCGGCCCGAAAGTCGCGACGATGGCGTGCAGCGGCCGCACCCATTGCAGCGCGCCGGGCTCGGCGGAGGCCGCACCCCAGCGCATCGCCTTCGGCCACGGGAAATGCCGGATCACGTCCGGCACGATGTCCGAGATGACGTCGATGGCCGCACGGCCGGACTTCTCGATCACCGCGACGTAGAAGTCGCCCTTCTTGTCCGGCTGCACCTTCGCCTGATCGATGGACGCGAGCCCCGCCGCCTTCAGGAAGCCGGCAATCGCCTGCTCCGGCGCGCCGACGCGCGGGCCTTTCTTCTCCTCCTTCACGTCCGGCTGCTTCGCCGGCACACCCTGCACGGTAAGCGCCAGACGCCGCGGCGTCACGAAGGCACGCGCGCCGTCATAGACGAGGCCGGCATCGACCAGCCGGTCGGTGACAAGCTTCTTCAGATCGTCCGCCGCCTTCGCCTGCATGCGCGCGGGGATTTCTTCGGAGAACAGTTCGAGCAGAAGATCGGGCATGATGGATTACTTTGCTGCTCCGCCGGCATCGGTGGCGAGCCAGGCCTCGCCGCAGGCCTTCGCCAGTTCGCGAACCCGCAGGATGTAGCTCTGCCGCTCGGTGACGGAGATGACGCCGCGCGCATCGAGCAGATTGAAGACGTGACTGGCCTTGATGCACTGGTCGTAGGCCGGCAGCGCCATCAGGTGGCGCTCCTTCTTGCCGTCCTGCCACCCGGCCTCGAGATAGCGCCGGCAGGCCGCCTCCGCCATTTTGAACTGCTCGAACAGCATCGCTGTGTCCGCATGTTCGAAATTGTGCCGCGAATATTCCTGTTCCGCCTGCAGGAAGACATCGCCATAGGTGACCTTGCCGTCGCCCTCGCCGCCGTTGAAGTTGAGGTCGTAGACATTATCGACGCCCTGCACATACATCGCCAGCCGTTCGAGACCGTAGGTCAGTTCGCCGGCGACCGGCGCGCATTCGACGCCCGCCACCTGCTGGAAATAGGTGAACTGCGACACTTCCATGCCGTCGCACCAGCACTCCCAGCCCAGCCCCCAGGCGCCGAGCGTCGGACTTTCCCAGTCGTCCTCGACGAAGCGGACATCGTGCACGCTGGAATCAAGCCCGATGGCGGCGAGCGAGCGCAGATACAGATCCTGGATGTCCGGCGGCGATGGCTTCAGGATCACCTGGAACTGGTAATAGTGCTGCAAACGGTTGGGGTTCTCGCCATAGCGGCCGTCCTTCGGCCGGCGCGACGGCTGCACATAGGCGGCGTTCCACGCCTTCGGCCCCAGCGCCCGCAACGTCGTCGCCGGGTGGAAGGTGCCGGCGCCGACCTCCATGTCGTAGGGCTGCAGGATGACGCAGCCCCTCTCCGCCCAGAACTGCTGAAGCGTGAGGATCAGTCCCTGAAACGAGCGGGCCGGGTCCTGGCTGGCGGCGGAACGAGCGCCGGCGGATGACGATGCGTGATGTGCGAGCAATTGAGCCCCGTGCGGTGACCGATCCTTAAGGACGGAATCGCGCGGACCCTAGAGGCGGCGGGATATAGGGGTCAAGACGAGGTTGGTTTAACCCTGCGTTGAACCTGCCTGCCTAGCGTCGCGGCCAACGACAAGAGGCTGTCATATCCAGGGGGCTGGCCGTGATGATTATCTTCGGAGGCGTATTGCTGGCGCTGGTCATCGCGCCGCTGATTACGAGCAGCGCGCAGCAGACGCGACGGTGAAACTCCGCGCAGATTGACTTAAAATCTAGGCAGATGCGTCCTCGGTCATCGCCCGGAAATCCGGGGTCAGGGCTTCCTCGAAGCCGGATGCCCGGCGCAGGACGAAGCGTGCCGCGAGGTTCTGCGCGCAGGCGGCGGCGTAGCCCGCTTCGGCGCCGAGCACCAGCAGCATGGTCGCCAGCGCGTCGGCCTGCATGCTGCGGCGGTGCAGCACGGTCACCGCGGCGAGCGTATCCGGCACCGGATAGCCGGTGCGCGGATCGAGCGTGTGCGACCATCGCCTGCCGCCATGCTCGAACCAGCGCTGCGCATCGCCGGAGGTGGCGACCGCCAGACCATGCAGCGCCACCACCGCGTCGGGCAGCGCTGCCGGCGCTTCGAGGCGCACCCACCACGGGCTGCCATCCGGCTTGACGCCCTCGCCGCGCAATTCACCGCCGATCTCCACCAGACAGTGGACGATGCCGGCCTTCTGCAGATGCTGGACCACGAGATCGACCGCGAAGCCTTTGGCGATCGACGACAGATCGAGCGTGGCACTCCCCGGCTGGCGCAGCACGTGCGCATCCTCATCGAACTGCAGCCGCTGCCAGCCGCAAGCGGCGCGAAGCGCCGCGATCTCCCGATCCGGCGGCGGCTCGATGCGCCGGCCAGGCGGGCCGAAGCCCCACAGATCGACCAGCGCGCCGACCGTCGGATCGTAAGCGCCGCCCGAGCGCCGCGCCGTGTCGAGCGCGCAGCGCAGCACGGTGCAGAACTCCGCCGACAACGGACACAGCGCTCCCGCCGTAGCACGGTTGAACCGGCTGATCTCGGATTCTCCGACCCACGGGCTCATCTGCGCGATCACCAGATCGAGCGCCTGCTGGATCGTCGCCTGCACGCGGTCGATCGCCAAGGCGGCCGGCGCTGCGTAGCGCACAGACCATGACGTGCCCATCGTCTCGCCGGCGAGCGCGCACATCTCCAGTCCCGGCGCAATGCGCATGATGTCGGGCGCATCGCGCGGGATCAGCACATGACGGGCCGGCAACGGACGCATCGGCGCACGCATCGACCGGCCCGTTTCAGCCGCGATCAGGGCGGCAGCACTTCGAGCGTGGCGATATAGGCGGCGCGACGCTGTTTGAGATTGGCAGCGCCGGTCTTGTCGTCGCGCAGCGTCGCCTCCAGCCAGTACATGCCGGCGCCCGGCCACTTCACCGTGAACTTGCCATCCTGGTCGGTGGTCAGCGCCATATCGCCGAGCTTGTCGCGATAGCGGTTGCCGCCAGGCACCACCTCGACCTTGATGTTGGCCGCCGGCTTGCCGTCGATCAGCATGCGGAAGCTCGCCGGCGTATCGGCCACCAGATCGTTCGGATGGGTGATCGGCTCGAGCTCCAGCCCCTTGCCGGTGACCTTCAGGGTGTCCTTGGTCGGTTTGCCGGAGGTGATGAACGCCTCGATGCGGCTCTGGATGAGGCTCGCCTGCAGATCCTGCGCATCGGCCGGCACCTCCTTGGCGAAATTCTCCGCCGTGCCGCGCCAGCGCTTGGTGTCCTTGCCGACCTTGTAGCTGGCGAACACGCCGTTGTTGAGCACGGCGATCTTGTAGGTGCCCTTCTGCTGCACCGGCACGTCGAAGGTGCTGCGATAGCGACCCATGGCGCCGTTCTGCGGCGCGACATTGCTGCCATCCGGCGCGGTGATCTGCAATGACGCACCGGCGCCGCCGCGGCCCGCCGGCATGCCGGCCGGGGGCGTGCCGATATTGGCGATACGCAGCGGGAAGTGCTCGAAGTAGAACAGGTCGTTGGACACGGCGGCATCGATCGTCACCCAGGCATCGTCGCCGGAGAGAACGGTCGCCGACGGCAACAGCCAGGCGCGATGCGCCTGCGCCGAGAGCGGCACGCACAGGCAGAGCGCGAGGATCGAGGTGCGGAGCGGAAAGCGCATGGTCAGACTCCGTTGCTTCAAGGCTTGAGATCAAGAGAGATGGCGTCGAGCTCGTGCTCGCCGGTGACTTTGAGAACCTGCGGCCCCTTCGGCGGCCACTGGAACGGCAAGCGCAGAATTTCGCGCCCGCCAACCTCGCGCGCCGCCTCGACGACGAGTTGATATTCGCCCGCCGGCAGTTTGGCGAAGGGCTCGGCATCCATCGGCAGCGTCACCTGATGCTCGCCCGGTGCGCGCGTCGCGCTGGAGACGCCGTCGACGGGCATCGTCAGGTCGCGGCCGATGCGTCGCCACCACTGGCGCATGTCCTTAAGCCATTTGGTGCCTTCGTCGTTCTTCTGCTTGAGATCGTACCAGACCGAGACATTGCCGACGACGCTCTGGTCCGGCCGCTCGATCCAGATCGCGACATAGGGCCGGTGATATTCGGCAACGTTGAGCCGCGGTATCTCGACCTTCAGCCTGGCTTCGGCAGCAAGCGCCGGACCCGCCAAAGCGCCGGTCAGGGTCAGCGAAATCAAGGCACGCATCGTGTCTCCTCAATGGATGAAGAAGATCGCCAGCAACAGCGGGATGATCAGACCGGCGCCGACGATCGGCCAGGTCGAGGGACGCCCGTGCGCCATGAGTTGCAGCAGCACCAGGCCGGTTACGCAGAACACCACGCAGGCGACGGCAAAGATGTCGAGAAACCACGACCATGCCGCGCCGGTGTTGCGGCCCTTGTGCAGGTCGTTGAGATAGGAGATCCAGCCGCGATCGGTGCGCTCGTATTCGATGTCGCCGCTCGCGCGGTCGATAGTCAGCCAAGCATCGCCGCCAGGGCGCGGCAGCGCCACATAGATCTCCTGCGGCGACCATTCCGCCTCGCGCGACGCGATCACGACGGCGATCTGCCGGCTGATCCAGTCGCTCACTGCGGCGGGCACATCGCCCTTGCCTTTCTGCATCATCGCCTTGAGCTGATCGCGCAGATCGGCCGGCAGCGTTGCCGAACGCGTTTCCACCCGCGGCTTGGCTTCGATCCCGGCAGCGTGATTGAGCGTGATGCCGGTGATCGCGAACAACAGCATTCCAACGAGGCAGATCGCGGCACTAATCCAATGCCATTGCCGCATCTGCCGCAGCCAGAACGCCCGGCTGGTGAGCATCGACGGCTTTCGGACCGGCATCTCCACAGCAACACCCGCGCGTATCCGCGCGGACAAATCCTTGCGCTGTCCGGATTGCAGCACAGAAATCCCCACGCCTAATTCCATCGTCATCCTGACGATGACGTCACGGCGTTGGTAATCAAGAACGATCAGGCAAGCAAACACTCTAGTTTATGAGTGTTCTAGCCTGTCTCCGGTTTGTATCGATTCTAATTTGCTTGCGCCGGCGCAGTATTTATTGCGGTCGGTACTCGCCGGTCTCCGGATCGAGACGCAGATAGGGCCGGTGCTCGCGGTCGGTGACGCGCACACGCACACGCGCGCGATCGAGTTCGGCGTTGGCGCGCCGGACTTCCCGCACCACCCAGTGAACCATCGCCGCGCCGCCGAGGGCGACCAGCGTCCATTTCACCAAAGGCGGAATGACAAACGGCGGCATCCGGCGATCCTTTCAAGCAATGCAAAGAGCGAATGTCAGTCTTGCGTAACAATTGTGATGGCAAACAAGGCGTTTTCGGGGCTACGCCGACGCGCCTTTCAACGCTCGCGCGGTGGCACGACCGGCTCGTAGAACGCCAGCATCGCCGCCGCCATCACTTCCGGCGCCTGCACCGGCATCAGGTGGCCGGCATCGATCTCGCCATAACGCGCACCGGCAACACGCTCGACGACCTGATGCACCTGTGCCGGCGGCCGCAGGCGATCATGCATGCCGGCCAGAACCAGCACCGGCGCGCGGATCGCCGCCAGATCCGGCATCGCATCGAAACGTGCAAAGGCAGTGTTGATCGCCGCATAGCTTTTCGGATCGTTGGCGAGGAAGCGGGCGCGATAGGCGTCATAGGCGGCCTGATCGTGCATCGCCTCCGGCGGATAAGAGAGACCGAGCGTCTGCTCCACCGTCGCCGCCATCCCCTCGGCGGCAACGCGGGCAGCGCGCTCGGCGAGATAGGTCTTGCGCTCCTCGCTGACATTCAGTGCCGGACAGGCAAGCACCAGCGAGCCGATGTCGCGCGGGAAGCTTGCCGCGTAGCGCACGGCAAGCGCGGTGCCGATAGCGACGCCGGCAAGATGCAACCGGCCACGCAGGCCAAGTGCGGCGAGCAGGGTGCGCAGATCGGCGATATGGGTGTCGAGCGAGAAATCGCCGACGATCCGGTCGGAGCCGCCGCAGCCGCGTTGATCGTAGGCCAGCACCTGGAAGCGCGTCGCCAGCGCAGGAACGAGCGCCGACCACGACTGCAGGGTGCCGCCGATCTCGTGCAGCAGCACCAGCGTCTCGCCCGCTCCGGTCAGTTCATAGTTGAAGGTGGCGCCACCGGCGTTGATCTTCGGCACGGCTCAGATCCCGTAGCGCGACCACAGCGCGCGCTCTTCGAGCGACGACAGCAGGTCATCCGGCAGGCGCGCCACGGCAGACGCGACCGGAGCATCGCCGATGCGTGGCGCGAAGCGGCTGAGCAGGCCGCGCTTCTCGTTCATCACCGGCATCCTCACCTTGTCGCCGAAGCGCGCGCGCAGCATGCCGCGCAGATCGCCGATCCCGTCGACCAGACCGAGGTCGCGCGCCTTGCTCGCCGTCCAGAACTCGCCGGAAAACAAGGTCGCGTCGTCGCCGACGAGCCGGCCGCCGCGCCGTTCCTTCACCAGCGCGATGAAATGCGCATGAATGTCCTGCTGCACCGCCCGGATGCGCTCGACGTCCTCCGGCTTCTCCGGCAGGAACGGATCGAGCATCACCTTGCGTTCGCCCGCGGTATAGAGACGCCGCTCGATGCCGATCCTGTCCAGAAGCCTGTCGAAGCCGAACGTGCCGCCGACCACGCCGATCGAGCCGGCAATGGAATAGATGTCGCAGACGATCTCGTCGGCGGCGCAGGCGATCATGTAGCCACCCGAGGCGGCAACGTCTTCGACGAAGGCGATCACCGGCAGGTTCTTCTCCGTCGCGAGCTGACGGACGCGCCGGAAGATCAGATGCGATTGTGTCGGCGAGCCGCCCGGCGAATTGATCGCCAGCGCCACTGCGCGCGCCCGCTTCACCGCGAAGGCCCGATCGAGCGAGCGCCCCACGGCGCCGAGCGTCAGGCCCGGCCGCAGCGGCGACGTCAGCCCGATCGTCCCCTGCAGCCGCACCACCGGCACCACCGGACTGTCAGGGCGAAACCGGGGCGGCAGCAGCTTTTCCAACGATAACGGCACGGTGCGGTTGGCCTCCGATGGCGCGGCCGAAACAACGGCAGCATGAGTTACGCAAGCAGCGCAGGATATGCGGCACTCAGCCCGCCTTCGGCCCTCCCGGCGACATAGACGACTTGCCGCGCGATGCAAAGTGCTCCGGCCGAACGCACCGCCGGCGCGAGGCGACGGACAAGTGTCCCTCCGCCATCACGCTTGCGTGAGACCACGCACCATCGCACCACCCGGCGCGTTTCTTGCCAGTCCTCGCCAGCATTTCGCCACGCGAGTCGCGGACAAATCATCGGCCGGGTCAGCACGGCGGCGGGCATGGTGCAAGGAGTGGATGGCAAGGAGCGGATGATATGGGCAGCGCAGCAGCGATTATCTTCAAGCTCGGCATCGTTTTTCTGTTTCTCGGCACAATCATCGTCCTGTCGCTGCGCGCCAACAGCGACGGCGTGCCGCTGCGGCGGCTGCTCCCCGGCGGATGGCGCCCCGGGCGCTGGCGCAATCTGCGCCTGCCGCGGCACAAAATATGAGCCGGATGACTAAAATCTAGCCGCGCGCCGACGTCTCCGTCATCTCGTCCGTCGGGCGCACCCCCTCCGCTACAAATTGCAGGGCGGCACCGCCGCGCAGGATCGCCTCGGCCTCGTCGGCCGGCCGGCCGTCGGCCGTATTGAGCAGCAACGGGCGTTCGATCCGCGGCGCGACGTCACGCCCTCCGGCAACCGCCCGCAGCAGAACCCGGATCGGCGCGACATCGAGCCGCGGCAGCACTGGTACGACGCGCAGATCGCCGAAGCCGGCAAGCGCCGCCAGCACTGCCGGCAGATCGTCGGCCCGCCAGATGAGGGTCAACAGGCCCGCCGGCCGCAGCAACCGCCGTGCGGTATTCGCCCACAAGGCCAGCGTCTCGCGCGGCGCGGCATGGGCGGCGCGGCGCAACGCATCCGGCGACACGTTCTGTCGGGCCGGATCGTTGAACGGCGGATTCATCAGTACATGATCGGTACTGCCCGGCTCGATCCCCGCGGCATCGAAGGCGCCGGAGACGGTGACATCGAGATTGACGACACGCACCCGCTCCTGCAGCGCGTTGAGAAGGATATTCTCCGCCGCCAGTTCGCACAGCGCCTCGTCGCGTTCCGCCAGCACGACATCGACGCCGGCGACGCGACGAGCCAGAGCAAGGCCGGCCGAACCGACGCCGGCGCCGAGATCGACCGCCCGCTCGCCGGGGCGCGCCGGCACAGCCGCCGCCAGCAGCATCGCATCGTGCCCGACCCGGTGGCCGCGCTTGGGCTGCCGCAAGCTGAGGCGCCCGCCCAGAACCGCGTCCTGGGTGATCGCCATGCCGGCGGTTGCCTTCGCGTCCGGCCGCAATTCATGGCCGAGCCCGGCATCGACGAGGACGCGGCGGGCAACGGCAAGATCGGCCTCCGCCACCAGGACGCGGCGCGGCAATACCCCGAGCGAGCCTTCCAGCACGCTCATATTCTGATCGAAGACCAGATGATGGATCCGCGCCGCATCGAGCAGCGCCCCGATGGCCGAGACCAGGACCATGTCGTTGGTGCGCACGATTTCGCGCAAGACCCTCTCCCCGCTCCCTTGTTCCGGCACGATATGATATTGGCGCCGCACCGGAATCGGAGACTTGCCGCCCTACTCTAGCGTTTCTATGCTCCGCCGTCCTCAACCTCCGGAGAACCGTTTTGGCTGTCGTCGTCCCGTTCGAATCCCATCCTCACGCGTCGATCGACCGGCTGGTCGAGCTGGTGGCGCCCGACATGCAGCGGGTCAACGCCGCAATCCTGGCACGCACCGGCTCGGACGTGACGATGATTCCGGAAGTCGCCAACCATCTGATCTCCTCCGGCGGCAAGCGGCTGCGACCGATGCTGACGCTGGCGATGGCGCAGCTTGCCGGCGTCGCCGGCGACGGCCACATCAAGCTCGCGGCCGCGGTCGAGTTCATGCATACCGCCACCCTGCTGCACGACGATGTCGTCGACGAAAGCGAGATGCGGCGCGGCAAGCTCGCGGCGCGGATGCTGTGGGGCAACGAGGCAAGCGTGCTGGTCGGCGACTTCCTGCTGGGCCAGGCCTTCAAGATGATGGTGGAGGTCGGCAGCCTACGGGCGCTCGATATCCTGTCGACCGCCGCTGCGGTGATCGCGGAAGGCGAGGTGATGCAGCTTGCCGCCGCCAAGAACACCGCCACTACGGAGGACGAATATCTCGCGGTGATCCGCGCCAAGACCGCCGAACTGTTCGGCGCCGCCTGCGAAGTCGGCCCGGTGCTCGGCGAACGGCCGAAGGCCGAGCAGGCCGCCTGCCGCTCCTACGGCATCAATCTCGGCATCGCCTTCCAGTTGATCGACGACGCGCTCGACTACAGCGGCAAGGCGCAGAAGCTCGGCAAGAACGTCGGCGACGACTTCCGCGAGGGCAAGATCACGCTGCCGGTGCTGCTGTCGTTCCGCCGCGGTTCGGAAAGCGAGCGCGCCTTCTGGAACCGCACCCTGACGCAGGGCGAGATCAACGACGACGATCTCGATACCGCGATCGCACTGACGGCCAAACACCGGGCAATCGAGGACACGATCGGCCGCGCGCATCACTACGGCAGCATGGCGAAGGATGCGCTGGCGCTGATCCCGGCCTGCAGCATGAAGGAAGCGCTGGAAGAGACAGTGGACTTCTGCATCGCCCGCGCCCACTGACGCGACGACGCGGCTCTCCTCAGCGGAGCGCCGTCGCCCGCACCCACCATAGCGGATGATCGCGCGTCAGCGCCCGCGCCGCAGTCTGCGCCGCCGCCATGCTCGTAAACAGCGCAAAACAGGTCGCGCCGGATCCCGACATGCGTGCAAGCCGCGCATCGGGAATTGCACGTAGCGCATCGAGTACCGCACCGATCGCCGGCGCCAACGCCCGCGCCGGCGCTTCGAGGTCGTTGGGCCGGGTCTCGAGCCAGGCGAAAAGTGCCGGCAACGCCGTAGGTACGGCGTCCGCCGACGCCGGACGTTCCGGGCGCAGCGCAAGCCTCGAAAAGACCTCGCGCGTGGATACCGCGACGCCGGGATTGACCAGCACCGCCGCAAGCGGCGGCAAGGTCAAGGCCGGCGACAGATCGTGGCCGATGCCGCGCATCATCCGCGCTACCGGATCGAGGCAGACGCTGACATCGGCGCCGAGCGCCAGCGCCGCTTCGCGCAGTCGCGGATCGCCGGGATTAAGTCCGTTGGCGCGCGCCACGAGCCGCAACGCCGCCGCCGCATCGGCCGACCCGCCGCCAACTCCGGCAGCGGCCGGCAATTGCTTGTCGAGATGGAAACCGCCGAGCCGCCCGCCGGGAATACACACGGCCAGCGCCTGCGCCGCCCGCCACACCAGATTGTCGGCGGCATCGCCGCAGGCCGCGGCGTAAGGGCCCTCGACATCAAGCGCCAGCGCCGCGCCGGGCGTCAGGCTCAGCGTGTCCGCGACGTCGGCGAAGGCGACGAGACTTTCAAGTTCGTGATAGCCGTCGGCACGACGGCCGAGCACCCGCAGCGACAGATTGACCTTCGCCGGGGCGCGCTCGCTCAGCGGCACCGCCACGGCCGGCTCAGCCGCCGCCATCCTTCTTCGGCTTGTCGTTCGACCTGTCGCCGGCCTTGGCCTGCGATGAGGTGTCGTCAGACAGGCCGTTGGCGAGCTTCGCCTCGATCTTCGGCAGTTCTTCCGCCTCCGGCTTCAGGTCGCGCGCATGCGTCCACTGAAACCTGGCTTCAAGCGTGCGCCCGACGCGCCAATAGGCGTCGCCGAGATGATCGTTGATGGTCGGGTCTTCGGGTTTGAGGTCGACGGCGCGCTCGAGCTGCTTCACCGCCTCGTCGTAATCGCCGATGCGGTAATAGGCCCAGCCGAGCGAATCGACGATGTAGCCGTCGTCCGGCCGCTGCTGCACGGCGCCCTTGATCATCGCCATGCCTTCCTCGAGATTGATGCCCTGGTCGACCCACGAATAGCCGAGATAGTTCAGTACGTTCGGCTGGTCGGGATACAGCTCCAGCGCCTTCTTC
>DATMEV010000054.1:0-88096 GCA_035556795.1 Pseudolabrys sp. | reverse complement strand
GCGCCCGCCGCCTGTGTCGGTCAGTGATTTGCGCCGCTCGCCATGTCGGACATCTTCTTCATCGCATCGTCGATCGTGAAGGTATTCGGCGGCTGGATGGCCGGGAAATCCTTGAACGTCTCCGCGAATTTCGCAGCCGCTGCTTGTGCGACATAGATGAAGTAGGCGTTATACAGGAACCAGTCGTAATAGGCGTTCGACGTGATATCCGCATATTCGTACGGATCGGTCCGCAGGTTGAAGAGCTTGGGCAGCCGCAGCCGCGTGAACGGCTCCGCCCACACCTGCAATGTTCCTCTGCAGCGCTGCTCCATGAAAACGATCTTCCAGTTGTCGAAGCGCAAGCCGAGCACGTCGCCATCGTCGCTGAAGTAGAAATAGAAATTGCGCGGGCTCTCCTTGGCTTCTCCGGTGAGGTAGGGCAGCAGGTTGTAGCCGTCGATATGGTTCTTGTAGGTTCGTCCGATCGCCTGATAGCCGGCCTTGCATTTCTCGACGATGTCCGGTTCGCCGGCCATGGCGAGAAAGGTCGGGAACCAGTCGTGGTGCTGAACGATGCCGTTGCAGACCGAGCCGGCCTTGATCTTCGCCGGCCAGCGCACCAGCAGCGGTACGCGGAAGGCGCCTTCCCAGTTCGTGTTCTTCTCCGAACGGAACGGCGTCATGCCGCCATCCGGCCACGTATTCCGATGCGGGCCGTTATCGGTTGAGTACTGCACGAAGGTCGTGTCGGCGATGCCGAGCTCATCGAGCAGGTCGAGCATCTGGCCGACGTACTTGTCATGATCGATCATCGTGTCGTGGTATTGCGACTGCCAGCGCCCGGCTTGGCCTTTGCTTGAGGTCTTGGTGTGCGTGAACAGATGCATATGCGTGGTGTTGAGCCACACGAACCACGGTTTACCGGCTCTCTCCTGCCGCTTGATGAAATCGGTGGCCTTGGCGACGAAATCGTCGTCGCAGGTTTCCATCCGCTTCTTTGTCAGCGGGCCGGTATCCTCGATCTTCTGCTTTCCGACCTTGCCCCAACGGGGCATGTCGGTTGAATCCTCCTTGTCTGCTGCGAAGGAATGGATGACTCCGCGTGGACCGAACCTTTCATGGAAACGCGGGTCCTTCGGATAATCTTCCATCTCGGGCTCTTCCTCGGCGTTGAGATGGTAGAGATTGCCGTAGAATTCATCGAAGCCATGATTGGTCGGCAGCATATGATTGAGATCGCCGAGGTGGTTCTTGCCGAACTGCCCGGTGGCGTAGCCCTGGTTCTTCAACGCCGCCGCGATGGTGATGATCTTTTCGTTCATGCCGATGGGGGCGGCCGGAATGCCGACCTTCGACAGGCCGGTGCGATAGACGCTCTGCCCGGTGATGAAAGATGATCGCCCGGCCGTGCAGGACTGTTCGCTGTAGCTGTCGGTGAACAGCATTCCTTCCTTGGCGATCCTGTCGATATTCGGCGTCCGATAGCCCATCAGCCCGTGCGTGTAGCAACTCAGATTTGACTGGCCGATATCGTCGCCCCAGATGACGAGGATGTTCGGCTTTCCGGATTTCGCGTTGGCAGCCATCTGACAATCTCCTTGTCGATACTGCTGTCAGGCTAGAGAGTTTCCGAAGGCGGAATCGATTGGACCTTGGGGAAACCGCGCCGGACGTCGGGGTGCCGATCCATGGCGATGGTTATCGCCAACGATCGCGAGCCGATTCAGCGAAATCGTCCGCGGTGTTTCGGCATCAGGGTTTCTCTGCACGGTCGTCAAGCGAGCCCCGGCCGACGTCAGCCGGGACAACCGACGTCAGCACGGTGCACGGACGTCAATCCCGCGCCATCGCTGCGGCCAGTTTGCGTTCGAGATCGATATAGATGTCGTCCGCGACGTCGTAGATCGCCTTGATGATGCGGCCGTTGCTGAATGGGAAGCGCGGCTTGTAATCGCTGCAGACAGGATCGCCGCTGTCGTAGCCGATGGCGAGGCCTTCGCCCGCCAGCGCGTAGTGGCCGGTCTGGACCCGGAAATCCCCGCTGCTGGCGGCGTTCTCGTCGACATAGAGCGTCATCTTGCCGAGCGCCTCGTTATTCTTCCCTATCGAATCCTTGATGAATTCGACGCCGACGACGTGCTTGCCGGGTTTCGGCGCGTCGCAGGTCAGCCGTTGTTCGGGCGGGATGCCGAGGAAATTGTAGACGAAATGAAGTTTCCCGTTCTTTACATACAGCGTATAGCCGCCGAAGCGGGAGCCCTGCGAGACGATGACGCCCTGCGAGTCTCCCGTGAATTCCACCTCGGCGAGAATCCTGAAAGTGTTGCCGAGAGTGCGTGCTGCGGACGCCTCGGGGATTTCGGTCGTTCCGGGATAATAGATGTAGCGGCCGGTCGCCGGCTTCTCCGCCTTGAACTCCAGTTCGTGGATCCCGACGACTCCGTAGTCGTTCAGCGGCAATACGTTGTACTTCCTCGCCTCCGACAGCCAGAGCGCCGCAAGCGCCTTGACCTTCTCCGGATGCTCCCCGGCGAGATCGTGCGCCTCGGCGCGATCCTCGTCGACGTGGAAGAGCTGCCAGTGGTCTTTGTCGAAATTGCCGGTGTTGATCATCGGCCCATGTTCGGTCGCCGCCTTCCAGCCCTTGTGCCAGATGCCGCGTGTCGACAGCATTTCGTAGTATTGCGTTTCTTTTCTCGTGGGTGCCTTTGCGTCGTCGAACGAATAACGCATCGATACCCCGACGAGCGGTTCTTGCTTCACGCCATCCACTTCGTCCGGAAACGTCACGCCGCAGCAGTCGAGGATCGTCGGGACGATATCGGTGCAGTGGTGGTATTGGTGACGAAGCTCGCCACTGGCCTTGATGCCTTTCGGCCAGTGGATGATCAGGGGATCGCAGGTGCCGCCGGCATATTGGGAATAGCGCTTGAACATCCGGTAGGGCGTCGAGAATGCCACGGCCCAGCCGGTTGGATAGTGGTTATACGTGTCCGGCGATCCCAGCTTGTCGATCGCCGCAAGGTTTGAGGCGACGTCGTCGGGATAGCCGTTGAAGAAGCGGTTTTCGTTCACCGAGCCGTTGGGGCTCCCTTCGCCCGACGCGCCGTTGTCGGCGCAGTAGAGGACCAGCGTGTTGTCGAGCTGCCCGGACTCTTCCAGGTAGTCGATGACGCGGCCGATCTGCACGTCGGTATATTCGGAGAATGCCGCGTAGACCTCCGCCATGCGCGAGAAAAGCCGCTTTTCGTCTGCCGTGAGAGTTGCCCACGGGCGCACGAGGTCTCCCTCGATGACCGTACCTTTCGTCATGGGGTTGAGCGGCGTCAGTTTGGTGCCTTTCGGCAGGATGCCGCGTTCGACCATGCGCTGGAGAGCCCATTCGCGATAGGCTTCGTAGCCGTCGTCGAACTTGCCCTTGTATTTCCCGATATAGTTCTTCGGTGCGTGATGGGGCGCATGGTTGGCGCCGGGGCAGTACCAGAGATACCAGGGTTTCTGCGGCTGGGACTGCTTCGAATCGCGGATGAAGCCGATCGCCTTGTCGGCGATGTCCTTGGAAAAATGATAGCCGTCCTCGGGATAGGAGGGTTGCTCGACGAAGTGATTGTCTTCGATGAGCTCCGGATACCACTGATTGGTCTCGCCGCCGATGAAGCCGTAGAAACGATCGTATCCGAGGCCGAGAGGCCAGTGCTTCCGCGACGCCGCCATATCGAAGGCATCGACAGGAACGTTGTGGTTCTTGCCGACCCAGAACGTGCTCCAGCCGGCATCGCGCAATACGGTCGCCATGGTGGCGATGTTCGCCGCACGGTGGCCGCTATAGCCGGGGAAACCGGCGGCGGATTCCGCGATCGTGCCGAACCCGTTCTGATGATGATTGCGTCCGGTGAGGAAGGTCGAGCGCGTCGGCGAGCATACCGATGTCGTGTGCCATTGCGTGTAGGTAAGGCCGTTCTTCGCAAGTCGATCAAGCGTCGGCATTTCGATCCGGCCGCCATAGGGCGACCACGCAGCCTGTCCCGTATCGTCGTAGAGAATGACGAGGACATTCGGAGCGTTCTCGGGAGCCTTCGTGTCTAGAAATGCATTCCAGTCGGGCTTCGACTTGCGGATATCCAGATCAATCGTCCCGGAGAACGGCTTCGTCATGACGAGAACTCCTTCCTGGCTGATTGTATCTCCGGCCGGGCTATCGAACGGCGGCCGGCTCGAAGTCTCCGGGTTTCCATGAGCCGTCGAAGGCCGGACCCTCGGGGCCGTAGATCCGGAAATAGGCGAACCAGCCCTTGCGGGGGATTGTCTTGATCCAGCGGTCGGCTGCGTCAGCCGGCGGCTTCGGGCCAAAATGAAGATCGGCCGCGGAGCCGGACAAGTTTTTGAGCTCGAACAGGGAGCGCAGCGCTGCTTTCTTCTGGTCGGTCTGAATTTGCGAACGCGACGCGGCGTCGTAGACGGTCACCGACCAGAACAGTTTTCCGGGAACAGGCAGCGGTACGGAAAGCCTGTAGTTCTTCGCGCCGTCGAGGTAGACGCCGTTCCGGTCGCGCAGCCCGAGCCAGTAGAGAGACCCGGCGTGGGTATCCCGCCGGAACATCGCCGGCGAGGCGCCGACGGCCTGATAGAACCATTTCTCCCGTGCCTCGGTATCGAGACGTGACTGCGTGTTGAAGTCACCATCCTCGAAACGCAGACTGGCCCATTCCCATTTTCTGTCGGCCCAGGGAAAACGATCCGGTCGCCGGTCGGCAAACGACTGCACGCGCATTTGCGCATTTCCGGATCGCGCGGCCTCCACCAGAATCCGCCTCATGCGTGGGTCCGGATTGAACGGCTTTCCCTTTTCGATCCCGAGCGCCGCGAGCTCTCCGTAGTAATTGTGATAGCCGCTGTAGAGCGGTTCGGTTTCGATCGTTTTGTGCAGAACCTCCCAGAAAGCGATGTTGTCTTCCCACGCCACGGGAGTCGTATCCTGGGATTTGCCGGTGACATCCAGCCACGTCGGCTCGGCCCAGCCCGCTGTTTTGTTCAACGGATAAACCTTGATCGTTTTCAGCCGCTCCTTTGCGGCCTTGACGTCGCCGTGAACGGGGAGCGACCGCGCGCCGACGATCTGGCGATTGCTGCTGGCCTTGTGAATATAGTAGCCGCTCGTGGGGACCTCGCCCTTGTAGTCGGGAGGCAGCAGAAGATGCTTGCCGCCTTTGCCGGCGTCTGGGCCGGGAAGACCCATGTCGGCGACCCAGCGCTGATTGATGTCCATCGAGCAAACGATCAGCGGACCGGGCTGGAGTTCGACGACGAGTGGCCCGACGCCGAGATCCAGCAGAAGCGGTCCGTATGGCGTATCCGAATTGGCCGTGAAGACGAACTGTTCGGGCGCGCAGTCGAGAATCCCGAACACCTTGTTGGGTATGACCCCGATCTGTTCGTTGCCCTTGACGATCGCTGCGCCCGAGACCGTCGGATAAAAGAATTTGTAAGCTTGTATCGCCCGGTTCAGGTCGGCGTCGTCGAACGCATGATGATCCGTGGCGCCGACCGGAAATCCGCGCTCGAAGACATAGTGGCTTTCGTGTCCGATATCGATTTTCTGTGCGGCTTGGGCCATGGAGCCTCTCCTATCCAAAAGGTCCGGCTTGAAACACCATGCTCATGATCGCGAAGATGCCGATGGCGAGCAGGATCAGCGCGGTGACGAGAGTCATCGACGGGGGAAACTTGCTCTGCGCATGGATCAGACCGGCGGCGTGCATCGCATCGCGCTCGTGCCGCAGCCCGAACATGAACTGAAGGTGATAGGCGATGCCGACCAGCAGCATGATGATGCCGAGCAGGACGAGCGTGACGCCGAAATTGCGCGGCGCGGCGGCATGGGTCACCAGCCCCTCATCCTTGGCCTTCTCGAAAACCTGGAAGATGGTGAAGCCGAACGAGATCAACGACAGGGACGTGCGGATCACCGACATCAGCGTGCGTTCGGCGCTCATGCGGGTCCGTTGAAACGACATGCCGGTACGGCGCATCGACATCTCGGTGCGTTCGGTCGACAGATCGGTCCGATGCGTCGAGAGATCGGTGCGGTATTCCGACAAATCGGTGCGATGCTCCGATAATCCGGTGCGAAAAGTCGACAGATGGGTGCGGTGCTGCGAGAGGATGACGGAGCCCTGATCCGACGACATGTCGCTGACGTCGGGAATCGTCGGAAGCGGCTGATCCTGAAACCGATTGGGGCGTGTCGTTTTTGTCATCGCCAACCTTTCAATCCGGCTGATCCTTCGATGCGGCCAGCCCCTCAATCCGGCCGAGCTTTCAACCTGGCTTGTGTGCGAACCATAGAAGGGCGGCCCGCTCGATCAGCCAGCGCCACAGGAAGTAGGGGATGCCGGCAAAGACGATAGCGATCAGCGCGGCCTCGGCAGGATAGAATTCGTCGAGCACCTTGTGCTGGTAGAGCACATCGATGCAGAGGCCGAACAGGATGGTGCGTCCGGTGGCGCGCAATCCCTGCCGCAATCGTCCGCGCTGTCGCGACGGAAGGCTGAGGCCGTTGCCGGGAGGGCATGCTCAGGCCCCTCTTGCGACGCACCGGAAGCCGATATGGCTCGATGAGGTGTCGACCGGTTGGGCGTGCCGTGCTGCCGGGCGGTAGCGCCGGCAGTAGTTCGGCGCGCATAGATGCGAGCCGCCTTTGAGCACCTTGCGGGGAATGCGGATGCCGGGCTGGCAGGGATCGTAGCTGTCCGGCTCATTCGCGCCGCGCGGATTGTGCGGGATGCAGCAGGCTTTCGGCGCGTCGGCGTCGTGTTTGGGTTTGTACCAGTCGCTGGTCCATTCCCAGACATTGCCGATCATGTCGTAGAGGCCGTAACCGTTCGGCGGAAAGGCCTCGACCGGAGACGTTCGCTCGTAGCCATCGGCCGCGAGATTCTCGAACGGGAAAAGACCTTGCCATGTATTCGCGACGTGCTTCCCGGCGGGAGTGAAATCGTCGCCCCAGGCGTATTCGGCGCCGTCCAGCCCGCCGCGCGCGGCGAATTCCCATTCGGCTTCCGTCGGCAGGTCTTTGCCGGCCCATTGCGCGTAAGCGAGCGCATCCGCGTAGGCGATGTGCACGACGGGATGATCGTCGAGCCGGAGAATGCTGCTTCCCTTGCCGGCCGGCCGGCGCCAGTAGGCGCCAAACGTGAATTGCCACCACTGGCTCCAGTCGCGCAGATCGACCGGATGGCCGGGCGGCATGAACACCAGCGAGCCCGCTCTGAGCATCTCCGGCAGCGCCCCCGGATAGTCTTTGGGATTGGGTGGAATCTCGGCGAAGGTCCGATAGCCCGTTGCGCGGACAAACGCGCGGAACTGGGCATTGGTGACCGGCGTGCGGTCCATCCAGAAGCCGTCGACGGTGACGCGATGGACCGGGGCTTCCTCGGCATAGTGCTTATCGGATCCCATGCGGAACGTTCCGCCGGAAATCCAGATCATGTTGCGCCCGCGCAGGGCGGGGATGTCGATTTTGTCGAGCTGCGGCGTCGTGAGCATGATCGCAGCTTAGAGACAGACGCCGCCGCCTTTCGATTGGACCGTGGTCCAACAGCGCCCGCTACATCTCGCAGCGGTGATATGTCGTTTCGATCTCCGGCACGTTCGGATCGAAGCGCACAAGCTCGTTGGGGCCATTGAAGCGCGCGTGAACGACAAGCTTGTCGAAGATGATCTCTTCCTTGCAGCCGAGTACGGCGATGAAGCTCGAACCCTGCTCCTTACGCGACAGCAGCTTGCAAGATGCCTGTCCGCCCTGGACCTGATTGCCATGCACGATCAGCCCGGCTGCACGTTCGCCGTGATAGCTGACAAACGAAACCTGGCCGTTCTTTTTCTGGAAAACCTTGTCGCACGGCAAGCCGTTCGCGGCCCATACGCCTTCGAACTGATCGGCGGCCACTGCAATGCCCGCCGTTCCGGTCGTCAGCAGGATCAGCAGTGCGATCCAGCGGCTTCTTCGCGTTGCGAGCCGAGGTCGAGGGCCCCGCCGGCCGGAGAGGTCATGCGCCGGCGTCGCTGCCCGACAGGGCAAGGGCGAGGGGAGCCGCGGCAGCAAGAGCCGTCTTGCGCAAGCGTCGGCAAGCATCGTCTTCATTGAAGTCGGCCTCCTGCGAGGGCGCCGGTCCTGTCAAAATAAGGGAAGCGGAGCATCGGCGCGGTCAATTGGACCGAGGTCCAATATCGTTGGAAGCCGTTGGAATTTCTGGATTAATGGCAGGTGCAGATAACCTGGCCGGATGCCGCTACCGCGATCCGGACAATTGATTTCTAGCAGTGACGGACCGCGGCGGCGTCGATTTGCAAAAGACACGACCGGTGTCTCGGCAATCTGTGATACGAAGAAGGGCTCAAATCAGCCGTTGAGAAGTTCGTGGAATGTTTGCCGCGGCCGATCAAGGTGGTTTTCGAGGCCGTTGGGGCTTGATCGACGACGTCTGGCCTCCGATCGGGATTGCGATCGTTTACTATTCAAGCGCGCAAGCCACTCTTTATATCGATGCCCTCTCAAGCCAGATTTTTTCACCGTTCTGGCTTTCCAACACCGTCCTGTTCGTTGCGCTTGCGCTGACGGCTCCCGCCCTCTGGTGGCGATATATCCTTGCGGTGTTGCCGGCACATTACGGCGTCGCGTTGTCCGCGCAGTACGGCGCCGGCGCAGCGGCGGTCGCGTTTGCAGCCAGCGTTCTGGTTGCGGTTCTGAATGCGGGGGCGGTCCGTCGCTGGTGCGATCGGCGTTTTTATTTCGGCGGCCTGAAAAGCGCGGCCGCCTATGTAGTCGCGGTGGTTGCCGCCGGTCCGGCGCTGGCGGCTCTCGCCGGGGCGTGGGTGTCCATTCTGAACGGGGAACCGGTCGACAGCTATGGCTATCTCTGGCTGCGGTGGTGCATATCGAACGCCTTGAGTGCCGCCATTCTCGGCGCACTGCTGCTCATGCTGTTCGGGGGTGGCGATGACCTGCGGCGGTCCGGGCTGAAATCGCACGCCCGCGAGGCTGTTCTAATCGTGCTGATCATTATCGGCATCTCGTTCTTCGCGTTCTCGGCGAGCGGAAAGCTGCTGCTGGGCGATTATGCATCCGCATTGTTATATCTGCCGCTTCCGTTCGTGCTCTGGGCATCGGCGAGATATGGTGCGCTCGGCGCGAGCGGGTCGGCCCTGGTTATCTCGACGATTTTTTTAATGCGCGCCTTTGGCGAGGGAGCGCCGTTTGACGCTCCCGGACCCGAGGACAACGGCTTCGCCCTGCAAATCTTCCTTATCGGAATTTCCGTTCCGACACTCTTGCTGGGCAGCGCAATCAATGAAATCCGGGAGGCCGAACGCATCGCCCGCCAGCGCGACGAACGGATGTCGTTTGCGGCGGAATCGGCGGATGTCGGACTGTGGATCTACCAGTTTTTCGATAACGCAATCTGGATGACGGAGCATGCGCGCCGGATGCTGGGCCTGCCCGCCGACGCCGTATTGACCACATCGCGGCTGCTGTCGATCGTTCATCCAGCGGACGTCGATGCCATCTCGGCGTCGTTGAGGAGGTCGATCGGTGAGCGGACGGCGATCGATGTCGAGTTCCGCCTGCTGGTGCAGAGCGGGAAAGAGCGCTGGTTCAGCATGAGGGCGCGGCCGCATTTCGGCCCCGACAACGTCGCCAGCGAGATGAGCGGCACGTTCACCGATATTTCCGCGCGAAAACGATCCGAGCAGGAGGCCGCCGAACAGCGCAGGGAGATCACGCATCTGATGCGGGTCTCGATGCTGGGCGAACTGTCGGGCGGTCTGGCGCATGAGCTGACGCAGCCATTGACCGCGATCCTCTCGAATGCCGAGGCAGGGCGGATCATCCTGGCGGGACCACATCCGGACCTGAAGGAACTATCCGGCATCCTCGACGACATCATCCGGGCGGATGGCCGCGCCGGCGACGTGATCCACCGTTTGCGAGCCCTGCTCAGGAAGGGCGAGGTTCGCTACGAGGCCGTCGATTTGAACCATCTGATCGAGTCGACGTTCACGCTGTTGCGCAGCGAACTGATCAACCGGAAGGTGACGGTCCGCCGCAATCTTTGCCGCAATCTTGCCCTGACCCGTGGCGATCCGATTCAATTGCAGCAAGTTCTATTGAATTTGTTGCTGAACGCCGTCGACTCGATGGAGGACCTGTCGCCGTCCCGGCGGATCATCTCGATCGAAACGGATATAAGCCATGCGGGGAGCGAGATCCGGCTGATCGATTGCGGCAGCGGTCTCTCCGCTTCCGAAGAGGAGGTCTTCAAACCGTTTTTCACCACGAAGCGGCGCGGGCTAGGGCTTGGTCTTTCGATTTGCGCCTCGATTGCCAGGGCGCATGGTGGTACTTTGACCCTGCGCAATAACCCGGGAGAGGGAGCGATCGCGATTTTCAGATTACCGTCCTACGAAATGGAGTGAGCTGCTTTTGTATAGGAGTAGCGCGTCATGGTTCGTCGGGTTGGGTTTACGGTATTTGTCGTCGATGACGACGAGTTGGTGTTGCGGGCGCTGTCCCGGCTTCTGAGAGCGGCAAGTTACGAGGCAGTCTGCTTTCAATCGCCTCGGGCGTTGCTGGCCTCCTACGATCACCAGACGCCGTCCTGTCTCATTGTCGATCTGTCAATGAGCGAGATGAGCGGGCTTCAGCTTCAGCAGGAGTTGCGCGAGCGGGGTCTATGCGTCCCGTTGATATTCCTGACCGGCACCGGCGATATTCCCAGCAGCGTTACCGCCATGAAGGCCGGCGCGATCGATTTCCTGGTCAAGCCGGCGGATCGTGACAAATTGCTCGCGGCGATTGCACGCGCCGAACAGCAGGACGAGGACATCCGCCGCGAGAACGACGATCTGGCGATGATCAATGTGCGGTTGTCGATGTTGACGCCGCGCGAGAAGGAAGTCCTCGTTTATGTGATCGGCGGGCTGTTGAACAAGCAGATCGCCGCGATCCTTGGAACGGTGGAGAAAACGATCAAGGTGCATCGCGGCCGGATGATGTCGAAGCTCGGCGTGCACTCGGTGGCCGATCTCGTGCGCCTCACAGCCCGGGCAGGCATAGAGCCTGCGGAATCGCGATATTGGCCCTAAGGTCAACTCGACCGAACCGCTTGTTGGATTGACAGTGCCGGCCATGCCGCGGCCGCTCAAGATCGCGATTATCGATGACGAGGAGTCGGTGCGAACCGCGCTCGGCCGTCTCTTCGCCGCATCGTCATTCGATGTCGCGACCTACGGATCGGCCCGCGAATTCATCAGCTCGCTGAAGACGTGCGAGCCGAACTGCATCGTTGTCGATCTGCATATGCCGGAGTTCTCGGGGCTGGATCTTCAGCACTATCTGCGGCGCGCGAAGCGTTTCATTCCGACGATCGTGATCACGGCATTCGATGAAGCGGACATCCGGAAACAATGCATGGATGCCGGCGCACTGGCGTATTTCACCAAGCCGTTGAACGGCGAGGCGTTGGTGAAGATGATGAAGTCGCTGATCCGGGAGCGGAAGGACACCGATCCTCTCCGCCCGCCGAAACGCAACGCCAATTGAGCAGCACTGTGGGGGACGGTTTTTGATACGGCGCCGGGACAGCGGCGGCGGGGACCGCAGATAGCGGCGACCCGCCTCGGCGAGATGAGAGCCGCCGGCAATTGCCTCCGCAGAAGGTGCCCTGGAACCGCATGTGACCGTACGGCAAGCAACGCATCTCGTGCATGGGACAAGCTAACGCGTCTCGTGCATGGGATTGCCGCGCACGGGATTGTGTAAGCGCGCGGCAGACAGGATCTGCTAAACTGTGAGTTGATCTTTCAGAATAGCAAGTGGGCGGAGCAGGAGGCCTGAGAGGGCCTTGTGACCGAAACAAGTGCCCCCTTGTCGGACAACTGGAAATTCCTCTCGTCCTCGTCCCCCCGGCCCCGTCGATTGTTCTCCCTGAGGAGAACGCGAAGCATCTGTGCGCAGGTCTATGCCAGCTTTCAGATGGGGCCTTCCCATGTTCAACCAAATTCTCGATCCCACCGGAAATTTGTTCGCCACCTGGCTCGTCGCCCTGATCCCGGTTGCGGCCTTGCTCTTCATGCTGGCCGCGCTGCGCTGGACGGCCTGGGTTGCGACGCTCGTCGGCTCGCTCATCACGTTCGCGCTCGGGCTGTGGGTCTGGCACATGCCGCTGAACGACGGCATCCTCGCCTACCTCTACGGTTCCGCGACGGGCGTCTGGAATGTCGACTGGATCGTGTTCTGGGGAGTGATGCTTTTCAACACGCTGGTTGTCACCGGCGCGTTTGAGAAGCTGAGACGCTGGCTGATCGCGCAGGCGACCCAGGATGTCCGGGTGCAGACCATTCTCTTCGCGTGGGCATTCGGCGCGCTCCTCGAGGGCCTTGTCGGTTTCGGCTATCCGTGGGCTTTCGTCGCGCCGATCCTGATCGCCAGCGGCATTCCGGACCTCGATGCCATTCGGGTTGCCGCGATCGCCAATAACGCGCCGGTATCCTATGGGGCGCTCGGCGCGCCGATCATCGCGCTTGCAGCCGTCACCGGTTATCCGTTGCTTGAACTGTCGAGTGCGGTCAGCAAGATCGTCGCGATCCTCGCGCTGTTGCCGCCGTGGATCCTGCTCTATCTCGTCTCGGGTCGGGAAGGCATGTGGGAGGCATGGCCGCTGGCTGTGGTCGGGTCGCTCGCCTATATCGCCGGTCAATTGCCGGTCGGCAGTTTTCTCGGTCCTTATCTGCCGGATGTTGCCGGCGCGATCGTATGCTTTGTCTGCGTGCTGCTCCTGCTGAAGATCTGGCAGCCGAAGCAGGTGCGGGGTTACGGCGGCGCGCCGCTCGCCACGCGTTCCGCGACGGGCAATCATGATCTTTCCGCGGGCGACGTCTTCCAGGCCTGGCTGCCAATCGCCATTCTGATCATCGTCGTGGTCGCGTGGACCGGGCCCTGGTCCAGTCTGCCGAGGATCTCGCTGCTGCATGTGCAGGTGGCCGCGGCATCGTCGATCACCGAAGGCGCGACGATCGCGGCGGCCTTCAACTGGACGCCGTTTGTCGGCGGCTCGGCCATCCTTGCGTCATGGATCATCGTCGCGTTGTTGCTGCGGGTGAAAGGGCGGCAACTGAGCGAAATCTGGAGCAAGACCTGGTCGCAGACGTGGGGCGCCTCGCTCGTCGGCGTGTTTATTTTCGGGCTCGCCTACGTTTACAACTATTCCGGCATGGCGGCATCGCTGGCAAAAGCGTTCTCGTCGCTTGGCGCGGCCTTCATCGTGGTTGCTCCGCTGCTCGGCTTTATCGGAGTCGCCCTGTCGGGCAGCAACACCTCCACCAATGCAATGTTCGGCAAGTTCCAGGCGCTGGTCGGCCAGCTTCTCGGTTTCCCGCCGCTCCTGCTGCCGACCGTGAACTCGGTCGGCGCGGAGATCGGAAAGCCGATCGCGCCGCAGACCGCCAGCGTCGGTGTTTCGACCACGCGTTTCGTGCGCAACGAAGGCGAGGTCATTCGGCACAATTTCTTCTGGTGTCTGGTCGTGCTGGCCTATCTGATCGCGATCAGCGTTGCCTGCTACCTGTTCTTCCCGGGCATCGCCAAACTTTGAGATGCCCTGGCGCACGGTCGACACATCGGCGTCCGCCGTTTTGCCGGTGTGATTGGCCGCGCGGATCAACGCCGAAGGAGGTCCGTGCGGTTCAGCGTTCGGCGGCCTGTGGCAGGACGAAAGGCATGTTCACGGCCGGCGTCCGGCCGACGGCGCCGCGGACGCCGAACACCTGCTGCATCATCGCTTCGGTGATCGTGTCGCCGACCATGCCGTCGGCGACAAGACATCCGTGGTCGAGCACCACCACCCGTTCGGCGAACAGCGGCACCAGATTGAGATCGTGCAGGATCGAGACGACGGCGAGGCCGCGCGCCGCGCAATTGGTGACGATGGCGGCGAGATCGAGCTGATGCCGCAGATCGAGCGAGGCCGTCGGCTCGTCGAGGAGGATCAGCCCGGACGCGCCGTCGCGCTTGCCGCAGGTCATCTGCACCAGCACGCGGGCGATATGGGCGCGCTGCTGCTCGCCGCCGGAAAGCGTGGTGACGATCCGGCCGGCGAAGCCGGCGAGGCCGACCTGCGCCAGCGCCGCGTCGATCGCGGCGTCGGGCACCGGAGCGCCGCGGCCGCCCATGGCGACGATCTCGGCGACGCGGAACGGAAACGCCACGGCGATCTGTTGGGAGAGCACGGCGCGTTGTTCCGCCAGTTCCGCCGGCGTGTAGGCCGCGAGCGGCCGGCCGAGCAGATCGACACGGCCTCGCGACGGATGCATCTCGCCGGACAGCACCCGCAGCAGCGAGGATTTGCCGGCGCCGTTCGGGCCGATCAGCGCGATGCGCTCGCCGGCGGCGATCGATAGCGAGACGCCGCGCAGCAGCGTCGCCGCGCCGATATCGAGCCCGACATCGGCAAGCGTGAGGATGGCGCTCATAGGCCGACCAGATTGCGCTGCCGCAGCAGCAGGCCGAGAAAGAACGGCGCGCCGACGATGGCGGTGACGATGCCGATCGGCAGTTCGGCCGGCGCGACGAGCGTCCGTGCGGCGGTATCGGCAGCCAGCAGCATCGCCGCGCCGAGCAGCATCGTCGCCGGCAGCAGCAGCCGGTGGCCGGGGCCGATGACGAGACGCAGCAGATGCGGCACGACGATGCCGACGAAACCGACGACGCCGCAGAACGCCACCGCGGCGCCGACGGCGACGGCAACCAGCAGGATGGCAAGACGCTTCAGCCGCTCGACTGCGATGCCCATGTGAAAGGCTTCGGTCTCGCCCAGCGCCAGCAGATCGAGCCCGCGCGCGATCAACGGAATGCCGGCGACGGTCGCGATCAGGAATGGCGCGACGATGGCGACCTTCTGCCAGGTGGCGCCGCCGAGCGAGCCGAGCATCCAGAAAGTGATGTCGCGGAGCTGCCGGTCGTCAGCCATGAAGACAAGGAAACCGATGCCGGCATTGGTCAGCGCGGCGATGGCCAGCCCGCCGAGCAGGAACACTGCGATCGAAGTGCGGCCGTGCCGCGTCGCCAGCCGGTAGAGCGCCGCGGTGGTGATGAGCGCGCCGATCAGCGCCGCGACCGGCAACAGGCCGAGCGACAGCAGACCGCCGGCGGTGGCGAAGCGATCGACGGCGATGATGGTCAGCGCGGCGGCGAAGGCGGCGCCGCTCGACACGCCGACCATCGCCGGATCGGCGAGCGGATTGCGGAACAGGCCCTGCATCATGGCGCCCGACGCAGCCAGCAGCGCGCCGACAGTGGCGGCAAGCGCGATGCGCGGCAGGCGGATCGACCACAGCACCAGATGATCGCGCGCAAAGGTCGCCGGATCGGCCGGCGTCAGCCCGGTGAGCGCCAGCAGCCGCGCCGGCGGAATGCCGGCCGCGCCGACGGCGGCGGACAGAACGACGGCGAGGCCGAGCAGCGCCAGCAATGCGAGCAGGACGAGCGCCATCGCCGGGCGGTGTCGCCGCCCGCTGTCGCGGGCGAGGGCGGATGGCGCCGTGGTCATTGCGGACAAGCGGATCCGGAAGCGGGGCCGGCACCGGGCTGCGTCGCCGTCTCCGCCTTCGCCAGATCGGGATAGAGCGCCAGCGCCAGATCATGCGCCGCGCCTGCGGTGCGCGGTCCGAAGCCCAGCAGATACAGTCCGTCGAAGGACAGGAAGGATTTGCGCTGTGCGGCAGGCGTCTGCACGAAGGCCGGATGGTTCAGCACGTCGTCGGCGGTCAACGCCTGGTCCGGCCGCTGCATCGTCAGCACGACGTCCGGCTGGGCGGCGAGGATCGCTTCGTCGGAAACCGGCTTGTAGCCCTTGAACGCCGCCATCGCATTGACGCCGCCGGCGAGTCTGATGATGCCGTCGGCTGCGGTGTCGGTGCCGGCGACCATGGCGCGGCCGTTGACGAAGGACAGCACGAACAGCACGCGAGCCGGCGCGGCGATCCGCTTGCGCAGCGCGGCGAGCCGGTCGAGATCGCCCCGCGCCCGAGCGATCAGGCAGTCGCCGATCGAAACGCGATCGGTGTCGCGGGCGATCAGCCGGATCTTGTCGACGATGCCCTCGCCGGTGAAATGGTCGGGCACATGCACGAACGGCACCGACGCCTGTTCGATCACCGCGACGGTTTCCTTCGGGCCGGCGCCTTCGGCGGCGATGATCAGCGTCGGATTCAGGCCGAGGACGCCTTCCGGCGACAACTGCCGCAGATAACCGACATTCGGTTTTTCCTTCAGCGCGCGTTGCGGAAACAGGCTCGTCGAATCGACGGCGACGATGCGGTCCTGCAGGCCGAGGGCGTAGAGGATCTCGGTGACCGCGCCGCCGACCGAAACGATGCGCGACGTATCGTACGAAGTCGTACCGGCAGCCCGAGCGGCGCCATCGCCCGCCGCGGCCGCGCCGACGACGGCGAGCCATAACGACAGGAGAGCGGTTGCGGTTCTGCTCATTTGGTCAGGATGAGTTTGTTCTGCGACGTCAGACGCAGGCGATAGACATCGCTGCCGTGGGTAATGGTCAGTTCGCGCGCGCCCGAGAACAGGTCTCGGCTGTCGAGACCGTCTTCGATGACAGTAACGAGCCGCTTTTTAGGCGGGCTGTTCTTGGCTCCGTCTGGTGCAGCGTCGTGTTGATCTTTGTCTGTTTCGGCGGTCATCGTCGATCAGGCCAAGTATTCGTTTTGATTAATCCGCTATGTTTATCAGTTTAGACGGATTATAAAATGCGAAACCTTAGTTTAGAGGCATTAAAAACTATATGATTCCGCTTTTTATTGCTTATTGATTTTGAATACTTAGGGCAACACTTGTTTTTGCCGTTCGAACGCTGTTATCTGCCCCCACGCAGCCAGCTAGCCGTAGCGTCACCGCTTCCGCCCGCCAGCCACAGAACGATGGAACTGGAAGAACGGGGGGCGTTTGATGAAACGCACGTCGCGCCGTGGGCGCGTGAATGCTTTGGCTGTTGCTGTACCGGTGATGGGCGTCTGCGCCTTCGGTCCCGCGCAGCCCGCGCAAGCACAGGATGCCGGTCAGGCCGCCGGTGCGGTGCAGGTTCTCGATGCGGTGACCGTGGTGTCGAGCAAGACCAGGGAGCGCGTGAGCGACGCGCTGGCGCCGGTCAGCGTCATCGACCGCGAGACTATCGAGACGCGGCTGCCGACGCGTATCTCCGATCTGCTTTACGGCGTGCCCGGCGTCTGGATGCAGGACCGCGGCGACGACCCCTCGACCGCGATCAATATCCGCGGCCTGCAGGATTTCGGCCGCGTCGCGGTGATCGTCGATGGCGCGCGGCAGAACTATCAGCGCACCGGCCACTTCGCCAACGGCTCGTTCTTCCTCAATCCCGAACTGCTCAGCGGCATCGATATCGTGCGCGGCCCGACGGCGAATATCTATGGTTCCGGCGCGATCGGCGGCGTCGCCTCGTTCCGCACCAAGGATATCGACGACGTGGTGCGTCCGGGCGAGCTCTGGGGGATCGACACCAATATGGTGCTCGGCAGCAACAATGCGCGCATGCTGAGCTCGATCTTCGGCGGCCTGCGCGTCAACCCGAATGTCGACGTCTTCGCCGGCGGCACCTATTCGACGCAGGACAACTACCGCGACGGCACCAATTTCGAAGTCGCCAATACCTGGAACAAACTGTCGAGCGGCATCGCCAAGCTGACGGTGCGTCCGGCCGACGGCCATGAAGTCAAGTTCGGCACGATCTTCCAGGAAAATCTCTACGATAACGGGCAGCCGGGGCGCAGGGTGGGTGACCCGAACACCAAACCGCTAGGCCCGCCGTCGCGCCCCGGCGGTCCGCCGACCGATCCGAACGGCGGCACGTCGATCTATGGCACCAACGTCAAGAACTACATGACGACGCTGGGCTGGACCTATTCCCGGCCCGACGACAACCTGTTCGACCTGAGCGCCAATATCTACTGGAATCGAACGCGGAACGATCAGGTCAAGATCGCCCATAACAGTACGGTGGCGTCCGGCAATTGCGTGGGCGTGGGGCCGGGCAACAACATCAGCGGCTGTCTCGGCGATTCGCGCAGCTATCTGATCGATACCTACGGCTTCGACATCTACAACACCTCGCGTATCGACGCCGGGGACTGGCGGCACGCCATCACCTACGGCGCCGACGGTTTCCGCGATGAGGTGTCGACCTACGACAAGAGCGGCAACTCCAACGCGACCACTCCGGGAGGCCGGCGGACGGTCACCGGCGGCTTCGTGCAATGGAAGATGAACTACTCGTCTCTGGCCGAGGTCATCGGCGCCGTTCGTTTCGACGATTACCGGCTGGAGTCGCCGGCCGGCGGTACGAGCGGCAGCCGCTTCTCGCCGAAAATCACCGTCGGTCTTCTGCCGGCTGGTGTTGTCACGCCTTATGTCAGCTATGCCGAAGGCTATCGGTCTCCCACACTGACCGAAACGCTGGTGACGGGCGCTCACGTCGCGAGTGGACCGGGGCAGGGCGACACCTCGCTGTGTCCGGATGGTTCGCGGGGCTATTTCTGCTTCCTGCCGAATCCGAATCTGCGGCCGGAAATCGGCAAGAACAAGGAGGTCGGCCTCAACCTCAAGAAGAACGATCTGTTTGTTGCCGGTGACAGCCTCCGCGGCAAGTTCAATCTGTTCCAGAACGACGTCACGGACTTCATTGACGCGGTTCAGTTCACATGCCCTCCGCCGATGCTGTCCTGCTATCAGTACCAGAATATCGCGAAAGCCCGCATTCGCGGTTTCGAAGCCGAGACGATGTATGATGCCAACACCTGGTTCCTGGGCGTTTCGGGAAGCATCCAGGAAGGCAAGAACGTCCAGACCGATATCGGTCTCTACAGCATCCCGTCGCGGAAGATCACCACGGTGGCCGGCGTGCGCCTGTTCGACAACAAGGTCGTGCTGTCGGCGATGTGGACGGCGGTGACGAGCAACACGGATATCCCGGCCAATTATCTGCCGGCGACGTCCTATAATCTCGTCAATCTCTATCTGTCGGCGAAGCCGTCGCCGAACGTGACGGTGAGCCTTGCGGTCGAAAATCTGCTCAACCAGTACTACCGGCCCTACGCGATACCGACGGCATCGGACTTTACCTCGACCCAGAACGACGTCCTGTGGGCCAGCGCCGGTGCCGGCCTCACCATCAAGGGAGGGGTGAAGGTCCACTTCGGACCGACCTGAGAGACCGGGGTGCGGCCGTGGCGGCGATGCCGCGGCCGCGCTCCGAAAGACGATCGATGCGTCAGATGAGCAAAGCGATTGTCGCCGATGTTTGAGAACTTACGCCAGCATGTGCCAGCCAAGGAGAGAATGAATGTATATCGCGATGAATCGCTTCAAGGTGACCAAGGGATCGGAAGCCGCGTTCGAGGACGTCTGGGCCAAGCGTGAAACCTATCTCGACCGCATGGCGGGCTTCGTTGAATTCCATCTGCTGAAGGGGCCGGCGGCGGACGATCACACGCTCTACGCCACGCACACCGTCTGGCAGAGCGAGGCCAACTTCGTCGCCTGGACGAAGTCGGAAGAATTCCGCGCCTCGCATGCGCGCGCTGGCAATCAGTCGAGCGGCTCGCTCTATCTCGGCCATCCGCAGTTCGAGGGTTTTTCGGTCCTGCAGACGCTGACCAACCCGAAGGCGGCCTGACGATGGTGCAGACCACGGCGCAGGCCGATGCGGCGCTGGTGCGGGCGCTTGCGGACAATCCGGGCGTCGTCATCGAGGAAGCTGCCAGGACGCATGGCGCAACGCCGCGACAGGTGATCGAGGCCCTGCCGGAGGAGATGCGGGCGATCGGCCCGGGCAGCGCCTTCGTCGCGGCGATGGCCGATATCGGTTCGTGGGGCGACGTCACGTTGATCGTCCACACCGAGGACGGCATCTTCGAAGCGGGCGGGCCGGTACCGGCTGGTGAGGTCGGGCGCGGCTATTACAACATTCCGGGCGGCGGCGCGCTGCATGGCCATTTGCGGCACGAGCGTTGCGGCGGCGTCGCCTTCGTCGAGCGCTCCTTCATGGGGCGCTCGTCGGCGTTCGTGGCGTTTCTCAACATCGACGGCGGCATCATGTTCAAGGTGTTCGTCGGCCGCGACGCGGCGCGCAACATGAAGCCCGAGCAGCTTGCCGCGTTCCGGCGGTTGCGAGACGCGGTTTGCGGCGATGCCGCCGGCGGCGGGGGCTGAAACCGCCACCGCCGGGATGATCCATGGGGATCGCATCGCGTCCTTCGCGGCTTTGCGACGCCGGCGTCGCGGGATGGAGCGAAGCGACGCCGCGCTGGAGAGCGCAAGGGCGTGAGCGCCCTTGCGTGTCGTTCCGGCCGGACACTCAGGACGATGGCTGGCTCGCCTTCCATGCCGCATAGAGCGGGCCGTCGGCGCCGGGGGCGACCGGAACGTGGCGCATCGTCAGTCCCTGTTCGGACAGCGGCTTTTTCAACTCGTCATAGGTGATGGCGCTGCGCAAACCGTAGGCGGCGCTGTCCTCCAGCGAGTAAGCATAGGCAGCTCTGCTGATGCCGCTGACCCGCATGGCGAGGAAGCACATCGGGCAGGGATGGCCGCTGGCATAGACCTCGCAGCCGCTCAGGTCGGGCGAACCGAGCGCCCGGCTGGCGGCGCGCAGCGCCTCCATCTCCGCGTGCGCGGTCGGATCGCTGTTCGCCGCCGTCTCGTTGACGCCGGTGGCGATGACCGCGCCGTTCTTGACCACGACCGCGCCGAACGGGCGGCCGCCGCGCCGGAGATTCTCCCGCGCCAGATCGATAGCCTCGCACAGGAAACGCTGCTCGCTGGATAATTCATTCGGCATTCGGTCGTTCTCCTTCATTCGATGACAGGCGTGCCGATGACAGGCATGCCTTGGACAATATGTTTTCGGCAGATATGTCTTGCGTGTTTTTATGTCTCGCGTGTTTTGTGTGTCTTGCGGATCGGTATGTGCGACGGCTCGTCGAGTGTATCGCAAGAAATATCTCGGGTCGCGTACCAACCAATCCGTGACAGCGCGCGTATGTTGACAAAGGGTGTTCGCATCCTATCATACGTGTGCTTGTCCGACGCGTTTATCCCGTGTGTTCGGTCGCAGTGTCTCCAAGCCTGCGTGGACAGGGCCCGCCGCTGCTCCTGTCGAAACCGCCTTCATCAACAGAACTATTCATCAGCAGAGCTATATCAGCAGCATGTGAGGGAGGTGCGTCATGTCGCGCAGCGCCGGGACGGCCACTGTGTTCAATCGTCGAGGCTTCATGGCTGCAACGGCAGGTGCGGCAACTGCGGGCTTCGTCGCTTCCTCCGCCCCGGCCCAGGGGGACGCGCCGAAAGGCCCGACAGTCTGGCTCGATATGGACCAGAAGCAACTCGACGATGCCTACGATCAAAGCAAATATGCTTCGAATCTGAAGGACGTCGTTGGACGCTATCGTACGAGTAGCGAGATTGCGCGCGCTCGGCTTGGCGCTCCCAGCCGCCTGAGCTATGGCGCGAGTCCGATCGAAGGTCTCGACCTCTATCGGACGAAAAGCGCGAATGCAGCCATCCACGTGTTTCTGCACGGCGGTGCATGGCGGGCGGAACTCGCCAGATATTATGCCTTCCCGGCAGAGATGTTCGTCAACGCCGGCGCGCACTATATCGCGCTCGACTTCACCAATGTGGTGGAAACCAAGGGCGACCTGATGCCGATGGCCGAGCAGTGTCGTCGTGCCGTCGCCTGGATTTACAGGAATGCGGCGAGCTTCGGCGGTGACCCTAATCGAATCTATCTCTCCGGCCATTCCTCGGGCGGCCATCTCGGCGGCGTGGTGATGGTGACCGATTGGGAGAAGGACTTCGGTTTGCCGAAGGATGTGGTGAAAGGCGCAGTCCTGGCCTCGGGCATGTACGACCTCAAACCGGTCCGGCTGTCGGCGCGCTCGAACTACGTCAAATTCACCGATGCGACGGAGCACGCGCTCTCCGTTCAGCGCCATCTCGACAATCTGAATGCGCCGGTGGTCGTGGCTTACGGCTCGCTGGAGACACCGGAATTTCAGCGCCAGAGTCGCGATTTCGCCGATGCGGTCAGGAAGGCCGGAAAGCCGGTGGAGACGATCCGCGGCGAAGGCTACAACCACTTCGAGTTCATCGAAACGCTCGCCAATCCGTTTGGATTGCTCGGCCGCGCCGCGTTGGTCCAGATGAAACTCGCCGCCGGCTAGGGCGTGTTGCGTTCGAGCACCGTGGCGACGGCGCGATGCAGATCTTCCATGCTGAACGGCTTGCGCAGCAACGGCACGTCGCCGTAGCGCGAACCGAGCTCCCGGTCCTGGCCGCTGACGAAAATGAACGGAATACCGCGCGCGATCAGCCGGTCGGCGACCGGCCCGGAGACGGTGCCGTCGATATTGATGTCGACGACGGCGGCGTCGATCTGCTCGCAGCCGGCGAGATGGATGGCCGATTTCAGGTTCTCCACCGGCCCGACGACCTGATAGCCGGAATCCTGCAACGCCTCTTCGAGCATGATGGCGACGAGCGGCTCGTCCTCGACGACGAGGATGCGGATGACGGCGCGGTGGGATGTGTCGGCAGCGGTCATGCGGAAAGCTCCGGCCAGTGCCAATCCGGTCAATGCTGCGGCGGCGGTTCGGTTCCGCCCGCCGGCTGCCGGCCGGAAAAGTCGCGGCCGGCGCGCAGATAGGCGAAGCGTGCGCCGCAATAAGCCGACAGCGCGGCAAGGCCAAGCGCGGCGAGGTTCGCCAGCACGTCTACGCCGCCGCCAAGTCCGCCGGTCTTGCTGAGGATGCCGGCCGCGGTGCAGACCGCGAGAACGACGGCGATCAGGAACCGGCGGGCGATGGTGGCGATGATCTCGCGGCCGCGCGCGGCGGCGATGAGATAGGCGGCGCTGGCGAAACCGCCGACAAAGCCGGACGCGCCGATTGCCCACCATGCCAGCGACGACGTCATCTGTTGCGCATCGCTTGGCGTGCCGCTGCGCAGCGCCGTATCGAGCCCGTAGCCGGTGACGGCCAGCACGATATGCACCGTCAGGGCGGCCAAAATGCCGCAGGCGACGGCGGAAGCGTATTGCAGGCGGAGCGTGTCGTGTCCCATCGGCGGCGCGGCTTGTGTTGTCGGCCGCAAGCATAGCCGATCGCGGCGCCTCCCGCAGCCCGGCATGCGATCCCGGCTGCCATCCCGGCCGGCCTTTGCGCAGGAGACGTCAGGCGTGGTCGACGATCAGTTTGTCTGCGAATTCCTGCTCCAGCGAGTCTAGCGCGATGCGGCGCGCCGGCGTCATCAGCGGCGACGGGGGAGCGGCTGAGAGGGCAGAAGCCGGCAGAACAGGGGCGTGCAGAACAGGCGCTAGGACGGCGTCGGGCTGCGGAACGGGCGGCAGCGTTGCGCCGGGCCTGTCGCGGCCTGCGTCGATGCGCACCAGATTGGCGCGCGGCAGCGGCTTTTCGATCGGGGTCGGTCGCGTCGGCAAAGATTGCGTCGGCAAGGATTGCATCGGCGAAGATCGCATCGGCAAGGATCGCATCGGCAAGGATCGCATCGATCTGTCTCCAACCACCCCTGGAGGGCGAGGCAGGCGGTCCGGCTCCTGCTCAATGGATAGCCGAGTCGAGTTATCCACAGGGTGTCGGAACGCATCGGTGACGGCGTAATTCCGCAGACCGTGGCAATTTGGCGACACAGGCGGCTTCCGGCTTGCGGAGCCTTGACGATCCGGGTCACACCGGGCCGATAACGTGCGATTCCTCTCTATCGCAAGCCTCTCGCAAGTCCTCCATCCGCATGGCCCGCATATGAATACGGCGATCCCTTCCGCAGAGACCAGCCCGCTGCTGACCGACCTCTATCAGCTCAACATGATGCAGACCTATCTCGACAAGGGCGAGACCGGGACGGCGGTGTTCGAGTTCTTTCCGCGGCGGCTGCCGGCGCGGCGCGGCTTCCTGCTGGCGGCGGGGCTGGAGACGGCGCTCGACTTCATCGAGGGGCTGCGCTTCAGCCCGGAGGAGATCGCCTGGCTGGAAAGCACCGGTCGCTTCAGCCGCAACCTCATCGACTATCTGGCGAATTATCGCTTCAGCGGCGATGTTCACGCGATTCCCGAAGGGACGGCGGTGTTCGGCGAGGAGCCGATGCTGCGCGTCACCGCGCCCCTGCCGCAGGCGCAATTGCTGGAGAGCCGGCTGGTCAACATCCTGCACTACCAGACCGTGGTGGCGAGCAAGGCGGCCCGCATGATGCTCGCCGCCGACGGCAAGCTGCTGCTCGACTTCGGCATGCGCTCGGCCCATGGCGCCGAGGCGGGGCTGCTGGCGGCGCGCGCCAGCTATATCGCCGGATTCGCCGGCACCGCGACGGTGCTCGCCGGCATGCGCTTCGGCATTCCGATCGCCGGCACCATGGCGCATTCCTTCGTGCTGGCGCACGACAGCGAGGAACAGGCATTCGAGGATTTCGCCCGGTCGCGGCCGGACAGCGTCATCCTGCTGATCGATTCCTACGACACCATCGCCGGCGCGCATAAGACCGTGGCGCTGGCGCGGCGGCTGAAGGCGGAGGGCATCGTCGTGCGCGGCGTGCGCATCGACAGCGGCGACCTGATCGAACTGTCGAAACAGGTGCGCGCCATCCTCGACGCGGGCGACATGACCGAGGTTCAGATCTTCGTCAGCGGCGGCGTCGACGAAGACCGCCTCGCCACCTTCGCGGGGGCTGGTGCGCCGATCGACGGTGTCGGTATCGGCACCAGCCTCACCGTGTCACCGGATGCGCCGACCATCGACTGCGCCTACAAGCTTCAGGACTATAACGGCGTGGCGCGCCGCAAGCGCTCGGTCGGCAAGGAGACCTGGCCAGGCCGCAAGCAGGTGTGGCGTGAGACCGGCGCCGACGGTCGCATGCGCGGAGACATCCTGTCGGTCGACGGCGATACCCAACCCGGCGAGCGGCTGGTGGTGCCGATGATGCAGGCGGGCCGGCGCCTGGCGCCGTCGCCGTCGCTCGAAGTGCTGCGTCGGCGCGCCGCCGCCAGCCTTGCCGCACTACCGGAGCCGCTGCGGCGGCTCGATCCCGATTTCCGCTATCCGGTGACGCCGGCCGAACGGCTCAAGCGGCTCGCCGACGAGGTCGATGCGCGCAGCGCTGCGCTGTAGCGAGCGGGCGAGGCGTTACGCCTCGCCGATCTCGCGCAGGATGTCCTGCGTATGCTGGCCGAGCAGCGGCGAGGGGTTCTCCGATGCCATCGGTTTGCCGTCGACGACGATCGGCGTGCGCACGCCCGGAATGACGCCGGTCTTGGCAGCATCGCTCTTCAACGACAACTGCATGCCGCGGTGCTTGACCTGCGGATCCTCGAAGACCTGCGCGACATTGTTGATCGGTCCCGAAGGGACCTGCACGGCTTCCAGCTTGGCCAGCAGGTCGTCGCGCTTGAATTTCTTCGTGTAGGCGGTCAGTGCTGCGACCACCGCTTCGCGGTGCGCCAGGCGGCCGGCATTGTTCTGGTAATCTGGATGTTCGGCGAGTTCGGTGGCGCCGAGCACATTGCACAGTTTGAGGTACTGCCCGTCGTTGCCGGTGGCGATGATGATGTAGCCGTCGGCAACCTCGAACACCTGATAGGGCACGATATTGGCGTGCGCATTACCGATGCGGGTGGGCACCTTGCCGGAGACGAGATAATTGAGCGCCTGGTTCGACAGCACGCCGACGGCGGAATCGACCAGCGCGGTGTCGACGTAAGCGCCCTTGCCAGTGCGCTCGCGCTGCTGAAGTGCGGCGAGGATACCGACGACCGAATAGACGCCGGTGAAGATGTCCGCCACCGGAAAGCCGATACGGGTTGGTTCGCCGTCGGCCATGCCGGTGATGTCCATCACGCCGCCCATGCCTTGCGCCATCAGGTCGTAGCCGGCGCGCTTGGCATAGGGGCCGGTCTGGCCGAATCCGGTGACCGAGCAATAGATGAGGCGGGGGCAGTCGGGCGCCAGACTCTTGTAGTCAAGTCCGAACTTGGCGAGGCCGCCAACCTTGAAGTTCTCGATCAGGATATCCGACCGGGCGGCGAGTTTCCTGATGATGCGCTTCCCTTCGTCGCTGTCGAAGTCGACCTCGATCGAGCGTTTGCCGCGATTGGCGCAGTGGAAATAGGCCGAGCCGATGGGGGCGCCATCTTTGCCTTCGACGAAGGGCGGCCCCCAGGCGCGGGTGTCGTCGCCGGGGCCCTTGCGTTCCACCTTGATGACGTCAGCGCCGAGATCGGCCAGGATTTGCCCGGCCCATGGCCCGGCCAGGATGCGCGCCAATTCAAGAACCCGAACGCCGCTCAGCGGACCCGCCATGCTTCTCTCTCCTCGATGCCAGTTGTCGCCGTTGTCACGGCAGGGGCGTCTTACGGCTTTTGCTGGTTGGCCTCAAGGTGGCGAAACGGCGGAAGGGCCTGCTTACGTGCGGAAGCGCGGATCGAGATAATCGCGCAAGGCGTCGCCGAACAGATTGAAGGCGAAAACTGCGAGGCTGATGGCGATGCCGGGAAACAGGATCATCCATGGCGCCTCGGCATAGAACTCCTGCGACGTGCCGGACAGCATCAGGCCCCAGGCGGCCGTCGGCTCGGTGACCCCGAGGCCGAGGAACGACAGCGAGGCTTCCAGCAGGATTGCCTGGGCGATGAAGGCGGTGAACATGATCAGGAACGGCGCCACCACATTCGGCGCGATGTGCCGGAAGATGATGCGGCTGTTGCTGTATCCGGCGGCACGTGCCGCATCGATATAGGGCAGGCCGCGGATTGCCAGCGTTGCCGAGCGCACGACGCGCGCGACCTTCGGAATCATCGGAATGGCGATGGCGACGATCAGGTTGAGATCGAGACCGCCGACCGGGAATTTGCCGAGCACGGCGACGACGGCAAGCGCCAGCACGATGATCGGGAACGACAGCAGCACGTCCATGAACCGCTCGATTGCCATGTCGATGCGGCCGCCGAAATAGGCCGATACCATGCCGACGGTCGCGCCGATGCCGGAGCCGAGGATCGACGACAGAAAACCGACCGCGAGCGCGGTGCGCGCGCCATAGATGATGCGCGAGAAGACGTCACGGCCGAAAGCGTCAGTCCCCATCCAGTGCTCCCAGGAGGGGGCCTGCAGCATCGCGCCGTAGTCAATCTCCAGCGGATCGTAGGGCGCGACGAATTCGGAGAAGATGCCGGCGATGAACAGAATGACGATAAACACCAGGCCGGCCATGCCGGTCGGCTGCTGGCGTGCGAATGCGATGACCGGATGGCGCGGCTTGCGCTGGCCGATATCGAGGTCGGGTGCGGCGGCTGCGGTCATGTCACGAATACCGGATGCGCGGGTCGAGCACCGCATAGAGCAGATCGACCACGAAGTTCACCAGGATGAAGAAAGTGGCGACGAGCATCACCAGCGCCTGCACCATTGTGTAGTCGGCGCGCGTGACGGTTTCGACGAACAGCTTGCCGATGCCGTTGAGATTGAACACCTGTTCGGTGACGACGAGGCCGCCGATCAGGAAGGCAAATTCGAGACCGACGACGGTGACGACCGGCAGCATGGCGTTGCGGATGGCGTGACGCGAAAGTACCAGACGCTCGTAGACGCCTTTGGCGCGGGCTGTGCGGATATAGTCTTCCTGCAGTACTTCGAGCAGGGTCGAGCGCGTCATGCGGGTGGCGACCGCCGAATAGCGGTAGCCGACCGCCAGGGCCGGCCAGATCAGTTGCGAGAGATTGGCGACCGGATCAACCCAGATGGGTGTGTAGGTGAGGGGCGGAATCCAGTTGAACGTATAGAGCAGGCCGAGAATGATCAGCATGCCGAGCCAGAACGATGGCACCGCCAGGCCGGCGATCGCGAAGGTGCGGATGACGTGGTCGATCCAGGTATTGTTGTAGAGCGCGGCGATGGTGCCGAGCGGGATCGAGATGCTGACGGCAAGGACCGTTGCCATGATCGCGACCTGCATGGACAGGCCGAGACGGCTGCCGATCTCCTGGATCACCGGGCGGCCGGTCCACATCGAGGTGCCGAAATCGCCGACCATAATGCCGGTGATCCACTCATAGAACTGGTAGAGCAACGGCTGATCGAGCCCCAGCCGTGCGCGCTCGGTGGCGAGCGCCTCGGGGCTGACCTGGCCGCCGTCCATCAGCATGCGCAGCTCGACGATGTCGCCGGGCATCGCGCGCAGCAGCAGGAACACCAGAACGGCAACGCCGAGCAGTGTCGGGATCATCAGCAGGAAACGGCGGATCGTGTAACGGAGCATCGGATATCCGGTACCGGCGGTGACGACGTCTGATGAAAGAGGCCGGATGGCGTGCTGCCATCCGGCCCGGTTGCAGTTACTGGTCGAGCCAGACGTCCTGCAGATCCTGGTTGATGTAATGGCTGGGCGACATGTACCAGCCCTTCATCTGTTTCCAGGCGACGACGATGCGGTGCCACCAGACGACAGGCACGGTATAGGCCTGGGTCATGATGTGCTTGTCCAGCTCGCGCAGGATCTCCGCGCGCTTCTTGGGATCGAGCTCACGCTTCTGGTTCTCGTAGAGCTCGTCGACCTTGCGGTCGATATTGCGGCCGTAATTGATCGTCGACTTGTCGGACGACAGATACTTCAGGAGCTGCAGGTTCGGGTCGTCGACCGCGTCGCAATTGAAGTCGAGGCCGACCTCGTAATTGCCGCTACGCAGATTGCCGATATAAGCCTTGGTCTCCGGCTGGTCGTGTTCGACCGTCACACCGATCTGGCGCCACTGGTCGATCATGAACACGCCGACCGGCGTATAGGGCATCGAGACGTTGCGGTTGAGCAGCTTGAACTTCAGGTTCGAGACGCCGGCGTCGGCGAGTAGCTTCTTCGCCTGTTCGCGGGCCTTCTTGATGTCCTTGCCGAAACCGAGATAGCCGCTCAGATCGGCCTCGGACGCGGCGAGTTCGTAGCCGGGACGTAACGTGCCGCCGACGTGACGCACGAACGCGATGCGGGACAAGGCATTGGCACCCTGCCAGCGATCGAGCGCCAGCGACAGTGCCTGGCGGACGCGGATGTCGTCGAACGGCTTTTTCTCGGCGTTGAAGGTCAGCACGAGGCTGCATACCCACGGCGATTCATAGACATTCACCTTATCGCCGAGCGCATCCATCAGCTTCTTCTGGTCGGCTGGCGATTGACCGCGGAATTCAGCCATCACCTCGCCGGCCTGGATCGCATTGACGCGCGCGGCGGTGTTGGTGATGAAGATCGCCCGGAAGCCGTCGAGATAGGGGCGGTCTTTCTCGAAATAGTCGGCGAAGCGCTCGCCGACCCAATGCGACCCGGCGGCGTGTTCGACGAACTTGAACGGACCGCTGCCGAGGATGTTCTTCTCGGGGAATTTAGGATCTTCCTTCAGCTTCGCAGCGCTGTAGATGCAATCCCACGGCGAGGCGAAATTGGTCAGCATCGAGGCATTGCGCGCCTTCATCTTGAAGACGACGGTCTGTGCGTCCGGCGTCTCGATCGAGGAGATGTCCTCGTAGGCCGCCTTGCGGATCGACACCACGCCGCTCGGCGGATTGGCGATGCGCTCATAGCTGGCCTTGACGTCGGCCGAGGTCAGCGCCGATCCGTCGTGGAACTTGATGTTCGGCTTGAGCTTGAAGGTGTAGGTCAGGCCGTCCGGGGCAACCGTCCAGGACTGGGCGAGATCGCCCTTCACCTTTGGGTAGTTCGGCTCGTCGAATTTCAGCAGCGTGTTGTAGTGCGGACGAACCGGATGGATGAACGCGAACGACGTCGCCGCGTGACAATCATAGTTTGGCGGCTCGGCGCTGACGGCGAATTTGAGAATGCCGCCCTTCTTGGGCGTCTGCGCTTGTGCTCCGCCGATCGCGATGGCGATCGCGGAGAATCCAAGCATTAATGTGCGTAATCCGAGCTTCATATCGTTTCCTCCTTGCGCGTGTGCAGTCCCGTTCCGGGATTATTGTTGCAGGGATCTCAAACGTCCCCTTCGTGTCGTATCGTTGACCGTTGCTTGCCGGTCTTTCGCTGCTCCGGCCTCAGCATCCGGCTTTTCAGACCTTGATGCATGCGGCGAAGTGTCCGGGCTGCTTCTCCTCGAGCGGCGGAAGCACTTCGCGGCATTCCTGGGTGGCGAGCGGGCAGCGGGTATTAAAGACGCAACCGGTCGGTGGCGCCAGATGGCTCGGCAATTCGCCCTTGATCAGTCGCGGTTCGCGTCCCTTCTCGATCGTCGGATCGGGAACCGGTGCCGCATCGAGCAGTACCCTGGTGTAGGGGTGCAGCGGCTGGCGATACAGTTCGTCCCGGTCGGCGATTTCCATCACCCGGCCGAAATACATCACGACGACGCGCAGCGAGATATGTCGAACCACTGCGAGGTCGTGCGCGATGAACAGATATGACAGACCGAACTTGCGCTGCAGCTCTTCGAGCAGATTGATGATTTGCCCCTGGATCGACACGTCGAGTGCCGACACCGCTTCGTCGCAAACGATGAAGGATGGCTTCATCGCCAGCGCGCGCGCGATGCCGACGCGCTGGCGCTGGCCGCCGGAGAGCTGGTGCGGATAGCGTCCGCCCATTTCCGGGCGCAAGCCGACATTCTCCAGCAGTTCCGCAACGCGTGCCTCCGCCGCGCGCTTGTCCTTCGCCAGCTTGTAGACATGCAGAGGCTCGCCGATGATCTCGCCGACGGTCATACGCGGATTGAGCGACGAATAGGGATCCTGGAAGATCACCTGCACCTTGCGGCGCATGGCTTTCAGGTCGGCGGCAGTGGCCGAGGCGAGGTCGACGCCGGTGAGCCTGATCGATCCCGATGTCGGCTGGTCGAGATGCAGGATCAGGCGGCCGACGGTGCTCTTGCCGCAGCCGGATTCGCCGACCAGCCCGAGCGTCTCGCCGGGAAAGATATCGAACGAGACATCTTCCACGGCGCGCACCACACCGCGCTCGCCTCCTAGTCCGGTAGACACGACGAAATGCTTGGTCAGATTGCGCACCGCCAACAGCGGCTCGGCGTTCTCGTGCGCCGTTGCCGTTGGAGTGCCCCGGGTGATCGCCCAGTCGATCGCGCCGCTGGCGATATCGGCATGGCGATGGCAGCGCGACAGGCTGCCGGTGTCGGTCGGCGAAAGTGGCGGCTCCGTCTCGCACAGGGCGATCCTGTAAGGACAGCGTGCGGCGAACCGGCAGCCGGGCGGCGCCGCCGCCAGATTGGGCGGCAGACCCTCTATGGTTTCAAGCTTGGCACCGCGCGGCCGGTCGAGCCGCGGCACCGAACGCAAAAGGCCCATCGAATAGGGGTGTCGCGGCGTATGGAAAATCGCTTCCGCCTTGCCCTGCTCGGCGACGCGGGCGGCGTACATTACGATCACCCGGTCGGCATAGCGCGCCACCACGCCGAGATTGTGCGTGATGACGATCAGCGCGATATTGAGCTTGCGCGACAGGTCTTTCATCAGCTCCAGGATCTGTGCCTGGATGGTCACGTCGAGTGCGGTGGTCGGCTCGTCAGCGATGATCAGTTTTGGATTGCAGGCGAGGCCGATGGCGATCATCACACGCTGGCGCATGCCGCCCGAGAACTGGTGCGGATACTGCTCCAGCCGCCGTTCCGGGTCGGTGATGCCGACGAGGCCGAGGAGTTCGATGGCGCGGGCGCGCGCCTGCGCCTCGCTCATGCCGAGATGGATTTGCAGCGGCTCCATGATCTGCAGCCCGATCTTGAGGATCGGGTTCAGCGAGGTCATCGGCTCCTGGAAGATCATCGAGATGTCGCGGCCGCGAATCTCGCGCATCTGCTCGTCGTCCAGGTCGAGCAGCGAACGGCCGTCGAAGACGACCCGCCCTCGCGTGATGCGGCTCGACTGGCGGGGCAGCAGCCGCATGATCGACAGTGCGGTGACCGATTTTCCGGAACCGGATTCGCCGACGATGGCAACGATCTCGCCGCGCTTGACCTCGAAGCTGACGCCCTCGACGGCGCGAACGATTCCGCGTGAGGTGTGGAACTCGGTGTGAAGGTCTTCGACCTGAAGCAGCGATGCGCCGCCACTGGCGGACCCCCGTTTCTCAATTGCGGTGGTCGCACCGTCCAGCACCATACTCAAGCAATTCTCCCCCCTGACCCCGGCTCGCGCCGCGCTGCCCGGCTGCTCATTTTTTTTTGAGTCATTCGCCGGATAGCTTTTTTATTCTAACACGAACAATTCTGGTTTTCCGACAGTGATTTTCTTGTCGCGCTGCAATATGTTCGCGGGCGATGATTGCGACTTTCGTCATAATGCGTATGGTTCCGCGCGCCCTCGTGGCGACGACGCGCGGTGAACGGCTGCTGACGAACCGGCGCCGCGCCGGTGGTAATCGACCGGTCATGTTTCGGCGGGATATTGCCGAATGCCGGTTTCTGCCTACGTCTGGTGCAGCGGTGATCGCGGTCGAAAGGTGCGGCCGATGGACACGGCAAATCCGGATGGACGATCGACAGGACATTCCCGCGTGAGGTCATGAACACATCCTTCTTCGGCGAATTGTTGCAATCCATCAGCGACCGGGGGCGTGCCCTGATCGAGCGTGCCCGCGACCTGCGACCGGCGGGCATCGCGCAGTCTCAGGATCTGGTGGGGGAGTGCGAGGACCTGCTGTCCGCGCGCGGCGAGGCCTCGGGCGTTGCGCTCGCCCGCGACATTCTGTTGCGCTACCGCGAGCTGACCACCGGGCCGCGCATTGCCTTTTTCGAATCGCTCGCCGGCCAGTTCGGCGCGCAGACGGAGCGACTGAAAGCGGCGGTCGATGCGTGGCTGGCTGAGCCGACCGACCTGACGACCGACGCCCTGCAGCACGCGGCGGAGCCGCGGCGGCAGGAACTGCTGCGCCGTCTCAATCTGGCGCCGGGCGGAACCCGGGCGCTGGTGCAGATGCGCGAGCATCTGCTCGATGTCCTGGCCCGTCGCGACGATCTGCGGCCGGTCGATCGCGACTTCGTGCATCTGTTCTCGTCGTGGTTCAACCGCGGCTTCCTGGTGCTGCGTCACATCGATTGGGGATCCCCGGCGCTGATCCTGGAAAAGATCATCCGCTACGAGGCGGTTCACGAGATTCGCGGCTTCGATGATCTTCGGCGCCGCATCGATCCGCCGGACCGCCGCTGCTACGCCTTCTTCCATCCGGCGCTCGTCGATGAACCGCTGATTTTCGTCGAGGTGGCGCTGACGCGCGGCATTCCGGGCGCCATCGCGCCGATCCTGTCGGACAACCGTGAACCGATCGACCCGGCCAAGGCGAACACCGCGGTGTTCTACTCGATCTCCAACTGTCAGCGCGGTCTGGCGGGTGTGTCATTTGGCTCCTTCCTCATCAAGCAGGTGGTGGAGGAAATCCGCCGCGAATTCCCGAAGCTCTCGACCTTCGTCACCTTATCGCCGGTTCCGAACTTCGCTTCCTGGCTGGATCGCGAGCGCGCCAATGCGCAGTCGCAGGCGCTCAGCGCCGATGATCGCGAGACGCTAAAGGTTCTCGATCAGGCCGGCTGGCACGACGTGCCAGAGCTGCGCGATCGTGTCGAAGCACCACTCCTGCGCGCTGCCGGCTACTATTTCCTGCGGGCGCGCGGCAAGCGCGGCCGGCCGATCGATGCGGTGGCGCGTTTCCACCTCGGCAATGGCGCGCGGCTCGAGCAGATCAATTTTCTCGGCGACACGTCGGAGAAGGGCATGACCCAGTCCTATGGACTGATGGTCAACTATCTCTACGATCTCGACTACATCGAGAAGAACCACGAAGGTTATGTCAGCGGTGGTCCGGTCGCGGCGTCGAATGGCGTGTCGCGGCTGTTGCGGCCGCAACTTGAACTGGTGCCGATCACCGGTTGACCGCTTCGATTTGATCAGTCCTCATCCCGAGGATTCTCGGCGGGAGACGTCTCGAAGAAGAAGGCGGGTCCGTCCTTCGAGAACGCGTCAGACAAAACCTCGGAGCTTTGCTTCTGATTTTACCAGAAGCGAAGTTCTAGCTCTTGCCGTAGACGGGAATGACCGCGCCGCGCGTCACCGTATTGTCGGGTGAGGCGAGGAAGAGGATCGTCGCAGCAACCTCCGCGACCTTCGGCCATGCATCATAGGCGGCGTTCGGCATCGCCGCGCGGTTGGCCGGCGTATCCATGATCGAGGGCGCGACGGCGTTGACCAGGATGCCGTCTTTGACGACTTCCTCCGCCAGCATCACAGTGAGTGCCGCGACACCAGTCTTGGCGATCGCATAGGCGGACAGGCCGGCGCCGCTGCGCCATTCCAGCGCCGGGCGCGCGGCGACATTGACGATGCGGCCGCCGGCGCCGGTTTTCTGCATCGCCTGGAGCGCGGCGCGACAGCACAGGAAGCAGGAGACGAGATTGCCGTCGAGCTGCCGCATCAGCGCCGCCTTATCGGTGTCGGCGACGCTGCCAGGCGCGAAGCCGCCGGCGATATGGATCGATGCCCAGAGCGGCGCCGCATCCGCGTAGAGCTTGTTCACCTGCGCTTCGTCAGAGAGATCGCCCGCCGGCACCATGGTCACGGCCTTGTCGCCGCGCAGCGGAAAGCGTTCCGCGTCCGCTTCGCGCCGATAGGGGACGCGGCAATGCGCGCCGGCCTTGAGCAGCGCGCCGACGACGCTCGCGCCCAGCGCGCCGGTACCGCCGGTAATGACGACATGCCGATCCTTGAGAGCCGCTATCGCCGTGTTCATCGCTGCACCTGAATTGGCTACGCCTGTTCTGGCTGCGCCGCCGGCTCAGCCTCGTCCACGCTTCACCCGCGTCGGCAGCACCTGGAACTCGATCCAGTTGCGCACCTCTGCAGTGCGCATGGTTTTGTCGAGGATATTCTTGCCGATGCCGTGCCGCCATGCCAGCCGTTTAGTATCGGGCTTGCGGTCGAGTGCTTCAAGGTCCTGCGCGAAGCCCTCGATATCGGCATTGTCCGCGAAGAAATTTTCGCGGATCAGCCGCGTGCCGATGCGGCGCACGATCACCGCCAGTTCGCGTAACGGATATTCCGGATGATACTGCACGCCCCAGGCAGTGGCGCCGTTGAGTTTGATCTCGCTGCTCTGCACTTCGGTAACGTCGTTGCAGGCGAGCACGGTCTGCCCCGGTGCCAGCGTCTCGACTTCGTCAAGATGCACGGTCGGTGCGTTGAACACCGTCGGCTTGTTGGCATACATCGGGTGCCTGCGGCCGGAGTCGGTCAGCCGGATGCTGCGGCCGAAGCCGAGTTCACGGCCTTTCGGATTGCGACGCACCGAGCCGCCGGCGGCGACGGTGAGCACCTGCAGACCCCAGCACGAGCCGAACACCGGCGTTTTCGACTTCAGCACCGCGCGCACCAGTTCGATCTGCCGGGTGACCTCGGGGATGTCTTCGTAGACGTGCAGCGAGGAGCCGGTGATGGCGATGCCGTCGTAGCCTTCCAGCGCTTCGCCTTCCGGCAGATGCGCCGTCGGATCGCCGGGATGGCAGGTGTCGACGATGGCGCCAGGCATCAATTGCCGTAGCAGGTTGGAATAGCCCTGATGCGACGGCGTGCCGCCGGCCTCGATATGCTCGCCGAGCGTTTGCGGGGAATTGCCTTCGATAACCAGCAGACGGGGAGAGGACATCAGATCAACAACACATGATTGGCAGGATACGGATGGCAGGCGGAGCGAAAGGGCCGGCAATGTAACAGGGCCACCACAACATAGGCCGTTGCTGCGACAAAACAACCGCGCACACGCGCCCGTGAGGTGCCTGTGATGCTCATATAAGGCTCATACGGGATTCATGTACGGCCGGCCGTCCTTGAGTCTGCGGTCGGGGCCTCGCATGCTGCTCCTGCGGCGAGTCGCGAGCGAGATATCTGGAAAGACCGGGCAGGCATGACCGATTTCGACATCGCGATCATCGGCGGCGGCATCAACGGCGTCGGCATCGCGCGCGACGCCGCCGGACGCGGGCTCAGCGTGGTCCTGCTGGAGCAGAACGATCTCGCATCGGGCACCTCATCGGCCTCCTCGAAGCTTATCCACGGCGGCTTGCGCTATCTCGAGCACGGTGCGCTGCGGCTCGTGCGTGAGGCGCTGATGGAGCGCGAAGTGCTGTTGCGCACCGCGCCGCATCTGGTGCGGCCGATGCGCTTCGTCCTGCCGCCGACTCCGGGGCCGCGCTTTGCGCCGCTGCTGCGCTTCGGTCTGTTCGTTTACGATCATATCGGTGCGCGCCGGCTGCTGCCGCCGACCGTTACCATCGACCTCACCCGCCACCTTGCCGGTGCGGCGCTGAAGCCGGATTACCGTTTCGCCTACGAATATTCCGACTGTGCCGTCGACGACAGCCGTCTCGTCGTGCTGGCGGCGCTCGATGCGGCGGAGCGCGGTGCCTCGATCCGCACCCGTACCCGGCTGGTAAATGCCGCGCGTACGGCCGGCGAATGGCGGCTATTGCTTGACAGTCGCGGTCGCGAGGAGCGCATCACCGCGCGGGCGCTGGTGAATGCGGCGGGGCCATGGGCGCCGCATGTTGCGGAGACGGCGCTGGGCATGCCGCTGCCGCACCCGATGCGGCTCGTCCAGGGTAGCCATATCGTCGTGCGCCGGCGCTTCACGCATGACAGCGGCTATCTGTTCCAGACCGACGACCGGCGGATCGTCTTCGCGCTGCCATTTGGTGACTATACGCTGATCGGCACCACCGACCGGCCATTCGCCGGCGATCCCGCCGCGCCATCGCCGTCGCCGGAGGAGGTTGCCTATCTGTGCCGCGCGGTGAATGTCTATTTCCGCGAGACGGTAGCCCCCGACGAGGTGATCTGGCGCTATGCCGGTGTGCGGTCGCTACAGGACAACGGCCGTGGCCGGCCGGAAGACGTGACGCGCGACTACGCGCTGGTTCTCGACGCGGCAGCCGACCGGGCGCCGCTGCTCATCGTCTATGGCGGCAAGATCACGACATTCCGGCGGCTGGCCGAAGAGGCGGTCGGGCAGATGCCGCTGGCGGCGGGGCCGGCCTGGACGCACGAGGCGCCGCTGCCGGGTGGCGGTTTCCGCTTCGATGAGGTCGATGCGGTTGCCGCACGGCTGCAGCGGCGATGGCCGTTTCTCGCTGCCGCGACGGCGCTGCGACTGGTCCGTGCTTATGGCTTGCGGGCCGAGCGGATTCTCGGCACGGCCACATCCATGGACGACCTTGGGCCGGTGCTCGCCGCCGACCTCACAGCGGCGGAAGTACGTTACCTGATGCACGTCGAATGGGCGGAAACCGCCGAGGACGTGCTGTGGCGGCGGAGCAAATTCGGCCTTGCCGCAGGCGCTGCGGAAGCGCAGGCGCTGGCGCGCTTCATGGCGGCGCATGCCGACGATCCTGCCGGCGATCCTGCCGGTGTCGGCGCACAGTGAGCCGGCGCGGCTTAACGCCCCGGTGAGGTTTGCACGCCAAGATCGCGGTCCCTGCCGATGCCGCGCGCGTGTCCTCGATGCTGACTGCCAAACAGGCCGATGTCCTGATCCAGCAACTCTCCGTGCTGGTCGTCGACGACAACCCCTATATGCGCAAGATGCTGCGCAGCTTGTTGACTGCCATCGGCATCAAGGTCCTCTACGAAGCCGAGGACGGTATTTCCGGGCTGGAACTGGTACGGACCCTGTCGCCGGATATCGTCGTTCTCGACTGGGAGATGCCGCTGCTCAACGGCGCGGAATTCCTGCGCATCGTCCGTTCGCCGGGCGTTTTCCCGACCCCCAATCTGCCGGTCATCATGCTGAGCGGCCATTGCGAGCGCTGGCGGGTGGTCGAGGCGGCGCGGCTTGGGGTGAATGAATTCCTCTGCAAACCGGTGTCGCACCAGGCGCTGTATCAGCGGTTGCTGTCGATCGTCGCCACGCCGCGCGCCAGCGTGCAGATCGGGGACTATTACGGGCCGCAGCCGCGCCGTCCGGCATTGCCGTCGGACGGCGGCACCGCGACGCGCTGACGCACCGCTTCGCTTTCCGGTTCTTTTGTCATATGCAGGCGCGGGCGCATCATGGATGGATGCCGCACGCGGGCGCGATCGAGGGACGGCGGATGGCGGCAGGGGAAGCGGTTCGGCTGTCGGCTGGTGCGCGCGAGGCCGGCATGCCGCAGGGTAAGCCGCTGGTGCGGTTCGAGGGCGTCAGTCGCCGTTTTGGGCCGGTTGCCGCCGTCGACGGTCTGTCGCTGGATATCCGCGCCGGTGAATTCTTCGCGCTGCTCGGGCCGTCCGGTTGCGGCAAGACCACGCTGCTGCGCATGCTCGCAGGCTTCGAGACGCCGGATGCGGGCCGCGTCCTGCTCGACGGTGCCGACATCTCGCAGGTGCCGCCACATCGGCGCCCCGTCAATATGATGTTCCAGAGCTACGCGCTGTTCCCGCATCTTAGCGTCGCCGATAACATCGCTTTCGGCCTCAAGCGGGAAGGGCTGCCGCGCGCCGAGATCGCCGTGCGCGTTGACGAGATGCTGGTGTTGGCCCGGCTCACCGGCCTTGGCCACCGCAAGCCCGATCAGTTGTCGGGTGGCCAGCGCCAGCGCGTGGCGCTGGCCCGTTCGCTGGCGAAGCGGCCGCGGGTGCTGCTGCTCGACGAGCCGATGGCGGCGCTCGATCGCAAGCTGCGCGAGGAGACGCAGTTCGAGCTGATGGAGTTGCAGCGCCGGCTGGGCCTGACCTTCGTCATCGTCACCCACGATCAGGAGGAGGCGATGGTGGTCGCCGACCGGATCGCGCTGATGAACAAGGGGCATATCGCGCAGGTCGGATTGCCGACGGACATCTACGAGCGGCCGGCATCGCGCTGGGTGGCGCAGTTCATCGGCGACGTGAATCTGTTCGAGGGCAAGGTTGCCGACGAAGCGACGGTGGACACCGCGACGGCCGGGCCGGTACGCGTCGCGTCGCTCGCCGGGGCAGGGATTGGCGACGCGGTGGCGGTGGCGCTGCGGCCGGAAAAGATCGAGATCGCAGCCGCGCGCCCGGCGCCGCATCGCTACAACGCGGTCGCCGGTCGCGTGGCCGAGATCGGCTATCGCGGCGACAAGTCGGTCTACAAGATCGCGCTCGACGGCGGGGCGGTGGTCAAAGCCGCCACGGCGAATATTGCGCGCGGCGATGCCGATGCAATCGACCTTGACGACCGGGTCTGGCTGTCATGGCCGCCGGAAGCCGGCGTGGTGCTGGCCGTATGACGTCGAACACCAGCCGTCGCGACAACCGTTCCCCGGTGACGGCCGGTGGTCCGCGTCTTGTCGTGCTGCTGCCGTATCTCTGGCTGCTGCTGTTCTTCCTGGTGCCCTTCGCCATCGTGCTGCGCATCAGCGTCTCGCAGCCGGTGGTGGCGCAGCCGCCCTATCTGCCGCTTCTCGACCTGACGCAGGGGCTGCAGGGCATCGGTGCGTTCGTCTCGCAACTGACGCTCGAGACCTATGCGCTGCTGTTCACCGACGTCATCTACATGTTCTCCTATTTCAAGAGCGTGATGGTGGCGGCGGTGTCGACGGCGCTGCTGCTGCTGATCGGCTTTCCGCTCGCCTATGCGATGGCGCGGGCGCCGCGCCGCTGGCAGCCAATCCTGGTGATGCTGATCATCCTGCCGTTCTGGACGTCATTTCTGATCCGTATCTATGCTTGGATCAACATCCTGCAGCACGACGGGCTGCTCAACGATCTCTTGCTGGCTCTCGGCATCATTTCCCAGCCGGTCGTCTGGCTGTCCACCGATACGGCGATCTATATCGGCGTGGTCTATTCCTATCTGCCGTTCATGGCGCTGCCGCTGTATGCGGTGCTGGAGAAGCAGGACGAAAGCCTGCTGGAGGCGGCGGCCGATCTCGGCTGCCGGCGCTGGCAGGCGTTCTGGCTGGTGACGGTGCCGCTGGCGATGCGCGGCGTTTTCGCCGGCTCGCTGCTGTGCTTCATCCCGATCACTGGCGAATTCGTCATTCCCGATCTGCTCGGCGGATCGGACAGCATGATGATCGGCCAGACGCTGTGGGTGGAGTTCTTCGGTAACCGCGACTGGCCGGTGGCGGCAGCGCTGGCGGTGGTGCTGCTGGCGGTGCTGGTGGTGCCGCTGACGCTCTATGAGCGGCTGCAGCAGCGCGAACTCGAAGGACGGCGCTGATGCGGCGTGGTCTCACATCTTTCAATCTGGTGTCGCTCGCCGTCGGCCTGGCGTTTCTGTACCTGCCGATCGCGATCCTGATCATCTATTCGTTCAACGCCTCGCGGCTGGTGACGGTCTGGGGCGGCTGGTCGTTGCGCTGGTATGCGGCGCTGCTCGAGGACAGCGCCATGCTGGAAGCGGTATGGACGACGCTGCGTATTGCCTTCGTCTCGGCAACGGCGGCGACGGTGCTTGGCACACTCGCGGCGCTGGCGCTGACCCGCTACCGGCGCTTTGCCGGCCGCACGTTGTTCTCCGGCATGGTCTATGCGCCGCTGGTGATGCCGGAAGTCATCACCGGTTTGTCGCTGCTGCTGCTGTTCGTGGCGTTGAACATCGACCGCGGCTTCTGGACGGTCAGTATCGCGCATACGACGTTGACCATGTGCTTCGTCACCGTGGTGGTGCAGTCGCGGCTCGCCACTTTCGACCGCAGTCTGGAAGAGGCGGCGATGGATCTCGGCGCGACGCCGTTCGGCACTTTCTGGCTGGTGACGCTGCCGCTGATCGCGCCCGCGATCGTCGCCGGCTGGATGCTTGCTTTCACGCTGTCGGTCGACGACCTGGTGATCGCCAGCTTCACCACCGGGCCGGGCGCAACGACACTGCCGATCCGCATCTATTCCGAGGTGCGCCTCGGGGTGAAACCGGAAATTAATGCCATCTGCACGCTGATGATCGCGACGGTTGCCATCGGCATCGTCACCGCCTCACTGATCGGCAAGCGCAACGCCGCGCGGCGCGAACGGGCGACACTCGGCGCGCAGATGTAACGCATGATCCCGAAAGGCGGACGCCGGGTTCCGGACAGGATCATGCGCAAACAAGAAGCGCGATCTCAGGCCGCTGGCGAGTTATTGGGCGACGGGAGCGGGCGTCGTGACCGGCTGCGGGGTAGCCGGCGCGTTGCCGGTGATGCGTTCGATCGCCGAGCGAATGGCATCGCCGCCGCTGCGGTTGAGTAGCGGCGCGGCAGCGCCGGAGCGACGGATCAGGCTTTGCGGATCCGGCAGCAGCAACGGGTCGTTCCACGATCCCTGAACGACGAAGGGCAGTTCAAACGCTGATATGCCTGCGGCGTTGATCAGTGCGGCGGTACCGGTAAGGTCGAGTTCGCGCATCGGTATCGAAGCGGTGCCGGCAAGGGCAAGCTTCACCGCCGAGCCGTCGATCTTGACGTGCTCGACACTGATCGTGCCTTCAGCCACCTTCAACTGCAGGCCGATCTGCTCATAGGGCGTCTGGCCGGAGCGGAAATTGCCGCCGCCGGAGAGCGGGCGCCGCTCCAGTCGCCGCAAGAGCTGTTCGACATTCAGCCCGATCAGTGCGCCCTTGTGGCCACTCAGCGTCGCCGTTCCATTGAGCGTCCGGGTAATCGCCAGCACGCTGCCGCCGGAACCGGCGAGTGCCAGCGTGATATCGCCGGTGCCGGCGAGGCGTCGCAGGCCGATCAGTTCGGTCAGGCAGCTTTCCAGATCGACGTCGGTAAAATGCATCTGCGCCTTGACGTCGGCGCCGGTCCTCGTCGTCGCCAGCGCCAGCGAACCCTTGATGGTGCCGCCGAAACCCTGCGATTCGCCGACCGTCACCATCAGATGGCCACCGCGCAGATTGGCGGCGATCGCGGTGCGTCCAAGCGTTGCCGAGGACAGCAGTACCTTGGCGGCGGAGAGGCGGATATCGACGTCGAGCCCGCCAAGGCTGCTGACGTCGATCGGTCCTGCGTCCCACTCACGCTGATTGCCGGCGAGCACCTTGACGGTCGACAGATAGGGCGTCAGGTCGAGCTTGTCGGCAGCAAGCGTCCCCTGAAGTATCTGGCGGTTGTCGGTGTTCAGCGTCAGCACGCCTTCCGCGCTGTTGCCGTCGAGTTCGACATTCACTGCGGTGAAGGCGACAGTGCCGCCGAGGATGCTGGCCTGCGCCTTCAGCGAGAAGCGGCCGAAACCGCCGCCCGGCGGGGGCTTCTGCCCGCTCCAGATCGCCACCTGTCGCAGCGACGGCGCATCGGCAGCTAGCGTGCCCTCGATCTTCGGTGACGGCTGGGTGCTGAAGGCGCCGTCGAAGGCGAGCTTCAGCGGCTTTCCGGCTATGCGGGTTTTCACGCCGCTGCGCGCGCCGCTAAGCGCGGCGGCGAAATCGCCGATGGTGAGACTGACGTCGAGCGGTTCCGCGCGCCATGTCACGCGGCCGGTGGCGCCGAAGCTCTTGGAGATCGCCGGCCAGGCCAGCGACACGTCGACATCGGTCAGGGTCTCGCTGTTGCCGCGCGCCTTGTCGGAGAAGATGAGGGTGCCGCGCTCGATACGGATTTCCGAGACGGCGGCGGTGCGCGGTGGTGCCGCGCCTTCGGCCAGCTTGCCGATCAGCGGCGACCAGTTGCTGCGGCCGTCGGCGAAGAGGTCGATGCGGATCACCGGTGCCACCAGCGTGACGTCGGCGATCTCGACCCTGCCGATCAGGAGCGGCAGCACCCGCAGGCGGGCGATCAACTGCTCGGCGGTCAGCGCCGCATCGGCGTTCGGCCCGTCGGTCAGGCGCACGTCGGCGAAGCTGATGACGCCCTGGGGAAACAGCGAAACATGCGCATCGCCGCGCAGCAGCGGGTCGAGCCCGGTCAGGGCCCGGACCTCGCCCTTGACCGCCTCGCGAACGGTGTCCGGCGAGATCATCAGCGGCACCGCCGCGAACAGCCCAACGAGCGCCAGGATCAGCGCGGCGAAGGCTATTCCAAGGCGTTTGAAGCCGGTCAAGGCCATGCGGTCGTCCGGTAAAGGGGAGGCCGCGGACTATATCCGTTGGCCCGTCATGCGGAAACCAGTGGCGCGCCTCTGTGACGCTTTCGTGGCCGCGTTATGCGCAGTTTTTCGCTGCGTCGGAACCGGATTTCCGGCTCCGCCGTCCGCCCACCGCCAGGTCCGCCTGCCGGACGATGCACACCACCGGCACCAGTCCGGCGGCGACGATCAGCAGCGCCGCCAGCGCGCCGTCCTCGAAGCTGCCGCGGGTGGCGAACTGGTAGACATAGGTCGACAGCGTTTCGACGTTCAGCGGGCGCAGCATCAGCGTTGCCGGCAGTTCCTTGAGGCAGTCGACGAACACCAGCAGCGCCGCGCCCCACAGCGCCGGCCGGATCAGCGGCAGATGGATGCTGCGTGTCAGCGTCATCGGCCGCGCCCCAAACAGCCGTGCCGCGTCGTCGAACTCGCCCGGCACACGGGCGAGCCCGGCCTGCAGGAAGCCACTGCCGATGGCCATGAAGCGGGCGGCATAGGCGATGACCAGCGCCGCACCGGAGCCGATGACGATCAGCCCGGCCGGCCGGCCGGTAACCCAGCGGGCGACGGCGCCCAGGCCCTCGTCGACCAGCACCAGCGGCGACAGCAGGCCAAGGGCCAGCACCGTCCCCGGCACCGCGTAACCGAGCGCCGATATGGCCAGCCCGGCGCGCAGCAGCGGATGCGGCCGCTGCCGCAGCAGCAGGGTGGCGGCGCCGGCGAGGATCAGTACAAAGCCGGTGGCAGCGGCGGCAAGCGTCACCGTGGTTACCGCGTGGCCGATCAGCTCCGGCTCGAAGCCGATAAGCAGACCGCGCAGCAGCGTCTCGCGCAACAGATAGGCGGCCGGCAGGAGAAAACCGAGCGCCGCCGGCACCAGACAGACGAAGGCGGCCAGGCCGGCGTGCCGGCCGCGGAGCAGGATGCGTTCGGCGATGCTGTCGCTGCCGTTGCGCACATAGGCCTGACGGCGGCGGCCATAGCGTTCGAGCGCGATCAGCGCGGTCACCCCCATCAACATCACCAACGCGATCTGTGACGCGCCGGGAAGGCTCGAACGGTTGAGCCAGGTGGTGAACACCGAGAGGGTCAGCGTCTGCACACCGAGATATTCACTGGCGCCAATATCATTGAGGCTTTCCAGCGACACCAGCGCAACGCCGACGGCGAGCGCCGGCCGCGCCAGCGGCAATGTGATCTGCCGCAGCAACCGCGTCTGGCTGGCGCCGAGCGAGCGCGCCGCCTCGGTGAGCGCGGCTGGCTGTGTCTGCAGCATCGCGCGAACGGCAAGATAGACGTAGGGGTAGAGTACCACGCCGAACACGAAGATCGCGCCGCCGAGCGAACGGATCGACGGAAACCAGTAGTCCTGCGGCGAGTGCCAGCCGGCGAGGGTCTGCAGCGCCGATTGCAGCGGACCGCCGACCTCGAAAATCTCCACATAGATATAGGCGGCGATATAGGTCGGGATGGCGAGCGGCAGCGGCAGCAGCCACAACAGCGCCGATCGGCCGCGAAACTCGAACGTCGTGACGATCCACGCTGTCGTGGTGCCGAGGACGCCGGCGACCAGCGCCGCCCCACCGACCAGTCCGGCGGTCTGCAGCAATGCGTTCGGCAGTACATGGGCTGCCAGATGCGGCCAGATCTCGGCGTCGCCGTGGAGTGCCAGCACGACGAGACTGACCAGCGGCGCCGCCACCAGCGCCGTCGCCAGCAGCGACACCACTGCCATCGCCGGGCTCACGCCGGCGAGGACTGAAAACCGAACGGCCCCGTTGAGGGGGCCGCTCCGCAGTGACGTCAGATCGAGGCTCAATTGTCGAAGCCGACCTTGTCGACCAGATTGGCAGCGGCCTTCTTGTTGTCGGCGATCTTCGACATCGGCATCGGATCAGGCTTGAGCGCGCCATAGCCCTTGATCGTCGGATTGACGGCGATATCGGCACGCACCGGATACTCGTAGTTGACGTCGGCATACATGTGTTGCGCGGTGTCGCCGGCGAGCCACTCGATGAGCTTCATGGCGTTCGCCTTGTTCGGTGCGGTCTTGATCAGCACGACGCCGGAGAGGTTTACGTGCGTCGCGCCATTGTCCTTGAAGGTCGGCAGCACGACGCGCGTCGCGTCGGCCCAGGCCTTCTTCGACGGATCGCGATCGTTCATCAGTGCCCAGTAATAGGTGTTGCCGATGCCGATGTCGCATTTGCCGGCAGCGACGTCGCGCGCCTGCTCGCGATCACCGCCAGACGGCTTCTGCGCCAGATTGGCCTTGACGCCCTTCAGCCATTCCTCGGCTTTGGCCTCGCCGTAATGCGCGATATAGGCGGCGATCAGCGCGTTGTTGTAGATATGCTGGCCGGAGCGGACGCAGATTTTGCCCTTCCACTTGGGGTCGGCGAGCTCGTCATAGGTCAGCGCGGTGTCCTTGACCCGCTCCTTCGACACATAGAAGACGCGGGCGCGCATCGAGATGCCGGACCAGTGACCGTTGGCGTCGCGATATTGCGGCGGCACCGCCTTGTCGAGCGCCGGCGAGACGATCGGCTGCGAGATGCCGGCATTCACCGCATCCTGGAGCCGGCCGATATCGACCGTCAGCAGCACGTCGGCGGGGCTGTTGGCGCCTTCCGTCTTGATCCGCTGTTCGAGGCCGGAACTGGCCGAGATCACATTCACCTTGATGCCGGTGTCCTTGGTGAAGGCATCGAGCAGCGGCCGGATCAGCTTGTTCTCGCGATAGGAATAAAGGTTCACCTCGCCGGGATTGGCGGCGGGCTGCGCATAAGCGGCAGACGCGGTGACGGCGGCCAAGGCCGCGAGCAAGGTCGTGCGGAATGGGGATGAGATCATGGATGTCCTCGCGATCATTCAGCGAGACGTACCACGCCGGGACGAAATTATTCATCCTATCCAATAGGTTAGAATGATTCTACCGAGTGAATCTGTTTGGAATCGATCAAAACATCAGGGTTTGCTGAATGCTGCCAAATGGATCGCTGGTGTCCCCCGTTGGGAAGCGGGACATCGCCGCTGTTGCGGCATAGCGCCTCAGTGCCTTTCGTCGGTAGCGGCGTACATGGCGATCTCTGCGACAAGCTTTGCGATGATCGCCTGGCCGAAGGATTCGAAGCTCTTGGCGGTCATCACGAAGGCGCCGCGGCCGCCGATGACGTTGTCGCGATAGTACTGCGCGAGGCCGCCGGGCGGATTGGTGTGGTCGGGATTCCACGGTAGTGGTCGCTCGCTCAGGATAACGAGACCGTTGATGGTGATGTCCTGCGCCGTCGTGTCGTCGCGGGCGCTCTTGACGTCGCGACCGGAATTATTGGTGCCGTCGCCGGACACGTCGATGGTCCTGCGCTGGCTTGCAAACGGCGCGCGCGCGAACTGTGCCACCGCGAAGTCGATGCCGGAGCCGATGGCGGTGCGGTCGGCAAAGGAGCGCGGCTGCTCGGCGAGCTTGTCGGCGAAAGCTTTCGCTGCCTGTGGACCATCGATGATCGTCCAGTCGATGACCAGCTTCTGTGCGGCGGCGCCCGACCATTCGACGAAGCAGATAGCGATGCGTTGCAGCGGCCCGGAGCGGATCGTGTCGAGCACCCTCGGGTCGGTAACGGCGGCGGCGTAGCCCTGGCGTTGCAGTTCGAATTTCTGCTGATCGACGCTGCGTGAGACATCCGCAGCCAGAACCAGCAGCAGATCGACCTTCTCCGCCGACTGCGCCGGGGCGGTCATTGCCGAGCTGGTCATCGCCAAGGCGACCAGCGCCTGCAGCATCAGCAGGACGGTCAGGCGTCGTGCGGTCGGAAGCAACGAAGCAAGGCCTTGTACCGTCTTACGCATCACGAACCGCGTCATGCGAACTCCCGCGCTCCGTTCCGCCCATCGGCGTACGATCGGAAATGACGAGGATGGCCGGTTGCTTCGGCGGCGTAAAGGCCGTGCGGCCGACGGCGCCTTGGCTATTGCGCCAACTGGCGGCTCGCCGGGAATGCGATCTCAACCAGCGTGCCGCTGTCGACGGCACTGGAAATGCGGAAGACGGCGCGGTTGGCCTGCGCCAGCGCCCGGGTGATCGGCAGGCCAAGCCCCGTGCCGGTGTCGCCCCAGCGCGGCCGGGTCGTCATGTCGTGGAACGGGTCGAGCGTGGTGGCGAGGTCCTGCTCGCTCAGTCCGACACCGGTGTCGCGTACCCGCAGCGCCACTTCGCCGGCGTCGGTAAGGGTGGTTGAAACGATGATCTGGCCACCGGCACCAGTCAGCGCCACCGAGTTCGACAGCAGATTGAGGATGATCTGCCGCATTGAGCGAGCGTCGGCGACGATGGGGGGCAGTGCTTCGGCGAGCGCGGTGCGGATGATGATGCGGGCGTGGTTCGCTTGCGGCTGCATCGCGGCGACGCTCTGCTGCGCTAGATCGTTGAGCGAGAGCGCGGCGAAGGTCAGGTCGAACTGCCCGGATTCGATCTTCGACAGGTCGAGCAGGTCGTCGAGCAGCGCGATCAGATGCGTGCCGGCCGCACGGATGTCCTTCAGGTAGTCGCGATAGCGCTCATTGCCGACGGGGCCGAAGCGTTCGTCGATCATCATGTCCGAGAAACCGATGATGGCGTTCAGCGGTGAGCGGATCTCGTGGCTGACCTTGGCGAGGAATTCGGATTTGGCCGTCGAGGTCTTTTCCGCCTGCTGCCTGGCGGTCATCAATTCTTCCTCGGTCTTTTTCCAGGCTGTGAGGTCGCGGAACACGGCGCAGAGCTTGCCGTCGCTGTCCTCCCCTTCGGCGGAAATGGCGCCCAGCGTCATGAACAGCGGCAACAGACCGCCGCGCCGTACCCGGCCGATGACGTCGCGGCCTTCGTTGATCAGCGCCGCCAGACCGTCCTTTCCGGCCTGACTGCCGGAGCCGGTCAACCGGTCGAGATAGGCGAGCGCGGCGCCGCGGCTTTCCGGCGCGAACAGATCGCCGAACAGCAACCCCTCGAAGTCCGCGGCGTCGTAGCCGAACAGCGCCTGCGCGCTGTGATTGGCGCTGAGGATACGACTGTTGCGATCGAGCAGGATGACTCCGTCGGTGGCCGTGTCGAGGATGGTTTCCAGTTCACGGATCCGGTCTTGCGCGCGCTGCAGCGCCGCCGCTTCGGCCGGCAGCGCGATGTCCTCGGCGGGCGGGAGGATCGGATCGCCCGACGACGGCGGTTGCTTGAGACCGTCGCCCAGACGCCGCGCCAGCTCGTCGAAAGCGAGCGCTTCGCCCGGGCTCAATGTCGGGGGCTCGCTCGCGACCGGGCTCGGCTGTTCGTCCGCCTCCGGGGGTGTGGCATCCGGCGGCCGATCGGCGGCAGCGGGCGCGAGGAGCGCCCGCGCTGTCGCCAGCGCCGCGAGCCGCACCACGTCGCGGCAGATGCCGAAGCCGCGATAGCCACGGAAATTGCGCTCGCGATCGAACATCGGCAGGCCGGAGAGTTCGACCGGCAGGGTTTCGTCGCTGCCGTCGACCGGCCACGGCACGACATGGCGGCTGAAGGTCTGTCGCGCTGCGATTGCGCCGGCGATCTCGCCATGCGGATCGAGGTGAAATTGCGCAGCGATCTGTGACCACGGATGATGCAACGCCTGCGTCGTCGCCGGCCCGATCAGCGAGGCGAATTCATCCGACTCGAAGGCGAAGCGTTCGCCATCGTCGATCGACCAGACGAAGCGCAGCGGCTGCCGCGGCTCGGTGGTCGATAGCGTGTCCGTCGGTGTTGCGGCCGGCCGCGCCATCTGCGGCATCGCCAGTACGAGGGTAGAGGCGCCTTCGCCGATCCGCGTCAGCGTCAGCGGGCCGATGCGGCTGTCACCGGTCGCGCTGCCGCTCATCAGCGCATCGCTCACCAGTGCAGGTTGGACTAGGGCGTCGGCACCGTCGGCTTGATCGAGTTCCGCCAACCGTGCGGTCAGCGTCGCTGTTGCAGCAAGCGCCGAGCCGTCGGCGGCATAAGCCATGACCGGTTGCGCAATGTCGGCGAAGAGTCGGCGGGTGCGCTCGTCGAGTGGCAGGTCGGGGCCGGCGCGCTCGCTTGCCACCACCAGCACTGCCTTGCCGAAGCCGGCGAGCGCGATGCGCGAACAGGCGCAGGTCAGCATACCCCCGGGACGTGCGTCGAAACCGCGCAGCCGCTCGAGTCGCGGCGCTCCGTTGTCGATCAGGCTGGCGGCCAGCCGCGCAATCTGAACCGTCGCCGTATGCGTAGCGTCGAAATTCAGTGCCGCAGTCGCTGCCGGTGTTGGTGCACCGAAGATTGCCGCGCCGACCGGATTGGCCCAGAGCAGGCGGCGGCCATCGGTACTCCACAGCCAGGTCGGGCGCGGACTTGCCGCATGCGGGGACAGCCGCGGATCGAGCAGACAGTCCAATGGGAACCCGATCGCTGTCATTCGACTTTCATTCACACGGGATACGCTGCGGCGGCGTGCGACATCACCACGGTTCTACTCATACGGTCCGGTGCCTGCGGCGTCCACGTTTGCCATCTTCCGGACCCGACAAGGCGCAATAAACCTTAATCGTCGCCGATTGCGGCGGGCCGGGTTCGGAAGGCGCGTCGGAAAGACGGCGGTCCCCGATACGGCGAGGGGCGGAAGACGTTTTTTCAGTGACGGAGATCGCTGGTCATGACCGAGAATATCAAGACGGATACCCCGAAATTCGAGATGCCACGGTTCGAACTGCCGAAATTCGAGCTGCCCCGACTGGAAATCCCAAGCGATATGCGCGCGTTCGCCGAAGAGAGTGTCGAGCAGGCAAAGAAGGCCTTCGACACCTTCATCGACGCTGCTCAAAAGGCGGTGAACACGGCGGAAAGCTCGGCCGAGACGGCGCGGGCCGGCGTCAAGGACGTGGCGCAACTGTCGATGCGCTACGCCGAGACGAATATCGCCTCGTCGTTCGATTTCGCCCAGAAGCTGGTACGGGCCAAGGATGCGCAGGAAGCCATGCAACTGCACGCCGATTACGTGAAGGCGCAGATGCAGGTGCTCGGTGATCAGGCGCAGGAGATGGCCACCGCTGCGACCAGGGCGGGCATCGGCGCAACGGCGGGCAACGTTCCGGGCAAAACGGACCACTAGCTCTCGCATGCCGGGCAATGGACCGCAGCGGCAGGCCGCCTTCTCTCCCCGATGGGCGTGCCCCTCGGGCTCTGCTGGTGCGCCCGTCACGGCGGAACTGCGGAGCAGGCCAGTGAGCCAATCCCCGGGAACAGAAAGGCGGTATCTGAATTATTATTGTGCGATGCACAAAAAATATTGCAGCGCACATATTTCGATGCTACATGAGACGAGAACCTGGTTTCAGCCGCGAACTGCGGCGAATGCCGGGAAGGGATTGAAAGCAGGAGACTTCAGGCCCGGCGCCTCCTGCGAGAATTGAGACGGACGAACCGGATGAGGGGCCGAAACCAACAGGAGCCGATCATGACCGACGTTATTTCCGAGACCCACACGAACAAATCCAATGCTGCTGGCTTCGGCGTCCCGAACGTCGAAATGCCTGCCGCCTTCCGCGATATGGCGGAAAGGGGCATCGCACAGGCGAAAGAAGGCTATGCCAAGGCGAAGGCCGCGGCCGAAGACACCACCAATGTGCTGGAAGCCACCTACGCCAATGCCAGCAAGGGCGCGGCGGACTACGGCCTGAAGGTCGTCGAGATCGCCCGCGTCAATACCAACAACGCCTTCGACTTCATGGGCAAGCTGCTGACCGCCAAGTCGGTATCCGACGTCGTCGAGTTGTCGAGCACGCATGCGCGTGAGCAGTTCGAGGCTGCGACCGAGCAGTTCAAGGAATTGTCGGCGCTCGCCCAGAAGATCGCTTCCGACACCGCCGAGCCGATCCGCACCGGCGTCTCGTCGGCGCTGCACAAGGCTGCCTGACGAGCGGCCGCTGATTGAAGATCTATGCCTGCGCTGCGGCGGAGGCAGACAGCAAAGCCCGGACGATCTGCGTCCGGGCTTTTTTGCTATCGCTGCCGTTGGCTCGTCCGGGCCGTTGATTTGCGCGTCGGGCGCTTGGGATTTCCTCCGGCGACGGTCATGCGCGCGGGATTCTCTGCCCGGTGCTTTCCGATGCGGATCGGCATGCAACGACACGCATAGACGCTCTTGCCCAGAGCGGCTGCGGCGCATATGGTCCGCCCGCTCGCCGGCCCCCGCGCCGCGACGCGTGCAGGCATAGCTCAGTTGGTTAGAGCGCCGGTCTGTGGAACCGGAGGTCGGTGGTTCAAGTCCACCTGCCTGTACCATTCGATTTCAACGCGAAATTGTATCTGGCTGCCGATGCGGCCGTTGTCGTGCGGCGTCGCCACGAGTGTCGCGACGACAGGCAGGGGGCATCGCGCGCGCGCTTTCACGAGCCGGCGGTGGCGCCACCTCTGTCCTGATTTGCGGAATTTTCCGAGTGTCAGGACAGGGAGCCGCCGCGTTGCGGCCTCGATCGGAGAGCGATCCCGCAGGTGGCGCGCAGACAAGGCAAAATAAAAAGAGCCGCATCGCTGCGGCTCTTTGCGTGTGTGAGGATTTCGGGCCGTCTCAGCGGTAGGAGAGGCGGCCGTTGTTGTCCATGCGACGCTGGCCGCGATAGTTGTGCTGCTGACCGCCGCCGAACAGCCAGTCGAAGAAATTCGGCGGCCCATCGTAGTCGCGTCCGGCCGGCCCGCCGAGGCTGCCGGGGGCGACGCGCACCGGCCGTGCCGAGGTGTCGGGGGCGCGCGCCACGGCGACGTCCGCCACCCTGCGATCCGGGCCGCGCAGCGCGGCGAGCACCCGCGCATCGCGACCATAGACGTCTTCGCGAATCTGCAGGCTGCCGTCATCGTCGACGAAGGCGGTCTGGTAGGTCAGATGCACCGGGATCGTCTTGGGAAAGTTGATATTGATCTCGCTGCCGCCGAACATCTTCTGCAGCCGCGTGGCGGTGTAATTCTCCTGTGGCATCGCCAGCGACAGCAGCTTTTCGCCATAAAGCAGCGGATCCTGCACGCGCATGCAGCCGTGGCTGTAGGCGCGCTTGGCATGGGCGAAGAGGTTCTTGTCCGGCGTGTCGTGCTGATACACCAGGAACTTGTTGGGGAAGTTGAAGCGGATGCGGCCCAGTGCGTTGCGGTCGCCCGGCGGCTGATAGATGCGTACGGTGCCGTCGGCGGCCTGCTCGACCTTCAGGCCGATGCGTTCGAGCGCCTGCGGATCCTCACGCAGTGCCGGCAGATATTCGTTCTGGATGATCGACGGCGGTACGTTCCAGGTCGGATTGACGGTGATGAATTTCATCTCCGCGCTGATCAGCGGCGTCGCGTTGCTCGGCTTGCCGGCGACGATCTTGGTCTTCCAGTAGGTCTTGCCGTCCTTGACGATGTGCAGCGTGTAGTCAGGCACGTTGACCATGATATAGGGATTGCCGAGCGGCCGCGGCATCCAGCGCCAGCGCTCCATGGTCGCGATGATCGCGTCTGTCGGGTTGCGCTTGGCGCGAGGGCCGTTGATCGCGTCGATCGTGTTGCGGCCGGCGACACCGTCGGCATGCAGGCCGTGCGCTCTCTGGAAGCGGCGAACCGCATCGGCGACGTCCTCGTCGTAAGCTTGGCTGCTTCGGTCGCCGTCGGCGCCGAGCCGCTGGCGCAAGGCGGGCACGCGCGGATCGCTCATCGGGGTTTTCCCGGCCAGCTTCAGCGCCGGGCCATGCGCGATAGGCGCCGGCCCTTCGGCCTGCTGGTTGTCGCCGGCGCGCAGCTCCGCCAGCTTGGCTTTCAGCTTCTGGTAGGCGGGCGCCTGCGGGTTGAAGCCGTCGAGTGCAGCGGCGACATCGCCGGCGCTGGCGAGTTGCCTGAGCACCGTCTCCGGGTCCGGCGCCTTGAGGTCGTACTGGATGTCGGCGGCGACGCGGGTGAAGTGCACCCGGCCGACTGACGCATGATAGGCGAATTTGAGCACCGAATCGGTCAGCCGCATCTCCGCTTCGGCGAGCGCGTCGGCATCCCGGGCGGCGGTGAAATCCGGCGTCGGGTAGTCCGATGGATCGAGTGCGTCCGCGGCGACGCCATGCAGATAGCCGATGGCGGCTTTCGCCGCGGCATTGGCGCTGCCGTTGGTCGTCCATAGCGGCGCGAAATCGCGGGCGCTGTAGAAGGCCTCGACGGCGGCGCGTTCCTTCTTGCTGCCGAGGATGCGGTCATACTTGCCGGACGACAGGTCGCGCAGCCTGCCGGCAATCGCAGTATCCACAGAGTCGATAGCAGCCGGCGCGGCGGCAGTTGCTGGCTTATCGGGGCTTGCTGCGGCCGGTGCCGTGGCGGTGTCGGTCGCAGCCGGCTTCGGCGCCGCTTCGCTTGCAGTGGTCTTTGCAGTGTCGGCCGCAGGCTCCGTTGTCGAAGTGGTTGTCGGCGTCGATGCGGCGGGTGTTGCGGCGGTATCTGCTGCTACGGGCGTAGCCGCAGCGGGTGCAACCGGCTCCGCCTGTGCGGTGGCCGGCGGCGACGGCCGCTCGAGCGCCCTGACGTCGTCGATCGTCGGCGGTGGCGGCAGCGTCGTATCCGGCACTGGGAAGCCGTCCACCATTGCCGGTTCGCCGGATGGGCTGGTCCCGGCCGCGGCCGAGACATTCTGCGTTCCTTGCGAAGTCTCCTGGGCGTGGCCGGCCTGACTGGCGCTGACGACGAGAACGGCAGCAAGGGCGCTGCCAGCCAGAAGACGTGGAAGGGAACTTCGCATCCGGGTCACCTGTATGGTTGGCTCGCGATCAAGTGCGGACATCATTAACGCTGCATCTTAACCGACGGTTGCCTTAGGCCGCAGCTTTTGCCGCCTCCAGCTTCTGCAGTACGAAGTCATAGTTAACTTCGTAATATGGCGTCTTGATTTCCTCGCCATTGATCGCCTTGCCCGCCGGCTTCTTCTGGAACTCGACTATAAGTTCCTTCTTCACGCCATAGACAACGTCGGTTTCGATGAATTCGTCTCCGGCCTGGAACAGATGTGTGACAAGGCCGTGGTAACCTGGTGCGTTGACGGCAAAGTGGATGTGCGCCGGGCGGAAATGGCTGATGGTGGTTTTTTGCATCAGCTGGCCGATCGGGCCGTCCATCGGGATCGAATAGCCGATCGGCGCGACGGTGCGGACGATAAACGAGCCGTCCGGCTGCGAACGATAGATGCCGCGCATATAGGGATGATCGAGTTCGCGCTGCGCCTCGTAGAGGCCGTCGCCGTCGGTCTGCCACATATCGATCGCCGCGCCGACGATCGGCGTGCCGTCGAGGTCGGTGATCTTGCCGGTGACGATGCAGGGAATGCCGGGTGCGCCTTCCGTGACCACCTGACCGTTCTCGATTTCCGGCGCATCGGCGATGTGGAACGGGCCTTCGACTGTGGAGGGGGTAGCGCCGGTCGGCAGACGATTGTTGATTGCGTCGACCAGCATGCTGACACCGAGCACGTCGGACATGAGGATCATCTCCTGACGCTTGTCATCGCTTTTCTGGCCGATTCGGGTGAGCCAGTCGATGGCGACGAACCATTCCTCCTTGGTCGGCTCGACTTCGCGCACGAAAGCGTGAACGTGCTTCACTGCGGCGGTCATGACTTTGCGCAGACGCTCGTCCGGTATGTTGGTCCAGCGGTCGAGCGCGATGTCGGTCAGATTGGCTTCGGTGACGTAGGGCATTGTTCTCTCCCGGTGTCCTGCTGATGACTTTGGAACAGGTATGAAGCGCAGCGCCGGGCAAGGTCAATAGGTCGAAAACGCCGCTGCTGCGGCGCTTTTCCCATGGTGCGGAGGTCCCGCGTTTGCTGGTGCGAGGGCGCCGCAGATCGCGGGGCAGGCACCGGCCAGGCCGCCGGGGATGAAAGCATCAGGACAAGCAAGGGGATAAAAAACAGCCGGCAGTAGATGCCGGCTGACGTTCAGTGCTGGTGGCATCGAATGCTGCCAACAAAGGCCGGGCCCCTTACGGGGCCCGGTCAATTGCCGGTTTGGGGGGCCGGCAATCGCTTCCAGAGGGGAACATGCTGCACCGGTACGATCTTGGGAGGATGCGGCAACCGATGCAGTGATTGAAGTATGTCGGCGTTTACCGTGGTTCACAACGCAGTACCCCGCATGTCAGCCATGCGGGGTACGGTCCTTGTGTCTGCGATCAGAAAGCCCAGCGCTGCGCGTTGGCGACCAGGAAATCGCGAAACACCTGGATGCGCGCCACCGATTTCAGTTCTTCCGGATAGACGAAATAAGCTTCCATCGCCAAGGTCTCGGCCTTGGCGAAGAGCTGCACGAGGCCGTGGCTGTCCTCGACCAGGTAGTCAGGCAGCACTGCGACGCCCAGACCCTTCTGGCAAGCACGCAACAGGCCGAGCACGTTGTTGATGATCAGGTGCGGCGCGCGGGGCGGCTTGCCTTCGCGTCCGACCTCGATCAGCCAGCGGCGGTTTTGCAGATAGGACGGCGCGGCGCCGCCGAGCATCAGGATGCGATGGCCTTCGAGTTCATCGACGGTGCGCGGCGTGCCAAAGCGCTTGAGATAGTCCGGCGACGCATAGACGTGTGAGTTCACCGAGAACAGCTTGCGCTGGATCAGATCCGGCTGTGTCGGCTGGCGCAGACGGATGGCGACGTCAGCCTCGCGCATTGCCAGGTCGAGTTCTTCGTCGGTCGTGATGAGATTGACCTGGACGTCCGGATAGAGGTCGATGAATTCGCCGAGCCGTGGCGTCAGCCAGTGAATGCCGATGCCCGGCGTCGTCGTTACTTTCAACTCGCCGTTCGGCCGCTCGCGACTGTCGGTGAGCTTGGTGCGCACCGCTTCGAGCTTCATGAACACTTCGTGCGCGGTGCGGAATAGCAGTTCGCCCTGCTCGGTGAGGATGAGGCCGCGCGCATGGCGATGAAAGAGCGAGACCGCCAGTTCATTTTCCAACGTGCTGACCTGCCGCGATACGGCAGATTGCGACAGGCCGAGGCGTTCGCCGGCATGGGTAAAGCTGCCGGCCTCCGCCGCGGCGTGGAAGACCTTCAGCTTGTCCCAATCCATCGAGCTGTGGCTGCTCTGCATCGCGTGCTACTCGGCTGCGTCGAGGGCTTGTTCGTGTGCGGCGATGAAACGCTCCGCTTCCAGTGCCGCCATGCAGCCCTGGCCGGCAGCCGTCACGGCCTGCCGGTAGATGTCGTCGGTGACGTCGCCGGCGGCGAACACGCCCGGCACCGAGGTCGCAGTCGAATGCGGGGCGGTGGCGATATAGCCGGATGGCTTCATCTTCAGCTTGCCGACGAACAGTTCGGTCGCCGGCGAATGGCCGATGGCGATGAAGATGCCGTCGATCGGACGTTCGGTGATGGCTCCGGTCTTGATGTTCTTCAGCCGGGCCTTGCGTACCTTCAACGGCTCCTCGTCGCCGATCACGTCGTCGAGCGCCGTGTCCCACACCACCTCGATCTTCGGATTCTTGAACAGCCGATCCTGCAGGATCTTCTCGGCGCGGAAATGGTCGCGCCGGTGCACCACCGTCACCTTGCTGGCGAAGTTGGTGAGAAATAGCGCTTCCTCGACCGCGGTGTTGCCGCCGCCGATAACGATCACTTCCTTGTTCTTGTAGAAGAAGCCGTCGCAGGTGGCGCAAGCGGAGACACCGTAGCCCTTGAACTTCTGCTCGGAGGGAAGATCCAGCCAGCGTGCCTGCGCGCCGGTGGCGACAATCAGTGCGTCGGCGAGATAGAGATCGCCGGAATCCAGATGCAGCTTGAATGGCCGCTGGTCGAGCTCGACCTTGTTGACGTGGTCATAGAGCATGCGTGCGCCGACATGTTCGGCCTGCTTCTGCATCTGCTCCATCAGCCACGGGCCCTGGATGACATCGGCAAAGCCCGGATAGTTTTCGACGTCAGTGGTGATTGTGAGCTGACCGCCCGGCTGCATGCCTTGAATCAGCACCGGCTCAAGCATTGCGCGTGCCGCATAGATCGCTGCGGTGTATCCGGCCGGTCCCGACCCGATGATGGCGACTTTGACATGCTGCGGTTTCGCCGTCTGCGCGTTTGCGGCTTGAGTTGTCATCTTGCACTTGCCCTGGCTTGCCCAGCCGCCCGCCACCGTGCCCCCTGCGGGCATCGGACTGGTCGCTCGCGGCAGTTTGCCGGGACAACATAGGGGTTCCAGCGAGCTATGCAAGCAGCGCAACCCCGGTTGTGCGGTACCACCCTTATGGCTGTGCTTTTCCGGGATAGCGCGCTATGGGTTGCGCAATATTGTTTCGCGAAAGATTCTGTCGCGCTATCCAGGTTATCGCGTTGCCGCCGATCCGAATCGTGTCGGCGCGCGTCATGGGGCCGGGCGAGCCGAGGAGGGGCGGGTGCACCGCCGAAGCCAGCAGCGGCCTGTTATTTGCGTTACCGGCGCCAGAATGAGGACATGCCGTGCCAGAGAGCCTCGATGCCATCGACCGCAACATCCTGCGCGAACTGCAGGACAATGGCCGCATCACCAATGTCGAACTGGCGCGGCGCGTCGGCATTTCCGCTCCGCCATGCTTGCGCCGGGTCCGCGCGCTGGAGGAGGCTGGCTACATCAAGGGCTATCGCGCGCTGCTCGACCAGAAGATGCTCGGCTACGAGGTCACGGTATTCGCCATGGTGCATCTGGCCAGCCAGGCCGACACCGACTTGAAATCTTTTGAAGCCTTCGTCCGCAAGGAGCCGCTGGTGCGCGGCTGCTGGATGATGTCGGGCGAGATCGACTTCGTGCTCAAATGCGTGGCGCCGGACCTGAAGACCTTCCAGGATTTCGTCACGCGGTTGACGGCGGAGCCGCATGTGCGCAACGTCAAGACGGCGCTGGCGCTGCGCAACAGCAAGGACGCCGCAATGGTGCCCTTCGAGTCGCCGGCCTGACGGCGGCCCTTTGCTGTCGCGTGCCGCTGTTGTTTCCTTCGCCTTCCTGATCCCCTCCATCGGTTGGACTGCCTGTGCCTCTCACTGAAATCGTTTTGCTCGCGATCACCGGACTTGCCGCCGGCGTCGCCAACGCGGTCGCCGGCGGCGGCACGTTTTTCGTCTTTCCGGTGATGGTGGCGTTCGGCATGCCGACGCTCGACGCCAATGCGAGTTCGGCGATCGGCCTCATTCCGGGCAGCCTTGCCACCGCGGCCGCTTATTGGCGTGAGACGCGTGACCGTCTGCGCGAGATTCTGCCCTATGCGCTGCTCGGCATCGCTGGCGGCCTTGTCGGCGGCTGGCTGCTGGTAGCGATCGGCGATCACGGCTTCCGTCCGCTGGTGCCGTGGCTGATCGGTTTCGCTACCGTCACCTTCGCGTTCAGCAACCACATCCGGCCGCTCGCCGAACGGCTGGTGATGGGCAGCGGCGGCGGCGGTACGATCACCGTTGCCGGTTATCTGTTCGGCGCACTGGTCGCCATCTATGGCGGCTTCTTCGGCGCCGGGCAGGGGATCATGTGGCTGGCGGCGCTGGCATTGCTGTATACCGGCGACTTCCATCGCGCCAATGCGATCAAGAACATCGCATGCGTGCTGGCGCAGATGGTTGCCGTAGTGTTGCTGATCGCCAACGGGCTGGTGCACTGGCCGCAGGCGTTGCTCACCGCCGTCTTCTCGATCATCGGCGGCTATTACGGCGTCGCCGTCGCCCGCCGCTTTCCCGATGCAGTGATCCGCGCGGTGGTGGTGATCGTCGGCGCGGCACTCACGGTGGTGTTCTTCATCAAGGGATAAGCGTCGACGAGGATTCCGTCGCGCCTCGATGACGCTGCCGCTGTACCGATTGTTGCTGAGCAGGCCATGCGGCGACGGAGTTGACACGTTCCGTGACGGCTCGTAAGAGGGGCCGTCTTATCGACCGTAAGCGTTTTACGTCAGCCAACGCACTCAACGACCCTCATCGGTCGGGGTGCGTTTTTTTGCGCCCTCCGTCGATCGAGGAACAGCCCGGAGCATACCTTGGCGATCTCATCGACACGCGATCCGGCGCGGAGCCGGTTTCTGCTGCTGGCGGCGGTTCTGTTCATCTCTTATCTCTGCGTGGCCATCCCGCTGCCGATCGTGCCGGTTTATGTGACCGGCGAACTTGGCTTCAGCAATGTGTGGGCGGGACTCGGTGTCGGCATCGCCTTCTTCGCCACCGTGGTGACGCGCGGATACGCCGGCACGCTCTCGGACAAGCGCGGGGCCAGGCTCGCCGTGGCGCGCGGCCTCGGCTTCTATGCGGCGGGAGCCTTTCTGTCGGCCGTTGCGGGGCTGCTCACGCATGCTCCAATGACCGCCTTTGTGGTGCTGCTCATCGGCCGGTTGTTGCTCGGCCTCGGCGAGAGTCTTGCCGGCGTCGGCGTCATCGCCTGGGGCGTCGGTCTCGTTGGCCCGTCCGGCGCGTCGCGGGTCCTGGCCCTGATCGGCGCCGCCATGTATGGCGCGCTCGCCATCGGCGGACCGGTCGGCGTGTTGCTGCTCGATCGCGTCGGCTTCACCGGAGCGATGGCGATCAGCGGGCTTCTGCCTTGCATCGGGCTGTTGATGGTCTGGCGGATGGCCGGTGTTGCCGCGCATCCGGACGTTGCGCGTCCGTCGCTGCGCAGCGTGATCGGCCGCATCTGGTGGCACGGAATCGTCGTCTGTCTTCAGGGGATCGGCTTTGCGTCGATCGGCGCCTTCTTCGTGCTCTATTTTCTCGACCGGCACTGGAGTTATGCCGGGCTCGGCCTGACCGCCTTCGGCGCCGGCTTTGTGCTTGTCCGCTTTCTGCTTGGCCGCCTGCCGGATCTTATCGGCGGTCTGCCGGTGGCGATCGGCTCGCTCGCGGTCGAGGCCGTTGGCCAATTGCTGATCTGGGCTGCGCCCGATCCGTATTTCGCGCTCGCCGGCGCGTTCCTGACGGGGCTCGGCTGCTCGATGGTGTTTCCGGCAATGTGACGGGAGGTCGTCTATCTCGTCCCGCCGCACCTGCGCGGGACGGCGCTGGGGGGCTACGCCGCATTCCAGGACGTGGCGTACGGCCTGACGGGTCCGGTGGCCGGGCTGATCGCCGACCGGACGGGTTATGGCAGCGTCTTCCTGATTGCGGCTGTGGCCGCGGTCATGGGGCTGGCGATTGCCGTCTATCTGCGCCGCATATCGGCTGCCACCCCGCACTGACGATGCGGCTATCGCATGCAGGCGTCATAAAGAGACGGCCGGGGCGAGCCCGGCCGGCGCGACGTCGATGACGGATAGTGGCGCTCAGCGCCAGTCGATCTTCTTGATCTCGTAGGCCTTGGCGCCGCCGGGGGCGACGACTTCCACGGTCGCGCCTTTGCTCTTGCCGATGAGCGCACGCGCCAATGGCGAGGTGATCGAGATCTTGCCCGATTTGGCGTCGGCTTCCGGCTCGCCGACGATCTGCCACACCCGTTTTTCCTCGGTGTCCTCGTCGATCAGCGTCACGGTCGCACCGAACTTCACGGTGTCGCCGGACAGCTTTGACACGTCGATTACGTCGGCGCGCGCCAGCTTGTCCTCAAGCTCGGCGATGCGGCCTTCGTTATGCGACTGCGCTTCCTTGGCGGCGTGATATTCCGCGTTTTCGGACAGGTCGCCATGCGAGCGCGCTTCGCTGATCTGCTGAATGATCCGCGGCCGGTCGATCTGCTGGCATTGCCGCAGCTCGGCCTCGAGCAGGCTGTAACCAGCAGCCGTCATCGGAATCTTCTCCATCGTCGCCTCGTGCCTCCGACGTTTACGTCATTTCCGCGCGGCTCCGGCCGGCGGATTGGTACCGACGCCCTCTCGCAATTCGACTCCGGCAGCGCGACGCTGACCGGAGTCTGGAGCGGGCAGTATATCAGCAAAAAATCCAGTCGTGAGCCGGACGGCTCTGGCGATGCCGTAAGGGCGACTGGAACTTTGCCGAACGATGGCCGTCGCGCGGGCTGTCAGGCCCGGCCGTCAAAATAGCTTTGCAGCGCATGCACCTCGAGGTCGCCCCCGAGATAGGCCTTGATGCCCTGCGCTGCCGCAACGGCTCCCGAAAGAGTGGTGTAGTACGGGACTTTATGCAAGAGGGCGGCCTGGCGCAGGGACCGGCTGTCGGAGAGCGCCGTTGCCCCCTCGGTGGTGTTGAAAACGAGCTGAACCTCGCCGTTTTTGATCGCGTCGACGATCGACGGGCGGCCTTCCGCAGCCTTGTTGACGCGGATCGTCTCGACGCCATGTTCCGCCAGGAACCGCTGGGTTCCGGAGGTGGCGATAATCCGGAAACCAAGTCCGGACAGAAGCTTCACCGAATCGAGGATCCGCGCCTTGTCGGCGTCGCGCACCGAGACGAACACCGTTCCGTCTTTCGGCAGTCGCGAGCCGCCGCCCAACTGGCTCTTGACGAACGCGACATGGTGCTCGCGGTCGAGCCCCATCACCTCGCCGGTCGATTTCATCTCCGGACCCAGCAGCGTGTCGACGCCGGGGAAGCGGTTGAACGGGAATACCGCCTCCTTCACCGCCTTGTGGGCGAAGCTCGGCGGCTGCAGGCCGAAACTTGCCAGGCTTTCACCGGCCATGATGCGGGCGGCGATCTTGGCGACCGGCAGGCCGATCACCTTGGCGACGAAAGGCACCGTGCGCGAAGCGCGCGGATTGACTTCGAGCACATAGATGTCGCCGTCCTTGATCGCGTATTGCACGTTCATCAGGCCGCCGACCTTCAGCGCCAGAGCCAGTTCGCGGGTTTGGCGTCCCAGTTCCTGGATGATGTTGCGGTCGAGCGAAAACGGCGGCAGCGCACAGGCGCTGTCGCCGGAGTGAATGCCGGCTTCCTCGATGTGCTCCATGATGCCGGCGATAAAGGTGTCCTTGCCGTCGGCGATGCAGTCGACGTCCACCTCAATGGCGTCGGTGAGATAGCGGTCGAGGAGCAGCGGGCTCTTCTTCGACACCGCAAGTTCGGAGGGCCGGTTGAGGTCGCTGGTGAGCCGCGCCAGGTAGCGGTCGAGCTGCGTCGCATCGCGCACGATCGCCATGCCGCGGCCGCCAAGCACATAGGAGGGGCGCACCACGACCGGATAACCCATCCGTTCGACCATTTCGCGCGCTTCGGCGACCGAGGCGGCGATGCCGTTTTGCGGCTGGCGCAGGCCAAGCTGGTCGAGCAGCGATTTGAAGCGGTCGCGGTCCTCGGCAAGGTCGATCGCATCGGGCGAGGTGCCGAGGATCGGGATGTTCGCCTTCTCCAGATGGGTGGCGAGTTTCAGCGGCGTCTGGCCGCCGAACTGCACGATGACGCCGTGCAGCGTGCCGCGGCTGCGCTCGGTGTCGATGATCTCGATCACGTCTTCGGGCGTCAGCGGTTCGAAATACAGGCGATCCGAGGTGTCGTAGTCGGTCGACACCGTTTCCGGATTGCAGTTGACCATGATGGTCTCGTAGCCCGCATCCTTCAGCGCGAAGCAGGCGTGGCAGCAGCAGTAATCGAATTCGATGCCCTGGCCGATACGGTTGGGCCCGCCGCCGAGGATGACCACCTTCTTGCGGTCGGAGGGGCGAGCCTCGTCTGCGACCGCCGTGCCGGCGAACGGACGCTCATAGGTGGAATACATGTAGGCGGTTGGCGAAGCGAATTCTGCGGCGCAGGTATCGATGCGCTTGAATACCGGCCGAACATCGAGCGCGCGGCGCGCCCGCGTCACCGCCTCGGCGGTGGTGCCGGCGAGCGAGGCGAGGCGCGCGTCGGAGAAGCCCTGCGTCTTCAGCGCTCGGAACGCGCCCGGCGTCTTCGGCAGGCCGCGTTCGCGCACCCTGGTCTCGGTGTCGATCAGGCCGCGGATCTGCGACAGGAACCACGGGTCGATGCGACAGGCATTGAAGATCAGTTCGTCGGAGGCGCCGAGCCGCATGGCTTGCGCCAGTTTCAGCAGCCGGTCCGGGGTCGGGATGCCGAGCGCGGCACGGATGGCGTTGCGGTTCTCGTGATCGTCGACGTCCTTGGTTTCGTCGAAGCCGTCGATGGCGATCTCGTCGAGACCGGTGAGGCCGGTTTCCAGCGAGCGCAGCGCCTTCTGCAGGCTTTCCTGAAACGTCCGGCCGATCGCCATCGCTTCGCCGACCGACTTCATCGAGGTGGTCAGCACATTCGAGGCGCCGGGGAATTTCTCGAAGGCGAAGCGCGGGATCTTGGTGACGACATAGTCGATCGTCGGCTCGAACGAGGCCGGCGTTGCGCCGCCGGTAATGTCGTTGGCGATCTCGTCGAGGGTATAGCCGACGGCGAGCTTGGCGGCGACCTTGGCGATCGGGAAGCCGGTCGCCTTCGATGCGAGGGCAGAGGACCGTGAGACTCGCGGATTCATCTCGATGACGATCATCCGTCCGTCCTGCGGATTGACCGCGAACTGCACGTTGGAGCCGCCGGTCTCGACGCCGATCTCGCGCAGCACCGCCAGCGAGGCGTGCCGCATCACCTGATATTCCTTGTCGGTCAAGGTGAGCGCCGGCGCGATGGTGATCGAATCGCCGGTATGCACGCCCATCGGGTCGACGTTCTCGATCGAGCAGACGATGATGCAGTTGTCGTTCTTGTCGCGAACGACCTCCATCTCGAATTCTTTCCAGCCGAGGACGCTTTCCTCGATCAGCACTTCACTGGTCGGCGAAGCGTCGATGCCGCCTTCGACGATGTCGATGAATTCCTGCCGGTTGTAGGCGATGCCGCCGCCGGTGCCGCCGAGCGTGAAGGACGGTCGGATGATTGCCGGCAGGCCGATATCGTCGAGCGCCTTCAGTGCGTCGGCGAGCGATTTGACGTGGTGCGAGCGCGGCGTTTCCAGGCCAATCTTGATCATCGCCTCGCGGAACAGTTCGCGGTCTTCCGCCTTGTCGATCGCCTCGGCGGTGGCGCCGATCATGGTGACGTCGAACTGGTCCAGCACGCCCATCTTCTTGAGCGACAGCGCGCAGTTGAGCGCGGTCTGCCCGCCCATGGTCGGCAGCAGCGCGAAGCCGCCGGGAACGACGTGGCGCTCCTTCTCGATGATCTTGGCGACGATTTCCGGGGTGATCGGTTCGATATAAGTGGCGTCGGCGAGGTCGGGATCGGTCATGATCGTCGCCGGATTGGAATTGACCAGAACGACGCGGTAGCCCTCTTCCCTGAGCGCTTTGCAGGCCTGGGTGCCCGAGTAGTCGAATTCGCAGGCCTGGCCGATGACGATAGGGCCGGCGCCGATAATCAGGATCGTGGAGAGGTCTGTCCGTTTCGGCATGCCGGTGCCTGCACCTTGTTGTTCTGTCGGTCCGGGACGGCGGAATGCCGTTCCGGGTTCCGGGATCAGTGACCGTTTCTGTGTCCGAACTCAGAGCCTTGAGATGCAAGGCCCTTGGGCCGCCGCCGGCGCCTGGGCGCCGCGGCAGGATAAAACCGGACACAAAAAAATCGCGCCTGTTGCGCGACCCCGGCCGAGCGCTGGGGTGGCCCCCGCGCGCGCAGGCGTCTTAGACCAGATTCGAAGGGCGGGGAAGGGTTGCGGAGCAGCAAATCACCGCAACTGTCAAGTCGCCGGCCGGTTTTGCATTATCCATTTTGCCATCCCCGGGCGGATGCGGCGCACCCGTCCCGGCATCGGTCTGAAACTGGAGGCCCGGCCTGGAATTGAACCAGGGTGAAGAACCATGCACGGCCTTTGCGTAAACACTCCGCCACCGGGCCGCGCAAACCGTATCCGGATACTTATTACCGACAGGTTGTCCCCAGCCGATCGGGGCGGATTTTCCGAAAAAAAGCGTACCGTCCAAAATGCGTACCGCTATGCGGGACGGCAGACGAAACTCATCCGCGCCTGATTATGGCCGATATTGGCGTCGGCGCGCCGCGGAGAGAACCCGGCCCCCCGCAGCCGTTCGCTGATCTGTTCTTGCGTGTAGTGCGAGAGACCGGCCTTGCGGCTCAGCGTTAAGTAGTCGGAAACCACGATGCGCAGCAGGCCAAGGACGGCCGCGCCGAAGAAGCCATTGGCTGCCGCGAAGCGCAGCAGCGCCAGCGCCGCCGACACCGAGGCAAAGCGCGGCGGCACGACGTCGCCGAGGACGAAGCGGCCATCGGACTTCAGTAGCCGGCGGAAGCTCGCCAGCAGGCCATCGAGCTCCGCGACGGTGAGATATTGGGCGACCGAATGCATGACGATGAGGTCGAAGGTCTCGGCCGGCAGCGCCGCTACCTCGTCCGGCGTCAGCACGGCGATATGGTCGTTGCCGGCAAAACGCTGACTGAGGATGGCGCGCACGTTCGGGGCAGCCTCCGCCAGCGTCAGCGCGGCGCAGCGCGCCGCAAGCTCGTCGGCGTGCAGGGCCTCGCCCGAGCCGTAATCGAGCACCCGCGCCTGCGGTGAGGGGATATAGGGCGCGATGTCGTGCGCGATCCGTGCGTAATGCACGTCGCGATGCCGCTCGTTCACATAGATGATCGAGTGGCGGAAATCGTAGAATTTCACCCAGTCGGACGTCATTGCCGCCAACTCACCGGAGTCATGTCATCGTAACCATGCCGCATAGCGCGGCTCACGCCGGCTCATGTCGTCGAACAGCCACGCCATGCGGTCGACAAACCACGCTTTGCTCAGGATTGTCATCATCGCGCCGCCGATGAACGTGTTTGGTTCGTGCAACGCAAGGCCGCCGAACATTGCCATGGCGCCCGCCGTCGCCATGCCGCCGAGCACGCGGGCGGCGCGAACATGGTGGGCGGGAACCGGGATATCGTGGCGTGCGAGATAGACACGCTCGCCCATCACGCCGCGCGCGGCCCAGCTTGTCGTGTGATCCGGCGGGGGGAACAGCCGCGGATTGAGCGCCAGCCAGCCGATCAGCGCGCCGATCGGCAGCGATGCCCACCACCCGATCCAGTGGACGCTCCAGAGTGCCGTGAGCATGAATGGAAAGGTCGCAAAGCGCGTCCACACGCTCCACGGACTGGCATGCCGCTCCCAAACGGCAGGCGACATGCGGAATGCATCGGCAGTGAGTTGGAGCGCGCGGTCGAACATTCGGCGACCTCGCTGCGAGGCTATGCGACGGAGCTCGCGGAAGACTTGCTGCTCGCCGAAGGCTTGCCGCTTGCCGAAGATTTTCCGCTCGCTTTTGCCTGACGCATCATCTCGACGAAGCGGTCGAACAGATAATGACTGTCGCGCGGGCCGGGCGAGGCTTCCGGGTGATACTGTACCGAGAACACCGGCTTGTCCTGTAAGGCCAGGCCGCAGTTCGAGCCGTCGAACAGCGAGACATGTGTCTGCACGACGTTCTTCGGCAGCGTCTCCTTGTCCACCGCAAAGCCGTGATTCATCGAGGTGATCTCGACCTCGCCGGTCGCCAGATCCTTGACCGGATGATTGGCGCCGTGGTGGCCCTGATGCATCTTCATCGTCTTGCCGCCGAGCGCGATGCCGAGCATCTGGTGTCCGAGGCAGATGCCGAAGGTCGGCTTGCCGGAATCGATGAGCTTGCGGATCGCCGGCACCGCATATTCGCCGGTGGCCGCCGGATCGCCGGGGCCGTTCGACAGAAAGATGCCGTCGGGGTCGAGCGCCAGGATGTCCTCGGCCGAGGTCGTGGCCGGTACCACCGTCACCTTGCAGCCGCTGCCGGCGAGCAGGCGAAGAATGTTGCGCTTGATGCCGTAATCGACGGCAACGACATGGAATTCAGGATCGGTTTGCCGGCCGTAGCCCTTGCCCCATTCCCACGGGATCTCGTCCCAGGTGAAGCGCTGGCCGCTCGTCACCATCGGCACCAGATCCATGCCGACAAGGCCCGGCCATTCGCGCGCTTCCTTCTTCAGCGCATCGAGGTCGAAGACGCCGTTCGGATCGTGGGCGATGACCGCGTTTGGCATGCCGTTTTCCCGAATCAGCGCCGTCAGCGCTCGCGTATCGACACCGGACATGCCGACGATGTTGCGGCGCTTGAGCCAGGTGTCGAGATCGAGCGTCGAGCGGTAGTTGGACGGCTCGGTGATCGTCGTCTGCAGGATGACCCCGCGCGCGCCGGTATTGGCAGCGAGGTTCAGCGTCTCGATGTCGTCTTCGTTGGTGCCGACATTGCCGATATGCGGAAATGTGAAGGTGATGATCTCGCCGGCATAGGAGGGGTCGGTGAGAATTTCCTGGTAGCCGCTCATCGCGGTGTTGAAACAGACTTCGCCGACCGCATGGCCGACGGCGCCCAGGCCCTGACCTTCAAGGACGGTTCCGTCCGCCATGACCAGCACGGCGGTGGTTTTGGGCTCGTCCCAGCCGGAAGGGGCCGGCGTTTGCGGCGTGGTGTCGGAGGACTTCGGGGACATGGGCTCTTACTTGCGTATAATGCGGCCGGAGGCAAGGGGGCATTCGTATCACCCCCAACAGAACGATGTTGAAGCGGGTGGACGGATGACCTCTCTGGCAGCCTTCATCGGCGCGGCCATCGCCGAGATCGGCGGTTGTTTCGCCTTCTGGGCCTGGCTGCGACTCGGCAAATCCGGCCTGTGGTTGATCCCGGGCGTCGCCTCGCTGCTGGTCTTCGCCTTTCTGCTGACATTGGTCGAGGCGCCGGCGGCCGGCCGCGCTTTCGCCACCTATGGCGGCATCTATATCGTCGCATCGCTGGCTTGGCTTTGGCTCGTCGAGGGCGTAAGGCCAGACCGCTGGGATCTGGTCGGCGCCGCAGTCTGCCTGTTCGGCGCGTCGATCATCCTTTGGGGGCCGCGCGCCGCCGCGTCATGAGACGCGGCCTGTGCTACGCGGTCGAATGAGACATGCCCTGCAACGAGGTGAGCCGTGCTGCGTGACGACATCAACAACGCCCTGAAAGACGCGATGAAGGCGAAGAACGAGCGCACCGTCTCGACGCTGCGGCTGGTCAATGCAGCGCTGAAAAATGCCGATATCGAGGCGCGCGGCACCGGCAAGCCGCCGCTGACCGATGCCGACGTGCTCGCCGTGCTGCAGAAGATGATCAAGCAGCGCCAGGAATCGAAAGAGATGTACGAGAAGGGCGGCCGTCCCGAACTGGCCGCGCAGGAGGGCGAGGAGATTGCGGTGATCGCCGCCTATCTGCCCAGGCAGATGTCGGACGCGGAGATGCAGGCGGCCATCGAGGCCGCGATCAAGGATATCGGCGCTGCCGGCATGAAGGACATGGGCAAGGTCATTGGTGCGCTGAAAGCCAAATATGCCGGGCAGATGGATTTCGGTAAGGCGAGCGGACTGGTGAAGGCGGCGCTCTCCGGTTGATCGGCCCCGCCGCTGCGCGCGCGAACGCGGCAGTGACAACCCCGATTGCGGCGCGGCCGTCTTTACGACACGATCGGCAGGCAGCAGGGACGACGTCAGAGGCGATATCAGGGGGAGGACGACGCGATGAGTGGTTCTCCCGTCAAATCTTCCGACAGCCGCCACGCCAATGCGCAGCCGACGATGTCGGTGCGCGAGCTGGCGCACCGCATCAACAACATGCTCGCCGTGGTGCAGGCGATCATTAATCAGACAGCGCGGACGACCGGTGATCCGGCCTTGTTCGTCACCGCCGTGAACGCGCGCATCGCCGCGATGGCGGCGGCCAATCGGTCGCTGCTGACCAGCGAATGGGACGGCGCCGATCTCGAAAGCCTGGTGCGGCAGGAATTGCTGACGCAGGGAGCGGCAGACACGCGGCTCAGACTCAGCGGTCCGCGCACTGCATTGCCGCCGCGCGATGTCGTCGCCTTCGCACTGGTGATCCATGAACTCGCGACCAATGCGGTGAAGTTCGGCGCGCTGTCGGGGATGTCCGGCATTGTCGAACTCGACTGGAGCGTTGCCGCCAATGGCGAAGGCCGCGACTTGCTCTCCGTCATCTGGCGCGAGAGCGGCGGGCCGCCGGTGACGGCGCCGACGCACAAGGGTTTCGGCTCGCTGCTGCTCGAACGCGGCATCGACGACTGCAAGGTCGAACGCAGCTTTACGGCGGAGGGGTTGATCTGCCGCATCGCGCTGCCGCTGTAGCGGCCAGTCGCGCCGGGCGAGGCAGAAATCGGGTGTCGGCGGGCGGCATGCGGCGCCATCTTGCGACCATGACGAAACGATTCCCCGTCGAAACACAACATGGTCAGGAGGCCGTCATGACACGACCGTCTCATCGCGTTGCGGACCGCACGCCGATCCGCTTTGCCATCCGCCGTTGCAGCCTAGGTACCGCGCTGGTGGCGGCCAGCGACAAGGGCATTTGCTGTATCCTGCTCGGCGATGATGCCGATCGGTTGCGCCGCGATCTGGCACACCGCTTTCCCGATGCCGAACCGATCTCTGGCGACGCCGCCTTCGCGCAGGCAATGCGGCCGGTGTTCGCCTGTCTCGATACGCCCGATGCCGAGTGGACGATGGCGCTCGATTTCGGCGGTACCGCTTTCCAGCAGCGTGTCTGGCGGCAGTTGCGCCGGATCCCGCCCGGTCGGACGGTCAGCTATGCCGATCTGGCGCGCCGTATCGGCATGCCCGGCGGCGCGCGTGCAGTGGCGCGGGCCTGCGCCGCCAATGCCATCGCGGTGGCTGTTCCGTGCCATCGCGTGGTGCGCAGCGACGGCGCGCTCTCCGGCTATCGCTGGGGCGTCGCGCGCAAGCGTGCGTTGCTGGCGCGCGAGGCGGCGGCATGAACGCACCGGCGAAACATCTCAAGGCCGATTCCGTGGCGCGGGTCGCCAGCTGTGACTGGGAACGCGTCGCGGCTGATCTGAACGAGCGCGGCTCGGCGGTGCTGGAGCAGTTGCTGACGCCCCAGGAGTGCATGGCGCTCGCCGGGCTTTATCCGCAGGACAGCGGCTTCCGCAGCCGGGTGGTGATGGCGCGTCACGGCTTCGGCAAGGGGGAGTACAAGTACTTCTCCTATCCCTTGCCGGATGCGATCGCCGGCCTGCGCACGGCGCTTTATCCGCGTCTTGCGCCGGTTGCCAATGCATGGTGCGAGCGGATGGGCTTGCCGATGCGCTATCCGCCGCAGCACGCGGCGTTTCTCGAACGCTGTCACGCCGCCGGGCAGACGAAGCCGACGCCGTTGCTGCTGCAATACGAGCCCGGCGACTACAATTGCCTGCATCAGGATTTATACGGCGAACTGGTGTTCCCGTTGCAGGTGACGGTGCTGCTGTCGCAACCGGGCGAGGATTTCACCGGCGGCGAATTCGTCATCACCGAGCAGCGCCCGCGCATGCAGTCGCGTGCCGAGGTCGTGCCGCTGCGGCAGGGCGACGCGGTGGTGTTTGCGGTTCACCACCGGCCGGTGAGCGGCACGCGCGGCAGCTATCGCGTCAATCTGCGCCACGGAGTCAGCCGTGTGCGCTCGGGCCGTCGGCACACGATCGGCATCATCTTTCACGATGCGCGATAGCGGCAGCCATATATGGTGAAGAGCCTGCGACGCGGGCATCTCGAGCGATGAGGTTCTCAACGAGCCCGTTTCGCCGGCTGGCGCGTTACGCCTTTTCTTTCGCGCGCTCGATCCCTTCCATCACCAGCGCCTGAGCATCGGCGGGGTCGCGCCATTCGGCGACCTTCGACCATTTGCCCTTTTCCAGATCCTTGTAGTGCTGGAAGAAGTGCGCGATCTGCTCGCACATGATCGGCGGCAGGTCGCGATAGTCGCGGATGTCGGTATAGAACGGATTGAGCTTGTCGACCGGCACCGCGAGGATCTTCTCGTCGCCGCCGGCTTCGTCCTGCATGATCAGCGCGCCGACCGGCCGGCAGCGGATGATCGCGCCGGGCACCACCGGCACCTGGCTGACAACCATGACGTCCATCGGATCGCCGTCGGTGGACAGCGTCTGCGGGATGAAGCCGTAATTGCCGGGATAGAACATCGCGGTGTGCAGGAAACGGTCGACATAGAGCGCTCCCGACACCTTGTCGATTTCGTATTTGACCGGCACGCCGCCGAGCGGAATCTCGATCACGGCGTGGATGTCCTTCGGCGGATTTGGTCCGGCGGTGATGTAGCGCAGGTCCATGATGCAACTCCGGGTGGGATTCTGAGGAGGGTTTTGCAGGGCTTGTAGTCCCAACCGGCCTCGTACGGCAATCAGCCCGGCGGCAGGCCGCGTTCCCATGGCGGCTCGCCGCGGAACGCCTCGACGAGGAAATCGATGCAGGCGCGGACCTTTGCCGATGGATGCCGTGTCGCCGGATAGACGGCGAACACGCCGTCAAAGGCAAAGGACGTCTGGTCGAGCGTGACGATCCGCAGGCGCCCGGCGCGCACATCCTCCGCGACGAGGAAGGTTGGCTGATAGATCAGTCCCTGGCCGGCAAGCGCGGCCAGCCGCAGCGCGTCGCCGTTGCTGGCGCGCAGATTACCCGCGACAGGCACGGCGGTCTTGCCGTCCTTGCCGAACAGCCAGCGATCCGCCCCGGTCACCGTGCTCAGCGTATAGCCGAGGCAGTTATGCTGCCGCAGGTCGTCGGTGGTGTCCGGTGTGCCGCGGGCATCGAGATAGGCCGGGGCAGCGCAGACCACCATGCGCAGCGGAGCCAGCCGCCGTGCGACCAGCGTGGAATCGCTCATCCGGCCGATGCGGATGGCGATATCCCAGTCGTCCTCCAGCAAATCGACGACCCGGTCGGTGAGGCCGAGATCGATGGTGAGTTGCGGATGTCGGGCGGCGAAGCGCGGCAATAGCGGTGCAATCTCGCGCACGCCAAACGCCAGCGGCACATTGAGGCGCAGCGTGCCGCGCGGTTCCACCCGGTCGGCGGCCGCCGCGGCATCGGCTTCCTCGATTTCGGCGAGGATGCGCTCGCTCGATTGCAGATAGCGGCGGCCGGCTTCCGTCAGGCTCAGCCGCCGGGTGCTGCGCCGGAGCAGGGTGACGCCGAGCCGTTCCTCGATCGCCGCTATGTGTTTGGTCACCATGGTCTGCGACAGGCCGAGCGCCCGGCCGGCGGCGGAAAAACTGCCGAGCGCCGCGACTCTGACGAACACTTGCATGCCGGTGACGCGGTCGAGCATGGCATTGTGATCCAATCTCACACCAATGGTGTGAGATATTATCCTGAAATGATGGATTATCAATTGCCACGCCAGAGGCCATTTCAGCCGCAGTTGCTTCCACCCCGTTTTCGGAGGAACCGAAATGACCGATAGCCGTACTGCTCCTTACGCAGCCCTGGTGCTGCGCGTCGCATTGGGCGTGCTGTTTCTTGCCCATGCCGCGTTGAAGGTTTTCGTTTTTACGCCGGCCGGCGCTGCCGCGTTCTTCGGCAGCCTTGGGTTGCCGCCGTCGCTTGCCTATCTGACCATCGCCGCGGAAATCGCCGGCGGTGCCGCCTTGATCCTTGGCGTCTTCACCCGGTGGGTGGCGATCGCCCTTGTTCCGGTGCTGCTCGGCGCGATCGTGCTGGTGCACGGCCCGGCCGGTTTCTTCTTCACCAATGCCAATGGCGGGTGGGAGTATCCGGCGTTCTGGGCGGTGACGTTGGTGGTGCTGGCCCTGCTTGGCGACGGTGCGCATGCGCTGCGCCGTTCGACCCGCTGACCGATCCTCATCTTGAATTCAGGAGTTGTCATCATGTCCGCTTCATCGATTGTTCCGCTGCGCAACGAGCCGCAGAACCCCGATCCGATCGAGCCCGGCACACGGATCGGCCACGTGCATCTCAAGGTCGCCGACCTCGACCGTGCGCTCGCCTTCTATAACGGCGTGCTCGGGTTCCAGTTGATGCAGCGCTACGGCCGCGAGGCAGCCTTCGTGTCGGCCGGCGGCTATCACCACCACATCGGCCTCAACACCTGGGAGAGCAAGGGCGGTCACCCGCCGGCGCGGGGCACCACCGGGCTGTTCCATCTCGCCATCCTCTACCCGACGCGGCGTGCGCTCGCGGCGGCGCTCAAGCGGCTGATCGATGCCGGGGTGCAACTCGACGGCGCCAGCGATCATGGCGTCAGCGAGGCACTTTATCTGCGCGATCCCGACGGCAATGGCGTCGAACTATATTGGGACCGTCCGGAGGCGGCGTGGCCGCGCACGGCGAACGGCGAACTGGCGATGGTCACCGAACCGCTCGATCTGCGCTCGCTGTTGCACGAACTGGAGACGCAGCCGGCGTGATGCCGGCCGCGGCCTTTCCTGCAATCGCGCAGTGGAAACACCCGCCGCAGCGGCGTAGCATTGGAGCCCGCTTGAACATCGGTGCGCGCCTGGAGGGCGGTATCATGATTTTGGGCCTGTCGTTTGCGGTATTCACCACCATCCATGTCTATCTGAGCCTGATCGCGATCCTCGCCGGCTTTGTCGTGCTCTATGGCTTGTGCAACGGCCTGCCGATGCCCGGCGTCACCGCGTTCTTCCTGGCGACGACAATCCTCACCAGCGTCACCGGCTTTCCGATCCCGCCGTTCGGCTTCGATCCGCCGCGCGCGATCGGCGTGATCTCGCTGATCGTGCTGGCGATCTGCGTCTTTGCGATCTACGGCCGCAAGCTTTCGGGCGCGTGGCGCTGGATCTATGTCGTGACAGCGCTCGTTGCGCTTTATCTCAACACGGCCGTCGGCGTCATCCAGTCGTTCCAGAAAATCCCGGCGCTGAACGCGCTGGCGCCGACGCAATCGAACGAGCCGGCATTCGTCATCGTGCAAGCGGCGCTACTGCTGTTTTTCGTGTTTGCAGGATGGGTGGCCGTGCGGCGTTTCCACAACGCGCCGGTTTTGGTCGGAGCGCCGGCATGAACAACGATCCCGACATCAGGTCGCCGACCAAGCTCACGCGCACCAAGCAGCGCTGGGCACGCGAAGGCAAATTTCTCACCGGCCGTGTCGCGCGCCCGGACACCGACCGGCTGCCGCCCGGCCAGCATGTGGTGACCGACTGGCCGGTGCTCGATCTCGGCGAGCAGCCATTGGTCCCGCACGAGGCCTGGAGCCTCGATGTCGATGGCGCGGTGGAAAATCCGACGCACTGGAACTGGGCGGCGTTTGCCGCCTTGCCGCAGACGCAGCGCGTCAACGACATTCACTGCGTCACCACCTGGTCGCGCTACGACAATATGTGGGAGGGCATATCCACCCATACGCTGCTCGATACGGTGATGCCGCTGCCGGCTGCGACCTTTGTGATGCTCCACAGCTATGACGGCTACGCGACCAATGTGCCGTTCGAGGATTTTGCCGCCGAGGATTCGATTCTCGCTCATTCATGGCAGGGCCGGCCGTTGACGCGCGAGCACGGCGGCCCGCTGCGGCTGGTCATTCCGCATCTGTATTTCTGGAAGAGCGCCAAGTGGGTGAAACGCATCGAATTCATGGCCGGCGACAAGCCCGGATACTGGGAGCTGAACGGCTATCACGACCGCGGCGATCCGTGGACCGAACAGCGCTATCAGGGCGACTGACGTTACAGCAAGGCATGGCGCGACAGTAAGGTATGGCGCGGCGTGAGCCGGGGCGGCGCGATCCGGTTTTATGAGGCTAGCTTTTCTGCGGGTTGGCTTTGCGCGGCGCTGCGCCTACATCCATCGCATCCCCATCGATTGCAGCCGCGAGTCTGTCCCATGCCTTTCACCCTGTATGACGTGTCCATTCCGGTATTCGTGCGCGCCTTCGGTCATCTTGCGAATATCCTCGACAAGGGCGCCGCCTATGCGCGCGACAACGGCATCGATCCCGCCGAGCTGATCGAGGCGCGGCTGGCGCCCAATATGCGGCCGCTGAAGTCGCAGATCCATCTGGCGAGCGACAATGCCAAAGGCTGCGCCGCGCGGCTCGCCGGTGTCGAGATCCCGGGCTATCCCGATGTCGAGGAGACGTTTCCCGATCTCAAGGCGCGCATCGACAAGACGCTTGCCTTCATCACCGGCTTCAGCGCCGACACCATCAATGCCAGCGAAGGCAAGACCGTGGTGCTCAAGACGCGCAGCCGCAACATCGAATTCGACGCCGGGGTCTATCTCCTGACCTTCGCGCTGCCGAACTTCTTTTTCCACGTCACCACCGCCTACGATATCCTGCGCCACAAGGGCGTGCCGCTGGTGAAGCCGGATTACCTCGGGCACTAGGCGGGTCGCTGTTCGACTTGACGGGATACCAAATCAAAAAAAGGCGTTGTGCCTGTCTGCGGCCGGTCATGCCCGGTATCTGCGATTGTCATCGCCGGGTTTGATCCGGCAGTGCACGGCGTGCGCCCGCGGGCAATTCATCCCCTGTGCATAACGGGGAAAGTGCGGCAAACGCGGATGGTTCCGATGCCTTGCCGCCCGCCGTGGGATCGGCCTGGCGGGGCCGGCCTATCGTTCACGCCGCCGAAACGGCACAACGGCCGCCCGCACCATCCCTGTCTGCTATATGATGTGCAGTGACCATGCGCTTCTCGCCCGAGTTCCTTGAAGAGCTGAAAGCCCGCCTGCCGGTGTCGGAGGTGGTGGGCCGGCGCGTGAAGCTGACGCGGGCGGGCCGCGAGTTCAAAGGCCTGTCGCCGTTCAACAAGGAAAAAACCGCGTCGTTCTTCGTCAACGACCAGAAGCAGGCGTGGTTCGACTTCTCCTCCGGCCGCAACGGCTCGATCTTCGATTTTCTGATGCTCACCGACGGCGTCACCTTCCCGGAGGCGGTGGAGCGGCTGGCGCAGATGGCCGGATTGCCACTGCCGAGCGTATCGCGCGAGGACGCCGAGCGCGAGAAGAAGCGAAAGTCCCTCTACGAGGTGATGGAACTCGCCGCGCAGTATTTCCAGGCGACGCTGACCGGCCGCGACGGCGCGCGGGCGCGCGGCTATCTCGCCGACCGCGAACTATCGGCGGCGACGCAACTGCAATTCCGTCTCGGCTACGCCACCGGCGAGCGCTTCGCGCTGAAGGAGCATCTCGGCAGGCAGGGCGTGCCGGTGGAGGACATGATCGAGACCGGTCTCCTGATTCACGGCGACGACATTCCCGTGCCTTACGACCGTTTTCGCGACCGGGTGATGTTCCCGATCACCGATCTGCGCGGGCGCATCATCGCCTTCGGCGGCCGGGCGCTCGATAAGGAAGCCAAGGCGAAATATCTCAACTCGCCGGAGACGACGCTCTTTCACAAGGGGCACCATCTCTACAACGGCGCGGCGGCACGGCTGGCGGCGCATGACGGCGCGCCGATCGTCGTCGTCGAAGGTTATGTCGACGTCATTGCCATGGTGATCGCCGGCTTTCCCGGCGCGGTGGCGCCGCTCGGCACCGCGCTGACCGAGGATCAACTCGCGCTGATCTGGAAGATGAACGACGAACCGGTGCTCTGCTTCGACGGCGACGGCGCCGGAAAACGCGCCGCCTATCGCGCGGTCGACCTCGCTTTGCCGAAGCTTGCGCCCGGCAAGAGCCTGCGCTTTGCGCTGTTGCCACAGGGGCAGGACCCGGACGATCTGCTGCGCTCCGGCGGCCGCGACGCGCTGGCCGACGTTGTGGCGCAGGCCAGGCCGCTCGCCGACATGCTGTGGTCGCGCGAGACCGAGCAGGGCGCCTTCGATACGCCGGAGCGCCGCGCCGCGCTCGAGGCGCGCATCGGCGCAGTGACCCGCGCCATCGGCGACGAAGCGGTCCGCAAATATTACAAACAGGATTTCGACGAGCGGTTGCGCGCCTTCCTTCACGTCGGTCCGCAGTCGGCCTATGCCGGCCGTTCCGCCGGACGGTTCGCGGCGGCAGATGCGTGGCGTCAGGATGCTTGGCGTCAGGATGCTTGGCGGCGCGCTGCGCAGCAAGGCGGCGGCCGGCGATTGGCGGGGCGCGATGCCGGGCGCGAGATATCGCCCTATACCGTCATCAGCCAGCAACTCGCCGCTTCGCCGGTGATGCGCGGCCATCGCACGGCGATCCCGCGCCGCGAGGCGCTGATCGTGCAGTCGGTGCTCAACCATCCCTGGCTGCTGCACGACCATCTCGAGGAACTGTCGTCGCTGGCGTTTCGCCACGCCGATGCCGAGCGGCTGAAAGGCGCGATCATCGACAGTTTCGCCCAGGACGTGGCGAGCGGCACGCCGGCGGCGGAACCCGAGCCGGAGGCGCTGCGCGCCGCGCTGCTGCGGCGCGGCTTCGCCGATTTGCTGGACCGGCTCGACCGGGCGATCACCACCACCTCGGTCTGGGGCGCAGGGCCCGAGGCCGCCCCCGCCGATGTGCTGATCACCTGGCAACAGCTCGTCGGCTTGCATCGGCAATGGCATTCCCTAACTAAGGAGCTGAAAGACGCCGAGGCGGCCTTGGGACAGGACGGCAGCGACGCCAGCTACGCCTGGCTGCAGGACGTCAAATCCCGGATGGCCGCCATGGACGGCACCGAGGCGCTGATCGAAGGCTTCGGGGCATCGTCCGGGCGCTCGTCGCGGGCCTTTTAGGCCGTGAACCGTCGTTCTGTGTCGTCGGCCCGTCGCGGGCCTTGCTGCCTGAAACCGGGAGCAAGCGGCGCAGAGTTCCGTGCAACGCCTTGCAAGGCGCCTGCTTGGGGACGCCGGGAGCCGGTCGGCACGGAGCGCAGGATGTTCCGAACCGGGATTCAACTTGAGACTCGGCGGCAGCCGGAATAAGGGTGGCGGAATAAATAATAGGGGTGGAAAAGGCAGTGAGGGGCTTGTCCCCCGTCCGGCTCGCCGGGCCGCGGCGGGTGACAACAAACAGAACGGCTGGCGGACGCAGCGTCCGCGCGAGCCGAGGGTGAGGCAGGGTTAATCGGGCCTTAAGCGCGGCCCACGACAGTAACGTTCGATTCGCGGGGCAGGCCGGGGTTCTTCACCTTTGCGCTGCCCTTTCCGTCGTCCGGCACCAGCCGCCGGCCAGGCCATGTCCGGAGCGCCAGATCCGGGATCGGGTTCGGGACCGTGTCCGCAAAGGCGTCAGGCAGCAGCGTCAGGGAAGAGAGAGTACGAATGGCGAGCAAGGCGAAAGTCAAGGAACAGGAAAAGGACACGGCCGACAAGGACGCCGCGGAGACGACGGAATCTCCGTTGCCGCTGCTCGATCTCAACGACGCTGCGGTCAAGAAATTCATCAAGAGCGCGAAGAAGCGCGGCTACGTCACCTACGAACAGCTCAACGCCGTGATGCCCTCCGAGGAGGTCAACTCCGAGCAGATCGAGGACACGCTGGCGATGCTCAACGAGATGGGCATCAACGTCATCGAGAACGAGGAGGCGGACGAGAACGAGGAGAAGGACGAGGACGAGGACGACGAGGAGACCGGCACCGATCTGGTCGAATCGAAGCCGAAGTCGCTCGCCACCACCGAGCGCAAGGAGCCCTCCGAGCGCACCGACGACCCCGTGCGCATGTATTTGCGCGAGATGGGCTCGGTCGAATTGCTGTCGCGCGAGGGCGAGATCGCCATCGCCAAGCGCATCGAGGCCGGCCGCGAGGCGATGATCGCCGGCCTGTGCGAAAGCCCGCTGACCTTCCAGGCGATCATCATCTGGCGCGAGGAACTCAACGAGGGCAAGGTGTTCCTGCGCGACATCATCGACCTCGAGGCGACCTATGCCGGCCCCGAGGCGAAGAGCGGCATGGCCGCCGCGGCGAACGCGGCGCCGGTTGCCGGCGCTCCGCATCTGTCGGTGGTGCAGACCCAGGCGCCGCCCGCCGCGCCGCCGAAGCCGACGCCCTTCAAGGCCGACGGCGAGAAGCCGGAGGGCGAAGGGGAGAGCGAAGGCGATTTCGACGATGACGATATGGAGAATTCCATGTCGCTCGCCGCCATCGAGGCGGAACTCAAGCCGAAGGTGATGGAGGCGTTCGACAACATCGCCGACAGCTACAAGCGGCTGCGCCGCCTGCAGGACCAGGACATCGAGAACAAGCTGAAGAACCTCTCGCTGTCACCGGCGCAGGAGCGCAAATACAAGAAGCTGAAGGACGAGATCATCGCCGAGGTGAAGTCGCTGCGCCTCAACCAGGCGCGCATCGACACGCTGGTCGAACAACTTTACGACATCAACAAGAAGCTGGTGTCGAGCGAAGGCCGGCTGATGCGGCTCGCCGAGAGCTACGGCGTCGCGCGCGAGGACTTCCTCAAGCAATATGTCGGCTCCGAACTCGATCCGCGCTGGCTCAACCGCGTCTCGAAGCTCGCCGGCAAGGGCTGGAAGAACTTCGTCGCCAAGGAGAAGGACAAGATCAAGGACCTGCGCTCGCAGATCCATCAGCTTGCCGGCGAGACCGGCGTCGAGATCACCGAATACCGCAAGATCGTCACCGGCGTGCAGAAGGGCGAGCGCGAGGCGCGCGTCGCCAAGAAGGAGATGGTGGAGGCCAATCTGCGGCTCGTCATCTCCATCGCCAAGAAGTACACCAATCGCGGCCTGCAGTTCCTCGACCTGATCCAGGAAGGCAATATCGGCCTGATGAAGGCGGTCGATAAGTTCGAATATCGCCGCGGCTACAAGTTCTCGACCTACGCCACCTGGTGGATCCGGCAGGCGATCACCCGCAGCATTGCGGATCAGGCAAGGACCATCCGTATTCCCGTGCACATGATCGAGACGATCAACAAGATCGTGCGCACGTCGCGGCAGATGCTCAACGAGATCGGCCGCGAGCCGACCCCGGAAGAGCTCGCCGAGAAGCTCGGCATGCCGCTGGAGAAGGTGCGCAAGGTTCTCAAGATCGCCAAGGAGCCATTGTCCTTGGAGACGCCAATAGGAGACGAGGAAGACTCGCATCTCGGCGATTTCATCGAGGACAAGAACGCCGTGCTGCCGATCGACGCGGCGATCCAGTCGAACCTGCGCGAGACGACGACGCGGGTGCTCGCCTCGCTCACCCCGCGCGAGGAGCGCGTGCTGCGCATGCGCTTCGGCATCGGCATGAACACCGACCACACGCTGGAGGAAGTCGGCCAGCAGTTCTCGGTGACCCGCGAGCGTATTCGTCAGATCGAGGCGAAGGCGCTACGCAAGCTGAAGCACCCGTCGAGGTCAAGGAAGCTGCGGAGCTTCCTCGACAATTGAGAGATTATCGTGCCTCGCGCGGAGAGGCATCGAAACAGGATCGCAACGGCGGGCCACAAGCCCGCCGTTTTTGCTGTCAACCATTGGCGCATTGGTGCATTGGCGGCAGGCGGACAGGAGCGCGCGATGTCGACAGCGGATCTGCAAGCCAACAAGGCGCTGGTGCTGGCGCATTACGATGCGGTGACCAACGGGCATGATCCGGCGGCAATCCATGCGCAGGTTGCGCCCGACTTCTTCGACCACGCCGTCGGCGCGGCGATGAGCGCTGACGAGGTGATCGCGCACTCGCGCGACCTGCATGCGGCTTCAGCGGCCTGCATGCGCAGGCGGAAGACATCATTGCGGAAGGCGATCTGGTCGCTGCCCGCATGGTGTGGCGCGGTGTGCATATCGGTCCTTGGCAGGGCGTTGCCGCTACCGGAAGACGCGTGGAATTTCGCGGCATGACCTTCTGGCGCGTGCGCGACGGCCGGATCGCGGAGCGCTGGGCGAATATCGATTATGCCGGGCTGCGTGCGCAACTGGCGGGTTGACCGAAGGGGGCAGACGGTTTTTGAGCTGCAGTAACCTCATCCTTCGAGCTTTACTGAGACTCGCGATCCGCGATGAGAGGTGACCTTCCACGCGCTTGCCGTCTACATCCCGAGGACGCCGAAGGCGTGCCACGAAGGATAGGGGCCGCCTCTGTGTCGCCGCCTTCGCGTGCCGCCGCGGCGCCGCTATGTCTGCTCTTCCTCCGCCACCACAAACCCCTCCGGCACTGCGACCGAAGGGTCGCTCGGGTCGAGTGTCTCGGCGGTGACGACGCCGCCGACCTGCGCGGTGGTTGCGAGATCGAAGCTCGTCTTGTCGACCACCGTCGGCGGCGCCTGTACGCGCGTGCGATAGAACAGATAGGCTGCGAGCAGCGCCTGCACCGCCGCGGTGAACAGGAACAGCCGGCGCGGCCCCGCCGGCGTCATCACCGCGGTGGCGGCGAGCGGGCCGATCGCCGAGCCCAGGCCGTTGGCGAGCAGCACCGTCGCCGCCATCGCCACCATGGTGTCGGCGGGCGTCTTGTCATAGGCGTGCGCGGCGGCGAGCGAATAGCCGGGCAGGGCAAGCGCCCCGAACAGGAAACCGAACGCCAGCATCAGCGTGCCGGTGGCGGCATAGAGCCATAGCGCGAGGCCGGTCGCCGCAGCGCCGGCGAGCAGCGCGATGAGCACGATGCGCCGGTCGATACGGTCGGAGAGGCGGCCGACCGGCCATTGCACCAGCGCGCCGGCGAGCACCGCGACGCTCATGAACACCGCCACTTCGTTGTGATCGAGGCCGCTGCCGGCGGCGGAGACCGGGCCCAGCGTCCAGAACGCGCCGTTGGCGAGCCCGATGGCGAAGCTCGCGACCAGCGCCGCCGGCGCCGCCGCATACAGCGCGCGCGGCTGGAAGCGGAACAGCGTGATCGGCGCCGGCTGTGCCGAGCGGGTGAGCGCTACCGGCACGATTGCCAGCGCCGCCAGCATCGCCGCCACCATGAAGGCGCCGTCGCGCTCCACCGGATAGAGCGTGATCAGCATCTGCCCGCCGACGATGGCGAGATAGTTGATGGTCACATAGGCCGACATCACCAGCCCGCGCGTATCGTTGGCGGCGCCGTCGTTGAGCCAGCTTTCCAGCACCAGATAAAAGCCGGCGAGCGCGAAGCCGGTGACAAGGCGCAGAACGCTCCACGACACCGGCTCCGGCGTCAGCGCATAGGCAAGCGTCGTCGCGGCGGCGATGGCGACCAGCGCGGTGAAGGCGCGGATATGCCCGACGCGCAGGATGACGTAAGGGCCGAGCAGGCAGCCGGCGACGAAGCCGACATAATAGGCCGAGCCCATCACGCCGAGCGCCAGCGTGGAGAAGCCTTCCGCCTGGCCGCGCAGCGGCAGCAGCGTGAACTGCGCCCCGTTTCCGGCGAGCAGCAGCGCCGCCGCGAGCAGCAGCGATGCGATCGGGCGCAGATTCTTGACCATCGCGATGCAACCTCGCCGCCCTATATAGCCAAACAATGACAGCGGCGAGAATAAGCGCGGGGCGCGCGCCGCTGCTGCGACCGTTTGACATTTGCGCCTCGGCCGCTAGATCGGTGAGCCGCCACGCATCAACCGCTGCTTTCGGGATATCGTCATGCCAGGCTCGCAAGCCCCCTCCGCGCCGATCTCGCGGCCCCGGTGGCGCAGCGGTGTCGCGGCGCTTTATCCGGGCTATTTCGCGCTGGTGATGGCGACCGGCATCATCGCCAATGCAATGCATTTCGAGGGGCAGCAGGGCATCTCCGATACGCTGACGGCGATCAATATCGCCGCCTATGCGGTGCTGATGGCGATGACGCTGCTGCGGCTCGTTTGCTTTCCCCGTGCGGTGTGGCGCGACCTCACCGAGCCGAAGCTGGTCTTCGCCTTTTTCACCATCGTGGCGGCGACCGACGTGCTCGGCGTCGGGCTGGCGCTGCGCGGTTTCGCGACGGTGGCGCTGGTGATGTGGCTCGGCGCGCTGGCGCTGTGGCTAACACTGACCTATCTCGGCTTCGCGACGCTGATCGTCTTCAATACCGCCGGCCGCGCCGACATCATCTTCGGCGGCTGGCTGATCGCCATCGTCGCCACCGAGGCGGTGGCGATTCACGGCGTTGTCGTCGCGCCGTCTTTTGCCGCGCTGGCGCCGCTGGTGGTGCTGTTCTCCCACATGCTGTGGGGCGTCGGCGTCGTGCTCTATGCGATCTTCATCGTGCTGTTCGCGCAGCGCATCTTCTTTTCCGAGGTGCGTCCGCACGACCTCACGCCGCTGCTCTGGGTGGTGATGGGCGCGGCGGCGATCAGCACCAATGCCGGCGCGCTGCTGATCGTCACCGACGATCCGCTGCTGCCGTTTCTCGCGGCGATGCGGCCGTTCGTCGACGGCGTGACGCTGATCATGTGGGCGTGGGCGACGTGGTGGATTCCGCTGCTGATCGCCTTCGGCATCTGGACGCACGGCATCCATCGCCTTCCGCTCGCCTATACGCCGCTGTTCTGGAGCCTGGTGTTTCCGCTCGGCATGTATGCGCTGGCGAGTCTGCGGCTGTCGCACGCCACCGGTGTCGCGCCGTTCGCGACGCTCTCCAGCGTCATGGTGTGGATCGCGCTTGCGGCGTGGCTTGCCACGTCGGCGGGTTTCGTTGCTGCCCGTTGGCGGCGCCACGTCGGCGCCGCCCCGGGAATGTCTTAGGCCATATCGTCGGCCATATCTTCAGGCCGTGCCTTCGATGATGCGGAAGTCGCGCTCGGCGGCGTTGTTGAACGCTTTCAGCGCGGCCTGATAGGCCTCGCTGTCGTGGCAGGCAACGGCGGCCTCGACGCTCGGAAATTCGATCACCACGGCGCGCTGCTTCAGCCCGGCTTCATAAGTGTGCGCCGCCATGCCGCGCGCCAGGAATTTGCCGCCCGCCGCCTCGATCGCCGGGCCGGCAAGCTTGCCGTAAGCGGCCATCGCCTCGGGGTCCTTGATCGAGCGGTAGAACGAAACCCAGTATCCCTTGGCCATCGGCGTGTCCTTTCAGCGTGGCGTTGATTCAGGACGGAGAAAACGCGAAAGCCGCGCGACACGCAAGCCGGTCACGCGAGCCGGTCACGGCAAGCCACTGCCGCGCATCGCCGGCGAACGCACGATACTGGCACGCGGAACGGACAAGCAGCGGGTGATGGAGGGAAGGGTCTTACTTCTTCTTGGCGCCGGCGCGGGCAACGGATTTGATTGCCAGCGGTGGGCGGCCGGACTTCTCGGCGATCTCGCGATCCTGCTCGATCAGGAAGCCGCGCGCCGCTTCGTCGCCCTCAGGGTTCTTGTTGCCGGTGCCGGCGATCTCCGCCGGGACGCGCCGGTTCGAGCGCTGCGAGCCGTCCTCGTAGACGACATTAAAGAAGACGAATTCGCCTTTGGCGTTGCTGCCAGGTTTTTTTGCCATGCCGGCTTGTGGGGGAAGGGGGAGGCAGAGTCAACACGGCGGGCCAGGCCGCATGACTGTTGCGTGTCGGTCGCCGGCGGCGTGATGCCGGCATCGGCGGCTCTTCCATGGCCGGCTTCGACCCGGACCATCCATCATGGCGAAAAGCCGGCGCATGGCGCTCGATGCGCAAAGCGCGACGGTGTTGTGCGTGCGGTGCCGATGATGGCGGCCTCGGCATGCCGCTCGCTTGACATGACAGGGCATTAGACTTATATTCCTATTCATCCCCGCTCAACCCGGGGGCGCCTCCGGAGGCGTCTGGTTGGCGGAGCGGGGACGGCGGCGCCCGCGGTCGTGCCTCGCACGCACGGCCCCGGGAGGCGCCGGGTCACCGTCCGCCCCTACTACGAGGGGCCGCCCTTCGGGGCTGGACGTGGACCGGACGAACGCGGGCGAAAGCCTGCGGGACAAGGGGAAACACCAGTCCCTGTCCGGTCCCGGAAGCACGGTCCCGTCGCCCGAAATCGCCGCGGGTGGAGCGCCGCAAGGCGACGCACTCTCCGGAGTGCGGCCCACCGCAGGAGGCGGCGCGAAGCGGGCGCCGGTGCTGCGGCGGGACCACGAGACAAGCGCCTTGCGGCGCTCCGCCTCCCCCGGCACGGGCGCCGGGGTGGAGGCACACCGGAGCGGTACGCTCCGCCGGCCCTCGGTTCAGGCTTCGGCTCGGGCTTTGGGTTGCGGCGGAGACGGGCTGCTATTGCCCGGCATCATCCCAATTCATTTTTCCACAGCGCTTCGCACAGGAGAATTCACCCATGTCGCGTTTGCCGTCTTCGTTGTCTTCTTCCTCTTCATCATCTTCATCGCGCCGTGCATCGCGTGCGCCCTCGCAACGGGCGGCGGCGCTTCAGTCCGCGACGAAGCCCGACGAAGTGCCGATGCCGCAGGACATCGAGGCTTTCCGCCTTGCGTTGCTGCGCCGTTTGATCGATGTGCGGAAGGGCTGGCGGCGCTGTCGCGAGCCGATCTGCAAGCGCGTGAAGCGCTGCGCCGGGCCGGATCGCGGCGCCGGCATCCGCTGCGTGCGCGACAACCCGCGTCCGCCGTTGACGCCGTTTCAGCACGCGCGGGCCAAGGCGCAGATCTACCGCATGTTGCAGCGGCGGGCTGCCGAACTCGGGCAAGTCTCCGGGCAAGTCTTCCGGCAAGTCTCCGGGCAAGACTGATGGCGGCGACAGCGAGGGCCGGCAGGGATGGCAATGGCGTCGGCGATCGGCGGACAGCGTGCATTTGCCTCGACGGCACCGACGCAGGCAGACTGCGCCGGTGCGCGGCGGCGGATGCAAACTCCGCGCAAGGTCAGGAGAGCGGCGATGACGCGGCAGGCGGCGCAGGATCGGCAGACGGAGACGCTGGCGCCGCAGGGCGCGCTGACGGTGCGGGTGATTGCCATGCCGGCGGACACCAATGCCAACGGCGATATCTTCGGCGGCTGGGTGATGTCGCGCATGGACCAGGCGGGCGGCATCGCCGGTGTCGAGCGCGCCGGCGGCCGTGTCGTCACCGTGTCGATCGACGCGATGACTTTCATCCAGCCGATGCGCGTCGGCGACGTGCTCGAGGTCTATACCGAGGTGCGCAGCATCGGCCGCACCTCAATGAAGATTCACATCGAAGCCTGGGCGATGCGCTTTCGCAGCCATCATCGCGACAAGGTGACGGATGCGAATTTCACGTTCGTCGCCATCGACGACGCGGGGCGACCGCGGCCGATTCCGAAATAGAGCACGATCGGGAAAAGCAGGAAGCGGTTTGCGGCGAAGGCCATGCGCGGGCAAGGCAGGACAGGCGTGGCCGTGCGCGCTCAGATGCCGTCGCTGGTGTCGGCGGGCAACACCTTGTCGCGCAGTTTCTTGACGATGCGCCGCAGCGCCGCCACTTCGTGCTCCAGTGCCGCGACGCGCTCGGCGATCTCTGCGTCGCTCTCGCGGCGCTGGACGCCGCTGCGCTGATCGCGGAACGAGACGCCGATCTCCACCGGCTCGCGCCGCTCGACCCGCGCCGCAAAGCTGCGCTGCTTCTGCGGAATGAACAGTTCGACATGGTCGGGCACCGTCACCGGCGCGGCGAAGACCACGCGCGCACCGGTATCGGAGATGTCGCGAACCGTGCAATCGATCGAGACACGCCGGTTGTCGTAATAGACAACGCCCTTGAGAAAGGTGCGGATGCGGGGTGCTGGTTGGGCGCCGCCGGCTTCCGCGTTGCCGCCCGGCCGGGTGTGGCTGTTCGGCGTCGTGTTCGTCGGCAGATTGCTGATCGGCTCGTTGCTCATCGGAACTGCTCGGAAAGGAACGGCTCGGAAACGGCTCGACTGTTGTTCGTTGCGGCGCTGCGCGCAGCGCTCTCGGCGCCGATGATCGGCCCGGATTTGTAAATTTATTGCTCCGCGACGCATATTTTTCGCGTTAACAGGCATATAGCCGGCGCCGCGCCACGGAACCGTGGAATGCGGGATAAGAGCCTGAAACCCCGTCATTTTTCGGACTGCGGAGTTTCCGGACTGCCGCTGCGGCAAGCGGCCTGCCACGTTGCGCGCCGGCGCGGCGGGCACATTTGCCACATCGCTGCCGCATTTGCTCTGTTTTTGTGGCGATACCCCCAACAACTCGGATCTCGACCTCATGCGACTGACGCCCGCCGTTGCCCTTGCCGCGCTGGTTCTGCCAGCTTTTGCCATTCCGGTTTCGGCGCAGGACAACCTCGTGGGCAGAGTCGTTGCCGGCGCGCAATTGGCGCCGGGTGCCGACGCAGCGACGGTCGATCTCTCGGCGCGGTCGCACAAGCAGCGCGTTGCCGTCGATGCCAATGGCAATGAACCGGGTCCGGCCGTCGGCGGCGCCTATCGGCCTCTGGTCGTCAAGCACGCGGCCGCCAACCATGTGCCGGTGGCGCTGGTGCATCGCGTGATCATGCGCGAGAGCCGTTACAATCCACGCGCGGTGTCGAAGGGCAATTTCGGTATCATGCAGATCCGCCTCGGTACGGCGCGCGCGCTCGGCTACCGCGGCACGGCGCAGGGCCTGCTCGATGCTGACACCAACATGACCTATGCGGTGCGCTATCTCGCCGGCGCCTACAAGGTCGCCAACGGAAATCACGACCAAGCGGTGCGCCTTTATGCGCGCGGCTATTATTACGACGCCAAGCGCCGCGGCCTGAACGCCTATGCGCTGGCGACGCCGCCGGCCGCAGCGATGGCGGCACAGGCGCAAGCTCAAGCTGCGGACGTCGCTCCGGCGGCTGCCGCGGTCGCCGAAACCCCGACGGAAGCCAAGCCGGCCGGCCTGTATCCGCCGCCGGATCGTTTTGCGATGTACTGATCGGCGCCTCGCGCCGACATATTGCAGCGGCCCGCGCAACCGGCCGGTAGTGCGGGCCGTATCTTTTTCGATCGGCTTGAACGGCTCGATCGCCGGGCGGCGGGTTGCGCCGCTTATCTCGCGCCCCCTGCCGTCGTCCGGCGGGCGCAACGCGCATCCGCTCTGCAATTCCCGCTTCGGTAACGCCGCGTCCGCTTGTCGCAAGCGCCCCTGATGGCCTGCGCGGGTGAAAGGCGTGACATGCTCTGCCACCGTTGCTACAGGGAGCGTTGCACCCCGTTCCTCCTTTTTCATGAAATTGCCGGGTTACGATGCGCAAGCGAAATTATTCAGTCATTGCAATCGAAGAGCATTATCTGGATGCCGAACTGGCGGCGCATGCATCCGGCGGCGAAGCCGGCCGCGGCGGCCCGCTGGAGGCAAAGCTCGGCGATCTCGGCGAAACCCGGATCAAGGCGATGGACGCCGCCGGCGTCGATATCGCGATCCTCTCGCATAATGCGCCGGGCGGGCAGAAGCTGCCGGCGGATGTCGCCGTCCCGCTGGTCGCGCGGGTGAACGATCGCCTGGCCGAAGTGGTTGCCCGCCACCCGGACCGCTTCGCCGCCTTCGCCGCACTGCCGACCGCGCAGCCCGAGGCCGCCGCCGACGAGCTCGAACGCGCCGTCGGCATGGGCTTCAAGGGCGCGATGCTGCACGG
>DATMEV010000053.1:0-90807 GCA_035556795.1 Pseudolabrys sp. | reverse complement strand
CGTGCTGCGGCTCTTGGACTGACCTGACTGCTGTGCCGGGGTCGTAGTGCCCGTGGCCTTGGCAGGGGTGGTCCGGGTCCGGCGGGCTGCGAGCCGCCGTCGCGGAAAGCCGCGTCGACAGGGGCCGCATCTCCGGCCCCGCCCCCGTGCGCCGCGCCGGCCACCTGCCGATGCGCCGTCCGGGCTGCTCCGCCATCAAGACGCCTCTAGATGGCGCCCCCCGACCAGCAGGACACCGATAGGACTATAATCATTTAGGAATAAAGTCAACAGAATCCGCTATGGCGGCGTGCCGCGGCCACCCGGGACATTCGGCAGCGGATGGATACGCGGATCAAGTCCGCGCATGACGGCGGAGCGGCCGCGGGGGCATCCTGTGTGAGCGAACCCCGCCCCGAGATGGTCAGACAGAGGGCGGGCATCGGACAGGAAAGCTTGAAACAATAAGGGCTTGGGCAGACGGGCACGAATAAGGGAGGGTTGAGCAAAGAAGTCTTGAGCAAAAAGAGGGTCTGGCGCCGAAGCCTCCAAACGCAGCTCTTGATCCTGATTCAATATTTCGATATTCGTTGAAATATGGAAACAGTAGACGCCGTCACCGCTCTCGCCGCGCTGGCGCAAACCCACCGCCTCGAAATCTTCCGGCTGCTGGTCGGCGCCGGCCCGGGCGGACTGGCCGCAGGCGAGGTCGCGGCCAAACTTGGTCTCGCACCCAATACCCTGACCTTTCACTTCGACCGCCTGCGCCATGCCGCGCTCGTCACCGTGCGCCGCGAGGGCCGCGCGATGATCTATGCCGCGCGCTTCGATGCGATGAACGATCTTCTCGGCTTTCTGACCGACCAGTGCTGCGCCGGCCATCCCGACCTCTGCCGGCCCGCCCGCAGACCCGGCGCGGCATCGCGGCAGTCGGCGCCACGCGAGGCGCTCCGACAGGAAACACTTGAACAAGAGACGCCTGGAACACGGATGCGCGGAGATCAGGAGTGAGCGACCGTCCGCTTCAGGTGCTGTTTCTCTGCACCGGCAATTCGGCGCGTTCGATGATCGCCGAAACGATCCTCAACACGCTCGGCAGGGATCGCTTCCGCGCCCACAGCGCCGGCAGCAAGCCGAAAGGCGCGCCGCACCCGCAGACCATCGCGCTGTTGCGGCGGCTTGGCTACGACACGTCCGGCCTGCGTTCCAAATCCTGGCTCGAATTCGCGCAGCCGGGGGCACCGACACTGGATCTCATCATCACCGTCTGCGACGACGCGGCCGGCGAAGCCTGCCCGGTGTGGCCGGGGAAACCGACGACGGCCCATTGGGGAATTCTGGACCCTGCCGCCATGCACGGCAACGATGCGCAGATCGCGCAGGCCTTCGCCGAAACGCATCGTCTGCTGCTGCAGCGCATTTCGATCCTTGTGTCGCTGCCCTCTGAAAAACTGGCAGGCATGAGCCTGCAAAACGAATTGCGCGCCATCGGCAAGCGCGAAGGAGCCACGACGGGAACAGCGGCAACGGACCGGTGAGGCCATCGATGCTGGCGCGGCAACTCACGGCGGAAGCGCTCGGCACGATGCTGCTGCTAATGGTCGTGATCGGCTCCGGCATCATGGGAGAGCGCCTCGCGGGCGGCAATGCGGCGCTCGCCCTGCTCGGCAACACACTCGCGACCGGCGCGATCCTGACGGTGCTGATCGTGCTGTTCGGGCCGGTATCCGGCGCTCACTTCAATCCCTGCGTGACGCTCGCCGCAGCCGCCGGCAAAACGCTGAGATGGCCGACGGCTGCCGGTTATATCGGCGTGCAGATTCTCGGCGCGCTGATCGGCGTATGGCTGGCACACGCCATGTTCGATCTGCCGGTGCTGCAGCTTTCGACGAAAGCGCGGACCGGCATCGGGCAATGGCTGGCCGAATTCGTCGCGACGTTCGGATTGCTGCTGACGATCCACGGCAGCACCGCACGGGCGCCGGCGACAACCGCAGCCGCGGTGGGCCTCTACATCACCGCGGCTTACTGGTTCACCGCCTCGACGTCATTTGCCAATCCGGCGGTGACGCTGGCGCGCGCCGCGTCCGACACGTTTGCCGGCATCGCGCCGGCCGGCGTCTCCGCATTCATCGCGGCGCAATGTGCGGGGACGATTGTCGCGGCGGCCTTATCGCGCTGGTTCTGGCCGCCGGAATCTACGCTGCCGATCTCTACGCCGCCTTGTGCGGCGGCGGGTGATGCGGCGCGTTGACCTGCTCCTTGGCGAAGCCGGCCTTCGACGCATAGCCGCGCACGATCGCCTTGCGCTCCTCGAACGACAGCACCTCGTCGATATTGCCGAAGCCATCCGGCGCGCGCGCCTCGACCGCGTCGATGACGCCTTCCGGCCCGCCTGAGCGGTTCGAGCGGACGATCTGCGCGGTCATCGGCAGGCGCTCCTGCTCGTAAGCCCAGAGCGCCTGATAGACGTGATCCGCATCGCGTAGCCGGTCAGCGAGGCAGCGCGCATCGAGGATCGCCTGCGAAGCGCCGTTGGAGCCGACCGGATACATCGGATGCGCGGCATCGCCGAGCAGCGTGATGCGGCCATGCGACCAGCGCGGCAGCGGGTCGCGGTCGCACATCGGATATTCCCAGAACTCGGGCGTTGCCTCGATCAACGCCCTGGCATCGACATAGGGAATGCTGAAACGCTGCACATGCGGCATCAGATCCTCGAACCGGCCGAGTCGCGACCAGTCTTCCTTTTTCGGCGGCGCGCCGCCCTCGCCGACCTTCACCAGCACCGCCCAGTTGGTCAGCGGCCGGTCCTCGCGCGCGCCTTCGCCGATCGGATAGATGACGAGCTTGCCGGCCATGCCGCCGGCGATCACCATCGAACGGCCGGTGAGGAATTTCGGCCAGTCGGTGGCGCCGCGCCACAACATCGAGCCGTTCCAGCGCGCCGGGCCCTCATTCGGATACAGCGTCTCGCGCACCAGCGAATGGATACCGTCGGCGCCGATCAGTACATCGCCATGCGCGGTGGCGCGATGCGATCCGTCGCGGCCGAAGAAATACGCGGTGACGCCGGCCTCGTCCTGCGCGAAGGCGCCGAGCCGGTGGCCGGTGTGGATGCGCGATTCACCGAGCCGCGAGCGCACCGCCTGATAGATCACCGCCTGCAGCCGTCCGCGATGGATGGAGAACTGCGGATAGTCGAAACCGGCATCGGTGCCGCGCGGCTCTTCCCAGATCACCTGGCCGCTGCGGTTGGTGTAGAACAATTCGTGGGTGCGGATGCCGACGGCATCGAGCCGCGGCAGCAGACCGAGATCGGCCAGTTCCTTGATCGCGTGCGGCAACGTGTTGATGCCGACGCCCAGTTCGCGGACCGCATCCGCCTGTTCGTAGATCTCGCAATCGAGACCGCGCGCATGCAGCATCAGCGCCGTCGTCAATCCGCCGATACCGCCACCAACAATGATCGCTTTCATCGCCTGCGCCTCACGCACCATACCGGAGCCTTTCATCGTTTCTTCGAAACAGCGAAAGGGCTCCAGGTTTTCATTCGACGCGTTTTCGTCCCGCGAACCGGCATTCGCTTCGCTCGAAAACGCTCCGGACGGATATATTGGAAAACTGCGCGATGCAGGGCAACCGTTAACCACGGTCGTGGTTGACGGACGGCAACAGACAAAAGGCCATAACGCCGCCACGCGAGGCAGACGCTCATCCGCGCGAAGGCTCCACGGCACAACAGCAGCCGGAAGCCCCGCTTCCCCCATCATCTATTATCAGCAGAGAGGCTCTGGATTCCGGCGCCAATCCGGTGCATGCGGATCGCATGAGCGCAGTTCCGATCCGAATTTACATCGACGCCGACGCCTGCCCGGTGAAGGACGAGGTCTACCGGGTGGCGGAGCGTTTCAACCTGAACGTGACGGTCGTCGCCGCCGGCTTCATCCGCGTGCCGCAGCATCCGCTGATCGAACGGGTTGCCGCCGGCGCCGGACCGGACGCAGCCGACGACTGGATCGTCGCGCATCTCCAGCCCGATGACATCGTCATCACCGCCGACATTCCGCTGGCGGATCGCAGCATCAAGGCCGGCGCCGCGGCGATTGCGCCGAACGGCAAACCCTTCACCGAGGAATCGATCGGCATGACGCTGGCGATGCGCAACCTGATGGCCGATCTGCGTTCTGCCGGCGACGTGACCGGCGGCCCGCGCCCGTTCTCGCCACGCGACCGCTCGACCTTCCTGTCGGCACTCGACGAAACGATCCGGCGGATCATGCGCGACAGGACCGGGCGCTGATCGGCAGTCGCGCCGCCGAAAAACGAAAAAGCCCCGGTGCAGCACCGGGGCTTTCTTCGTGTTGAACGTGATGACGATCCGGCGCGATGCGCACTGGCCCGCGCCGGATCACATCAGCCTGTCGGTTACGGGCAGAACCAGAGCGCACCGACGATGACACAGCCGCGGCGATTCCAGTCACGCGGCCGCGCATTGTAACGGTGCCAGCCGTGCGGCGCGCTGCGGTAGCGCTGGCCGGCCCGGTAGTGGGAGCGCGGCGGCGGCGAACGATGCGCGCGCGGCGGCGGTGCCGGACGACGCGCGCTCGGCGGCGGGCCGCGGTGGCCGGGCGGTGCGTACTGCACCGGAACGAGCTGCACATTGGCAGTCTGCTGCGCGGCCGGAGACGATGTCACCGGCGCGGCGGCGGCGGGCGTCGCAACAGCCCACGACATGAAAGCAGCGGAAGCGATGGCATAAACAATCTTCATAATGGCGTCCCTTCTTGAGTGCGCTGTATCGTTAAACGCAGACCATCGAGAAAACCTGCTAAGCGACGAAGATTAATTATTCTCCACCACTGCCCCAGTTTGATACAGGCTGCGTCGCAGATCAGCCCTGCAGGAACTTTTTCAGATCGAAGGTTGGATCGGCGGCCTGCTCCGGCGTCGGCTGGAGACCGGCAGCCATGGCCCGGCGACCGAACATGTGATCGCCCGGCCGGTTGACCGATTCGATCGCCAGCAGATCGCCGCCCGCATAGCAGAACACCGAGAAGGCGCCGGTGCCGACATCGCCACGGATCACCGTCCGGTCGTGACCATTGGCGATGCCGACGATCTGCAATTTGCGGTCGCCCTGATCGCTCCAGAACCACGGCACGGCGGCATAGCGCGCATCCGGCGTCGCGAGCTTGCCGGTTAGCCGATCGGCTACCGCCTTGCCCTGGTCATGCGCGTTCTGCACCGATTCGAGCCGCAACGCGCGGCGGCCATGCAGGCTCGGAAAGAACGCGCAGTCGCCGATCGCGGAAATCGCCGGATCGGCGGTCCGCAGCATCTCGTCGACGACGATGCCGTCGCCGACCGCGAGGCCGGCATCGCGGGCCAGTTCGACATTGGGCACGACGCCGATGCTGACGACCACGAGGTCGGCGGGAATGCGCGTCCCGTCGGCGGCCGTGACGGCGACCGCGCGCCCCGCCTCGCCGATCACCTGCGTCGCCCGCGCCGCAAACCGGAAGCGCGCGCCGCCCTGCGCATGCCAGTCGGCGAAATACTGTGACATCACCGGCGAGACGACGCGGCTCATCACCCGGTCGGTCATTTCCAGGACGGTGACCGTCTTGCCTTGCGCGGCGGCAACCGCCGCGAACTCCAGGCCGATGAAACCGGCGCCGATAATGACGATGTCGCGCGCCGCCGCCAGCCGCGGTTTCAGCGCATCGGTCTCGGCAAGCGTGCGGATATAGGCGACGCCATCGAGATCGGCGCCGGGCAGCGGCAGCAGGCGATTGCGCGCGCCGAGCGCCAGCACGAGATGGTCGTAGGCGAGCGTCTCGCCGGAGCCGAGCGTCAGCCGCCGCTCGCGCGGCGCGATGCCGGCGACGCGTGCATGACCGAGAAGCTCGATGCGGTTGTCGCGATAGAACGATTCCGGCTTCAGCCACAGCGTATCGAGCGGCATCTTGCCTTGCAGATAGGCTTTCGACAACGGCGGCCGCTGATAGGGCAGGCCTTCCTCGTTGCCGATCAGCACGATGCGACCGTCGAAGCCATTGTGGCGCAGCGCCGCCGCCGTATGCACGCCGCCATGGCCGGCGCCGGCTATGACGATGGTTCGAGGTGCGGAGCCCGGCGGCATCGTGAGTTCGGACATGCTGCGATTGTTCCCGAAAACCGGGCGCTGCGAAAGTCCCGTCAGCCGCCGCGGCGCGTCCCGCACACCGACGATGCGCACAGGACATGACGCCCCGGGGCGGAGGCCGCGAGCGGCGGCCTCCTCGCCTTCCCTGTGTCGTCAGACGACGCGGGACAGCGTCAGACGGCCATCGTCAGACGACACCAAGCGCGCGCATCGCCTCGGCGACGCGGATGAAGCCGGCGATATTGGCGCCGAGCACATAATTGCCGGGCGCGCCATATTCCTCCGCCGTCTCGGCGCAGCGGTCGTGAATGCCCCGCATGATGCCCGCCAGCTTTTCCTCGGTCTTCTCGAAGCTCCAGGAATCGCGCGAGGCGTTCTGCTGCATTTCGAGCGCGCTGGTAGCAACGCCGCCGGCATTGGTCGCCTTGCCCGGCCCGAACAGGATGCCGGCGTTCTGGAAGACATGCACGGCATCCGGCGTGCACGGCATGTTGGCGCCCTCGCCGACTGCCCTCACGCCGTTCTTCACCAGCGTGCGGGCATCCTGACCCGTCAGTTCGTTCTGCGTCGCCGACGGCATGGCGATATCGCCCGGCACGTCCCAGATGCGGCCCTGCGGCACGAAGCTGGCGCTCTTGCCGCGCTTGGCGGCGTAATCGGCGACCCGGCCGCGCCGGCGCTCCTTGATGTCCTTCAGCAGATCGAGGTCGATGCCGGCCTCGTCGCAGACATAGCCGTCGGAATCGGAGCAGGCGACCACCGTGCCGCCAAGCTCGCGCACCTTCTCCATCGTGTAGATCGCGACATTGCCGGCGCCGGAGACAATCACCTTCTTGCCGTCGAAGCTTTCCTTGCGCGTGTTGAGCATCCGCTCGACGAAGTAGACCGCGCCGTAGCCGGTCGCCTCGGTGCGCACCTGCGAGCCGCCCCAGGCAAGCCCCTTGCCGGTCAGCACGCCGGATTCGTAACGGTTGGCGATGCGCTTGTACTGGCCGAACATGTAGCCGATCTCGCGCTGGCCGACACCGATATCGCCGGCCGGCACGTCGGTATATTCGCCGAGATGGCGGTAAAGCTCGGTCATGAACGACTGGCAGAAGCGCATCACTTCCGATTCCGAACGCCCCTTCGGATCGAAGTCGGAGCCTCCCTTGCCGCCGCCGATCGGCATGCCGGTCAGCGCATTCTTGAACGTCTGTTCGAAGCCGAGAAACTTGATGGTGCCGAGATAAACCGTCGGATGGAAGCGCAGGCCGCCCTTGAACGGACCGAGCGCCGAATTGAATTGCACGCGGAAACCGCGGTTGATCTGCACCTGGCCCTTGTCGTCGATCCACGGCACGCGGAAGATGATCTGCCGCTCCGGCTCGCAGATGCGTTCGATCAGCGCGTTGTCGGCGTAGTCCGGCCGCTTGGCGATCACCGCGCCGAGGCTGTCGAGCACCTCGCGCACCGCCTGATGGAATTCGTCTTCCGCCGGATTCCGACGGAGCACCTCGTTGAAAATCGGCTCCAGCTTCTCGTCAAGCATCGCGTGCAACCCCCGGCTCATCTCCCGCGCGCGGGAGCCTCTGTCTAAAACTCGAAACGAGCTTGAGCCGGATCGCAGGACCGTGGCCTCTCCCTCGTCGCGGGGGTTCTGTACTATGTGCGGCAATGCCTGTTCAATGTTTCGTGCTTAGACGATGTGCGAATCTCTGAGACTCCCGGGCACGTTTGAGACACCCGAAGACCGGCCGAGGGCGGTTTCCTGCCCCGTCTAGGTATCAAAATACCGTTTTATATTAATATTGATTATCAACATCTTTTGCGGCGATCAGAAGCGGACCGGGTAGCATCGCGGGCGCTCCGCAACCGGCAGGGCGTCGCCGGCCGCCACGCGAGGCCGCGCTGCGCGTCAGGCGGCATACGGGAACGGCAGCGCCGACGCACCGCCCGCAAGGCCGTCGAAGACGCAGACCCCGCGCAGACGGGCAGCAGGCAAGCGCCAGGCGGGCAACCGGCGACGAACGTTCGCGAGAACGTTTGAATGCCGGCGACATCCATGCGATCTGGTGACGTGAACGCGCGCCGCACGCTGCTCACATTATATTATTCCTGGCTTCAGGCTCTTCGCTCTCTGCTTCCCGTTCTTCGTCCCTCGCTTTGCTGAATGGATCCCGCCATGCCCGCCTATCGCTCCCGCACCTCCACCCACGGACGCAACATGGCGGGGGCCCGCGGCCTGTGGCGCGCCACCGGGATGACCGACGCCGACTTCGGCAAGCCGATCATCGCCATCGCCAATTCCTTCACGCAATTCGTTCCCGGCCACGTCCACCTGAAGGACCTCGGGCAACTGGTGGCGCGCGAGATCGAGACGGCCGGCGGCGTCGCAAAGGAGTTCAACACCATCGCCGTCGATGACGGCATCGCCATGGGTCACGACGGCATGCTCTACAGCCTGCCGTCGCGCGAACTGATCGCCGACAGCGTCGAGTTCATGGTCAATGCGCATTGCGCCGACGCGCTGGTGTGCATCTCCAATTGCGACAAGATCACCCCCGGCATGCTGATGGCGGCGCTGCGGCTCAACATCCCGACGGTGTTCGTCTCCGGCGGTCCGATGGAAGCCGGCAAGGTCAAATGGGGCGACACGACCAAGGCCGTCGATCTCGTCGATGCGATGATCGCGGCCGCCGACGACAGCGTCAGCGATCAGGAAGTGGCGGCGATCGAACGCTCCGCCTGCCCGACCTGCGGCTCGTGTTCCGGCATGTTCACCGCCAATTCGATGAACTGCCTCACCGAGGCGCTCGGCCTGGCTTTGCCCGGCAACGGCACCGTGCTCGCCACCCACGCCGACCGCCGCAAGCTGTTCGTCGAAGCGGGGCATCTGATCGTCGATCTGGCGCAGCGCTATTACCAGCAGGACGACGCATCGGTGCTGCCGCGCAACGTCGCCACCGTCCCCGCTTTCCGGAATGCGATGACGCTCGATATCGCCATGGGCGGCTCGACCAACACCGTTCTGCATCTGCTGGCGGCAGCGCATGAAGCGCAGATCGACTTCACCATGCGCGACATCGACAACCTGTCGCGGCAGGTGCCGGTGCTGTGCAAGGTTGCGCCATCGGTCGCCAATGTGCATGTCGAGGACGTGCATCGCGCCGGCGGCATCATGGGCATTCTCGGCGAACTCGACCGGGCCGGGCTGCTCGACACCAGCGTCCACAGCATCCACAGCGGAACGCTCGCCGAGGCGCTGGCGCGCTGGGACCTGCAGCGCACAGCAAGCGAATCGATCCGCACCTTCTATCGTTCGGCACCCGGCGGCGTGCCGACGGTGACACCGTTCAGCCAGGAGCGGCGCTACCCGACGCTCGACACCGACCGTGCCGCCGGCGTGATCCGCGATCGCGCCCACGCCTTCAGCGAGGACGGCGGTCTCGCAGTGCTTTACGGCAACATCGCCGCCGACGGCTGCATCGTCAAAACCGCCGGCGTCGATCCGGAGGCGCTGACCTTCACCGGCCGCGCCCGCATCTTCGAAAGCCAGGACGACGCCGTCGAGGCGATCCTGAAGAACCGGATCGTTGCCGGCGACGTCGTGCTGATCCGCTACGAAGGACCGCGCGGCGGCCCCGGCATGCAGGAAATGCTCTATCCGACCAGCTATCTGAAATCGAAGGGCCTCGGCAAAGTCTGCGCGCTGGTCACCGACGGACGCTTCTCCGGCGGTTCCTCCGGCCTGTCGATCGGTCATGTCTCGCCGGAAGCCGCCAATGGCGGCGCCATCGCGCTGATCGAGGAAGGCGACACGATCGAGATCGACATCCCCAACCGCTCGATCCGGCTGGCGATCGACGATGCCGAACTGGCACGACGCCGCAGCACCATGGAGGCGCGCGGCGCCGAGGCCTGGCGACCGGCAAAGACCCGGCAGCGCCATGTCTCGACGGCATTGCGCGCCTATGCGGCATTCGCGACCAGCGCCTCGGAAGGCGCGGTGCGCAAGGTGCCATAAGCGATCGCAGCATCCATCCGTTTTGCAGGCAGATGCTTTCGGGCCTCTGCTTCGCAGGACATCTTGCGAGACAGGACGGCTTGTTGAGCGATGGATGGCGGATCGCGCCGCCGTCATAAGCCGCTATCACAATATGCCGAAGACGCGCGTATACGCGCTGGTGTTATGCCGAAGACGCGCGTACACGCGCTGACGTTATGCCGAAGACGTGCGTAAACTGCTGACGTGATGTTGAAGACACGCGTAAACACGCCGACGGCGCATCGAAGGCGCGCATGCATGTCCTGACGTCATTTGCCGGGCGCGTTTCCGCCCGGCCTCTCGGACGCCTCAGGCGCGCGGCGGCTCGACGGCAACCATCAGCTTGCGGAGCAGGCCGGCGAGCTGCTCCTGTTCCTTCGGCGTCAGCACGTCGGATATCTGCTGCATATGGGCGTGATGCGCCATGAGCGCACGGTCGGACACCGCCCGCCCGCTGCCGGTCAGCGCAATACGGATCGCCCGGCCGTCGTCAGGGTCGGAGCGCCGCACGACATAGTTGCGCTTCTCGGCGCGGTTGATCCGATTGGTGGTGGCGCCGGACGACAGAATGCAGACCTGGTAAAGATCGGTCGGACGCATGCCGGCCTTGGGGCCGGAGCGGCGCAGCGACGCCAGCAGATCGAACATTTCCCAACTGATTCCGTAGGGTTCGAGCCACTTGTCCATCCGCTCATGCAGATGCGCGGCAAGGCGGATGATGCGGCCAAGCGTCGCCAGATGCCGGAAATTCAGATCCGGCCGCTCCCGCGCCCAACCGGCCATGAAGGCGTCGACGGCATCGTCGGTCGCTTTTGCCGCAGTCGCCGGGTTCTCCCGCGGCCGGTTCTTGTTGTTTTTAAGCTGCTTTCTCGCCCGCATTGGCAGCTCCCCGTGCATCTTGTCGCTCCTCGTGCCTGCGAAATCATCTTGACATGAAGATAATCTGGCCGCAATTTTTCTGCCATTCGCAAGTCGAGAACGTCAACATCAAGTCGACGCGGCGGCCGATCGCGATCGGCACCGTCATTTGACACAGAACTGTCTTTTCAAAGGGAGGACATGACGATGCAGGGCACGATCAACCGCAGGCATCTGATGCAGGGGACCGCGGCGCTCGGCCTTGCCGGCGCTGTCGGCGGCACGCGCGCATTCGCGCAGGAGAAGAAAACCAAGATCCGCGTCGGCCTGGTGCCGCTGATCTCGTCCGGCCCGATGTTCATCGCGCTGGCGAAGAAATATTTCGAGAAAATCAATCTCGAGGTCGAGGTGAAGTATTTCGCCGACGGCGCGCTCGCGATCCCGGCGCTGATCGCCGGCGAACTCGACGTGACCGTTTCGACGCTGAATGCCGGCCTCTTCAACGCGATCTCCAAGGGCGCGCCCTACAAGCTGATGCTCGATCGCGGCTCGGAGAAGAAGGGCTCGGGCTCGATGACCCTCGCCGCTTCCAACGCGATGGTGCAGGCCGGCCTGACCTCGGTCGACAAGATGGGATTGCTGAAGGGCAAGCGCGTCGCCATCCAGGCGCCGGGCGGCATCGACCAATACCTGATCGGCCTGGGCGCGCAGCGCGCCGGTCTCGACCCGCGCGCCGACATCACCTGGAATCCGGGCCTCGCCTATCCCGATATCGTCAAGGCGATCGGCGCCAATCAGGCCGACTTCGCCAACGTGCCGGTGCCGCTCGGCTTCCTCGTCGAGAAGAACAATTTCGGCAAACTGGTGTTCTCCGGCTACGACATCGAGCCGGGCACGCAGCTCGCCGGCTGGGCGATGTCGCAGGCCTTTATGTCCGCCAACAAGGAAGCGGCGATCCGCTTCTGCATGGCGCACACCTATGCCGGCCGCGTGTTCAACGAAGCGGCGGCGAAGAAGGACCCCGACATCATCAAGATTATCTCCGAAGCGACCAAGGTGCCGGCACCGTTGATCGAAGCCGCTGCACCGCGCTGGACCTGGTACAACGACGACGGCCTGATGAACATCGACTCCTGCATGGCGCAGGGCAAGTTCTGGGCCGAGACGATGAAGATGATCAGCGTCAAGCCGGCGACGAAGGAGCAGTTGTTCGACATGTCCTATGCGACCGAGGCGAACAACCGTCTGGCAAAGAAGAATCCGTTCGTCTGATGCCGTCACCGCAAATCGCCGTCGAGTTCAAGGACGTGGGGTTGGTCTTCGCGACCGACCCCACAGCTCCGGTCGTTGCCCTGTCGCAGGCGTCATGCCGCTTCGCGCCGGGGAAGGTCACCGCCATCATCGGCCCGAGCGGCTGCGGCAAGAGCACATTGCTGCAGATCGCCCGCGGCTTCCTCAAGCCGACGCGCGGCAGCCTGACGTTTCGCGACGAAGGCAACGGCGACGCGCCGACCGAACGGCCGACGATGGCGACCGTCTGGCAGGCCTTCAATCTGTTCCCCTGGCTGACGGTGCTGGAGAACGTCACCTTCGGCCTCGAACTCAACGGCAGCCTGTCGCGCAGCGAACGCGACGCGCGAGCGCGGCAGGCGATCGCCGCCGTCGACCTCGCCGGTTTCGAGAGCAAATATCCGCGCCAGTTGTCCGGCGGCATGCGCCAGCGCGTCGGCATCGCCCGTGCGCTGGTGATGGAGCCCGACATCCTGCTGCTCGACGAGCCGTTCGGCGCGCTCGACGCACAGACCCGGCTGGTGCTGCAGGAGCAGCTGGCGGCGCTGGTCGAAAAGCGCGGCATGACGGCGATCCTCATCACCCACTCGATCGAGGAAGCCATCCTGCTCGGCGACAAGATCATCGTTATGTCGTCGCGGCCCGGCCGCATCGTCTCCGAGATCACGGTCGAACTGCCCCGGCCGCGCAGTCTGGCGACGACCCAGGATCCCGAATATCCGCGCCTGTTCGACCGCATCTACGGCCTGCTGCGCGACGAAGTCATGCAGGCCATCACCGCGGAACAAGGCACTTCAGCATGACCGACCAACCGATCCGTTCTTCCGCGGCGCAGGCTGAGATCGACGCGCTGCCGCCCGAGCAGAAGTCGCTCCTCGACAATCCGCGCGTGCTCGGCTGGGGCTCGATCGTCATCGCGCTCGCCGTCTGGGAAATCGGCGCGCGGCTGACCGGCGTCAACTCGCTGTATCTGCCCAAACCCTCGCAGATCGTGCTCTCGCTGATCGAGATGTTCCGCACCGGCGGGTTGCTGACCGACCTGCTGATGACGCTTTACCGTATCTTCGCCGGCTTCTTCATCGCGCTCATCGTCGGCACGCTGCTCGGCGTCTGGATCGCAACCTCGATGCGGGTGCGTGCCGTCGCCGATATGTGGATCGCGGCGCTCTATCCGCTGCCGAAGATCACCCTGATCCCGCTGCTGATCATCTGGCTCGGCACCGGCGGCCCGTTCATGCTGACGATCAGCGCGCTCGGCGCAATCTTCCCGATCCTCATCAATACCGTGCTCGGCGTGCAGCAATCCGATCCCGGCCTGGTGCTGGCGGCGCGCGACCTCGGCGCCACGCAGCGCCAGATCATCCGCCGCGTGCTGATCCCGAGCGCGGTGCCCTCGATCTTCGCCGGCATGCGGCTCGGCCTTGGCGTGTCGATCATCCTGGTGGTCGCCGCCGAAATGGTGGTCGGCAAAACCGGCCTCGGCGCGCGGCTCTATCTCGCCGGCCAGATTCTGGAAACCGAACAGGTGTTCGCGGTGCTCATCGTGCTGGCCACGCTCGGCATCATCGTCACCAAGGCTCAGGACGCCATCGACATCGGCCTCGGCCGCTGGCGCATCTCCTGAGACCGGACATCCCACCTCCATCATTCAAGACAAGGATACCGTCATGCCGGCAACCGGAGACAATCAGTATACGCTCGAGGTCATCCACCCCTCGCCCGAAGAAGCCCACAAGATGCCGTATGCGCCGGCGGTCTCGATCGTCGGTGCCTGCAACCTGATGTTCGTATCCGGCTGCACCCCCTCGAAGCTCTATCATCACCACCCGCATCTGCCGGAAGAGCACATCCACCCGCATTCGATCGAGGAGCAGACGGCGGCGGCGATGGATTGCATCAAGCTGATTCTCGACGAGGTCGGCGCCAGCTTCCGCGACATCGTCAAGATCACCAAATATCTCACCGACATCCGCGACTGCGACGGCATGGCCGCGGCGATGAAGCCCTATATGGGCGACTGGCGGCCGGCGAGCACCATGGTGTGCATCAACCAGCTGAGTTCGCCTGGCGCGCGCGTGGAACTCGACGTCGTCGTCGCCATTCCGCCGAACGCGAAGAAGAAAGCCTGAACGTCGCGATAACCGGCGCGCGATCCGATCGCGCCCGATCTTCAAAACAGCAAGGGAGCAGCATCGGCGATGCTGCTCCCTTTGTTTTACGATCGCATGGATCGACGGCGGCGCTGCGCCATGGACACCGGCCGACCGGCCGCATGCTGACCGCGACGACGCGACAGGCGGCCCGCTCCCGGCGACCCGCGCTGGCCGGCCATCAATAGAACCGGCGCGACACTCCGATCATGACAGGCCTGTCGCGGCAGGCCAGACGGGTCAGCAACAAAACGCCGGCATTCCGATCCCGCAAGGCGGCGAGACCGGCCTAGCGGCGATGCCCGATCCGCAGATTCAGGCTGTAGGCCTTCTGCCGCAGCGCGCCGGCGGAGCGCTTCATCAGCTTGGAGATTCTGGCAACCGGCAATTTCTCCTTGGCGTATTTCCGCAGCTCCGCGACGTCCGCCTTGGTCCAGGCGATGCGCTTCACCTTGCGCACCGTCGTCTTCTTTTTTGTTGCTGCTTTCGCTTTCGCCTTCTTCTTTGCCTTTGCCATCAGTATCTCCGTTCAAAAAATCTTTATTGCGGGCTTCCGTTACCAAAACGTTTCCAGATACGGGAGCGCCATAATGCTTGACATAGACGATCCATCATCAGAAAGACACCCCTCTGCCCGTTAAAAGGCAGTCGATGTCGCATCATAGACCAGCAACAGGCGTCGCATCGGCCGGATAGCGTACGGCGCCAGACGAATCAGGTCGCGCGGCGGGCGTCAAACGCGCTGCTTCAACATGATTCTTGTCCAGAATGTGGAACACTGATTCGCCGGCAACGATCAGATAATCGGTGATGATGCGCCGATGACAGCGCCACCAGACCGCTTCCGCGCACATGATCGCGATTGCGGTCTCGTGTCCGAGGTCGCGCAGCTCATCAAAACCGGAGCGGAATGCCGCGCTCAGCGCGTAATCGGCATAATTGTGAAAGCTGTCGTTGGTCCAGAACGCATTTTCCGACACAGCGACATCGTGCGCCTTGCCGCGCAACCCGCCGAGCGCGGCGATATGCCGGTAGGCGATGCCGTCATGCGACAATTGCTCCGGCAGCGTGTCGAGATTGTACTGTGGATTGGTGCGCGAGCGGGGAACGGTGCGGACATCGACGACCAGTCCGACCCGCGAGGCATGCAGCAATTCAACGAAGACCGCAAGCGGCCGCGTCGAATGTCCGATGGTGAAGAACGCCTGCCGGTCCAGCCCTGTCATGAGCCGGACTGTAGGAAGATCGGGGCCGCCTGGCTACCGGCGGCCCGGCGCGTGCCGCGCCTGTCCGGCGTTCAGGAGGCGACGCGCGTCGGCGCAGCGTAGGATTCGAACTGCGGCATGTCCTCGAACTGGTCGAGCGGCGTCGACCAGGCATCGTAGCTGTAAACCCAGTCAGGATTGGTCGCCTGCCGCATCCAGGTATTCATGTGCGAATTGAGCTGGACGCGCGCGGTGCGCGGCCGGCGCAGCGCCGTATAGCGCAGCAGCGCCGCCGGGATGTCGTCGGCGGTTTCGTCAAAACACCGTGCCAGCACGACGGCGTCCTCCATCGAAGTCGCCGCGCCCTGCGCCATATAGGGCGTCATCGGGTGGCAGGCATCGCCGAGCAGCACCACGCGCCCTTCGCCCCAGCGCGGCAGCGGGTCGCGCTCGACCAGCGCCCATTTGTGCGCCTGCGGACAGGCATGGACGACGCGCTGCACCTGCTCGTGGAAACCGGCGAAAGCGGCCCGCAACTGTTCGAGATCACCGGTCGCCGACCAGGATTCGTGCGTCCAGTCCGGCTCCGGAATGCTGGTGACGAAATACACCTCGTCGCGATTGGCGGTGACGTAATAGCTGACGATGTGGCGGTCGGGGCCCCACCATTTGCAGCATTCGTCGATGACGTAGCCGTTGAGCAGGCTCGCCGGATAGGTGGTGCGATAGGCAACGCGGCCGGAGAAGCGCGGCCGGTCGGCGCCGAGCAGGATCTCGCGCACCCGCGAATGCACGCCGTCAGCGGCGATCAGCGCATCGGCGCGCTCGGTCGTGCCATCCTCGAAGCGCAACGTCACGCCGTCGCCGTTCTGGTCGAAATCGACGAGCTTCTTGCTGCGCGAGATCAGGTCGTCGGGAATGCGGGTGGCCAGCGCCGCATGCAGGTCGCCGCGATGCATGAGGATATAGGGCGCGCCGTATTTCGCTTCCGCGGCCGCACCCAGCGGCAGCTCGAACTTCATCGTGCCGCTGTCCCACTCGCGATTCGTCCACGAATGCGGCTGGAAGCCGGTCTGCCGGATATAGGTTTCGAGCCCGAGCCCGCGCAGCACCCGCATGGCGTTGGGGCTCATCTGGATGCCGGCACCGAGCCGCGCGAATTGCGGCGCCTGCTCGTAGACGCGAACCGGGAAACCGCGGCGGTGCAACGCGGTGGCTGCGGTGAGCCCACCCATTCCCGCACCCAGGATAGCAATCGACGGCCGTTCCGACATCATCTCACCTCATCATATCGATCGTGACGCTGTATCTGTCCGGTCAATGCGTCGACCAGGGGATCAGCCGCCGCTCCAGAATTTCGCCGAGCAGGACCGCGGCGCCGCCGGTCAACGCGACGACGACGAGGCCAACGAACATGCGCGAGACGTCCAGCACCTGCCAGGAGTCCCAGATAAACTGGCCAAGGCCACGGTCGGCAGCCACGAATTCCGCCGACACCACCAGAATCAGTGCCTGCCCGAGACCGAGCTTCAGCCCGGTGACGATCGACGGCAGCGCCGCCGGCACGACGATGCGCGACCAGCGCGTCCACGCCGGAATCCGGAACGCCTGCGCGACGTCACGATGCAGCGGATTGCTGTACAGCACGCCGCTCAGCGTGCTCAGGCAGGTCATGTAGAAAACGCCGAAGGCGATCAGCGCCACCTTGCTGGCGTCGCCGAGGCCGAAAATGACGATCAGCAACGGGAAGATCGCCAGCTTCGGCGTCGGGAAGGTCGCATTGACCAGCGGGCCGAGGGCGAAGCGCGCATTGATCGACAGACCCATGGCGACGCCGGTCACGATGCCGAGCACCGAGCCGATGACATAGCCGAGCGCCAGCCGCTGATAGGTCGCGCCGATATCGAACAGCAGTCGCGCGCGCTCGTCGGGGTCGCTGAGCAGCGCCACCATGCCGGATGCAACCCGGCTCGGAGCCGGAAAGAACCGCTGGTCGATCAGCCCAATGCGGGCCGCCAGCTCCCACAGCAGCAACAGGAACAGCGGAAAGCCGACGCCGAGCACGATCTGCTTGGTAGTGCGCAGACGGCGCGCCTTCAGGATCTTGTGCGGCAGCTCCGCGGCGTCGCTCGTATCTGCACTCTTGCTGATGGCGATGGCGTCGGTCATCACGCGCCTCCATTCGGCTTGGCGAGCGACTGGCCGACTTCCTCGGCCACCAGCCCCCACAATTCGCTTTCGAGCACACCGAATTCCGGCGCGGAACGCACCTGCATCACCGTGCGGTTGGCACCGAACGGAACGTCGCGGATCGCCTTGATCCGCCCCGGACGGGCGCTCATCACCACGACGCGGTCGGCGAGCACCAGCGCCTCGCCGATATCGTGCGTCACGTACACAACCGTCGAGCGCGCCTCGCGCCAGATGCGCAGCAGCTCTTCCTGCATCACCAGGCGCGTTTGCGCGTCGAGCGCCGCCAGCGGCTCATCCATCAGCAGCAGCAGCGGCTCCGTCGCCAGCGCCCGGGCGATCGCCACCCGCTGACGCATGCCGCCGGACAGCTCATGCGGATAGGCATTGTGAAACTTGCCCAGTCCGACGAGGCTGAGATAGCGCTCGGTACGGCGCTGCACTTCCGCCGCGTCGAGCGTCAGGCCGGACATGCCGACCCGCATATTGTTGGCGATGCTCATCCACGGAAAAGTGGAATCGCTCTGGAACACCGTGGCGCTGCGCAGCCGGCGGCTTGCCGACTGCGGATCGCTGTCCTCCAGATTCCAGCGTATGCCGCCGGAAAAATCGCCGTCGAGGCCGGCAAGAATGCGCAGCAGACTGCTCTTGCCGCAGCCGCTCGGCCCGAGGACGGCGACAACCTCCCCCTGCCCGACCGTCACCGAGACGCCCGAGAGCGCCTCGACGACTCCGCCATTGCGCGCAAGAAAGACTCGCCTGAGCCCGTCGACTTCCAGCGCCGTCGGCCGTGGGGCCGCGGCGCCGGCAAGCGGCAGGTGAACGCGTGTCGAGGTAGCGGCTGTACTGGTCACGGGTGCACTCCGATTGGTGGTTGTGCGATCGAGGCCGTTCCGCAAGGGGAGCATGCGTCCTGTCCGCTACTTGTAAGGGCCAAGGTCTTTGACGGCGGCGTCGGCGAAAGACAGGTCGACGACCTTCTTCACGTCGATCGTGCTGCGCAGGAAGTTCTGCGCGACGAAGAACTTCTGCAGATCGTCGAGGAAGTCCATGCTAACCCGCTGATTGGGATCGAGACCCGCCGGGAAGGATTCATGCACGACCTTCGCGCTGATCTTGGCGCGCCGCGCGATGATCTCGATGACCTTCTCCCGATCGATATTCTTGACGAAGGCATCGTTATAGATGCGGACACCCTGCGTGTAGGCCTTCATGAAGGCGTTCGCGACCGCCGTCTTCTGCGCGAAATTCTCGCTGTAGACGATCGGCACGATGGTGCCGCCCTCGGCCGGAACGAATTCCGACAGGTCGGAGGTCAGCTTGACCACGCCCGCCTGCATCGCCTGCGACATGAACGGCTCGAGATTGATCGCCGCGTCGATTGCCTTCGACGACAGCGCCGCCAGCATGTTCGGATAAGCAAGCTCGATGACGCGCACGTCGCTGAGCGTCATGCCGTGCTTCTTCAGCAGCCGCTCCAGCAGCATATAGACGCTCGATGCCTTGGCGGAAACCGCAATGGTCTTGCCCTTCAGCACCTTCATGTCGCCGGCTTCGCTGCCGGTGCTCAGATCGGTACGGATGACGAGCCGCGTCGCCGAGACGCCCAGCCGCAAGCTCTGCTTGTCGCCGACGATGCGCAACTGCATGCCCTGCTGGACGGAAGAGAACAGGCCCGGCGTGATCGAGATGCCGGCGATGTCGAGCTGATCGGTGGCGACACCGGCCAGCAGCGCCGGCGCATTGGTCATCCGCTGGATCTGGATCTGCAGGCCGGCCTTGGCAAACAGGCCGTTCTCTTCCGCCAGATGAACCGGCGCATCGGTAATGCCGCCGACCGACGCGAAGCGGATGACCGTCTTCTCCTGTGCCGTCGCCGGTGTCGCGTGAGCAAAAACAAATGTCGCTGCAGCCGCCGCAAGCAGGCCGAAGCAGGAACCCCGTCTTGAAATCATCATGGTCTTCTCCCTCTGGATCAATCGAGTATTATTGACGTCACGTCGTTCTGGCCCGGCATCGGCCTCCGTCGCCGGTGTCGTGTTTCCCGGAGTCGTGTTTTCCGGTCTCATGCGCGCTTCGCCTCCGCCGGTTTGCCGCCGAAGGCACCGCTGCGTTCCAGCAGGTCGATCCGCTCGTCGGAAAGACCGAGCACGCTCGACAGCACCGCGCGATTGTCGGCGCCGAGCTGCGGCGGATAGCGATGCGCCACCTCCGCTTCGCCGGCGAACTTGATCGGATTGCCGGCCACCCGCAGTTGCTCGCCGGCCGGGCCGGCGAGACGCAGCACCATGTTGCGATGCGCGACCTGCGGATCGCCGAGGCTGCGGTCGAGCGTGTTGACGACGGCTGCCGGCACTTCCGCGGCCAGCAGATCGTCGACCCACGCCGCCGCCGGCTTTGCCGCGAAGGCAGCGTCCAGGATCTCCCACAGCGCAGCGCGGTTGGCGTAGCGCCGTTCGTTGGTGCGAAAGCGCTCCTCCTCAGCCAGATCGCTGCGACCGAGCACGCGGCAGAGATTGGCCCACATCCGCTCGGTATTGGCAGTGATGACGATGTCGGCGCCGTCGCCGCAGGTGAAGGCGCGATAGGTCGGAATCGAATCGTGGCCGCGGCCCTGCCGGTCCGGAATCTCACCGGACGCGAGATGATAGGCCGCCTGATACGACAGCATCGCCACCTGGCAATCGAGCATGCCAACATCGACGAGCCGGCCGCGGCCGGTCGCGCGGCAATCTGCCAGCGCCGCGAGGATGCCGATGACGCCATACATGCCGGCAGCGAGATCGCCGAGCGGAATGCCCGAGCGCACCGGGGGCCCGTCCGGCTCGCCGGTCAGCGACATCCCTCCGGACATCGCCTGCACGATCATGTCGTAGGCAGGGCGATCGCGATACGGTCCGTCCTGGCCGAAGCCGGAAATGCTGCACCAGACGATCGCCGGCTTCTTCGCCGCGATCTCCTCGTAGGACAGGCCGAGGCGCTTGAGGATGCCGGGCCGGAAGTTCTCGATGACGATGTCGCAGGACAACGCCAGATCGCGCGCCAATACACGGCCGGCCTCCGATTTCAGGTCGAGGGCCAGGCTGCGCTTGTTGCGGTTGACCGACAGATAATAGGCGCTCTCGGTGCCGACGAAATGCGGCGGCAGCCGCCGCGTCATGTCGCCGTCGGGCGATTCCACCTTGATCACCTCGGCGCCGAGATCGCCGAGGATCTGGCTGGCGTAAGGCCCGGACAGAAATTGCGTGAGATCGAGCACGCGCACACGCGACAGCGGTCCCCGATCCTGTTTGACGTCCATCGTCACCATGTCCTCGTCAAGCAATGTCCTGAATGTCCTGGTCGAGCGGCGCGCCGAGCGCGGCCGACAGCCGCGCGGCCGCATCGCGCACCAGTTCGCCGAGCCGCGGCCGGTCCTTGGCGGCGATGCGGGCCTTCGGAATCGTCACGCACAGACTGCCGATCACCTTGTCGTCGATGCCGAACACCGGCGCGCCGATGCCGACGGCGCCCGCGACCTTCTGCCCGTAGGTGATGTCGTAGCCGCGCTTGCGGATGGCGGCGAGTTCGCCGTCGAGCGTGCGACGCGACGGCAACGACTCGCCGGTCGCCGGCGACGATCCTTCCATCGCATAGATGCGGTCGACCTGCTCCGCATCGAGGAAAGCCAGCACCGAACGGCCGCTGGCGCCCCACAGCGCCGACACCGGCGTATTCATGTTGAGCTGGTAACGCAGCAGCCGGCTGCAATCGACCTTCTCGGCAAAGAACACCTTGCCTTCGACCGGCAGCAGCAGGCTGAACACGCAGGTCTCGTCGCAGGCATCGACGACCTCGCGCAGGAACGGCAAGGCGATGGCGCGGATATCGTGCCGCGACTGCACCTGCGCCGACATCCGGTAGAACTCGCTGCCGACACGATAGCGCCGCCGCGCCGTGTCCTGCTCGATCAGTCCGTCGCGACCGAGCAAATCGAGCAGCCGATGGCAGGTGCTCGGCGCCAGATTGAGCGCCGTCGACAGATCCTTCAATGTCGCATCGCCACGCTCGGCGAAGAACCGCAGGATCTCGACCACCCGCTGCACCGTTCCGAGATTTTCGCCCGACGCTCGTTTCACGCCTTGCTCCTGATGGACACCGCATGCGGCCGCATGTGTCACGCGACCGCTCGCCGTCACCGCGCGAAGATGTGGATCGAACAGGCCCCGTGATCGAGGCCGGCAATGCCGCCGCCGGTGGCATGCGTGACGCCGACCTTGGCGCCCTCGACCTGATGCGCGCCGGCGCGGCCTTCGAGCTGGCGCACGATCTCCACCGCCTGCGCCGCGCCGGTGGCGCCGACCGGATGGCCGCGCGACAGCAGCCCGCCGGAGGGATTGACGCAGATCCGGCCGCCCAGCGAGGTGGCGCCGCTCTTCATCAGCTCGTAACCGTGGCCACGCTCGCAGAAACGGAACGCCTCGTAATACATCAGCTCGGCAATGGTGAAGGCATCATGGATTTCGGCGACATCGATGTCCTCGGCCGAAACGCCAGCCATCTCATAAGCCTCGTGCGCGCCGCGAGCGGTAAGCTCCGCCCAGGTCATGTCGCGATGTCCGTTGGTGTAGAGCCCCGACGTCACCTCGGAAGCGACGATGCGCACCGCATTGGTGCGATAGCTGCGCGCCACGTCGGCGGCGGCGATCACCAGCGCCGCGGCACCGTCGCCGGTCGGGCAGCAATGCCAGAGCGTAAACGGATCGGCGACCGGACGCGCCGCCATCACCTCCTCAACGGTGACGCGCTTGCGGATCTGCGCGTTCGGATTGAGCGCGCCATGGTCGTGCGCCTTCACCGAAACCTCGGCGAGTTGCCGGTCGGTCAATCCGTATTCGTGCATGTAGCGCTTGGCGCGCATCGCATACACGGCCGGCATCACCTGCCCCTGATTGACCTCCCAGTCCTCGCGTTCCAGCGGCAGCGTGCCGCCGCCGAACTTGGTCAGCTTCTCGACGCCGATGACGACGACGATATCGTGACGGCCGGAGGCGACTGCGGTCCACGCTTCGGCGAGCGCCGATGACGACGACGAGCAGGCATTCTCGATATTGATGATCGACATGCCGGTGATGCCGAGCGACTTCATCACCCGCTGGCCGGACAGCATACCGCCGAGCGCCGAGCCGCAATAGACGGCGTCGATCTTCTTCGGCGGCACCGCGGCCTCGACGATCGCCTCTTTCACCGCCGGCCAGCCAAGATCGGCAAGCGTCTTGTCGGGGTATTTTCCGAACGGGATCATCCCCGTTCCAATGACGCAGACTTCGCGCATGACGAGCCTCAAGCCGGTTTGAAGACGTAGCTGGACAACGGCGCGCCGGCCGGATCGTCGGCGACGACGGCGGTGGCCAGTGTCATTTTCATGTCGATCGCCAGCGCATCATGCGGTGCATCGAGATGCGCAAAAACGCGGACATCACCCGGCAGATCGACGTAGCCGACGGCGTAAGGCACGCGCCAGCCCTTCGGCGCCTGATGCACGACCGAATAGGAATAGAGCGTCCCCTCGGTGCCGAGATCGACGGCCTCGATATCTTCCGACAGGCAATCGGTGCAGACGGCGGCGCGCGGGAAGCTCAGCGCCTGGCAGGCACGGCATCGGCCGCCGATCAGCCTTGCCGCTCCGGCGGCATCGGTTGCGACGAGACCCGGCGCAACAAAGCGCGGCGCGGCCTCCGTCCTGTCTGCTGCTTCCGCCATCTAATCCCCCTTCGCCTTCCCGCTCACCGGCAACGACCGCCGACGATCAAAAACCGCACGCGCAACAACTCCTGCGCACCTGCCGTGCAAGCGCTGCACACGCATCGCACGCTGGCGATGCAGCACATCGGGCAACAGCACATCCGGCTGCGCCCGCCGGCGCACTTCGCATATCGCGCGCCGTAGATCGTTCTTTGCGGCCACAGCCGCCGCAGCGGACGTCCTTGCCGACCATTCGGAACGACGCGACCCGTTTTGCCCGCTTTCATCAAATTCCGTTCAACGGAATTTGATTTTGTTTATCGGAATTTACTGACGATGGCGCCGGGCTGTCAACCCGGCGGCGCGCGCAAATGACGTTGCATTGCAGCAAAAACAACAATGTCCGGAGAGGAGAACTCCGGTCGAAAAACTTCAGCAGGAGGGCTTTCGCGGGAGGACGTCGGCAGGCGGACTGCAGCGGCACAGCGCTCGGGCAGCAAGCGCCGGAATACCCAGACGAAGCCAGGGCCACCGCCTGCACCGGCAGGCGTGATGCATCGCGCGGCATCACGAGACGCCATTCCGCCATTCGACAGACTCGTCCGCGCGAGATCGATGAAAGATGATTTCATCTGCAACGCGGCCAAACGCCATCGACCACGCCGTCAAAAGAATCTGGCAGCTATCTTTCCGCCCGATACTCCCAATGGATGGCTATAGCCGGGATCAGGAAAAAGACGACGTTCAGCACCTTCCAGAAGCCGATGATGTCAGCCATGTAGATGCGCGTTTGGTCGGCGCCGAAGCCGAAAAACGTCGCCATCATATTTGTTGCAACACCGCTGAGAGACATCAGCCAGGCAACAACAATAGCCAGCAGATTGATGATGAAGGCCTTGAACAGAACGTTTCTGATTCTGAACGGCGTTTTCATTGAGAAACCTCCTTTGGCCGATCGACACGATCTTTCCAGTCCGGCGCGAGAGACTCGTCGGGCACGACTAATTCACGGCCGCCGCTTGCACCGGCGTGTGCGGCACATCGTGCGGCGCCATGGCCGCGAGCACAACATCTTTACGCATCAGCAGCACAAACGCCGTTCGCGCCGTTGCCATCGGTCGAAAAGACGGAGCTGACGACAGGCCGTTCGGGCATGCCGCGACCGCCGGACGCTCACCCGTCACGTTGTTGCTGGTGGCCTGAAACGTGCTCGCACGTGATCCACGCGGGTTTGCACACACGATGCACGATGGCGGTCAGATCAAGGAATGCCCGACATGGATCCGGTTTACCGGCCGCAATCTCAATCGCGCGGTTTCGCCGCATTTGTTCGGGCGAGAATGAAGCCTCATCTGCGCGCGCCGGCTCCTGGCTTGCGCAGCCGGACGGATACTCGACAGATTCCGGTTGATTCCGTCACTTCTCAGAACAACGGAGCGGCCAGAACGCGTCTGGCCTCACCCGTTGCGATGCCGAGTTGCAGCTCGCTCAGAACGGAATGCTGGTCCGCACGCTGCCAGTCCATATCTTGTAGGCGCCGCCGATGCCGGCGTATTCACCGCCGAGGCCGACCGACATACCGAGCCGATTGGTGAAGCTGATGCCGGACGTCACGCGGCCGCTCCAGCCGTCGCCGATCCCGACGATCAGCGTGCCTGCAGGCAACGCATTGTCGCTCGAAAAGCGATAGTCGCCATAGAAACCGGCATACGGCATCATTTGAACGTCGCGATACGACAGTGGCCGCATTACCTTGCCGCCGGCGCTGATACGGCCCGCCGAGAATGTACGCTCCGCCTGCCGGGTGCCGATACTGTCGGTCCAGCCCGCCTGCTTTTCCCACAGGCCATAAATGCGCGCCGACGGTTCGATCACGACATCGCCAAGATGATGCGTGCCGACGAGGCCGGTCGACGCAACCCAGCGGTTGCCGTTGAACGAGCCGCCGGCCGTACCAGCCACCGCAGAATAAGCGATCCGTCCATAGGACAGTGCGGCATCGAAACGCAGGGTTGGCGACAGCCGCCAGCCGAGATAGCTGCCGAGATTTCCGCCATTGCTTCTGATGCTGCCAGCGAGCGCGGTGGAATCGTATTTCATATGTTCGTAGCCGGCGACGATGCCAATCAGCAGGTCGGGCGTGAGCAAACGGCCGAGGCCGCCGGTGACGTTGTATTGACCGCCGCTGAAGTCGGCGTTCGCGGCATTGCTCCGAAAGCCGCTACCCCGCAGATCAAGCCATGCGCTCCAGTCGCGCATCACGACCGGCGTCTTGTCGGCCCGCAGCTTGGCGATGCCGGAGGCGGCGCCAAAGGCCGCAAATGCCTGTTCAGCGCGGGCGGCCGCCGGCGGCCGGCGTTCCGCGGCAAAATTGAACGTCAGACCGGTGGCGCTACCGACAACGGGGTCGCCGCCGCCATCGAATGCCGCGGTGATCGCGCCGTCGATCTGGCTGGTGATGATCTGTGCCGACACCGTCGCCGCTGTTTTGCTGACGCCGCTCTGCAGCGAGCGGACATTCTGGCTGTCACGAGAATTCTGGCTGTCGTTGTTGGGAGAAATGTAGGAATAGCCGCCATTGAGCGTGTGCGGCGTACCATTGATGACGACCGTCACATCCACCGTTCCCGTTCCAGGAGGGACCGTGGCGGTGATTTGCGTATCGCTCACAACGTTGAAGGAGGTGGCGGCGTTACCGCCGAACGTGACCGCGATGGTGCTGCACCAGAAACCGTCGCCCGTGATGGTGACGACGGCGCCGCCCGCCGCCGGCCCGCTTGCCGGGGATACTCCCGTCACGCCGCTGCATGCGAACGAAACGGAAAACGACGCGAAGACGAACACGATCGCAAGCACGAGCTTGCGAACAGAATTGCACCAGAACCGCACGGAGCCCCTCTTCTTGACAAGTGGGGCTTCCTCGCAACGAAAGCGCTTCCCCCGTATCTATTGCAGCATCAAACACAACTTCTTCGGCGCTTCAATCTGCCGCCGAATCATGTCCCAATATTTTTGCAGATGAGTTCAGGTCAGGTGCGGCCGGCCGGATCGGGGCCCGGGTTGGCCGCGCGCGACAGCGGCGCAGGTACGCTGTGCCGGACAAATCGACGCAGACCGCGCCCGACAAGCCGGACCCATGTCGAGCATCCCTTGATCTGATCAACCCTCGATCTGATCGACATTGCGCATCGAACGGGCAAACTCGCGCCAACTCCATCGCGCGCGAAACGTTTCAGATCACCAAGAACAGCGTGGCGAACAATCCCGCCCCAGAGGCTTCCTCAGCCTCTAGGCGTAGCGTCCATGGCAATGCTTGTACTTCTTGCCCGAGCCGCAGGGGCACAGTTCGTTGCGGCCGACCTTGCCCCAGCTCGTCGGATCGCCCGGATTGCGCTCCGTCGCCGCCACGACATCGTCGTCGCCGAACGACGCGCTGATCCGCGCCAGCGCCATCTCGTCCTCGCCGGTGGTCGGATCGATCTTGTGCGCCTCCATATAGGGAAGCTGCTGCGTCTCGTCCTCCGGCGGCCGCTGCACGACCTCGACGCGCATCAACTGCCCGGTGACGGCCTCACGCATCCGGTCGATCAGCCCCTCGAACAGGGCGAACGCCTCGGCCTTGTACTCGTTGAGCGGATCGCGCTGGCCGTAGCCGCGCAGCCCGATCACCTGTCGCAGGTGTTCGAGCATGATCAGGTGTTCGCGCCAGAGATGATCGAGCGTCTGCAACAGGATCGACTTCTCGACATAGCGCATCACGTCTGGGCCCCACTGGGCCGCCTTGCGCGCCATCCATTCGTCCGCCGCCTTGAGGATACGCTCGCGCACTTCCTCGTCGGCGATGCCTTCTTCCTTCGCCCACTCCCTGATCGGCAGCTCGAGCGTCAGCACCTCGCGCACGGCCGCATCGAGGCCATCGATATCCCACTGCTCCGGATAGGCATTTTCCGGAATATGCTTTGACACCATCCGGTCGACGACTTCTTGGCGCATGCCGGTGACGGTTTCCTCGGCATTGTCGTCGCGCATCAGTTCGAGGCGCTGCTCGAAGATCACCTTGCGCTGGTCGTTCGACACGTTGTCGAATTTCAGCACGTTCTTGCGGGCGTCGAAGTTACGCGCCTCGACCTTCTGCTGCGCCTTCTCCAGCGCCTTGTTGATCCACGGATGGACGATCGCCTCGTTTTCCTTCAGCCCGAGCTTCTGCAGCATGCCGTCGAGCTTGCCGGAGCCGAAGATGCGCATCAGGTCGTCTTCGAGCGACAGGAAGAACTTGGAGTGGCCAGGATCGCCCTGGCGGCCGGAGCGGCCGCGCAACTGGTTGTCGATGCGCCGGCTCTCGTGCCGCTCGGTGCCGAGAACGTAAAGTCCGCCGGCCTTGAGCGCCTTTTCCTTGAGCTGCGCCACCTGATCGCGGATTGCCTGGGCGCGCGGATCGCGGTCGCGCTCGCCCCAGTCCTCGACATCGGTGATCTCCTGGCGGATGCGCATGTCGGCATTGCCGCCGAGCTGGATGTCGGTGCCGCGGCCGGCCATGTTGGTGGCGATGGTGACGGCGCCAGGCACGCCGGCCTGCGACACGATATAGGCTTCCTGCTCGTGATAGCGCGCGTTGAGCACGGCGAACACCTTCGTCGCCTTGCCGGCATCGCCCGCGTAAAGCGCGGCGAAGGCGTCGGGATCGGAGAAGTCGTTCTGCTTCCAGCCCTTCGCCTTCAGCGCATCGGCCAGTTGCTCCGACTTCTCGATCGAGGTGGTGCCGACCAGCACCGGCTGGCCGCGCGTCTTGCAATCCTCGATCAGTTCGATGACCGCGCGATATTTCTCGACATTGGTACGATAGACCTCGTCGTCGTCGTCGATGCGCGCCACCGGCAGGTTGGTGGGAATCTCCAGCACTTCGAGATTGTAGATATCGAGAAACTCCTCCGCCTCGGTGAGCGCGGTGCCGGTCATGCCGGCGAGCTTCTCGTACATGCGGAAGTAGTTCTGGAAGGTGATCGTCGCCAGCGTCTGGTTTTCCGGCTGGATCGGCTGGCGTTCCTTGGCTTCCAGCGCCTGGTGCAGGCCCTCGGAGTAGCGGCGCCCAGGCATCATGCGGCCGGTGAATTCGTCGATGATGACGACCTCGCCGTTGCGCACGATATAGTCCTTGTCGCGCTGGAACAGCTTGTGCGCGCGCAGCGCCTGATTGACGTGATGCACGACCGAGACGTTCTCGACGTCGTAGAGCGCCGCATCCTTCAGCAGGTCCGCTTCGCGCAGCATCGTTTCCATCTTTTCCATGCCGGCTTCGGTCATGGTGACGGTGCGCTGCTTCTCGTCGACCTCGTAGTCGGCCGCATCGAGCTTCGGAATGAAGGTGTCGATGGTGTTGTAGAACTCGGAGCGGTCGTCGAGCGGCCCGGAGATGATCAGCGGCGTACGCGCCTCGTCGATCAGGATCGAGTCGACCTCGTCGACGATCGCGAAGGCATGGCCGCGCTGGACCATGTCCTCCAGCCGGTACTTCATGTTGTCGCGCAGATAGTCGAAGCCGAGTTCGTTGTTGGTGCCATAAGTGACGTCGCAGGCATAGGCGGCCTTGCGCTCCTCGTCGTCCATACCGTGAACGATGACGCCGGTGCTCAGGCCGAGGAAGCCGTAGACCTGACCCATCCATTCGCTGTCGCGCTTGGCCAGATAGTCGTTGACCGTCACCACATGCACGCCGCGGCCGGCGAGCGCGTTGAGATAGACCGGCAGCGTGGCGACCAGCGTCTTGCCTTCGCCGGTGCGCATCTCGGCGATCCGCCCCTCGTGCAGGACCATGCCACCGATCAACTGGACGTCGAAATGCCGCTGGCCGAGCGTGCGCTTGGCCGCTTCCCGCACCGTCGCGAAGGCCGGTTCGAGGATATCGTCGAGGGTCTTGCCGTCGGCGAGCTGCTTGCGGAACGCCTCGGTCCGCGCGCGCAGCGCCTCGTCCGAGAGCTTCTCCACCTCCGCTTCGAGCGCGTTGATGGCCGCGACCTTGCCTCTATAGCTGCGAATCCGGCGGTCGTTGGCCGAACCGAATAATTTGCGGGCTACCGCGCCAAGCATGAATGTCCTTAACCTTTGCCGCCCACCTGGAAGAGCGCCCCGCCGCCGGACCCGGCTCCCCCCGGCGGGACCAGGGTGCGGCACGTAATTTCCGTTATTTCGCCATCGCCGACCGGACCACCGCCCGCTCGGTCATGACGCCTCGATGGCCCGTTGCCAAGACCGTGCCCGGAAATGTTTCCGGGCGGCTCCGCCTGCGACCCTTTCCGGGACGGATTCGCCCCCGATTCGGTCAAATTCCCGGCAAAACCACCGTATCGGCCACAAACCATCGCCTGCGACGCCCGCCTGCGCGGACACCCCGGCGACAGATAGGAGTGGGGTAAACCCTTGTCAATTGGCGCCTTTCATCACGCAGTCGTCACAGCGCCGGGCGTGCGCGCCATTGCAAAGCCATCTTCATTGGGCGAGTGTCCGCGGCCACGGCATCAACCGGACCCGCGCCGCCCGGCCGTGCCACCCAAACCTCGAACCATATGGCAAACTTCATGGATCGCCTCCGTACCCTGCCTGCCACCGTGACCACCGGATTTGCTGCCGCGGCGCTGCTCGCCGTCGGCCTGTTTCTCGCTCCCGCGGCGCCCGCCCGCGCCCAGGACGATCCCGTCCTCGCCAAGGTCAACGGGGTCGAAATCCGCCAGAGCGACGTCGCCCTGGCGGAAGAGGAAGCCGGCGCCCAATTGCCGCAGATGGCCCCGGAGGCCCGGCGCGACTACCTGGTGTCGTTCCTCAGCGACATGGTGATGGTGGCGCAGGCCGCGGAACAGCAGAAGCTCGCCGACAGCCCGCAGTTCAAGCGCCGCATGGCCTTCAACCGCAACCGGCTGCTGATGGACGAACTGCTGCAGAAGGCCGGCAAGGCCGCCGTCACCGATCAGGCGCTGCGCGACACCTATCAGGAAGCGGTCAAGCAGATGGGCGACGAAGAAGAAGTGCGCGCCCGCCACATCCTGGTCGAGAGCGAGGACGAGGCCAAGGCGATCGTCGCCGACCTGAAGAAGGGCGCCAATTTCGAGGAACTGGCGAAGACCAAGTCGAAGGACCCCGGCGCCGCGGCGCAAGGCGGCGACCTCGGCTACTTCACCAAGGACCAGATGGTGCCGGAATTTTCGGAAGCGGCATTCAAGCTGGCGAAGGGCCAGATCTCCGAGCCGGTGAAGAGCCAGTTCGGCTGGCACATCATCCGGCTCGAGGACAAGCGCAAGAAGCCCGCGCCGGAATTCGACGCGGTGAAGCCGCAGCTCGAAGCCTATGTCACCCGCAAGGCGCAGGCCGAACTGGTGACCAAGCTGCGCGAAAGCGCCAAGGTCGAGCGACTCGACAAGAAGGACGAGCCCAAAGCCGACACGAAGACCGACGGCAAGCCGAACGCCAGCAAGCCGGCCGACAAGAAATAGCCGACGCGCGACGTCCGACAACGGACGCGCCGACAAGCAGTCCGACGACCAACCAGAAGCCGGGACCCGTGTCCCGGCTTCTGCCGTTTTGCGGCTGGCGGCATTGAGCGATCTTGCCTGGACGATCTTGCTTGGACGCTCCGGAACGCTCTCGCGTTTTCGCTCGGACTTTTGACTCGAACTTTTGTAAGAGAGTGCTGCCGCGGCGGACCGTCACCGACCATGCCATCCTGGACAGCGCGGGCGTGTCCGGCCGCGCGACGCCGGAGAAACTCGTGTCCACCGCCATATCGCCCCTCGCCCCCACCCATGTGCCGACGATGCCCGCCATCGACGGCGTGACGCTCGCCACCGCCGCCGCCGGCATCCGCTACAAGAACCGCACCGACGTGCTGCTGGTGCTGATGGACAAGGGCACGGCCGCCGCCGGCGTGTTCACCCGCTCGAAGTGCCCGTCGGCACCGGTCGAATGGTGCCGCAAGATGCTGAAGGGCAAGCTGGCGCGGGCGCTGGTCGTCAATTCCGGTAATGCCAATGCCTTCACCGGCAAGAGCGGACGCGACGCCACCGCGCTCACCGCCGCGATCGCCGCCAGGGCGGCCGACTGCAAGACCGCCGAGGTATTCCTCGCTTCGACCGGCGTCATCGGCGAGCCGCTCGATGCGCGCAAATTCACGGGCGTGATGGACACGCTCGTTGCCGACGCGCAACCCGACGGTTTTCTCGACGCGGCCAAGGCGATCATGACCACCGACACCTTCCCGAAGGTCGCCACCGCCAAGGCGAAGATCGGCGGCAAGACCGTGACCATCGCCGGCATCGCCAAGGGTGCCGGCATGATCGCGCCGGACATGGCGACGATGCTGTCCTTCGTCTTCACCGACGCGCCGATCGCCGCGGCTGCGTTGCAGAAGCTGCTCAGCGAAGCCGTCACCGACACGTTCAACGCGGTGACCATCGACGGCGACACCTCGACCTCCGATACGCTGATGGCCTTCGCCACCGGCAAGGCCGCTGCGCGCGGCGCGCCGAAGATCGGCCGCGCCTCGGACCCGCGGCTGGCCGGCTTCCGCAAGGCCTTCACCGCCGTATTGGCAGATCTGTCGGAACAGGTGGCGCGCGACGGCGAAGGCGCCCGCAAGCTGGTGGAGATCACCGTCACCGGCGCGACGTCGAAAGCCTCGGCGCGGCGCATCGCCATGTCGATCGGCAATTCGCCGCTGGTGAAGACGGCAATCGCCGGCGAGGATGCCAACTGGGGCCGCGTGGTGATGGCGGTCGGCAAGGCCGGCGAGCCGGCCGACCGCGACAGGCTGTCGATCTGGTTCGGCGGCATCCGCGTCGCTCACAAGGGCGCCCGCGACAAGAACTACGACGAGGCCAGGGTCGCCGCCCGCATGAAGGAGCAGAAGATCACGCTGAAGGTCGATCTCGGCCTCGGGCGTGGCAGCGACCGGGTGCTGACCTGCGACCTCACCAAGGAGTATGTCGCCATCAACGGCGACTATCGCTCGTAATAGCGCAACACGGCCCGCATGGTTGACCAACGGTTAAATGACGATTGAAGCCCCTTTAACGATCACGCGGATAATGTCGGAGCACAGGGTGTGAGCCTCGCCACCGTTCTCGTCGCGGCCTGCGCCCTGATCGACCCGGACAGCCGCATCCTGCTCGCGCAGCGGCCACCCGGCAAATCCATGGCGGGCTTGTGGGAGTTTCCCGGCGGCAAGATCGAAGCCGGCGAACGCCCGGAAGAAACGCTCATCCGTGAACTGAAAGAGGAGCTTGGAATCGTCGTCAGCGAGCCTTGTCTCGCGCCGCTGACCTTCGCCAGCCACATCTACCCGACCTTCCATCTGCTGATGCCGCTCTATGTCTGCAGGCGCTGGGAGGGCATCGTCGCACCGATGGAGGGGCAGGAGCTGGCCTGGGTCAAGCCGAACCGACTGCGGGATTATCCGATGCCGCCGGCCGACGAGCCGCTGGTGTCGCATCTGACGACGCTGCTCTGAACTGCCTAAGCCGGCAGCCAGGGCGTTCCCGAGCGAAGTCGACGCCGGTTCGCGCAAAGCAATCGCGTTGAACCGAAAACCCGGAGCTCTTCAGGTTTCGATGAAACGATGAAAGGCCGCCGGGTGGAATCAAGATAGGATCAAGGTGGGGTTAAAGATGCTGACGCTGGTCCGATCATTCACCGCCAACCGCAAAGGCGCCACCGCGATCGAGTATTCGTTGATCGCGACGGGGATCGCCGGCGCCATCATCACCATTGTCTTCACGCTCGGCACATCCGTCACCCAGATGTGGACGACGGTCCTGGACGGCTTTCGGTAAAAGCCTCGACACCAGCGCAATACGCAAACGTGAATTGGGCCAACGCGGGCGGCGTCAGCGGCCGGTCTTGTCGTCGAGCGGAATTTCTCTGGCACCCAGCGCGTCGGCGAGACGATGACGGGCCGAACCGGGCTTCAGCGGCTGCTGCTGGCTTTCGTGCGGCGCCCAGCCCGACAGCCAGATCACCTCGAAGGTGGCGTGCACGCGCCCGTCGGCGCCTGAATAATTGTCGGCATAGACCTGCACCGCGCGCGCCAGCGTCTCGCGTCGCAGCGGCACCGTCCTGCGCTCGGCGAGCACGTTGGTGGCGCCCATGCGCCGCAGATCCTGCATCAGCGCCAGCGGCGAGGCGTAGCGCACCGTCAGCCGGTCGGAATCGGCGACCGGCAGGGCAAAGCCGGCACGCTGCAGCAAGCCGCCGAGCTGGCGCACATCCGCAAACGGCGCGACGCGCGGCGACAGGCCGCCCTCGATCAGGGTTTCCGCTTCAGCGAAGGCCTGCCGCAGCTCGACCAGCGTCTCGCCGCCGAGCATGGCGGCGAGAAAGAAGCCGTCCGGCTTGAGCGCGCGGCGGATCTGCATGAGCGCGCCCGGAAGGTCGTTGAGAAATTGCAGCGCCAGCGCCGACACCACGAGGTCGAGCGATCCGTCGGCAAACGGCAGCGCCTCCTCGTCGGCGATCACCCGGGGCCCGACGTCTGCCGCGATGCCGGTGCCGTGGTCGCCGGCGCGGATGACCGGGCCGGCAAGCTGCGCGCCGAGCGCACGGCGCAACGCATCGCCGGGCGTGCCGAGATCGACGATGCGCTCGAAGCGGCGCATCACCATCGACAGCCGCGCCGCCAGGTCGTCCGCCACCTGGGTGAGCAGGAAGTCGGCCGCGCCCTGCGCGCGGGCGCGGCGCCGGCGGACACGCAGCAGGCGGCGATCGAAGATGGTCGGAGCATTCGCCATAGCCCGCCCTTCCTACGCCGCTGCCCGCAGATGCGCCAGCCGCCGCCGGCCCGGCATGCGATTTCCGCGAGCCGGCAAAACCATCTAGGATCGGCGTCCATGAGCGGTCAGTTTTCATGAGCGCGCCCGACAGCCTCGCCGGTCATGACGCGCCGCGGCCGACGCGCTGGAGGCGGACATTACGCCGCAGCGTGCTGCAGTGTGGCCGCATCCTGCTCGACATGGCATTGCCGCCGCTCTGCGCCGGCTGTCGCGAGCCGCTCGGCCACGGCGACGGGCTGTGCGCCGCCTGCTGGTCCAAACTGTCGTTCATCGCGCCGCCGTTCTGTCCGCGGCTTGGCATTCCCTTCGTCTACGATCCGGGGCCGGGACTGCTGTCGATGGAGGCGATCGCCGCGCCGCCGGCCTATGACCGCGCCCGCGCCGCGGTGCGCTACGACGACGTCGCCAGCGAACTGGTGCACGCCCTCAAATACGGCGACCGGCTCGATCTGGCGCCGATGATGGGACGCTGGATGGCACGCGCCGGCCACGAATTGCTGGCAGACGCCGATGCGCTGGTGCCGGTGCCGCTGCACTGGCGGCGGCAATGGATGCGGCGGCAGAACCAGTCGGCGGCGCTGGCGGCGGCGATCGTCCGGGACACCGGGCTTGCCCGGCTCGGCGTCGTCAGCGGCGCCTTGCGCCGGGTGCGGGCGACACGCCAGCAGGTCGGCCTCTCGAAGACCGAGCGCGCCGGCAATGTGCAGGGCGCCTTCCGGGTCGATCCGCAACGGCGGGCCGATATCGCCGGCCGACGACTGATCCTGGTCGACGACGTGCTGACCTCCGGCGCCACTGTCGATGCCTGCGCCAAGGCGCTGCGGCGTGCCGGCGCAGCCCATGTCGACGTGCTGGTCTTCGCCCGGGTTGTGACGGCCGCCGGCACGACCATATAAATGGGACCGATTGACCATTGACGGGATCGCGCATGTCCAACGCCGCCGCAGATCAAGCCAGCCGCCTGCCCGAAACGCCGGCAGACGCCGCCGCTGTCGAGATTTACACCACGCGCATTTGTCCGTATTGCGCTGCCGCCAAGATGCTGCTGGCGCGCAAGAATGTGCGGTTCACGGAGATCGACATCGCCGCCAATTGGGAAAAGCGTGACGAAATGATCGAGCGCGCCAATGGCCGCACCACGGTGCCGCAGATCTTCATCGGCGGCCGCCATGTCGGCGGCAGCGACGATCTGCACGCGCTCGAACGCGCCGGCAAGCTCGACGCGCTGCTCGCCGGCGCCGGAGCCACATGATGGCAAGCCCCGCCCCCTTCAAGGTCGGCCTCGTCCAGACCCGCGCCGGACTGGACCCGGCCGCCAATATCGAGACCGTTGCGCGGCTGATCGCCGAAGCCCGGGCAGCCGGTGCCGCCTATGTGCAGACGCCGGAGATGACCAACATCCTGGCGCTGCGACGCGAGGACCTGTTCGCCAGGATCGCCGAGGAGACAGCCGACCCGTCGCTGGCGGCGCTGCGCGAGCTTGCCCGCCAGCACGCCATCCATCTGCATGTCGGTTCGCTGGCCATCCGGCTATCCGACGACAAGGCCGCGAACCGTTCGTTCCTGATCGACCCGTCGGGCGAGATCGTCGCGCGCTACGACAAGATCCACATGTTCGACGTCGATCTCGACAACGGCGAGAGCTATCGCGAATCGAAGAACTACACGCCCGGCGACACCGCCGTGATCGCCGATCTGCCATGGGGACGGCTCGGCCTGTCGATCTGCTACGATCTGCGCTTCCCGTCGCTGTTCCGGGCGCTGGCGGATGCCGGTGCAACGTTCCTGGCGATTCCCTCGGCCTTCACCAAGCCGACCGGCGAGGCACACTGGCATGTGCTGATGCGCGCCCGCGCCATCGAGAACGGCTGCTTCGTCCTCGCCGCAGCGCAGGGCGGCAAGCACGAGAACGGCCGCGAGACCTATGGCCATTCGCTGGTCGTCGATCCGTGGGGCCGCGTTCTGGCCGAAGGCGGCGTCGAGCCCGGCGTCATCCTCGCCGAGATCGACCCGGCCGCCGTCACCGCCGCGCGTTCGCGCATCCCTTCGCTGCAGCACGGCCGGCGCTTCGAGATCGAAGCGCCGCGCGCCGAGCCGACCTATCTGCATGCCGTAAAGAGACCCGCATGATCCGTTATTCGCTGGCGTGCAAAAAAGAGCACGCATTCGAAAGCTGGTTCCAGGATTCCGCCGCCTTCGAGAAACAGGCGAAACGCGGACTGGTGAGCTGCCCGCAATGCGGCTCAAGCGAGGTGTCGAAAGCGATCATGGCACCGCAGGTGTCGGACTCCAAGCGTCGCCGCAAGGCAGCCACCAAAGCCGCCGCAGAAACAATCATGGCCGATAAGCCGGCTGACGCGGCACCGGTCGCCATCGTCTCGCCGCAGGAACAGGCGCTGCGCACCAAGCTCAAGGAGCTGCGCGAGCATCTGCTGAAGAACGCCGACCATGTCGGCACCCGCTTTCCCGAGGAAGCACGCAAGATGCATTACGGCGAGATCGAGCATCGCTCGATCTACGGCGAGGCTTCGCTGGAGCAGGCGAAGGAGCTCGCCGAGGAAGGCATCGAGGTGCATCCGCTGCCGATGCTGCCCGAGGAACGCAACTGATCCTCATTCGTCGATGCGCAGCACGACTACCCGCAAAATCTTCGTCTTTGTGTTCGCACATGACCTTTTACGAAACCGGGACTGTTTTTCGGGATCATGCTCCGGAGCCCTCCACCGTTTCATTGAAACGATAAAAGGCTCCGCGGTTTCGATTCGTCGTGTTTCTTCACGCAAACCGGCGGCCGCTTCGCGGGAAAATACGCTAATGCGCCCATAGCAACAGCGCGACGCCGGCGACGATCAGCACGATGCCGTAGACTTCGCGCGCCGTCGTCGCCTGGCGGAAGACGAATTTCGAGATCGCCTGCGCGAACAGCACCTCGATCAGCGCAAGCGTGCGCACGCTCGCCGCCGTTGCCAGCGCGAAGGCCAGATACCAGAACTGCGACGCCAGCGCCCCCATGAAGCCGGCGAACAGCGACGGCCGCCAGGCAGCGGCGATCGCCCGCAAGGTGGCGCGCTCGCGCCACCACAGATACGGCGTGAGCGCCACGCACTGCATCGCCAGACCGACGACCAGCGTGAAGGACGCCGCCATGACGAAATCGGCGTCGCCGAGGCTGAGGATGGCGCCGCGAAAGCCAATCGCCGAGAGGCCGAACATCCCGCCCGAGGCGAGCCCGACCAGCATCGGCCGCAAGCCTCCGATGCCGCCGCCCGCCGCAACGGCGCCCGGCTTGAACGACATCAGCAGCACGCCGGAGGTGGCGATGAGGATCGCCAGCATCAGCGGCGGCGACAGATGATCGCCGAGCAGCACCAGCCCGAACAGCGCCACCTGGATCGGCTCGGTCTTGATATAGGCGATGGCGACGACAAACGACCGCTCGCCCATCGCCACCAGCATCAAGGCCGTGGCAGCAAACTGCATCGTCGCGCCCAGCGCCGCCCATAGCCAGAATGCCGGCGGTACCGAGGGCAGGCTGTGCCGCATCACCAGCATGATGCCGCAGAGGAACAGCACCGAGAACGGCAGGCCGAAGAGAAACCGCACATGCGTGGCGCCGACGGTGCCGAGCGTCGTCGTCAGTTCGCGTTGCGCGGCATTGCGCACGGTCTGCGCCGCCGCGGCGATCACCGTGAACACAGCCCAGAGCCAGCTTCCGTCAGTCATGCGAAGCGGCTCGCGGCCGTTGAAGAGCGGATCATCGGCCGTCCTTTGCCGCCACCATCATGTAATTGACATCGGTGTCGCGCGCGATCTGCCACCGGTCGGCGAGCAGATTGTAGACGACGCCGGTCGTTTCGGTGACCGTGAGAGCACCGCCGGCCATCGCCGCCGCGAGTTCGTCGGGGGTGACGAACCTGTCCCATTGATGGGTGCCGCGCGGCAGCCAGCGCAGCACATATTCCGCGCCGACGATCGCCAGCGCGAAGCTCTTCAGCGTCCGGTTCAGCGTCGCCGCGATCATCAACCCGCCGGGCTTCACCATCGCCGCGCAGGCGGCGACGAAGGCCGGCACGTCGTTGACATGCTCGACCACTTCCATCGCCAGCACGACATCGAACCGTTCGCCGGCCTCGCCAAGCGCCTCCGCTGTGGTGCAACGGTAATCGACCGCGACGCCGGCGGCTTCGGCATGCGCGCGCGCCACCGCGATGTTGCGCTCGGCCGGATCGGCGCCGACAACCGCCGCCCCCAATCGCGCCAGCGGCTCCGACAGGATGCCGCCGCCACAGCCGATATCGAGCATCCGCAACCCGGCAAGGCTGTCGAGCCGCTTCGCGTCGCGCCCGAAGCGGGCGGCGGCCTGATCGCGGATATAGGCGAGCCGCACCGGGTTGAACTTGTGCAGGGCCGCCATCGGACCGCGCGGATCCCACCAGGTCTCGGCGATTCGCGAGAACTGCTCGACCTCGCGCGGGTCAATGGAAGCGGCACTGGCATCGCTCTGGGCTGGTCCGGTCATGGTGTCTCGATCACGGCGATGAACGTCCTCGCGCTCCGGCCGCGCCGGTTGCAGCGCAGCGTGGTCGCCGGTATGTATACGCGCCTTTTCGGGCCGGCGGCCACTCCGCCGGCCTGATTTTCACGCAACGGCAAACGACGGCGCGGACAACTACGGATTTCGGGACGATTATGGCGCGGCTGGTGATGAAATTCGGCGGCACATCGGTTGCGGACATGGACCGCATCCGCAACGTGGCGCGGCACGTCAAACGCGAGGTCGATGCCGGCCACGATGTCGCGGTGGTCGTTTCGGCGATGTCGGGCAAGACCAACGAACTGGTCGCCTGGTGCCGCGACGCCTCGCCGCTGCACGATGCGCGCGAATACGACGCCGTCGTCTCCTCCGGCGAGAACGTCACCGCCGGCCTTCTGGCCATCACCCTGCAGGGGATCGGCGTGCAGGCGCGCTCCTGGCAGGGCTGGCAACTGCCGATGCTCACCGACAACGCCCACGCCTCGGCGCGGATCCTCGAACTCGACGGCAGCGAACTGATCAAGCGCTTCAAGGAGCGCAAGGAAGTGGCGGTGATCGCCGGCTTCCAGGGCATCCACAAGGAAACCGGCCGCATCACCACGCTGGGGCGCGGCGGCTCCGACACCTCGGCGGTGGCGGTGGCGGCGGCGATCGGCGCCGAGCGCTGCGACATCTATACCGATGTCGACGGCGTCTACACCACCGATCCGCGCGTCGTGCCGAAGGCCCGGCGTCTCGACAAGATCGCCTTCGAGGAGATGCTGGAGCTCTCCTCGCTCGGCGCCAAGGTCATGCAGGTGCGTTCGGTCGAAATCGGCATGGTGCACAATGTCCGCATCTTCGTGCGCTCCAGCTTCGAGAAACCGGACGAAATCGATCCGCAGGCGCCGCCGCGCGGAACGCTGATTTGCGACGAGAGTGAGATCATGGAACAGCAAGTCGTCACGGGTATCGCCTTCTCCAAGGACGAGGCGCAGATTTCCATCCGCCGGGTGTCGGACAAACCGGGCGTCGCCGCCGCGATCTTCGGACCGCTGGCCAAAGAGAACATCAATGTCGACATGATCGTCCAGAATGTGTCGGCAGACGGCAAGACCGACCTCACCTTCACGGTGCCGGCGGTCGACTACGAGCGTGCCCGCGCCACCATCGACAAGGCGCGCGACAAGATCGGCTTCGACCGCATCGACGGCGCCACCGACGTCGCCAAGATCTCGGTGATCGGCATCGGCATGCGCAGCCATGCCGGCGTCGCCGCGGAAGCCTTCGGCGCGCTCGCCGAGAAGAACATCAACATCCGCGCCATCACCACGTCCGAGATCAAGTTCTCGGTGCTGATCGACGCCGCCTATACCGAACTCGCGGTGCGCACGCTGCATTCGCTCTACGGCCTCGACAAGGCGTAATACCGGCGCGGCGTAACACCGGCGCGCGGGCGACCGAGCGACTGCCTCGCTAGCCGCCGGCCTGCCGCCTTGCACGACAGGCCGAAAGCTCCATAGACTCGCGGTTCCGGTCAGAAGGAGCGAGGCACGATGCCGCCCACCATCGCCGTCATTGCGCCAGGGAATATGGGCGCCGCGGTCGCGGCTCGGCTCGGCGAGAACGGCGCGCGGGTTCTCACGCTGCTCGACGGCCGCGGCGAGACGAGCCGGTCGCGCGCCGCCAAGGCCGGCATGATCGCCGCAAGCGCGGCGGAGATCGCAGCGGCGGACATCGTTCTGTCGATCGTACCGCCGGCGCAGGCGGAGGCGCTCGCGACAACGCTGCGTCCGGCGCTCGCCTCAGCCGACCGCAAGCCGCTCTATGTCGATTGCAACGCCGTCAATCCGGACACCGTCCGGCGGATCGCCGCGACGATCGCCGGCACCGGATGCCCGTTTGCCGATGGCGGCATCATCGGCGGACCGCCGAAACCGGGCGGCGCCGGGCCGCGGTTCTATGTGTCCGGCCCGCAGGCCGGGCCGGCGGAAATGCTGGCGCCGCTCGGTCTGACCATCCGCATGATCGGCGGCGTGGTCGGCGACGCATCGGCGCTGAAGATGTGCTACGGCGCCTTCAACAAGGGGCTGATCGCGCTCGGATCGGCGGTCGCGCTTGCCGCCGGCCGCAACGGCGTCGCCGCGGCACTGCATCGCGAACTGGCAGGGAGTCAGGCCGCGATGCTGGCGCAACTGACGCGCGGGGTGCCGGATATGCTCCCGAAAGCCTATCGCTGGGTAGCCGAATTCGAGGAGATCGCGGAATTCGTCGGCGACCGGCCCGAACGCCGGATGTTCGCCGCCATCGCCCGGCTCTATGCGGGACTTGCCGCTGAAACGGCCGAATCCCGGCAGGAGATCGGTGCGCTCACGGATTTTTTTACCGCCGCCCCCCTCGATCCCCCCTGATTCGCGGGGTTTCCGGCGACCGGCCGGTTTACCTTGGCTTGCGGCTTGCATGGGGCATTGGCTATAGCCAGCGGGTAAGCTCCTGATGGACCCGACTATGCGTGGCGCGCTGGGCGGCCCGCGCGTGCTGTTACGCCGGCTTCGCGAAGTGATGGCGGAGCAGATCAGTGCGCAGGACCGCCTCGACAAGATTGTTGTTCTGATCGCCGCCAACATGGTGGCGGAGGTCTGCTCTGTCTACGTGTTGCGCGTGGACGGAACGCTGGAGCTTTACGCCACCGAGGGCCTCAAGCCGGAAGCGGTGCACCAGACGGTGCTGAGCCCGGACGAGGGTCTGGTCGGCCTCGTCGCCAGCAAGGCGGCGGCGATCAATCTCTCGGAAGCCAATCGCCACCCCGCCTATTCCTACCGGCCGGAGACCGGCGAAGAAATCTACCAGTCGTTCCTCGGCGTGCCGATCCTGCGTGCCGGCAATACGCTCGGCGTGCTGGTGGTGCAGAACCGCGCGCGGCGCACCTATACGGAAGAAGAAGAAGAAGCGCTGCAGACCACGGCGATGGTGCTGGCGGAGATGATCGCCTCCGGCGAATTGTCGACGCTGGCGCGGCCGGGCGCGGAACCGGCGGCACGACGGCCGCTGATGCTCACCGGCCTCGGCCTCGCCGACGGCATTGCGCTTGGCCATGTCGTGCTGCACGAGCCGCGCGTCATCATCAAGAATTTCATCGCCGACGACATCCCGCAGGAGCTCAAGCGGCTCGACGCCGCGATCACCGCCCTGCGCGCCGACCTCGACCGGATGGTCGAGCACGGCGACCTTGCCGATGGCGGCGAGCACCGCGACGTGCTCGAAGCCTACCGCATGTTCGGCTACGATCAGGGTTGGCTGCACAAGATGCGCGAGGCCGTCGGCTCCGGTCTCACCGCCGAGGCCGCCGTCGAGCGCGTGCAGTCCGACACCCGCGCCCGCATGCTGCGGCAGACCGACCCCTATATCCGCGACCGGCTGCACGATCTCGACGATCTCGCCAACCGGCTGCTGCGCGGACTGGTCGGCAAGGACCACGCGCCCTCGCGCGAGCAATTGCCGGAGAACGCCATCCTGGTGGCGCGCTCAATGGGACCGGCGGCGCTGCTCGACTACGACCGCAAAAGGCTGCGCGGCCTGGTGCTCGAAGAGGGCGGCCCGACCTCGCACGTCACCATCGTTGCCCGCGCTTTGGGCATTCCGACCGTCGGCGAGATCGACAATGCCACCGGGCATGTCGACCCGGGCGACGCGATCATCGTCGACGGCGCCAGCGGTCAGGTGCATGTGCGCCCGCCGACCGACGTCGAACGCTCCTTCGGCGAGCGGGTGCGGCTGCGGGCACGCCGGCAAGCGCAATACCGTGAACTGCGCGACAGACCCTGCATCACCCGCGACGGCGAGGAGATCACCTTGCTGATCAATGCCGGGCTGCTGATCGACCTGCCGCATCTCGACGACACCGGTGCCGCCGGCATCGGCCTGTTCCGCACCGAATTGCAGTTCATGGTGTCACCGACCTTCCCGCGCGCCGGCGAGCAGCAGGCGCTCTATCGCTCGGTGCTCGATGCGGCGGGCGAGCGGCCGGTCACCTTCCGCACGCTCGACATCGGTGGCGACAAGGTGCTGCCCTATATGCGCAATGTGGAGGAGGAGAATCCGGCGCTCGGCTGGCGCGCCATTCGCCTCGGCCTCGACCGGCCTGGCTTGCTGCGCACGCAGATCCGGGCGTTGCTGCGCGCCGCGGACGGCCGTGCGCTGCGGCTGATGTTCCCGATGATCGCCGCGGTCGAGGAATTCGACCGCGCAAAGGCGCTGGTGGAGATGGAGCTGACCCATCTGCGCCGTCACGGCCATACGCTTCCCGAGCGCATCGAGACCGGCACCATGCTGGAGGTGCCGTCGCTGCTCTATCAGCTCGATGAATTGCTGGAGCGGGTCGATTTCCTGTCGGTCGGCTCCAACGATCTCATGCAGTTCATGTATGCCGCCGACCGCGGCAACAGCCGCGTCGCCGATCGCTTCGATCCGCTGTCGGCGCCAATGCTCCGCGCCCTGAGGCTGATCGCCGACAAGGGCCGTACCCACAACAAGCCGGTGTCGCTGTGCGGCGAGATGGCGTCGAAGCCGGTCTGCGCCGCCACACTGGTGACGCTCGGCTATCGCACGCTGTCGCTGTCGCCCTCCGCCATCGGCCCGGTGAAGGCGGCGCTGCTCGAACTCGACAGCCGCAAGGCACAGGACAATCTGCTGCCGATGCTGGAACAGCCGGCCGGCAGCGTCGCGCTGCGCGAGCGGATCGAGGCATTCGCCGCCGCTGAAGGAATCCCGCTTTGAGCGTTCTGCCGCAACAAAAACTCGATGCGCTGATCAACCGGCACGCCATGCTCGAACAGGAACTGGCGACGCAATTGCCGCCGGAGACCTATGTCAAGCTGTCGCGTGAATTCTCCGAACTGGAGCCGGTGATCGCGGCGGTGAAGGCCTATCACGCGGTTCTCGCCGAGGACGCCGACCTCGAAGCGCTGATCGCCGATTCCGGCACCGACCCGGAAATGCGCCGCATGGCAGAAGCGGAAAAGCCGGCGCTGGAAGAGCGCAAGACCGTGCTCGAACACGATATCCGCATCGCGCTGCTGCCGAAGGACGCGATGGACGAGCGCAACGTCATCCTCGAAATCCGCGCCGGCACCGGCGGCGACGAGGCATCGCTGTTCGCCGGCGATCTGTTCCGCATGTATGAGCGCTATGCCGCCAACCATGGCTGGAAGACCGAGATCGTCTCCGCCAACGAAGGCACCAAAGGCGGTTTCAAGGAAGTGGTCGCCGAGATCACCGGCCGCGGCGCCTTCGCCAAGCTGAAATTCGAATCCGGCGTGCACCGCGTGCAGCGCGTGCCCGACACCGAAGCGTCCGGCCGCATCCATACCTCGGCGGCGACGGTGGCGGTGTTGCCCGAAGCCGAGGACGTCGATGTCGAGATCGACGACAAGGACCTGCGCATCGATACGATGCGTGCCAGCGGCGCCGGCGGTCAGCATGTCAACAAGACCGAATCGGCGATCCGCATCACTCATATTCCAAGCGGCATCGTCGTCTACGTGCAGGAGAACAAATCGCAGCACAAGAACCGTGCGCGAGCGATGTCGCTGCTGCGGGCCAAGCTCTACGATGCCGAGCGCAGCCGCGCGAACGCGGCACGCGCCGCCGAGCGCAAGGACCAGGTCGGCAGCGGCGATCGGTCGGAGCGCATCCGCACCTATAATTTCCCGCAGGGGCGCGTCACCGATCACCGCATCAATCTGACGCTCTACAAGCTGCCGCAGGTGATCGAGGGCGAGGCGCTCGACGAACTGATCGACGCGCTGATCACCGATCATCAGGCGGCGCTGCTGGCGGAAGCCTCGTGAGCGGTGACCGATGACCGGATTGCCGCGACGGCCGGCGTGAGCCCGCACGGATACCGGACGATGCCCGCTCTCCTTCCCGCTTCCGTCACCATCGCGCAGGCGCGGCGCGCGCTTGCCGCGGCGCTGCGTGACGCCGGCATCGAGACGCCGGAGGTCGATGCGCGCATCCTGATCGGCCACGCGCTCGGTCTCGATCACGCCGCGCTGACCGCGCGCGGCGACACCTGTCTCGATGTCGCGGCGATTCGGCAGATCGACGGCTTCGCGGCACGACGGCTGGCGCGCGAGCCGGTGGCGCGCATTCTCGGCTGCCAGGAATTCTGGAGCCTGCCGCTCGCCGTCACGCCCGCGGTGCTGGTACCGCGGCCCGATACGGAGACCGTGGTCGAACTGGCGCTTGAGCAACTCGGCGGCGCACGGCGCGTGGAGCGATTGCGCATTCTCGACATCGGCACCGGCTCCGGTGCATTGCTGCTGGCACTGCTGACCGAATTGCCCAATGCCACCGGCACCGGCACCGACATCAGCGGTGCCGCGCTTGCCGTCGCCCGCGACAATGCGACAACGCTGGCACTGGCGTCGCGTGCGACGTTCATCGTCACGCGCTTTGCCGACGGTCTCGCCGGCCCGTTCGATCTGATCGTGTCCAACCCGCCCTATATCGCCGCTGCCGATATCGACGGGCTGGCGCCGGAAGTACGCTGCTTCGACCCGCGGCTCGCCCTCGACGGCGGCGCCGACGGACTCGACGCCTATCGCGCGATCGTCGCAGACGCCGCACGCCTGCTGGCGCCGGGGGGCCGGCTGGTCCTCGAACTCGGCATCGGCCAGGCGGAGCCGGTGACAGCCCTGTTTGCCGCAGCCGGACTGATCGCGACTGCGCCGCCGCGTCGCGATCTCGCCGGCATCGCCAGAGCCATCGCCGCTGCACCGGCATCGGCCGGGCAAGCCCGTTAACTACGCCGAAAACTGCCTTTCCGGCCCGGCTGCCGCCACAGTGTCCCGCGCAACAGACATATGGAACCCTGCTCCCGGCATGTCGTTACAGCATAAGGGACGGGCGAAAAAGCACTTGGATTATGAGGTGGAAACGACTAGCTTCCGGACACGGAAACAACGCAAAACGATTGCATCGCCACCGCGTACCACGGCCCTGACCGTCCGAGCATTTCGCTCCGAGCACTGGCTCCGGGAAAGGGTTTGGCGAACGGCCTCGGGGGAACCGGGCCTGACGAAACAGGCGACGTAAGCTGCGGATCATCAAAGCGCCAAACGGGATGGCCCGGGATGGCCTCTGAGAGCCCCGCGATTGGATTGCCCACGAATTGGAACAATTGGGCCTGGATGCTTCACCGGTTGAGCGCATCGATTTAGCGAACACAGTGCAACGCGTATAGCGAAAGAGCGGAGTGCCACGGCGGATCCGTGGTCGAGGGGTTGTTTGGGCAACAGAGCGACGACGATCACGCCATCTGGCGCCGCGTCCATGACGATGCGGCGAAGCGGTAGCGATGTGTCAGTACCGATGCTGTGTCAGCGCCAGTGTTGTCAGGGCATGGATGTTGCCAGGGATATTGCCAAGCATGCGACAGGCGCGAGTCCAGCATGAGTGGCGCGTGAGCGACGCATGAACGCCAAAAGAGCCGGACGGCAGCCGGCAGACACGGTCAACGATTCGTGTCCGATGCCGGACGGCAGGGACGACATGCGTTTTTTCGGTGGGGGAACAGCGGCGAGCCGCCGCATATTCGAAGGACCGTAAGCAGAGAGCCATGAGAAACGTTCATCATCAGAACAATAATCACAAGCGCATGCGTGGCCGGCATCAGCACCACAACAATCGCAAGAACCAGAACCCGCTGACGCGCACCTACGAATCGAACGGTCCCGACGTAAAGATCCGCGGCACCGCGTCGACGATCGCGGAGAAATACATCCAGCTCGCACGCGACGCGCAAAGCTCCGGCGATCCGGTGGCGGCCGAAAACTATTATCAGCATGCCGAACATTACTTCCGTCTGATCGCGGCGGCGCAGGAGCAGTTGCGCCAGCAGAATCCCGCGCAGTACGCCCAGCAGCAGGCCGGCAATTCGCAGCCCGGCGGCGCTGACGATGCCACCGACGACGAGGACGAGGATTTCCAGTCGTCGGCTTCCGGCCAGAACGAGCCCTATAGCCGCGAGCAGCCGCAGCCTTATCTGCCGCGCGACGCGCAGCCGTTCCCGCCGCGCGAACAGCCGACGGGCCGTTATCAGAACCGTGGCAACAGCAACGCCTCGGCACAGAGCCAGCCGCAGCCGGCCAGCGCCGAGAACGACCGCGACATCGGCGCCCTGCCGTCGTTCATCACCGGCAGCCAGCCAATCCAGTCCGAACCGGCGCAGCCGGCCGCCGGACAGGCAGCAGCCGACGACCGCAACGGCGACCGCTTTCCGCTGCATCGCCGCCGCCGCCGCCATCGCGGCAACCGCCCGGAATTCAGCCAGGCGACGCAGGCGGAAGCCGCCGAAGAACAGCCGGGCGAATAAAGCGCGTCCCCGAAAGCCGGAAGCCGGTTTTCGGAGAGGCTTGCGCCTGCTCCAGTTCGTTCACGCTGACGGGCCGGAGTCTGTTTCGGCTGCACCGACCAACCGCGAGGGCATGCGCGCCGCCCCGCCGGGCGACGGCGCCAGCGCCGGCTTCAGCGCCGCCGGCACGAAGCGGCGTTTCTCGCGACGCACCAGCAACGGCCGATAGACCTGCTTGCTGGCTTCGACGATATGGACACCGGCAAACGGCGCCGACAGCGACGCGCCGGTACGCTCCCAGGCGACGCTCGACCGCAGAAACCAGCCGCGCGCGATCGGCGGCACATAGAGCGCTTCGCCCCAGCCGGTCGGCGTGAACCAGGTCTCGCGCAGGAGCTGGTTGATCTGCCCACGCGAATACGGCCGCCCGTGACCGAACGGAGTGTGGTCCATGCGCGCCCACAGGCCGCGGCGATTGGGCACCACCGCCAGCAACCGGCCGCCGGCGGCCAGCACGCGCCAGACCTCGCGCAACAGCGCCGGCGCATCGTGCGTCATCTCCAGCGCGTGAACGAGCAGCACGCGGTCGACCGCGCCGTCGGCGAGCGGCAGTTCGATCTCATCGACCAGCGCCGACAGCGCCGCATGCGAGGCCGGCCAATGCACCACGCCCTGCGACGCCGGCATGAAGGCCAAACACCGGCCGGCGTCGCGGAACAGGCCGAGATACGGCGTCGCATAGCCGACGCCCAGCACGCTTAGTCCCGACGCCGCCTGCCAGCGCGCGCGAATGCCGCGACCGACGAAGCGCCGCGCCACCACGCCGAGGTGCTGGCCGTAGAAATTGCGAAGGTCGACCACGTCCATCGACATGCCAGAGACCTAGAGCTTTCTCGCTTCCGACGGCATCAGAAGCGAAGCTCCTGATTCTTGCTTTGATGCGCTTTCTTCACGCGAACCGGTATCCACTTCGCTCGAAAACGCTATAACACGAAATTCGGCGTACTCCGACCCGGCCTGTCATGCACCGGATCGCGCGGCAGATGGCGCGGTTCGCGACTTCGGGGCGCCGCGCTTGTGATGTACGGCGTGCATGATACGGTCCCGCCAACCCCTCCATCGAGGACCCATCGTCATATCGAGGACCCCTATGGCCGCCCAGATTCATTTGTTCTCCTGTCTCAGCGACAATTACGGCGTGCTGCTGCACGACCCGGCAAGCGGCAAGACCGCGGCAATCGACGCGCCGGAAGCCGCCGCCGTGGAGGCCGCGCTGCAGAAGAAGGGCTGGACGCTGACCGACATTCTGGTCACGCATCATCATGCCGACCATACCGACGGCATCGCGGCACTGAAGGCGAAACACAAATGCCGCGTCGTTGCGCCGGCGGCGGAAGCGGCGAAGATTCCGCAGGTGGACGAGACCGTGCGCGAAGGCGACACCGTCACCGTCGGCACGCTGAAAGCCAATGTCATCGAAACCCCCGGCCATACCTCCGGCCACATCGCCTACTGGTTTCATGGCGACAAGCTGGCCTTCGTCGGCGACACGCTGTTCTCGATCGGCTGCGGCCGGGTGATCGAAGGCACGATGGACGAGATGTGGCAGTCGCTGCTCAAGCTGCGCGACCTGCCCGACGACACGCTGATCTATTGCGGCCATGAATATACCGAAGCGAATATCCGCTTCGCCAAAACCATCGAGCCGGACAATACGGCGCTGGCGGCGCGCGAGGCCGAGGTCAAGCGGTTGCGCGCGCAGGGCGCCTTCACCATCCCGGTGACGATCGGCAACGAGAAAGCGCAGAACTGCTTCCTGCGCGCCGACGTGCCGACGGTGGCCGCATCGGTCGGCCTTGCCGGCAAGCCGGCGGCTGCCGTGTTCGCGGAGATCCGCGAACGCAAGAACACATTCTGATCCCTCGCCGGCATCCACCTTTTCGATCAACCAGAAGAGCGGATGTCGGCCACGGTTTCCACCAGCCGCCAACCATACGATGCAACAGTTCGCGCCATGCCGCCTCTGAGCGCCGACGCCATCATCCGGCTTCTCGACCTCAAGCCGCATCCGGAAGGCGGGCATTTCCGCGAGACCTTCCGCGACCCGCGCATGATCGACGGCCGCGCCGCCTCGACCGCGATTTATTTTCTGCTGGCGGAAGGTGAGCGCTCGCACTGGCACCGCGTCGATGCCGCCGAAGCCTGGCATTTCCATGCCGGAGCGCCGCTGCTGCTGTCGATCGCCGATGGCGGCCCGGCTCGCGACATCACGCTCGGCAGCGATCTTTCCGCCGGTCAGCGGCCACAGGCAGTCGTGCCGGCGCAGGCATGGCAGGCGGCGCGCTCGCTTGGCGACTGGACGCTGGTCGGCTGCACCGTCGCGCCCGGCTTCAGCTTCGATGGCTTCGAGCTGGCACCGCCCGGCTGGTCGCCACCGCGCTGACGGCGATCGCTCAGCCGGTCAGCAACGCATAAGAGAGGAAGCCGATACGCATGCCCGGCTCCAGGCGGGTCATCGCATCGGGCAGTTCGATCAATCCATCAGTGCCGGTAAGCGAGGTGATGACGCCGGCGCCGTCCTGCGGATATTTGATCGCATCGTAATCCCCGTCGTCGCGGCGCTGCAGGCTCACCCGCACATATTCGCGGCGCCCCTTTTTCTTGTTGTAGGAAAAAGCAGCGACGACGGGCATCGGCCGCCACGGCAGCGCCTCCGCGCCCGACAGCCGCATCAGCAACGGCCGCACCACGCGCACGAAGGTGACGAACACCGCCACCGGGTTGCCCGGCAGGCCGATAAAGGCACGGCCGCGGATCACCCCCATCGCCACCGGCCGCCCCGGCTTGATGGCAATGCGCCAGAACACCAGGCTGCCGATGCGCTCGACCGCAGTGCGGACATGATCGGCTTCGCCGGTCGACACGCCGCCGGAGGTCACCACCAGATCATGATCGCCCGCCGCTCTTTCGAGTGCGACGGCCAGCGTTGGGGGATCATCGCGCAGGATGCCGAGATCGCTCACCGTGCAGCCGGCACGCGTCAGCAGATCGCGCAGCAGATAACGGTTGGCATCGAAGATCACCGCCGGCCCGCGCGTGGCGCCCGGCTCCACCACCTCGTCGCCGGTCGAGAACACAGCGACGCGCAGACGGCGGCGCACCGCTACCTGCTGCAGGCCAAGCGCAGCGCCGAGCGCGATATGGCGTGCATCGAGCACCGTTCCCGCCGTCAACGCGACTGTGCCGGCACACAGATCCTCGCCGGCGAAACGGCGATTGGCCCCAACGCTCAGGCCCGGCGGCACGACGACGCTGTCGCCCTCGACGCGCACGTCTTCCTGCATGAACACGGTGTCGGCGCCGGGCGGCATCGGCGCGCCGGTGAAGATGCGGATCGCCTGCATCGGCCTGATGCCGGCTTCCGCCCGCGCTCCCGCGGTGATGCGGCCGGCAACGGCCAGCACCGTCTCGCCAGCGATATTCAAGTCGGCGTGGCGGACGGCATAGCCGTCGACGGCGGAATTATCGAACGGCGGCAGATCGACCGGCGCCACCACGTCGGCGGCCAGAACCCGATGCCGCGCATCGGATAGCAATATCGTTTCCGTGTCGGCGATCGGCGCGACGCGCTCGGCGATCAACCGTTCCATATCCTCGAGCGGCATCAGCGGGCCGGAGAATGCGAAACAGTCGTCGGTCAACTGCGCCATCAGCCACCCCGCACGCGGGCCGCTGCCGCTTCGATAGGAATCGCATGATCGACCAGCAAATCGACGATGCGCTCGATGTCATTGAGATCGACGACCGGGAGGCGCGCCTCCGGCAACGGGGTGTCGGCGGCGACGGCGACGATATGCGGGTCTTCGAGATGCAGCAGCGGCTTGCCGTTCGCCGCGCGATGAATCTCCAGCTTCGGAAACGCATCGCGCTTGAATCCCTCGACCAGCACGATATCGACAGGCGCCAGCTTCGCCAGCAGATCCGGCAGATCCCATTCCGCATCCTCGCGCAGCTCATGCAGCAGCGCGAAACGTCTGGCCGAGCTGATCAGCACTTCGGATGCACCGGCCTCGCGATGCATGAACGAGTCCTTGCCCGGATGATCGAGCTCGAAACCGTGATGGGCGTGCTTCACGGTGGAAACGCGCAGGCCACGCCCGACCAGAATTGGAATCGCCCTGGTGATCAACGTCGTCTTGCCGGAGCCGCTCCAGCCGGCAAGGCCGATGATGCGCATGGTTTCCAGCGTGCGGGCGGACAGCGCCGGAGGCCAGGAGCCGCGGCCAGCGGCGAGGTTGCCGGTATAGAGGTCGGGGCGCAGCCGCCGCCGCGACACGCCGGTTGCCGCCTCCACGGCAATGACACGGTCGGCAGGAACACGATCCCAGTTCGATACCGACGGCTGCGCGATGCCGATGCGGCGCGCCAGCTCGGTCACACCGCCGGCAGCTTGGATTGCCTCGTGAAGTCCCGCATCGCGCACGATAGCCACTGCGACCACCTCCTGGTCCACAACCGAAGCCGGACCATCGTCCGGCCAGCCAATCTGGATAACAGTTTCGCCGCGGTTCGCGATCCGATCAATTGGTCGAAGATCGCCGACGCATCCCACCATCGTCAACCACGCATGCGAACCGCTTATTCCGATGCGGCGCGCATTTCGCGATGGTGTAACCTGTCGTCCTGTCTATCGCCTCCATCAATGTTTTTGCAAATCTGCCGGCCGCAGGCACCGGACGAAGTGTCGGCAGCCGAACCCCGGCCGCCCGGCACCACACCGCCCACGACGGACGTCGCGCTGGCAGCGTTGCCCACCATTGCCATCCCCCTCGCGGCGGATTTCCATGTGCAAAACTTGACGCGGCGGACGCCGGATTGTCCAGTCTGACACAATGCCGCGAGACAGCCGGGCAAACGATTTGCAGACAAGCGGGCTTGAGCTTCAAATACGTCATTGAATGCGGGTTGCCATGAACGACGAGACGACCGTGAATTTACGCGGACTGAAATGCCCATTGCCGGCGCTGAAAACGCGCAAGCTGCTGGCCGGTCTCGGGCCCGGCGATACGCTGGTGATCGAATGCACCGACCCGCTCGCGGCGATCGATATCCCCAATCTGCTGCGCGAAACCGGCGATATCCTGGAAGATACGAACACCGGCGATGCCGTACTGACATTCCGGATTCGCAAACGATAAGCGGACGGGAGAAAAATGCAGATGACCGGCGACGACCATCGGGATACTGCCCATCGGCTCGTCGACGGCGTGCCGCACGATGCGCCCGGCAGTGTCGAGATCGGCTTCTCGCTGTCCGCGCACTACAATGCCAGCGCCATCCTGTTCGACAATCTGGCAGCCGGGCGCGGCGAACGCCCTGCAGTGCTGGGGCCAGCGGGCAGCCGCAGTTACCGCGCACTATGCGAGGATGCCGCGCGCATCGGCAATGCGCTGCGCGCGCAGGGGCTCGCGCCGGGCGAACGCATCCTGCTGTTTCTCGACGATACCCCGGTCTATCCGGCGGCCTTCTTCGGCGCGATGCGCGCCGGACTGGTGCCGCTGACGATCAACACGCTGACGCCGCCGGACCTGCTGCAATTCTATCTGCGGGATTCCGGCGCCCGCCTAGCGATCGTCGATGCTGATTTCGCGACGCGCTTCAACACAACGGCTTGCGGCAACACCGCGCTGGAGCGGATCATCGTCGCCAATAGCGAGACCGAGGCGGCTGAGGCCGGCGGGGCCGGCGTACCGGCACAGCCGCTTGCCGCCTGGACAGCGGGCCAGAGCGCGGCAATGCCCGCTGCAGACACCCACCGCGACGACATGGCCTTCTGGATGTATTCCTCGGGCAGCACCGGCCGGCCGAAAGGCATCGTGCACCTGCATCACGATATGGCCTATACCGCGCACTCCTACGCTAATGCGATCCTGAAGCTGACGCCGGACGATATCTGCTTCTCGGTGCCGAAGATCTTCTTCGCCTACGGCCTGGGCAATTCGCTAACGTTTCCGTTCTCGGCCGGCGCCGCCAGCCTGCTGCTGCCGGGGCAGCCGAAGCCCGATGCGATCTTTGCCGCCATCGCGGGCTATCGCCCAACGGTGTTCTTCGGCCTGCCGACGCTCTACACGGCGCTGACCAAGGCGTCCGGCGCGGCGACAGCCGACCTGTCGTCGCTGCGGCTGTCGATCTCCGCGGCCGAGGTGCTTTCGGCGGAGGTGTTCAACGGCTGGAAGGCGATCTGCGGCCTCGAAATCGTCGAGGGGCTCGGCTCGACCGAGGTGCTGCATATCTATCTGTCCAACCTGCCGGAGCAGAAGAAGCTCGGCGCCGCCGGCAAGCGGGTGCCCGGCTACGAGGTCAAGCTGTGCGATCCTTCCGGCCAGCCGGTGCAAGGCGAGCAGGAAGGAGTCCTGTGGGTGCGCGGCGACTCCAACGCACCGGCCTACTGGAACCGGCCGGACAAGACCGCCGAGACGATGCGCGACGGCGGCTGGATCTATACCGGCGACCGCTTCCATCGCGACGCCGACGGCTTCTACTTCTTCCGCGGCCGCGCCGACGACCTGATCAAGGTCTCCGGACAATGGGTCTATCCGCTGGAAGTGGAGCTGTGCCTTGCCGATCATCCATCGGTACGCGAATGCGCCGTCGTCGCCGTCGAGATGCCGGACCGCCGTATGACGCTGCGCGCTTTCGTCGCCCTGAACGACGCGATCGGCGACGACGAGCGCGCGACGACGACGCGTATGCTGCAGGACCACGTCAAGACGACGCTGCTGCCTTACAAATATCCGCGGATCGTGACGTTCCTCGACGATCTGCCGAAAACCGGCACCGGTAAGATCGACCGCCAGGCCCTTCTGCGGCAGCCGCTGCCGGAGACATGACGGACCGCACGATATTGACGCTAGCTTATTGCAGCTCCAGATTCTTTTGACTCGACGCGTGTCATTCGCACGGTCGGATAGCCACTCCGCTTGAAAACGCGCTATCCGGCGACGACCGGACGGGTAGCCTCGCGCAATTGCTGACGCAGCGATTTGAGTTCCTGGAAGCGCGGGGTGACGTCGCGCAACACCGCCACGAGCCCGCTGATCGCGCCCTGCGTCCCGGTCACCGTTGCAATGGTGAACTCCACCGACAGTCCCGACCCGTCCTTGCGGATCGCCGGCACCGACAGCAGATCGCCGCTGCCATAACGGCTCTTGCCTGTCGCCATGGTCTGCCGGTAGCCCTCCCAGTGCCGCGCCCGCAACCGCTCCGGAATGATGATATCGAGCGAGCGGCCCAGCGCTTCCTCGGCGGTGAAGCCGAAGATGCGCGCCGCACCCGGATTCCAGAAGCAGATGATGCCATCGCGGTCACTGACGATCACCGCATCCGCAACGCCGTCGAGGATCGCCGTCGCGATGCGCTCGCGGGGAATGGAGACGGGCTGCGTCATGGCTGGTCCTCTGCTGGCTTGACGATCGTTGCGGCTGACGAGAACCAAACTTCCGAACCGCGCACCGGAAGACAAATGAATTAAATTGCAGGATCGCTGCATCGCCGTTGCGTCATGCGATCAGTCGGCGGCGGCGACCATTCGCAGACCGTCGATCGCCGGCGCGATCAATGCTGCATCGGCACCGGCAGACGACACCGCATAAACCGGATAGGAGAACACCGGCGCTCCGGCAACGAGATGCAGCCGGCCTTCCGCCAGATGCGGCGCAACGGCACGCCGGCGGAAATAGCCGGAGCCGCCGGCCTTGAGGATATAGCTGAGCGCCAGCGGACCAAGCCCGACGAACAGGCCCGGGCTTTCCGCTTCCGGATGACCGAGGTTGTGATGCAGCGCGAAGTCCGGCCCCCAGTCGACATAGACATAGTCGGCCGCCGGACCCGGCCGGGCATCCGGATCGGTGGTCACCAGCACCAGCTTCTCCTCCAGCAGCAACTCGACTCGCAGGCCCGGCCGATGCTGCGGCGCATACATCACCGCCAGATCGAGAATGCCCTCGGCAACCTGATTGATCAGCCCCTGCGGCAGATCGACCTGCACCCGCAACGCCAGATCCGGCGCCGAGCGCCGCATCGCCAGCAGCCAGTCGAGCAGCAGCGGATGCCACAGGCTGAGCTCGCCGCCGATGGCAAGCACCGTCCGGTGCCCAGGCGGGACCGCGACCTGGTGCCTCGCGCGCTGCCAGAGTTGCAGGAAGGTCGGCGCGTAGCGCAGGAACTGCTCGCCTGCCGGCGTCAGCGTCACGCCGGCCTTGTTGCGGATGAACAGCGGCCGGCCCAGTTGCTGTTCCAGCGAGCGCACCCGGGCGCTGACCGCCGTCTGGCTGACATTGAGCCGCTCCGCCGCGCGGATAAAGCTGCGCGTCGCCACGATCTCCAGAAAGGTCCTGGCCAGCTCGATATCCATGACCGATCCTCGTCAATGGAACCGTTCATATCGTAACAGAAAAATTGCTATCAATAGCGAATTAATTTCGTTTGCCTGCAATCAAGGGGCATCCCAATGTTTACATTTGGGACATTGACCCCCTGGTGGAGGTTCGCGGTCATGAACACGCAAGCCGATGTCGAGGTCCTGCCGATCCTCGTCATCATCGGATTGTTCTGGTGGATGATCTGCAGCGTCTGGAACGAGATCCAGTCCTCGCATTCAAAGAAGCGCGGCGAGCACAGCGCGCCGCAGCCCTATGGGGCGGTGATGAACATCGCCGCCGCCGACAGCGCCGTCGCGACGCCGGCCGCCAGCGCACCACCGACGATCACCACAGGCATCGCCGACGGGCTGGCTGCCATCCGTGCGCTCGATAGCCTGTTCGACATCAATGCCTTTCTGCAGAACAGCCGGCTCGCCTACGAAACGATCGTCCTCGCTTTTGCCGGCGGCGATCGCAGCGTCCTGCAACAGCTCCTGTCCGGCGAGGTCTACGCGGTCTTCGACACGGTGATGCGCGAACGGCAGGAACGCGGCGAAACGCAGGACTGCAGGATTGTCGGGGTCGAGGACGCCGACATCGACCGCATGATCGTTGTCGGACGACGAGCCGAGATCACGGTGAATTTCTCCGGTCTGTTCGTCACCGCCACCCGCGACGCCAGCGGCGCGGTGATCGACGGCAACCCACAGCGCATCACGACGATGAGCGATGCGTGGACATTCGCCCGTGATTTTGCAGCGGCAAAGCCGGGCTGGATGCTGATCGCCACCGATACGCCGTAGGCGTTCTGGCCCCTGAACAAACGGCGACCGCCAGCACTGCGCAACGACCGCCGCAGCATCACTGTTTTTTCGGACGATCCGTATCCTCGAACAGGATGCGCTCGGCGGCACCGTCGAGATCCTCGTACTGGCCGCTTTTCAGCGACCACAGAAACGCGCCGAGACCGACCGCGCCGAGCGCCAGCGCAATTGGTATGAGATAGAAGAAATCCATCATCGGACCACCTCCGCCGCAGCCAGCGGTTCCGCCGGCGGTACGGATGCGTGCCGCGTGGACGGCGCCCGCACCGACGGCATCGTCTGCCGGCGGATTTGCGCTTCGTCTTGCTTGCGGTGCTTACGCATTGCGCCGCCCGGCAGGCGCAGCGCATTCGCCACCACCAGCAGCGATGACAGCGACATTGCCACCGCCGCGACCAGCGGCGTGACATAGCCTAGTACGGCGACCGGCACGGCGATCAGATTGTAGCAAACGGCGATGGCAAAATTCTGCCGCACCAACCGCGCCGCGGCGCGTGCCACCGTCACCGCCTGGGGTACCGCCAGCAGACTGTCGCGCAGGAACACCAGGTCGGCGGCATTGCGGCCAACGTCGGCGGCGGCGGCCGGCGCCATCGACGCATGCGCGGCGGCAAGCGCCGGTGCGTCGTTAAGACCGTCGCCGACCATCAGCGGCTTGCGTCCGGCCGTCACCATCGCCGCGATATGCGTGGCCTTGCCGCCGGGCGAGACCTGCGCACTGTGTGGCACGCCAAGCTGCTCGGCCAACCTGCGCACCGGCGTGTCGCGGTCGCCAGAGACGATCTCGAGTACGAGACCGCGAGCCTGCAACGCAGCGACGGCCTCGGCCGCATCGGGCCGCAACCCGTCGTCAAAAGCGAAGCAGGCGATCTGCCGGCCGTTGCGCGACAACACGACCGCGACCTCCGGCGACGCCGTGTCCGCAGTCGCGGGATCGAGCGCCCAGCCGGCCCGGCCGAGCCGATAGACATCCGCACCGACATGCGCCTCGAGACCCGCGCCGGGCATTTCGCTGACGGCATCGAAACGCAGCGCCGACGATGGCGCCGCGGCAGCCAGCGCGCGCGAATAGGGATGCCGCGAATGCGCCGCGAGGGCACCGGCAAGCGCCAGCGTGCCGGCGTCGAACCGGCCTGCATCGGTCAGTTGCGGCTCGCCGTGCGTCAGAGTGCCGGTCTTGTCGAACACCACAGTGTCGATTTCGGCAAGGCGTTCGAGCCCGCCGCCGTCCTTGACCATGATACCGCGCTCGAACAGGCGGCGCGCCGCAACCACCTGAACCATCGGCACCGCCAGCCCGAGCGCGCAGGGACAGGTGATGATCAGCACGGCGATGGCCACCGTGATCGCACGGTGCGCGTCGCCGGTGGTGATCATCCAGCCGATGAAGGTCAGGAGCGCCGTCAGATGCACGACCGGCGCGTAAAGCTGCGCGGCGCGGTCGGCGATGCGGCGATGACGGGAGCGCCCGGCTTCCGCCGCTTCCATCATCCGTACCATTTCCGACAGGAACGAATCCTTCGCCGCCGCCGTGGCGACGATGGTCAGGGGTCCGCTGAGATTGAGCGTGCCGGCCTGCAGCAGCGTTCCGGCGCTCGCCGTCTGCGGTACGCTTTCGCCGCTGACCAGCGCACAGTCGATATCTGAGCACCCGTCGACGACGCGCGCATCGACCGGCACGCGCTCACCAGCGGCAAGCAGAATGGTCATGCCCGGCGCGATGTCGCCAACCGGCAGATAGGCGCGCGAACCGTCCGTCTGCATCACCAGCGCGCCACGCGCCGCCAGCTTCGCCAGCCCCTTGACGGCGATGCGCGCGCGCTCGCGCATCATATGGTCGAGCGTGCGGCCGACCAGCAGGAAGAACAGCAGCGAGATCGACGCATCGAAATAGGCATGCGGGCCGCGATGCAGCGTCTCGTAAATGCTGAGGCCGAAAGCCAGCAGCACGCCGATCGAGATCGGCACATCCATATTGGTGCGGCCGTGACGCAGCGCCGACCAGGCGGAGCGGAAGAAAATGCGGCCGGAATAGACCAGCGCCGGCAAAGCCAGCGCCGCAGAAATCCAGTGGAACAGATCGCGCGTCTCGTCGGCGGCGCCGGACCACACCGATACCGACAGCAGCATGATGTTCATCGCTGCAAAGCCGGCCACCGCCAGCGCACGGATCAGTTCGGCGAAGCCCTGATCGGTCGCTGCCGCCTCGGCATCGTCGAGATGCGCGCTGTAGCCGATACCGGCGAGCGTCTCGAAGAACGGCGGCGGCGCGCTCGCGGCCCGCCAGCGGATCGCCACCCGCCGGGTCGACAGGTTCACGCGCGCGCCCTCGACGCCTGGCAGTCGGTCGAGCGTCGTCTCAATGGCCTGGATGCAGGCGCCGCAATGGATGTCCGGCACCGACAGGTCGGTGCGCCGGACTCCCTCGCCGTCGGCACGGCTCGCCAGCATCACCTCCTCGTCGGAGGGCCGGCGTTGAGCCGACACAGCAGCGGCAGCGTCGGGCACGCAACAACTCATCGACGACACCTCATGGATGGCACTTCATGGCGAACGCTTTCTCTTCGCGCACCCCCTCCGTCTCTCTCCCCGCTGCCTCTCCTTTGCCGATCGGCCGGCCGCGTTAAGGCTGGATGGCGCGGTAAGCGTGCCAAGTGCCATGGCCGAGGATCGGAAACACGATGATCAAACCGACGAGCCCGGTGGCCAGCGACAGCAGGAACAGCGCCAGCGTGATCGCACCCCAGGTCAACATCACCGGCAGATTATTCCACACCAGCGCCATGCTGGTACCCATAGCGGTGAGCGCATCGACCTTGCGGTCGAGCAGCATCGGAATCGAGAACGCGCTGATGGCGAAGGAGAACGCCGCGAACAGCGCGCCGACGGCCCCGCCGACGACCAGCATCGCCCAGCCTTCAGGGGTAGTGAACAACATCGGCGCGACATGATCGAGACCCGGGAACGGCCGCAGTCCGAAGAACAACGCGTAGATGATGACCGCTGCGCGCATCCACAGCAGCATCAGCAAACACAGCAGAACGCCGGTGAACAGAATCTGCCCGCCCGATTCCGCCTTGACGAGGAGCACAGGCAGCCAGCCGACCGGTTCACCAGCGGCAATGCGACGGCTCTTCTCGTAAAGGCCGATCGCCAGCAGCGGCCCGACAACCATGAAGCCGGCGAAAGCCGGGAACAGCACGGAATCCCAGCCGAGCGAAAACAGGCTGGCGACCGTCGCGACCGAGATCGCAAACACCAGAAAACCATAGCCGAGGCTGGCGGCCGGCGACACGGTGAGGTCGCGCCAGCCGGCGGCGAGCCAACGGAAGGCCGTCGCAGCGGGAAGGTTCCGACTCCAGATATCGCGTCGCGGGGCGGGCGGATGCAAGGCTGGGATGACGACCATGGTGAACCCTCGCTGAAATACCGACTAACGGCTCGAACAGGACGACCGGGCAGCACTGAACTGCGCCCCGCCGGCAGTGGCGTCACCGGCGCGCGCGTGCGGGATGCAGTCCGGCTGCGACGACGCGGCGACGTAGACGAGATGCGCATTGGCGCCGACGAAGACGGCAAGCCCGGCAGCAACCAGCAGCCAGATGACCGTTTTACGTCGCACCGCCTTGTGCTCCATTACCGGCGCCGCGCCTGTCATGGTTTAGCAGCTCGCAGACCGACCAGATACAGCGTCAGGATCTTGCGATCGAGCGACGAGAGGCGATGTTCCCAGGTCGGCATGTGGCCCTGTCGCCCACCCCAGACGCTGGTGAAGATCGATTGCGCATCGCCGCCATAGATCCAGTTCTTGTCGGTGAGGTCCGGCGCGCCGAGCTCGACATTGCCCTTGCCCTGTTCGCCATGACACGAGGCGCAATTGTCGGCGAAAGCTTTCGCGCCGGCTTCAAGCGAGGCGGCCGGAACCTGCTTCGCCACTGCCGGATCGGACAGCGTGCGCACATAGTTCACGACATTCTCGATATCCTTGCGCGGCAATACGCCATCGCGACCGAAGGCGAGCATCTGCGAGGTACGGGTCTGCGGATGCGCCGAATTGATGCCGACGCGGATCGTCTCGGCGATGGCATCGGCGTCGCCGCCCCAGAGCCACGACGCGGTGGTCAGATTGGGGAAACCCTTGCCGCCGCTGGCGTCGGTGCCGTGACAGACGGTGCAATTGTCGCCGAACAATGTCCGGCCGGTCTCGCGCACGATCTTCATCAACTGCGGATCGGCCTCGATATCCTTGAAACTTTCCGCCTCGATACGCTTCGTCCAGACGCTGCGGTCGAGAGCGGCTTCCTGCAGCTTGGCCGCCACCGTGGTGCGCTGGTCTACACCCAGCAATCCCTTGGTGAAACTCACGCCGAGCGGCCACGCCGGCATCAGAATCCAGTAGCCGAGCGAAAACAGCGCCGTCGTGATTAGGAAGAACCAGACCACCCGCGGCACCGGCGTGTTGAGCTCGGTGATGCCGTTCCACTCATGGCCGGTCGTCAGATAGCCAGTGTGCGGATCCCGCTTTTCTACCGCCATGGCTTGTCCTCATCGTTCAGAATGGAATTGGCGGCCGCGTCGAACCGTTTGCGGTTCGACGGCCAGCATGCGTAGAGCAGCACCGCCAGCGACAGCGCGATCAGATAGAACAGTCCGAACGACTTGGAGAACCAGACGGTGAATGTGTGATCGATCTCCATGCGACCTACTCCCTCACTGCCTGCTGCGTCGCTTGCGACGCAACCTGCGGAGCCTGCGGCGACGCAGCGGCTGTCGCCGGCTTGGTGGCGGCATCCGTCAGCCGGCCGAGAATCTGGAGATAGGCAACGAGCGCGTCCATTTCCGTCAGCCGTCCCGGCACACCGTCGAACGCGCGCACCGTGGTCGCCTGACCGTAGCGTTTGCTCACGCCTTCCGCTTCCGGCGAATCGGGCGCCGCCTGACCGCGGGCATCGGCCGGCGCATTGGCGATCATCTCGTCGGTGTAGGGCACGCCGACAGCGCGCATGGCTTTGAGATGCCCGCCGAGATCGGCGACTTTCAGGTCGTTGCGCATCAGCCACGCATAGGCCGGCATCACCGATTCCTTCACCACGTCGCGCGGATTGATGAGATGCGCGACGTGCCATTCGTCGGAGTATTTCTCGCCGAGACGTGCCAGATCCGGTCCGGTGCGCTTCGAACCCCACAGATGCGGGTGGTCGTATTTGGATTCGACCGCCAGTGAATAGTGGCCGTAACGTTCGACTTCATCGCGCAAGGTGCGGATCATCTGCGAATGGCAGGCATAGCAGCCTTCGCGAACATAGATGTTGCGGCCGGCCAGTTCGAGCGGGGTGTAGACGCGCATGTCAGGCGCCTCCTCCACCGTCTGATGGATGGTGAACAGCGGCGCGATCTCGACGAGGCCACCGATGCTGGCGACAACGATGATCGCCACGGCAAGGCCGATGCTCTTGCGTTCCAGCCGATAGTGAAAACCGAAAACCGACATCATCTTACTCCCCCGGCTGCAAAGCTGGGACATTGGCCGGAACGCCGCCGGCAAGAATGGGATCCCGTTCTTCGGAGACCGGCTCGCCCGCGGTCCGCGGCGCGGTGCGGATCGTCATCCAGATATTATAGAAGCCGACCACCGCACCGATCAGGAACAACAGACCGCCGACGGCCCGGGCGATGTAGTAGGGATGCATCGCCACCAGCGAGTCGATGAACGAATAAGCCAGCGTCCCGCTCTCGTTATAGGTCCGCCACATCAGCCCCTGGATGATGCCGGAGTTCCACATGGCGAAGACATAGATGAGGGTGCCGGCGAGCGAGAGCCAGAAATGCGCCTCGACCAGCCTGGCCGAATACATGCCCTCGCGCTTCCACAGCCACGGCACCGACGCATAGATCGAGCCGAAGGTGATCATCGCCACCCAGCCGAGCGCACCGGCATGGACGTGGCCGACGGTCCAGTCGGTGTAGTGCGACAGCGAGTTCACCGAACGGATCGCCATGAACGAGCCTTCAAAGGTGGACAGGCCATAGAACACCGCCGCCACCATCATGAAGCGCAGCGTCGCGTCGTCGCGCACCTTGTGCCAGGCGCCGTTGAGCGTCATCAGAGCGTTACCGGCGGATGCCCATGACGGCACCAGCAGCATCACCGAGAACGTCATGCCGAGCGTCTGCACCCAATGCGGCAGCGCCGTGTAGTGCAGATGGTGCGAGCCCGCCCACATGTAGAAGAAGGTGATACCCCAGAAGCTGATGATCGACAGACGATAGGAATAGATCGGCCGCCCGGCGCGCTTCGGCAGGAAGTAGTACATCATGCCGAGGAAGCCGGCGGTGAGGAAGAACGCGACGGCATTGTGGCCGTACCACCACTGCGTCATCGCATCCTGCACGCCCGAGAACGCCGAATAGCTCTTGGCGCCGCTGAACGACACCGGCACGGCAAGATTGTTGACGATGTGCAGGATCGCCACCACCAGGATGAATGCCATGTAGTACCAGTTGGCGACATAGATGTGCGGCTCGCGGCGGCGCGCCAGCGTCCGCAGATAAAGCGCGAAATAAGTGACCCAGACGATCACCAGCCAGATATCGGCATACCATTCCGGCTCGGCATATTCGCGCGACTGGGTGATCCCCATCAGATAGCCGCTGACGGCGAGAATGCAGAACAGATTGTAGCCGACCAGCACGAACCACGGGCTGATCTGGTCCGGCAGCCGCGCCCGCGAGGTGCGCTGCATGACATAGAACGAAGTGGCAATCAGCGCGTTGCCGCCGAAGCCGAAAATAACACCGGTGGTGTGCACCGGGCGGATACGACCGAAACTCGCCCAGCCGGCGTCGAAGGTGAGATCGGGATTGACCAGAAGCCACGCCACCCAGTCGCCGACGAACAGGCCGAACACCGCCCAGATCATCGAGACTATGATGCCGAACTTGGTCGGATCATCGTAATAATTGTCGAGCCGGCTGTCCGACGGCTCCGGCGCATAGTAGCCGGAAATCACCACGAACAGTCCGACGACGCCGAACAGCAGCACGATCCAGCCCTGAGCACCCAGCAGATCGCCACGGCCGGCGACGGCCATCACCAATCCGCAGACCGCAACGGCGAGCAGAATGAGCAGGGCGGTTTGTCGTTCGCTCCTGGTAAGCTGACCGATCATCGTGCTGTTCCCATCGTGCTTGTCCCAACGTAGTTGCCACCGGGCGGCCTATCGGAGCACCCAAACGGCAGGGCCGCGCCAAGCGAAAGCGCCTGACACGGTGTTCGCTACCCTATCCTGATCGGAACAAAGTACTTTGCGCTAGAGCAATTCCAAACCGCCCTTCGGCCGGTTTTCCGGTGGAGAATCCCGTAAAGCCAATGGGGTAAGAGCATCTTGCCGATACCGCCGGCCTCATGGATGCGAGGTTTGGCCGCTGCGTCGCGACTTGCTGTCGCAGCCTTCGGGCCGCACACAATCCACGGAGCCGTACCGAACGGGGGCCGACATACAACGGCAAGCCGGGGTCACCGAGGACCAAACGCAACAGTTGCAGTCGTGGCAGTCCCCAACCTTGCTGCCCCCCTTAAAAAGAGATACATCTGATACATCTTTGTCCGCGCCAATACGAGCCTGAGCATTGCGCAACCGTCTGAGCCATAACGAGTTCCCGCGACCGCTCGCCGGCGGCCTGAAGCCGGCTGTCGGGATCCTGACACTCGCGGTTTTGTGGCTCGGCCTCCTGCTTGGCGTCTCGTTCCTCGCGACTCCAGCGAAGTTCCTTGCGCCCAGCCTGACGCTGCCGGTAGCGCTCGACGTGGGCCGGCAGACTTTCGCGGTCTTCAACCGTACCGAATGGCTGCTGATCGTATTGCTGCTGGCACTATTGCTGGTCGGCCCGCGGACGCCGACAGCTGTCGGCGGCTTCGTCGTCGCAGCAGCAGTGACGATCGCCCAGGCACTCTGGATGCTGCCGGTACTCGACGCGCGGGTGGGGATCATCATGGCCGGAGGACAGCCGCCGCCTTCGACGCTGCATGATATCTACCTCGTCGCCGAGGTGATAAAGCTGCTTGCGCTGGTCGCCCTGTCCTTCAGCATGGCGCGCCTGCTGGCGGCCGGAAGCCGCAGCAATGTGCAGGACCTCACGGCGCAGACGCCCGCCGGAGCCGACCCGATCGCCGATCGTGCCCTCAACCCCATCGACCGGAACTGACCATGCGGCTGACCAATTTCACCGACTACGCCCTGCGGGTGCTGATGTATGCGGCCGCGCACCGCGACCGGCTGATCACCATCGAGGAGACAGCCCAAGTCTACGGCATTTCCCGCGCCCATCTGATGAAGGTGGCCAATCAGCTCACCCGCGCCGGCTTCCTGGTCGCGGTGCGCGGCCGTTCGGGCGGCCTGAAACTGGCAAAGCCGCCGGAGCAGGTCGGTCTCGGCGACGTGGTGCGCGCCACCGAACCGGATTTCACCATGGTCGAATGTTTCGGCAGCGACAACAGCTGCCTGATCACCCAGCGCTGCCGCCTGCGCGGCATTCTCAAAGAAGCACTGGGCGCGTTTATCGGCACGCTGGACCGCCACACACTCGCCGACCTCATCCTCAATCCGGCATCGTTCGGCGTCCGGCCCGCCGCCTGACCGCTCACATCACGCAACCCAACATCACTCACAGGCAAGATCACCTAGGGTTTGTCGCCAATGTCCTATCAATTTGAAGGTGGTCCCGAGCGCCGGGCCGCCATGACCCGCGCGATCATGGCCGAGACCGGCATCGACGAAGCAATGATCGCCACCCTGGTGCAAACCTTCTATGCGCGCGTGCGCCGCGATCCGTTGATCGGACCGATCTTCGAGGAACGCATCACCGATTGGGACGCGCATATCGAAAAGCTCTGCGCCTTCTGGTCGTCGGTTGCCTTGATGACCGGGCGCTATCATGGGCAGCCGATGCGCGTGCATCTGCCGCTGCCTGTCGGCGAAGAACATTTCAATCGCTGGCTGGCACTCTTCGAAGCGACCGCGACCGAGCTATGCCCGCCGGCGGCGGTGACGCATTTCATGGAACGGGCGCGTCGCATCGCCGACAGTCTCGAATTCGGCATTGCATCGACGCAGGGGCGGCTCGCCAGCCCGCGGCATCAGCGCGCACCGGCGAGCTGAAAGCCCGCCCGCCTGATTGTCCCGCAGCGGACTTCGAGAGGCTTCCTTTCGCTGCGGCCCGCCGGAAGACGGCGTCAGACAGCCTGCCCCAGCCGTTCCGGCAGGACATGGCCGGCGGTCAGCGCATCGGCGAAGGCGTGATGGATATCGCGATGGATCGCCTCGTCCTCACGCATCGCCAGGATCATGTCCTTGATGCGCGCATCGGGCGACAGGTTCCAATAGGCGATGGCAGTCGCCGGCGCCGGCCGATCGATGAGGGCATCCGCTTCGATTCGTTCCAGATATTCCGAATAACCGCGGACCGCCTGTTCGGCGAGATAGCCGGCAAGCCGGTGCGCCGTCCGCGCGGAAATCAGATAGAGCAGAAAATAGGCGTTGTAGAACACGCCCTGCGCAATCACGATCAGCAGCCGCTGGCCGATACCCGGCCGGTCGATGGCGACGAAGGACATCAGATGCGCGCGCTGGTTCTCGGCCTCGTCCATGAAGGTGCGCACCCAGCCGCGATCGTCGATCATCCGCCGCAGGCACTGCAGATGCAGCAATGTCGCCGCCACCATCGCCGGCACGGCGGCCACCGTTTCCAGCACCACGACGCGATTGCCGTAGCGGCCGCCGAACAGCGCGTCGGCAATCGACACCAGCGTCCGCGCGGCCAACCCCGCGAACCGGTCGGACAGCGTGACCGGATCATGGTGCCGGAAGATATCGGTCTTGTTGACGTTCAGCATCGCTGGATCGCGAACCTGTCGAACAGTTGGGCCTGACGCTCACCGCGCAGGCTGCCGGGTTGTAGGGGACCGCCGGGGGCAACTCGCCGCCCGGCGCAGCCGACGCCGCCATTTCGGTTTCCGGCTGCAATACCGCAAGACTTATACGCGGACTTTGCGCCAGCGCAAAAGGCCGGGACACCGGCCGGTGCCATGTTACGCAATACGCCATCTTCCTTTGCCGGAACCGACAGGCTATTTGCGAGTGGGCGCATCGGCGGCGCGACGACAGACGTCGGAGCCGTGGCGCCAAGCCTGGTGCGGGGACGATGGATCGGCAACTGGATCTGGATATTCTCGGACGGACCGAGATTTTCCGCGGCCTGTCGGCGTCGGCACTCGCCGAGATTCGCGCCGCCGCGGTGCGAAAACCACTCGCCGCCGGCGACGTGCTGCTCCAGCAGGACGACCCGGCCACCACCTTTTACGTGATCGTCAGCGGCCGCCTGCGCATTACCCAGGCCACCGCCGACGGCCAGCAGGTGATTCTACGCTATCTCGGCTCCGGCGAAATGGCCGGGTATACGGCGCTCTATGGCGGCGCCAATCACCCTGGAACCATCACTGCCCTCGACGTGACCGAGCTGCTGGCCTGGAATGCGGCGACGATCGCCGGATTTCTGGCAAAATATCCGGCCGCCGCACTCAACGCGGTGGCGATCCTGGGATCGCGCTATCACGACATGCAAGTGCGACTGCGCGAGCTCTCGACCGAGCGGGTCGAGCGCCGAATCGCGCATACAATTCTGCGGCTGGCACAGCAGGCGGGTCGCCGCACCGCGCGCGGGATCGAAATCGCCTTTCCGCTGTCGCGTCAGGATCTCGCCGAAATGGCCGGCACAACGCTGCACACCGTCAGCCGGACCCTGAGCGGATGGGAAGAGCGGGGCGTCATCGACAGCGGTCGCCGCCGGGTCATCGTCCGCGACACACCGGCGCTGATGGAGATTGCCGAGGACGATGCGCAGTAGGACGGGCAGCAGGCTGCGGCGCCAGAAAGCGGCTTACGTCCCATCCTCGGCGCTAAGCTCTTCGCGCAGGATTTCCAGCTCCAGCCAGCGATCCTCCGCCTCCGACAATTGCGCCTGCGCCTCGCCGAGCTCCCGCGAGACCGTCTCGAAGCCGGCACGGTCGCGCGCAAAGAAAGCCGGATCGTCGATCTGCTTCTGCAGCGCCTGAACCTGGGCCTCCAGCGTCGCGATGGTCTTCGGCAGCGTTTCCAGCGCGTGCTTGTCGTTGAAGGTCATCCGCCGCTTTTTCGGTGGCGAGGGCGGCGGCGCGCGGCCGGTTTCGCCGGCGGGTTTCGCGGTTCTGCCGCCGCGCGGCGCCCGCACAAGATCGCCGCCACGCTGCGCCAGCATGTCGGTATAGCCGCCGGCATATTCCATCCAGCGGCCATCGCTCTCCGGCACCACGACGCTCGACACCAGCCGGTCGAGGAAGTCGCGATCGTGGCTGATCAGCAGCACGGTGCCGGGATAGTCCCCGATCATCGCCTCCAGCACGTCGAGCGTTTCCATATCGAGGTCGTTGGTCGGCTCATCGAGCACCAGCAGGTTGGACGGCTTCGCCAGTGCCTGCGCCAGCATTACCCGACCGCGCTCACCGCCCGACAGTTTGGAAAGCGGTGTGCGCGCCTGTTCGGCGGCAAACAGAAAATCCTTCATATAACCGACGACATGTTTCGGCTGTCCGCCGACCATGACCGTGTCACCGTGACCGCCGGTCAGGGCATCCGCCACCGTGGTATCGGGGGCGAGGCTGTCGCGATGCTGGTCGAGCATTGCCATTTCCAGATTGGCGCCGAGTCGCACGCTGCCCGTATCCGGCGCCAGCGCACCGGTAAGCAGCGAGACCAGCGTCGTCTTGCCGGCGCCGTTCGGCCCGACAATGCCGATACGGTCGCCACGCAACACTCGCATGGAGAACCCATCGACGATAGCGCGGCCGTCGTAGCTCTTGCCGATATCACGCGCCTCGATGACCAATGCACCGGAGGGCGCCGCGTCGCTGGCGCTGATGGCGGCACTGCCGATCGCTCCCCGATGCGTGCGACGCTGCTCACGCAACGTCTGCAGCGCTTCGAGCCGTCGCACATTGCGCTTGCGCCGGGCGGTGACGCCGTAACGCAGCCAGTGCTCCTCGGCAACGATCTTGCGGTCGAGCTTGTGCTGCTCGCGCTCTTCCTCAGCCAGCACCGTGTCGCGCCACGCCTCGAAATCGGCGAAGCCGCGCTCGATGCGCCGCGTGCGGCCACGATCAAGCCAGACGGTGCTGCGCGACAGATTGGCAAGGAACCGCCGGTCGTGACTGATGATGACCAGCGCCGTGCGGCGGCTGTCGAGTTCGCGCTCCAGCCATTCGATGGTGGAAAGATCGAGATGGTTGGTCGGCTCGTCGAGCAGCAGGATATCCGGGTCGCCGACCAGCGCCCGGGCGATCCCGGCACGGCGCGCTTCGCCGCCGGATAATTGCGACGGGTCTTCCGCCCCCGAGAGATCGAGGTCCGCAAGCAGCTGATAGGCTCGATGCGCACCGCTGTCCGGCCGCAGCCCACGCTCGACGTAATCGAGCACCGTCGCCGCATCGCCGAAATCGGGTTCTTGCGCCAGATAGCGCAGCACCGCCCCCGGCTGGACGAATACGGTTCCACGGTCGGGCTCGACGGTACCGGCGGCGATCTTCAGCAGCGTCGATTTGCCGGAGCCGTTGCGTCCGACCAGACAGACCCGCTCGCCGGTCGCCACCGACAGGTCCGCCCCCTCCAGCAGCGGCGTGCCGCCGAAGGTCAGCGCGATATCCTTGAGCTGCAGAAGCGGTGCCGACATTCCGATATAGCCGATGGAGCGCGTTCATGGTTTCGGGAATCGGCGCCTTGTATCTGCCGCCGCGCCGGAAATCCAATTCTGGTGCGCGACCCGCGGCGAAACGCATCGGCTCAGTTACCCCCTCCCGCAAAAAAGAACGCCCCCGCGCATGGGGCGCGGGAGCGTTTCAGGCTCAGCGGAGAACTAGCGGATCACCGGCAACCGGTTGAACTGATGGAACGGCGGCGGCGAGGACAGCGTCCACTCGAGCGTCGTGGCCCCCACGCCCCACGGATTGTTGCCGGCGACGCGCTTTTTCACGAATGCCTCGATCATCGCAACGAAGAACAGCAGCAGCCCGATGCCGGTGATGTAGGAACCGATAGAGGCGACGTAATTCCAGCCGGCGAAGGCGTCGGGGTAATCCACATAACGGCGCGGCATGCCGGCGTTGCCGAGGAAGTGCATCGGGAAGAAGGTGACGTTGACGCCGACGAAGACGAAGAAAAAGTTCAGCCGGCCGAGCGTCTCGTTGTACATGTAGCCGGTGATCTTCGGGAACCAGTAGTAGATACCCGCGAAGATGCCGAACACCGCGCCAAGCGACAGCACATAGTGGAAGTGCGCGATAATGTAGTAGGTGTCCTGGAAGTAACGGTCGATGCCGGCATTGGCCACTACGACACCGGTAACGCCACCGATCACGAACATCAGGATGAAGCCGATCGCCCACAGCATCGGCGTCTTGAACTCGACCGAACCGCCCCACATCGTGGCGATCCATGAGAAGACCTTGATGCCCGTCGGCACCGCGATCACCATGCTCGCCGCGGCGAAATAAGCCTGCGAGCCGGCGCTCAGCCCCACCGTGAACATGTGATGTGCCCACACGACGAAGCCGATCAGGAAGATCGCCACCATCGCATAGGCCATGCCGAGATAGCCGAAGATTGGCTTCTTCGAGAAGGTCGAGATGACATGGCTGACAATGCCGAATGCGGGCAGGATCATGATGTAGACTTCCGGGTGCCCGAAGAACCAGAAGAGATGCTGATAGAGCACCGGATCGCCACCGCCGCTCTGCTCGAAGAACGTCGTGCCGAAATTGCGGTCGGTCAGCAGCATGGTCAGTGCGCCAGCCAGCACCGGCAGCGCCAGCAGCACCATGAAGGCCGTCACCAGCAGCGCCCACGCGAACAGCGGCATCTTGTGCATGGTCATGCCCGGCGCGCGCATATTGAAGATCGTGGTGATGAAGTTGATGGCGCCGAGGACCGACGAAGCACCGGCGATGTGCAGAGACAGGATCAGAAAGTCCATCGCCGGGCCGGGCTCGCCGGCGGTCGACAACGGCGGATAGGCCGTCCAGCCGCCACCGTGTCCGATGTCGCCGGGCGGACCTTCGACGAACATCGAGATGATCAACAGCGTGAACGACACCGGCAACAGCCAGAACGAGATGTTATTGAGACGCGGAAACGCCATGTCGGGCGCGCCGATCATGATCGGCACGAACCAGTTGCCGAAGCCGCCGATCAGCGCCGGCATCAGCGCGAAGAAGATCATGATCAGGCCGTGGCTGCTGACCACAACGTTGAAGATCTGCGGATCGCTGAACAGGTCGAGACCGGGATGCTGCAATTCGTAGCGGATGGCGATCGACAAGCCGAAACCAACCAGTCCCGACACCACGGCAAACAGCAGATAGAGCGTGCCGATGTCCTTGTGGTTCGTGCTGTACACCCAGCGTTTGAGGAAGGATGGCTTGTGCTCTGCGACGGCGGCTGCGGTCATGGCGTGCCTGCTGAATCTGATGGACTGGATTGCTGGCTTTGCAGCAAAGACACATTGACAATATATCTTTGTGCGTCAAGATATTCGGCATCGGCAAAAAGTCGTTATCAGGGATGAAACGTTTGCAGGGGTCGGGCATATCGACCCTCTGTCTGCCTCGCCCAGCGATGAGCCGGCAGCCATTTGCGAGCGGATCATGACATTTGTCGTCACCGACAACTGCATCAAGTGCAAATACATGGACTGCGTCGAAGTCTGTCCGGTGGACTGCTTCTACGAAGGCGAGAACATGCTCGTCATCCATCCCGACGAGTGCATCGATTGCGGTGTCTGCCAGCCGGAATGCCCGGCCGAAGCGATCTATCCGGATACCGATCCGGGTCTCGAGGCATGGCTCAAGCTCAACGCCGACTACGCGCCACAATGGCCGAACATCACCATCAAGCGCGATCCACCGCCGGATGCGGCCGAGTTCGACGGCAAGCCGGACAAGCTCAGCCAGTATTTCTCACCGAAGCCCGGCCAAGGGGACTGAATTAGGGATCGAACCGGGGCGATTGGATCACGCAAACTGAAACACACCGCCCACGGCAGACTCTTGCAGCAGAGCGGCTGAAGCTGGACCGCATCCGATCCTCTGCACGCTCGCGCCAGCGGTCATGCATTGCGATGAGACGCCTCACATTCTCGCGTGAAATGCGCGTCAAATAAGGCGCGCCCCGCTAAAGTGTCTCATCCGCTCTTGCAGCGGCTGGCGGTCAGCGCGCCTCCAGCAGCCCGGGACCGACAGTCTCCGGCGGCACCGCGACCAGCAGCAATTCGGCACCGCCGGTGCCGGTGCGCGCATAATGCTTTCCGTCGCTTGCCCGCAGAACCACCATCTCACCTGCCCGCACCAGCCGCAACCGCGCCGCATCGAAACGATCGCCGAGCGCCAGTTCGATACTCCCCGACAACACCGTCACCAGCGCGACTTTACCGGGCGGATGACCGTGAGGCTGGATATCGGCATTCGGCGGCACGGCAACACGCACCGCGGCGACGCCGCCGCCATTCGCCAGCATGCGGATCTTCATCCCGTCTTCGGCCGTCTTCTGCGGCAGGGCGGCGACCGCTGCCGCATCGAGATAGCGAAGCTCCTGCGCCGCAGCAGGCCCGACGATCAACGCCGCAGCAAAGCACGCGACCATACACACAACCGCAGATCTGACAGCACGGAGCCTGGCGGCACGAAGCCTGGTAACGCAAAGTCCGACAACGTGGAGCTTGCTTACATATCCCGACACGACGGGTCTCCCATACCGATTCAGCCTTAAAAGATATATTGACAATATATCTTTTTGACAAGATGCTTCCCGCGACCGGCCGGCTTCCGTCGCGACCCGGCGGCACGCCAACAAGACGCGACATCCGCAAAAGACGACATCAACAAGACGCAATGTCAGACGGGACAAAGGAAGATCACAATGTCCGACACATCAGCGCCCTCCAGGGTCAATGAAATCGACGTGCGCAGCCTCGTGCCGGCGCAACGCCACGCCAAAATCTTTCAGCTCGTCGGCGAATTGTCGCCGGGCAGTTCGTTCGTGCTGATCAACGATCACGATCCAAAGCCGCTCTACTACCAGCTCGAAGCCGAATTCCCGAAGACCTTCTCGTGGACCTATCTCGAGCGCGGCCCGCAGGTCTGGCGAGTCGAGATCGGCCGATTGGCGCGGGCCGCCTGAGGCACCGAACACGATTGCGCCGGCCATTACCGGCCGGCGCAATCTCGATCGAAGGATATGTGTCGTGGCCGGTGTCACGCTCTCTCGCTGGACGATGTCCTATTTCGCGCTGGCGCTGCTGGCGCTGCTTACCGCGGAAGGCCTGATGGCGGCAGGCTACGGCTTTCCGTCGGCGCCGCTCGAAGCGCCGGAAACGTTGGTTCTCGTGCATGTCGTCGCCATCGGCTGGCTGAGCCTGCTGCTGTGCGGCGCGCTCTTTCAATTCGTGCCGGTGCTGATCGCGCGGCAGCTTTACAGCGACCGCCTGCCGTTGCCGACGCTGGTCTGCCTGGTCGCCGGGCTCATCGCGCTGCTCTGCGGATTTCTGCAACTGGCCGGCCACGTGCCGCCCGACGTACCGTGCTTCCCGGCTGCAGCACTGCTGCTGTCGCTTGGCTTCGCGCTGACGATCTGGAATCTTGGCTGCACACTGTGGGCGGCGCGCCCGCTGTCGCTGCCGGCCTGCTTCGTCGTCGTTGGGCTGTTCAGCCTGGTCGCGACCGTGACCCTCGGCGTCGTCTTCACGCTGACGCTCGGCGGCACGACGGCGAATGCTACGCTGCTCGATCTCACCACGTCCGGCCTGCCGATCCACGCCATTGCCGGGCTCGGCGGCTGGCTGACCTTCACCGCGATCGGAGTGAGCTACCGGCTGCTCGCCATGTTCATGCTGGCGCCGGAGCTCGAAGGCCGGACGACGCGTGGCGCACTCGTCTTCGGCACGGCAGCGCTGGCGGTGGCGATCCTCGGCGGCACCGCCGTGATCTGCCATGCGATCGGGCCGGCGAACAGTCTGGCGATGGTTCTCGTTGCCGCCGGCGTGCTCGGCCTCGCCGCACTGGCGCTTTATGGCCATGACATCCGCCATCTCTACCGTGCACGGCGGCGGCGCAAGATCGAACTGAACAGCCGCATGGCCGGCGTGGCGATCGCCAATCTGGCAGCGGCAGCCGTTGGTTTTGCAATCCTGACCGGTATCGGCGCTCTCGACCGGTTTGTCGGAGCGATTGCGTTCCTTGCCGGCTTCGGCTGGCTTACCGGTCTTGGCCTGGCGAAGCTCTACAAGATCGTCGCCTTCCTCACCTGGCTCGAATGCTATGGCCCGGTCCTCGGCAAAACACCGACGCCGCGGGTGCAGGATCTCGTCGTCGAGCCACGCGCCGACAAATGGTTCCTGTTGTATTTCGCCGCGGTATGGACGGCGACCCTGGCGCTGCTGCTGGAATTTCCGCCGGCCTTCCGCGTCGCCGCGGCGGTAATGGCAATCGCCACCGCCGGCATCGTCTCCGAGATCGCCCGTACGCGGCGACTTGCCAATGTCACCGCCGAGCGGCGGCTGCCGGAAGGCACGCGGATGCCGCGGCTCCTGCTTTCATCGCCCAAACCCACCTGAAAGGAGACTGTCATGACGACAGCATTTGTCGAACTCGACGTGCGGCCGGTGCTGCGCGCGGGCGGCGAGCCGTTCGAGGACATCATGAAAGCGGTGAACGGCCTGAAACCGGGCGAAGGCCTCCGGCTCTTCGCGACGTTCAAGCCGACACCGCTGCTACACGTGCTCGGCGCGCGCGGCTTCACCCATACCGCGAAGGAAATCGGCGACGGCGATTGGGAAGTGCTGTTCTCGCCGACGCCGGGCGGGACCGCCGCGCCTGCCGATGCAACCGCAGCTCCGGCGGCGACCGATCATGGCGTATGGCCCGAGCCCAGCCAGCACATGGACAATCGCGACCTCGAACCGCCGGAGCCGATGGAACGGATTCTCGCGGCAACAGAGGCAATGGCGCCGGGCGAGGTGCTCTCGGCGCTGCTCTGCCGCGAACCGATCTTCCTGTTTCCGCAACTGGCCAAACGCGGCCACCGCTGGCGCGGGGGCTTCGAGGCGGACGGCAAGACCTACAAGGTGCTGGTACAGGTCGGCAAGCTGGCCGAGGGGGCCGCATGAGTACCGCGGCCCTCGACGATCTCGCCGCCATCGTCAAGGAAGCGCTGCGCGTCGTCATCGACCCCGAGCTCGGCTACAACATCGTCGATCTCGGTCTGATCTATGATGTCGCCGTTGAGGACGGCGGCAATGGCGGCATCGCCCATGTGGCGATGACGACGACGACGCGCGGATGCCCGGCGACGAGCTATCTACAGAACGGCGCCGAGGATGCCGCGGCATCGGTGCCCGGCATCGCATCCGTCGACGTCACCCTCACCTACGACCCTCCGTGGACGCCGGAGATGATGACCGACGACGCGAAGCAGCATCTCGGCATCGGCGCGCGGAGCGGGTGGTGACGGCGTCCCGTGAACCCGCGCCGCTGCCTGCTGGCGAACAGAATGCGCTGGCCGGCGTATTGCTGACGAGCCTCGAAGCGCTGGCCGCGGCGGGACACGCCGAAGAAGCGTGCCGTCTCGCCGGGCATGCTTGCGCCGCCACGCGCCAGACCGACCTGAGGATATGGAAAAAATTCAACGCGTTGCTACACCGGCTGGCGCGGCATGTTCAGTGACAGATGCCAGCATCGTCGCCGCTCGTTATGATGCGGCGCTGCCGAGATAGGCGCGCACCACGTCGGGATGGCGCAGCACCGCCTGCGGTGCGCCCTCCGCAATGGTACGGCCGTAATTGAGCACGTGGATGCGGTCGGCGAGATCGGCGACCATCTGCATGTCGTGCTCGATCCAGATCATTGCGATGCCGAGATCGTGCTTAATACGCAGGATGAAGCGGGCGAGGTCCTCGCGCTCCTCGCGGTTCAGACCCGCCGAAGGTTCGTCGAGCAGCAGCACCGCCGGGTCCAGCGCCAGCGCACGAGCGAAACCGACGATCTTCTGCGTCCCGAACGGCAGGCTGCCGACCGGTACATGCCGGTAACGCTCCAGCTCGACAAATTCGACGATCTCCTCGACGCGGCGACGCTGACGCACTTCTTCCCGTCTGACGCCGGGAAGAAACAGCATCTCCGCCAGCGGACTGTAACCGATCCGCGCATGCCGCCCGGCGAGCAGATTGTCGACCACGCTCATCTGCGGAAACAGTTCGCCGTGCTGGAAGGTACGGGCGATGCCAAGACGCGCGATCGCATGCGGCGCTCGTCCGCCAATGTCCGTGCCACGGAAGCGAATCGCGCCCTGCCCGCGATAGATACCGCTGATGCAGTTGAGGACGCTGGTCTTGCCGGCTCCGTTCGGGCCGATCAGGGCGAACAATTCGCCCCTGCCGACGGAAAACGATACGCCGTCGAGCACCACCAACCCGCCGAAACTCAGCCGCAGCTTGTCGATGGCAAGTTCAGCCATACCACCTCCGACTGCGGCGATATTGCTTGACGTCGCGGTAGCTGCGCCGCGTCGACCCCGACGACTGGCCGAGATAGAATTCCTGGATGTCGCCGTGGCCGCGCAGACGCGCCGCGTCGCCATCGAGCACCACGCGACCGTTCTCCAGCACATAGCCGTAATCGGCAATCTGCAGCGCCGCGGCGGCGCTCTGTTCAACGATCAGGATGGTGACACCGAGATCCTGACGGACCTGCAGCAACCGCTGCATGAGATCATCTACCGCCACCGGCGCAAGGCCGAGCGACAATTCGTCAACCAGCAATAGATCCGGTCCGCACATCAGCGCACCGGCAATCGCCAGCATCTGCCGTTCGCCGCCGGACAGCAGGCCGGCGGTGCGTCCGCGCAATTCAGCAAGCCGCGGAAACACCTGGTAGATCGCCTCATCGTCGCGGCGAGGCCCGCGCGTCACCGGCGCCGAGAGGTTCTCGGCGACGGTAAGATTGGGAAACACTTTGTCGCGCTCCGGCACCAGCGCGATGCCGAGTCGGGTGATCTCGTTCGGCGGACGGTTCTCGATGCGGCGGCCGCGAAATGCGATGGCACCGTCGGTGACCCTCGCATCGTCAATGCCGAGGAACCCGGATATCGCGCGCAGCGTCGTCGACTTGCCGGCGCCATTGGTGCCGAGCACGGCAACAATTTGGCCCTGCCGCACCGACAGGCTGACGCCCTGGATCGCGGTAATCGCGCGCTGGTAGACGACCTCGAGCTTTTCGACCGACAACAGCGGCGTGCCGCTCATCGCCGGCCTCCCGACAGCGGCTTGTGCCTGAACGGCCACAGCAGGAAGTAAGTCTGGATGCGCTGCCAGATACCGACGAGGCCGAGCGGCTCGAACAGCAGGAACAGCACCATGACCAGACCGAACGCGGCATAGTTCACGGCAAACAGGACTCCGGCATAGCTTTGCGCATCCGGCAGCATCTGCAACACCGTCTCGATGACATAAGGAAAGATCGTCACGAACGCCGCACCGAGAATGGCGCCAAGCAGCGAGCCCATACCGCCGATGATGATCATCGCGACATACTGGATCGACAGGAACAGCGAGAACGCCTCGACCGAAACGAAGCCCCGGTAATAAGCGAACAGCGCGCCCGACAGCGCGGTCAGCGCCGACGACACCACGAAGGCCAGCAGCTTGTGGCCGGCGACATTGACGCCGAGCGCTTCCGCTACCGTTTCATGAGCACGGATGGCACGCCAGGCACGGCCGGTGCGTCCGCGCAACAGATTGAGACATATCAGCAGCGTCGCTGTCACCACGGCCAGCAGGATGTAATACCAGACCCGGCCGCCATAGACGGTCCAGCCGCCGATCACCGGCGCATCGAGGGTGATGCCGGTCGAGAAGCCGCGCTTGGTCTCGTATTCGCCGCCGAGATAGACGACGACGAAATGCAGCGCGAGCGTCGAGATCGCCAGATACAGCCCGCGCAGACGCAGCGACGGCAGACCGAAGATGACGCCGAGCAGCGCGCCGGCAAGCGTCGCCGCCGGCAATGTCACCCAGAACGGCGCGTTCCACTCTTTCGCCAGAATGCCGGCGGTGAAGGCGCCGGCGCAAAGCAGACCGGCATGGCCGAGCGAAATCTGCCCGGCATAGCCGGTGAGCAGCATCAGCGACAGTGCGCCGATCCCGGCGAGAAACACCTGCGTAACGAGATCGAGATAGAAGGCGCTGGCCACCACCGGAAACGCCAGCAGCGCCGCGACGAAAACGGCAAGGCTGACGCGCTCGAGCCGCGTCTGCGTCAGCGTCAGATAGTCGTCATATCGCGTACGGAAGTAGCCGCTGGCGCGCGGCGCGCGGCTAGACACGATCGAGCTCCTCGCGGGTGCCGAACAGGCCCCACGGGCGCGCAATCAGCATGGCAATGAGCACCAGGAACGGCACCACGTCGGAGAGCAGCGGGTCGATATACTGGATCGACAGCACCTCGCTGGCGCCGATGATCAGCGCGCCGATCAGCGCGCCGACCAGACTGTCGAGCCCGCCGACCAGCGCCGCGGGAAATGCCTTCAGGCCGATGATCGCCATTGAGCCGGTGAGGCCGGAATCGAGCGCGATCAGCATGCCGGCAAGCGAGCCGGTCAACGTCGACAGGCCCCAGGCAAGCGCATAGACGGCGTGCAGGTTGATGCCGCGCTGCGCCGCCAGCAGCGGGTTCTGCCCGGCCGCGCGCATGCGTACACCCCAGCGGCCGAAGCGCAGAAAGGCAAACAATGCGAGATAGGTGAGCGCGGTAACGCCGACGAGGATAGCGGCGAATACCGAAATGCGCGCGCCGCCCGGCAGCACCAGCGCCGAGCTGACGAAGCCCAGCGCCTGCCCGGGATATTGCTGCTGCGCCGACCAGATCAGCACCATCACGCCGCGCAGCAGGATACCGAGCGCCACCGTCGCCAGCACCGCCGCCAGCACCATCTCGCCGGTCATCTTGCGCATCAGGCACACATAGACCATGCCGCCGACGGCAAGGCTCAACACCACGGCGGCGCTGATCGCCAGCCACGCATTGCCATTGAACAGCGACGCCGTTGTCAGCAGCAGATAGGCGCCGAGCATCATCAACTCGCCATGCGCGAGATTGAGCACGCGACTGACACGATAGATCAGCACGTAGCCGCAGGCGATCAGCGCATAGATCGACGACAGGACGACGATATTGACGAGAAGCTGCAACGGCTGGTCCACAAATCAGGAAAACCGGTCACGCCCGGCCATGACCGGGCGCGACATTTATCGATATCTGTCCGTGCCTGCGATCATTTGACGTCGTAGGCGAACCAGTCCTTCACCACCGCAATTTTCGAGCCGTCCCAGCGATAGACACGATAATACTGCTTGGTACGGAAGTGATTGTCCTTGGCCCACTCGATCGGGCCGCCGCGCAGCCCCTTCAGGTCGACCTTGAGATTCTGCATCGACTCCTGGATTTTCGCGGACGTCGCATTGGCGCCGGCGTCCTTCAGCGCCGCCTCGACGACCATGCCGGCGATCCAGCCTTCGGTCATCTGGTCGGCCGGATATTTGCCGCCGGCCTCCTTCGCCGCCGCCGCGATCTCCTTCTGGATCGGCAGATTGTCCTCGAACAGCGCATTGGCGCCGACGACATAGAGCTTGTCGTCCTTGATGCGCTTGAGTTCGCCTTCCGCTTCGAGATGCGCCCAGGTCACGTAATCGCCGCTCCAGCCGAGCCGGCGGAGCGCCTCGAAGGTGCGCACCTGCGTCACCCATGGCGCCCAGGAGAATACCCAATTGGCGCCCGCATCCTTGATCTTGGTGGCGAATGGCGTGTAGTCGGCGGTCGGCGGCGGGATGATTTCCTTGTCGACCGGCGTCATGCCGAGCGGTCCGGCCTGGCTTTCGGCAAAGTCGATCTCGCCGCGCGACAGCGGAATTGCCATCGCCGAAAAACCGATCTTCACCGGCTGCTTCGCCGTTTCCTTGATGAAGGCAAGCGCCGCGCGGCTGTCATAGTTCGCAGCGAAGGCCGTGGTGCAGAACTGCCCCGCTTCCGCCGGCGGATAAACGCCCTTCGGACATACCGAACTGGCAAACAGGAGCGGCACGCCGGCATTCTTCGACTCCGCCACCACTGGCGCGTAGGTCGAGGACAGGCTGGCGTTGATCATCAGCACGGCCTTGTCCTGCGTCAGCAGCTTCTTGGCGTTCGCCGCCGCCTTCGATGGCTCGGCCGAATCGTCCTGGATGACGAGGTTGATCTTCTTGCCATTGATACCGCCGGCCTTGTTGACCCGGTCGATATAAATGCGCAGCGCATCGACGGCCGGGGCATAGGTGCTGGCCGGCGGCCCCGTCAGCGCCGCAGTGATGCCGACCACATAGGCACCTTGGGTGTCCTGTGCCAGCGCTGTCGTCGTGCCCGGCGTGAACCACGCGACGGCTCCTGCCGTGAGTGCCGCGATAAAGATCGAAGACCGCATATTCTGCCTCCTCCTCGTTGTCGTCCTGTCCCCGTTGTGTCGTTCGTAGCCCGCTTCTGTCGGGCGGGTGCGGCGTTCATGCGCGCAAGACGTCGCGCACCTCCTGCGAGAGAATTGCCGCCTCACGTTCGTCGTACATGGAATCCACGATCGGCTTGAACCGCTCATACATCAGGCCGCGCTTGACCTTGCGGGTCGGCGTCACCGGCTCGCCCTCCTCTTCGGGATCGAGCGCTTTCGGCAAGATACGGAATGCCTTGATCTGTTCGACGCGCGCCAGTTCGACATTGGCCTTATCGATCTCCTGGCCGACCAGCGCCACCACCTGATGATGCTCGGTCAGGCTGGTGAAACCGGTATAGCCGACGTCGTTGCTGCGCGCCCATTCCGAAACCGTGTCGAAGTCGATCTCGACCAGCGCGGTGAGGTATTTGCGACCGTGGCCGAACACGACCACTTCGGCCAGATAGGGGCTGGCGCGCAGAATGCTCTCGATGAACGACGGCGACACCGTCTTGCCGCCGGAGGTGACGATGAAATCGCGTGCCCGGTCGATCAGCCGTAACGCGCCGTCGCGCCATTCCCCGACGTCGCCGGTGCGCAGCCAGCCGTCGTCGCCCTTGACCGCACGCGTCGCATCGTCGTTCCGCCAGTAGCCGTCAAACACATCCGGGTTGCGGACCAGAACCTCGCCATCGTCGGCGAGTTTCACCTCCCAGCCTGGCGGCGGCGTGCCGACATCGCCCGGCCACGCGAACGGTCCACGCTGGCCGGTGACGATGCCGCCGGCTTCTTCGGTCTGGCCGTACATCTGCAGGACATTGACGCCGTACATCTGCCATAGCGCCATCGTTTCCGGCGGCAACGGCGCGCCGCCGCTGATCACCAGTTCGAGACGGTCGAAACCCAGCTTGTTGAGAATCGGTCGGAAGATTGCGGCATGGCAGGCGCGATAGGCGGCGGTATCCGCCGCGCTCGCCGTCCCGTCCCACAGCTTGCGCACGTAACGGCGCGCCAGCCGCATGGCGAAATCGTAGCTCGCACGCTTGAGCGGCGAGGATGACGAAATGCCGACGAGAATCTGCGCGGCGAATTTCTGCAGATAGCGCGGCACAGTGAACAGCACCGTCGGCGCCACCTCGAAGATCGTCGTGGCAAGATCTTCGACGTCCTCGCCGAAATGCGGCACGAGCTGCGAGATCAGCGGCAGCGTGACGGCGATATCGCGGCCGAGAATGTGGCACAGCGGCAGATACGCCACCGCCCGGTGCGGTTTCTGCGCCAGCGTTGGATAGCAGTCGACGACGCCTTGCGTCGCCGCAAGATGTCGGCCGTGGGAAATCAGCGCGCCTTTCGGATGGCCGGTGGTGCCTGACGTATAGACGATGAAAGCCGGGTCTTCGGGCGCCAGCGCCGCCACCTTGCGCTCCAGCCAGTCGAGATCGCCGGTGCGATCGGCAACGAGCTCCGCATAGCGCAACAGCTTCGGATGGTCGTAATCGAACATCGCCGTATCGTCGATCACCACCACCGCGCGGACGTCCGGCAGACGGTCGATGAGCGGCAACAGCTTGTCGACATATTCCTGATCCTCGGCGATGAAGATCGACGCGCCACCGTCGCGCATCTGATATTCGACTTCGGCGGCGGAGGCGGTCGGATAGATGCCGTAGACGATGGCGCCGAGCGCCTGTGCCGCCTGATCGCAGACCAGCCACTCCTCGCAGGCATCGCCCATGATCGCGACGCGCTCGCCTTTCGCCAGTCCGAGTGTCTCCAGCGCCGCCGCAGTGCGCGCCACCAGCAGGGCGTAGTCGCGGAACCCGCGCTCACGATAAAGACCGAGATGCTTGGAGCGGAACGCCACGCGCTCCGGTTCACGTCCCGCCGCGGCACAGAGCAAGCCAGGCGCCGTCTGCCGGCGCAACTCCTCGACCGTGATCGTAGCGGCCTTGGCCATGAACGATCTCCGCTCCGCTGCGATTGCGCGGCGGCATTGGTTCGCTGCGGCGCTTGTCTCAGCGTTTCCCCGCCATCAGTCTAGCGCGAAGCCGACGACGAATTCTATAGCCTTATCAAAATCACTTCGGGCGACGCCTTGACGGGCGCGCTGGAGACTCCAGTCCGTGCAAGATCAGGGCGATGAATTCGTGGCCGATCCGCTCGACCGAAACGTTTTCCTTGGCGTACCAGCTCGGCACGGCATTGCTCATGCCCAGAATGGCAAGCGTCGTCAGTCGCGGATCGGCATCGTCGCGGAAATCGCCCACCCGCATGCCCTCGCGGATGACCATTTCAAAGATCTGTTCGAGGCCGCGCGACCACTTGCCGACCCGTCGACGGCTTGCATTCGGCAGAAAGCGGCGCTGCGTCAGAAACACCTTGACGAAGTCGCCGCGGTCGAGGATCGGCGAAATATGCGCCCGCATCAGGCCGGCGAGCCGTTCCGCCGGCCGGCCCGGCCCCTCCGCAATCGCCTTGGCGGTTTCGAAGAAACCGGCGACGCCGCGCAGACAGACCTGTTCCAGCGCCGCCTCCTTCGACGGAAAGTAATAGTAAAGGCTGGCCTGGCGGATGCGCAGCACGTCGGCGATCTTCTGCGTGGTGGCACCATGATAGCCAAGCTCGGCGAAGACCCGCGCTGCCGCGTCGATGATCTCGCCCGAACGCCGATGGGTCCCGCGTCCGCCGGACCCGCCAGCCGCCAGCTTGCCGGCTTTGGCGATTTTGCGGGCTTTGCCGCCGGCCGATCCATCGGCGGTCCTTGCCGGACGGCGCCGGAGCGAACTAGACTTCATCTATAGACCTATAGAAGATTGGGCGACGCCGCCCCTCCACCAAATCCGGATGATCGAGAGCCGCACATGGTCGAGAACACCAACATCGGAAATTCCAGGATCGGCAATCCGGCAGGCCATCCGCCATTTCGCGCCGATCACGTCGGCAGCCTGCTCCGTCCGCCCGAACTGCGCCAGGCTTTCAAGGATCACGCTGCCAGACGTATCGACGATACGACATTCGCACAGATCCAGGATCGCTGCATCCGGGACGTGGTGAGACTGCAGGAAGACGCCGGACTAAAGGTGGTAACCGACGGCGAATTTCGTCGCGGCTCCTATTGGGGGCGCTTCGTCGAGCGTATCAACGGCTTCGTCATCAAACCGGCGGTCTTCAAGTTTCGCGATGATCACGGCCACGAGGTGGAGTTCACCGCGCCCTATGCGGCGGCAACGCTGCGGCGCAACCGTCCGCTGGCGCTCGACGAGTTCGCGTTTCTCCGCGACGCAACGCAGGTGACGCCGAAGATCACCCTGCCCTCGCCCTCGACGATGCATTTCTATCGCTGCACCGACTTCGCCGACCGCAGCGCCTATCCGACGGAAGAACGCTTCTTCGCCGATCTCGGCCGCATCTTCCGCGAAGAGATCGCCGATCTGGTGAAGGCCGGCTGCCGCTACATCCAGCTTGACGAGGTCGCGGTGGCACTGCTCTGCGATCCCGCCATCCGCCAGAAGGTCGAGGCGGCCGGGCAGAATCCGGACCATCTGGTCGATCTCTACATCGACAGTCTCAACGACGCCGTCGCCGGCGCGCCGAGCGACGTCGTCTTCGGCGTGCATATGTGCCGCGGCAACTTCAAGGGCCATTATCTCGCCGCTGGCGGCTATGAATCGGTCGCCGAACGGTTCTTCAGCCGCACCCGCGTCAACCACTTCCTGCTCGAATACGATACGGAGCGGGCCGGCGATTTCGCACCGCTGCGCTTCGTCAAGGACAAAGGCGTGGTGCTCGGCCTCGTCAGCAGCAAGACGCCGGTACTGGAGAATCTCGACGCGCTCAAGCGGCGTACCGCTGAAGCCGCGCGTTATCTGCCGCTCGACAATCTGGCAATCAGCCCGCAATGCGGCTTTGCCTCGACGGTCGCCGGCAATCCGGTCACCGAACAGGACGAGAGAGCGAAACTCCGGCTGGTCGTCGAGGCAGCGCGCAACATCTGGCAATAAGGCGCGGCGCCGCGTCGCGGGCCGGTTTCAAAGCAGCGACACCCGGCCTATGCTGCCGCCCTTTGCCATCACCTGACGAAAGTTGTGCGAATGTCCGATCATCTCCGCTTCCAATCGCCATCGACCATGCCGCCCACCCGGGGCTATACGCAGGTCGTCGACACCACCGCGCCGTATCGCGCCGTCTATACCGCCGGTCAGCTCGGCTTCACCCCGCAAGGGCAATTGGCGAGCGATTTCCGCGGTCAGGCGACGCAATGTTTTGAGAACGTGAAGGCCGCGCTCGCCGCTGCCGGTGCCGACTTCTCGCATGTGGTGAAGATCACCAATTTCTTCGTCAATATGGACGACCTGCAGACCTTTTTCGAGGTTCGCGACCGCTATGTGAACACCAAGGCGCCGCCGGCAAGCACCGCCATCCAGGTCTCGCGACTGGCGGTACCGGGCGCGCTGTTCGAGATCGAAGCTGTGGCGCTGGTGCCGCTCGATCCGGCGAAGTAGCGCCCTTATCCAGTCGAACCTGTTTTCCAGATGGAGGCGCCGTCACGCTCATGCGTGGCGGCGCGCTTGCTATCGGAAGGGCCGGTCAGCGCGGCAATTCACGCCGGCGCGCGCAGCGATGCCGCAGCCGGCTCGTCGGCCGCCGCGATCGCCTTGCGCAAGGCACGCAGCACCTCGTCGACACCCTGACGGGTGGCTGACGACAGCAACAGCGGCGTCTGCCTGGCAACGCGCTTGAGCTTCGCTGCCTGCGACTTGATTTCGTCGGGGGTCATCGCGTCGATCTTGGTCAGGACGACGATCTCCGGTTTTTCGGCGAGCCCCTGACCATAAGCCTCCAGTTCCTCGCGCACGACCCGATAGGCCTTCCCGGCGTGCTCACTGGTGCCGTCAACAAGATGCAGCAGCACCCGGCATCGTTCGGTATGGCCGAGGAAGCGGTCGCCCAGTCCGATGCCTTCGTGTGCGCCTTCGATCAACCCCGGCAGATCGGCGATGACGAATTCGCTGTCGTCGCTCCGCACGACGCCGAGCTGCGGGTGCAGTGTCGTGAACGGGTAATCGGCGATCTTCGGTTTCGCCGCGGTCACTGTCGCCAGGAACGTCGACTTGCCGGCGTTCGGCAGGCCGATGACGCCAGCATCGGCGATCAGCTTCAGCCGCAGGCGGATGGTACGCTCCTCGCCCGGCTGGCCGGGATTGGCATGCCGCGGCGCCCGATTGGTCGAACTCTTGAAATGCGCGTTGCCGAAACCGCCATTGCCGCCGTGCGCAATCGTCACCCGGTCGCCGAGGTGAACCAGATCGGCAAGCAGAGTCTCGCCGTCTTCTTCATAAACCTGGGTGCCGACCGGCACTTTCAGCACGATATCGGCACCGTTGGCACCATGCCGATCCTTGCCCATGCCGTTGCCGCCGCGCTTGGCTTTGAAATGCTGCTGGTAGCGATAGTCGATGAGCGTATTGAGGCCCTCGACTGCTTCCACAACCACATCGCCACCGCGCCCGCCATTACCGCCGTTCGGACCGCCGAATTCAATGAACTTCTCGCGCCGGAACGACACGCAGCCGTTCCCCCCTGCGCCGGAGGCAATATAAACCTTTGCTTCGTCGAGAAATTTCATAACGGCCCAATGATTGCTGCGCGTATATAGCTGTCGTACGCCAAATTTCACAATATCCGACAAGCGCCGGCGAGACTCGGCGGCATCGCGATCATCCGGTTCGAAGAATTACCTGGCGCCTGCCAAGCCGTTGCTGCACCGGCGGCCTGCATCGGACCGGGACGGTTGCAGCCACAGACAATGGCTTCGGGAGCTACAGCTCGGGAGCAAAGGGCGTTAGTGAAAGTAGCGCATCAACGAGCAACGGATCGGCAAAGAAAAACGCGCCCGGGGCGGGTCAGGTTGGGCTCTGCCTCACTGATGCAGCCCATGTTCCAGCGAACTGGTTCCCCGCGCCGGCGCGTTTGTTCGTGTGAGAGGCCGCTACGCGCCGGTCCGAACGGTGCCGGGGCGATCTTCGCGGCCATACTGCGCCGGTGGCATGCACTCCTCCGTCGGATGTTTCTCCCGACGACGCAAGCATCAATGACAGAAGCGCCGATGACGCCATCGCGTCGTCAGCAAATCCTGCGCCGGGGCGGAAGCAGTGTCAACCAGCCGTCGCGCGCGTTATCCGCTCAGCTCAAGCGACGCGCGCTGCTCCAGCTTTTCAGCGAATGCCAGATGCCACGGTCGAGCCGGAACCGGTCGATCGGTGCCGAACTCGCCAGCGCGCGGATGCGATAGAGCCCGACGCCGGTCCACTGGAAGCCGCACTTCTCCAGCACGCGCCGCGAGCCCGGATTGGTAACACGGGCACCGGCCTGCAGCGCATCATGTTCAAGATCGGTGAACGCATAGTCGATCACCGCATGCACCGCTTCGGTGGCGTAACCCTTGCCCCAGTAATTGACGCCGAGCCAGTAGCCGAGCTCCGGTGGCTGGCCATCGATCATCGTCAGGCCGCAGGCGCCGATCACCGTGCGATTGTGCAGCGTGATCAGAAAAACCGTTTCGCCGCCCACCGTATTGGCGAGCGCAACAAATCCTTCGGCATCCGCGATTTTATACGGGTGCGGAATACGTGCTGTGTTCTCGGCGATGCGGCGATCATTCGCGAGCATGGCGACCGTTTTAGCGTCCTTGAGCCGCGGCGCGCGCAAAGCGAGACGCTTGGTTTCAAGGACGACAGTACTTGGTTCCCGATAGCTCTCCGAGATCGGTCGTTCCAGCAGGGTCATGACACAGGCTCCGTTGCAAAAGAGAAGAGGGGGAGACGGTGTCCCGTCTCCCCCTCTACGAGCCCTTTGAGGGCCACCGGGTTTGACGAAACACCGGCGGACCTCGATTTGATCCACCGTTATTCGGCCGCAGCGTCCATCGTCGGTACGACGGAAACGTAACAGCGGCCCTTGCTTTTCGTGGCGAACTGTACTTTTCCGGCGGTAAGGGCGAAGAGCGTGTGATCACGGCCCATGCCGACATTGCGGCCCGGATGCCACTGCGTGCCGCGCTGACGCGCGATAATGTTGCCGGCGATGACCTGCTCGTCGCCGAATACTTTCAGGCCAAGACGCTGGCCGGCCGAGTCACGACCGTTGCGCGAAGAACCGCCTGCTTTTTTATGTGCCATCGTGGCCTCTTAAAATTCTCAGTCTCTATACACCGATTCCATGACGGAATCATATGACTTCCGGGCAACAGCCCTCAGACGTCGTTGCCCGCCGCAGCAGCTTCCGGCTTCGCGGCACGCTTCGGCCGCGGCGGCGCCTTGTCTGCCGGCTTCTTGCCATCGGTCAGGATTTCGGTGATGCGGATCACCGAGAATTCGTGCCGATAGCCGCGCTTACGCCGAGAATTCTTCCGGCGCCGCTTCTTGAATGCGATCACCTTGTCGCCACGCTCGTGCCGGAGCAGCTCGCCGGCAACCGTCGCACCGGCAACCAGCGGCGCACCGACCAGCGGCTGATCGCCGCCCACGGCCAGAACCTCGGCAAACTGCACCACCACGCCGGGCTCGCCCTCGACGCGGTCGATACGGATCTCGTCTTCGGCGGCGACCCGATATTGCTTCCCGCCGGTCTTGATGACTGCGAACATCGTTCTTCTTTCGTGTTCCACCCCGGCGCTCGGGACCATCCCGGGCCGGCTTCTTTCAGTCGAATTGTGAATGTTTTCAATGGCTTGGAGCCATAAAACAGCGCCAGCGGACCGCTGCCGGCCCGCCACGCCGCACGCTTATGACTGCGCACGCCGCGGGAGTCAAGGAAAGCGGCAGGAAAAGCAATGACTTGAAACGGCATAGACGGGCGGCAGGCCGTTTCAGCGGACGCGGAGCGGCCCTCTCCCATCCGCAAGTCCTCACGCGCTATGGCCGCCCTCGGGTTCGGCAACCGACTGCGCCAGTCGATAGCCGACACCCAATTCGGTGAGCAGGATCCGCGGCCCGTTGGGATCGTCCTCGATCTTCTGCCGCAGCTTGCGGACGAAGATTCGCAGATAATGTGTGTCGTGAACGTGGATCGACCCCCAGACCTCCTTCAGCAGGAACTGATGCGTGACCACATTGCCGGCATGCTGGGCCAGCACCTGCAGCAGGCGATATTCCTTCGGGGTCAGGGTCAGCCGGCGATCGTGAAGCGACACCATCCGCGCCGACAGATCGATGCTCAGCGGGCCGACCTTGACGACCGGTTCGCCTTTCTGCGCACGACTCTGCCGCCGCAGGGCGGCACGCACGCGCGCCAGCAGCTCGGCCATGCCGAACGGCTTGACGACATAGTCGTCGGCTCCAAGCTCGAGCAGGCGCACCTTTTCCACTTCGCTCGAGCGCACCGACAGGACGATGAGCGGTACGCTCGACCAGGCGCGAATGCTTTCCACCACCTGGGCGCCGTCCATATCCGGCAAGCCGAGATCGACGATCACCAGATCGACCGGTCGCAGCGTCACTGCGCGGATTGCCTCCGCGGCCGTGCCGGCCTCGTGTACCAGGAAGCCGTCGAGCTCAAAGCCGGTGCGCAGGAATCGGCGGATCTGCACCTCGTCGTCGACCACCAGAACGATCGGCGCGGACTTATTCATCGGTTTCACCCGCGAGATGAACTGCAGCAGCCTGCCTGACCGGCAACCGGATCGAAAACACCGTCCCCATTCCAACGCCTTCGCTGGTCGCATCGATGCAGCCGTCATTGGCGGCGACAAAGGCGCGGGCAATCCACAGGCCGAGGCCCGAACCGTTTACAGTCGTCCCGGTACGCTCGCCGCGGAAGAAGCGATCCCACATCCGCCCTTTTTCTTCCGGGGTGAGTCCGATACCGCGGTCATTGATCTTCAGCGCCACCTGGCCGTCGGCGACTGCCGCACCGATCCCGATGGGAGCGTCCGGTGGCGAATATTTTGCAGCATTGTCGATCACATGCACCAGTGCCTGGCGGATCAGCGCCGCATCGACGAAGACCAGCGGCAGATCGGCCGGCACGTCGATCGAGATCTGGCGGCCGTTGAGACGCCCGCGACAACGCTCCATCGCGGCATTGATGATATCGGCGAGCTCCGTCCATTCGCTGCGAGGCCGGATACCGTCGCTGCTGATCCGGGTCGCGTCGAGCAGATTCTGGATATCGTGATCGAGCCGCCGCGCCTCGTCGCGGACATCGTCAGCGAGCGCATGCAGCTTCTTTTCCCGCATGATGGCCGGGGCGGTGCTGAGTACCGTTGCCGCGCCGAGGATCGACGCCAGCGGCGTCCGCAATTCATGCGACACCGATCCGATCAGCGCCTCGAACAATTGCTCGGTCTGCGAACGCAGGCGCGCATCGTGAATGGCGCTGGCGATATCGAGACGCTCGAGCGTCGCCCGAGCGTCGGCAAGAATATACTCGATATGGGCCCGACGCTGGCCGAGTTGCACCGGCGTCTGTTTTTCGAAATTGATGGCCACGATGCCGAACTCCGCCGTTTTCTCCGAGATCGGCCGCACCAGCCACACGCCCCCCGTGTCGTCCGTGACCATCGAACCGGTCATTTCCTTCGGTGATGTCGCGATCATCTGCCGCACCGCGGTGCGCACCGCATCCGGCGCTGCGCGCTGCAGCACCGACGACGCCGGATCCCGCACCGCTGCAAACAGCACGACATCGTGCTGCATGACATTGGCCAGGTAGTCTTCGATCGCGGCATGGATGTCCGAGGTCGTGAATGCCGCCGCAAGACGGCGGGAAAACGCATAGAGATTATGGGTTTCGAGCGCGCGCTGCTGCGCCAGATCGGCCTGCTCCCTCAACCGCGCGGCGAGATGAGCAGTGAAAACCGCCACGAACAGGAAGATCGCCAGATTGATCAGTTCCTGCGTCTGCGGAAACCGGAACGTATAGAGCGGCGGATAGAAGAAGAAGATCGATGCCGCGACGCTGGCGAATGCCGTGGCGATCGCCGGAATCATGCCCCAGCGGGCCGCCGCAATGACCACCGGAATGACGAAGATCACCGAGCCGCGGCGCAACCCGGTCAGCGAGACCAGCAGGTAGGTCGGGATCATGGTGGCGCCGAGCAGGACCGCGGCGGCGACGAGCTGGCGCCACAACGGCAGCGGACGGGGCGGCGGCATGAGGTTCAAGCGCGTCTCCAGGGGTGCCTGCGCCCGCAAGGGGGGCGTCGCCGGATATCAACCCGGTGAACCTACGTCACCAGACCCTTGTCTGTCTTTGCCTGCTTCGCTAGATAGCGACCACCGTTGCCGGCCCCCAGGGGCCCTCCGGCCGCTGGAGAGGTGGCTGAGTGGTTGAAAGCACCGCACTCGAAATGCGGCATACTCGCAAGGGTATCGGGGGTTCGAATCCCTCCCTCTCCGCCACTGGCCGCCGATTGCGATCGCCGCATCGCGACCCAGCGGAATAGAGAATCACCGTCACAACGCCGCAGCTCCGACCGATGTCGGCCCAGCGATAGATTGGCACAACCCGGTAACGGCGGTTTCCGACCTCACGACAGATCTTTATGCAGTTCGACTGCCGGCGCGCTGATCAGATCAGCTCGCCTCATCCGCGGCCGTCGCCTGCTGTGGCTGCTCGCTCATCTGTTTGAGCCGACTGAGCATCGACGCCGCATAGGCGGCATAAGGCCCAATCCATCGCTCATGAATCGCGTGGATCGGCAGCGCGTCGAGATGGTTCCATCG
>DATMEV010000052.1:0-10751 GCA_035556795.1 Pseudolabrys sp. | reverse complement strand
GGCGATTTCGTCCGCTGCCATTCGATCGTCAGGCTGTTGCGGCAGATCGCCCCCGACCGGCCGGTGGATATCGTTTCCAGCACGCTCTGCGCCCCATTGGCGGATTACATGCCGGGGCTGCGTCAGGCCATCGTCTTCGACCTGCCGCGCCGTCGGCTGGCGATCGCGCGACATCGTGCGCTTGCCGAGCGGCTACGCCGCGAGCGCTACGGGCAGGCGATCATGATGCTGCGCACCTGGAAATCCGCCCTCGCCCCGACGCTCGCCGGCATCCCCCGGCGGACCGGCTTCGTCGGCGAGTGGCGCTTCGGTCTGGTCAACGATCTGCGCGGTGGCGAACGACGGATGCCGCGAATGATCGATCAGATGGGCGCGCTGGCGTTGCCGAAGGGAGCGCCCCTGCCCGCCGACTGGCCGCTGCCGCAACTCGTCGTGCCGGCGGCGGACGTCGGCACGTGGCGCGAACGCCACGGACTTCTCGCGGACGGCCGTCCGGCCGTCGCCTTTGCGCCGGGCGCAGTCGGAGCCGGCAAGGCCTGGCCGGTCGAGCATTATGCGGAACTGGCGCGGTCGCTGACCGCCGACGGCGCCACCGTCTGGGTACTCGGCGGGCCGGGCGAGACGCCACTCGCCGCGCAGATTGCCGCAGCCGGCGGCGAACATGTCCGCGACCTCACCGGCACCGACCTGCGCAACGCCGTCCTGGCGCTCGCCGCCGCCGATACGGCGGTGACCAACGATTCCGGCCTGATGCATGTCGCTGCGGCGATCGGCACCCCGACCATCGCTATCTTCGGACCGACGAGTCCCTGGCACTGGAAACCGCTCAATCCGGTCGCCGCGATCCTCGAGCCGCCCGGTGACGAGGACGCCAGGCAACGCGCGCGGCTCCAGGGCAATCCCGCCGTCGCCCATCGCCGCACAGCCGATGTAGCGGTGGCAAGCGTCCGCGACGCCGTGCGTGCCGAACTCGCCCGCCAGAACGGACGGCATTCATGAAGCTGAACCACCCCAGCCCAACCCGGCCGGCCGCATTTCTCGATCGCGACGGCGTGCTGAACGTCGACGAGGGCTATGTCGCGACCCGCGAACGTTTCCGCTGGATGCCGGGCGCGGCCGCCGCGGTGCGGCGGCTTAACCAGGCGGGCTATCTCGTCTTCATCGTCTCCAACCAATCCGGGATCGCCCGCGGCTTCTATCGCGAAAGCGATCTGGACGCGCTCGATGCCTGGATGCGCGCCGAACTGGCACGGCAGGGCGCGCGCATCGACGATGCCCGCTACTGCCCTTATCTGGCCGACGGCACCGTCGCCGCCTATCGCCGCGATTCCGACTGGCGCAAACCGAAGCCTGGCATGCTGCTCGATCTGATGCGTGCCTGGCCGGTCGATGTCGCGCGCAGCTTCATGATCGGCGACAAGCAGACCGATCTCGACGCCGCCAGCGCCGCCGGCATTCCGGGGCATCTGTTCGCCGGCGGCGACCTCGACGCCTTCGTCCGCACCCTGTTACCCTGAGGCTGCCTCGACCTTGTCGAGCGCCGCCATGACGTCCGGCAGCGACGGCGGTGCACCGTGAGACCCGGCAATGGCGAACGGTGCCGCGCTGACCGGCCCGGTCAGCGCCGGCACGCTGTCGACGAAGATCGCCACCACCGGCACGTCAAGTGCGGCAGCAAGATGCACCAGTCCGGTGTCGACCCCGACCACGACCCGCGCGCCAGCCATCAGGCGCGCCACCTTGTCGAGCGGCTCCCGCGCTGGGATCCGCGCACCGGGGATCGCCGCCGCCAGCCGCTCGCTGCGTTCGCGCTCGCGCGCGTTGCCCCACGGCAGCACGATCCGCAGTCCGCGCGCCGTCATCGTCTTGCCGAGGCCGATCCAGTCGCCCTCGGGCCACTCCTTGCTGGCGCGCGCCGTCGCATGCAGCAGCACCGCATAATCGTCGCCGAAATCAGGAGCGACGACGGCGCGCAGCCCGTAATCCGGCTCAAAGCGCGGCGCATAGCCAAGCGCGAAACCGGTTAGCGCGCGATTACGCTCGATCGCATGCAACCGGCGGTCGACGTGATAGCGCTTGTCGTAGAACCACGACGCGGCGCGCTCGCGCACGCTGGCGCTGTCGTAGCCGTGGCGTATCCCGCGCGCCATGCCGGCGATCAGGCCTGTGCGGAACAGGCCCTGCGTATCGATGACCGCATCATAATTGTGCGCGCCCAATGTCCGCCTGAACGCCGCCACCTCGCGCCAAGTTGCGGGCGCCAGCGGCGCCCGACGCCAGCGGCGCGATGCAACCGGAATGACCTCGTTCACGGCCGGATGCAGCCGAGCCAGCGGCGCAAATGCCTCCTCCACCACCCAGGTGAAGCGCGCCCTTGGCAAATGCCGCCGCGCTTCCGTCAGCGCAGGCATCTGGTGGATGACGTCGCCGAGCGACGAGGTCTTGATGAACAGGATGTCGGCCATCGGCACCGTTCATATACGGCTTGTTAAGGATGTCGAAGGCTATTGTGGATTTGGTAACCGCAATAACCCGGCCTTTATGGCCGGCCTCTACGATCACGGCAATGTCCTGATCGGAGCAAATCATGACCATTCTGGTGACCGGCGGCGCCGGCTATATCGGCAGCCACACGGTCCATGAACTGACCGGCGCCGGCGAGCAGGTCGTGGTGCTCGACAATCTCTCCACCGGTTTTCGTTTCGCGCTGCCCGGCAACGTGCCGCTGACGGTGGGCGACGCCGGCGACGAGAAACTGGTCGCCGCGCTGATCGCGCGCCACGATGTCAAAGCGATCATCCATTTCGCCGGCTCGATCGTGGTGCCGGACTCGATTGCCGACCCGCTCGGCTACTATCACAACAACACCGCTACTTCACGCGCACTGATCGACGTTGCGGTGAAGAATGGCGTGCAGCATTTCGTCTTTTCATCGACCGCCGCCATTTACGGCGACCAGAACAAGACGCCGATCCACGAGGATGACGCCAAGACGCCGCTGTCTCCTTACGGCTGGTCGAAGCTGATGACCGAGGTCATGCTGCGCGACGCCGGTCAGGCGCACGGCCTCCGTCATGCCATCCTGCGCTATTTCAATGTCGCGGGCGCCGATCCGAAACTGCGCAGCGGCCAATCGACGGCCACGGCAACGCACCTCATCAAACTTGCGGCACAGGCGGCGATCGGCCTGCGCCCAATGCTGAGCGTCTTCGGAACCGACTATCCGACACCGGATGGAACCTGCATCCGCGACTATATCCATGTCACCGATCTGGCGCGCGCGCATCTGTCGGCGCTGCGCTATCTGCGCGCCGGCGGCGGCAGCAACACCTTCAACTGCGGCTACGGCCGCGGCAGCTCCGTGCTTGAAGTCATCGATGCGATCCGCCGCGTCAGCGGCCTGAGCCTCACTGTGGATTACGCGGGCCGCCGCCCCGGCGATCCGGCCTGCCTGGTGGCCGACGTCACGCGGGTCCGCGCTGCGTTCGACTGGACACCCGACTACGACAATCTCGACCTCATCGTCGCTCATGCGTTGGCCTGGGAAATCAGGCTTGCCGCGCACCCCGAAAATCCGGCCAGCCGCGCCCCTGGCGTCGCTGCCTGACCGGAGTTCCCGGCTCCCGGCTTGAAAAGTCGGGCCGGGGCAGGCATGAAGCCCTCGCCGACCGCCTCAGACTGCGGCGGTTCCTTCATGCCGATCAACGACGTCAGGACGCAACGCGCGCATGACCGGTTCCATGCCCGATTCACCGCAGACCACCGCCAGTTCACAAGCTGATCACCGCGCTGATCACCGCGCTTTGCCGCTGATCCGCCGGCTGCTGCTGGAGCAGGCGCGGGTCCACTGGAAGCTCTATGTCATCGCTTTGGTGATGATGGCGATCGCCGCCGGTTGTACGGCGCTCAGCGCCTATCTGATCGGCGACGTCGTCAACCAAGCCTATGTGCACAAGAATTTCCCGGCGGTGCTGTTTCTCGGCGTCGCGACGATCGTGCTGTTCTCCGTCAAGGGGCTCACGACCTACGGGCAGGCGGTCACGCTATCGCGGGTCGGCAACCGGATCGTCGCCGACAATCAGCGCCGGCTGTTCAGCAAACTGCTGCACGAGAATATCGGCTTCTTCGCTGACCGCCACACCACCGAGTTCACTGCCCGGCTGACCTCGGGCGCCGTCGCGGTGACGCAGGTGATGAACCTGCTGATCACCGCCGTGGGACGCGACGCGCTGTCGCTCGTCGGCCTGATTGCCGTCATGGTCCTGCAGGACCCGATGCTGTCGCTGCTCAGTCTGGTGGTGGCACCGCCGGCGATGATCGTCATCCGCAAGCTGGTCAAGCGCGTCCGCAATATCGCGCGCAGCCAGTTTCACGGCAGCGCCCAGATCATGGAGACGATGCAGGAAGCCCTGCAGGGCGTGCGGATCATCAAGGCATTCAATCTCGAGCCAACGATGCAGGCGCGCTTCGACGCCAATGTCGCGGTGCTCGAGCACGAATCGAACAAGATGGCGCGCGTCGCCAACCGCGCCAGCCCGCTGATGGAAACGCTGGGCGGCTTCGCCATCGCCGGCGCGCTGATCTACGGCGGCTATCGGGTCATCGAGACCGGCGCGACGCCGGGCGAATTCTTCTCGTTCTTCACCGCCTTTCTGCTGGCCTACGAGCCGGCGAAGCGGCTCGCGCGGCTGAATATCGAGCTGAACGGTGCGCTGACTGGCGCACGCATCCTTCTCGAAGTCGTCGACGCGCCGGCCGGCGAAGCCGCCGACGACGACAGGCCGGCACTGATGCCGGCAAGCACGCGTATCGCTTTCAACGATGTGCACTTTGCCTATCGTCCCGATCAGGCCGTACTCGGCGGCATGTCGTTTGTCGCCGAGCCCGGCAAGATGACGGCGCTCGTCGGCCCGTCCGGCGGCGGCAAGTCGACGGTGTTCAATCTGCTGCTGCGCTTTTACGAGCCTTCGCACGGCGCGATAAGCATCGGCGATCAGGCCATCGCCGGCGTCTCGCGTGCCTCGCTGCGCCGGCAGATTGCCTATGTCGGACAGGACACCTTCCTGTTCCGCGGGTCGATCCGCGACAACATCGCCTTCGGCAAACCCGGGGCAAGCGAGGCAGAGATCGTCGCGGCGGCCAAGGCGGCCTATGCGCACGACTTCATCAGCACGTTCCCGCAAGGCTACGATGCCCCGGTGGGCGAGCACGGCCTGCAATTGTCGGGCGGCCAGCGCCAGCGCATCGCCATCGCCCGCGCGCTGATTAAAGACGCACCGATCATCCTGCTCGACGAGGCGACAGCGGCGCTCGATTCGGAATCCGAGCAATTGGTACGCGAAGCAATCGACCACCTCTGCCGCGGCCGCACGACGCTGGTCATCGCGCATCGTCTGCACACCGTTGCCCATGCCGACCGCATCCTGGTGGTCGAGCGCGGCATCGTCGTGGAATCCGGCCGGCACGACGACCTGGTGCGTCATGACGGCCGCTATGCGGCGTTCTACCGGCTGCAATTGCGCAAGGACGAACACCGCGACGGCGAAGCCATGGCGGCCGCCTCCGCCTGAGCGTGCCGGGCTGCCCGCGCGCCCAAAACCCTGTACGCCAAAGCCGAAATGCGCTACCGGAGAGGCGTTTTTCTCGGACCAGAAAAGAAGCGTCATGAGCAACGACAAGCGCTATGTCATTCCCGCGCCGCCGCAGGCCTATATCGAGGTTGCCGGCGCCAGCGAAGTTTTCCCCGTCCGCCGCATCTGGTGTGTCGGCCGCAATTACATTGAGCACATCCGCGAGATGGGTCAGGACGAGCGTGCGCCGCCGTTCTTCTTCGCCAAGCCCGCCGACGCGATCGTGCATGACGGCGGCACGGCACCCTATCCATCGCTGACCAAGGACATGCATCATGAAGTCGAGCTGGTGGTCGCGCTGAAGTCCGGCGGTCGCAACATCCCGGTCGCCAAGGCCAATGACACGATCTATGGCTACGGCGTCGGCATCGACCTCACCCGCCGAGACCTGCAGATCGCCTCGCGCGAACTCAAGCGCCCGTGGGAGATCGGCAAGGCCTTCGATGCCTCCGCACCGTGCGGCCCGATCGTTCCGGCCAGCAAGATCGGCCATCCGACGCACGGCCGGATCACTCTCAAGGTCAACGGCCAGATTCGTCAGGACGGCGATCTCAACCAGCTCATCTGGAACATCCCGGAGATCATCTCGAAACTGTCGGAAATCGTCGCGCTGGAAGCCGGCGACATCATCATGACCGGTACGCCGGCGGGCGTCGCCGCGACCGTCGCCGGCGACAAGCTCGAGTGCGAGGTCGAGGGCGTCGGCAAGCTGACCGTCACGATCGGCCAGCCGCTGGCCTGAATCCACTGCTGATTTCTGTTGAAAAGGCCCGCCAACCGGCGGGCCTTTGTGTTTTGTGCTTGCCGCGGACCCGCTCAGTGCCCCGGGACGGAGCAATCGAATCGCCGCATTAACCTGTCGGTAAGGTCCTGTGGATGACAGTGCCTGCTCTGATCGGCCGCATGGCCGGGGAGCCATAGATGCGCCTTGCCGTTTCGCACGACGTCCTGCCCTATCACGACTCGCCACCATTGGCCGGCCATCTGCCGCCCGACGGAGCATCGGATATCGCGGTGACCATGGCGGAACACGTCCGGGCCTATCACCCGGCCAACGACACCGAGGCGCTCAATCTGCTGCGGGCAAGCTTTCCGCATGCGCCGCTGCGGCTGCGGCTTGCGGCGCTCGACGCCCTGCGCCAGCGGCGCGGCTGAGCCGCCCGCCTTCCAATCTCAAAGTCCGAGATAGGCCTGCCGCACGCGATCGTCGGCCAGCAGGTCCTCGCCTTTGCCGGAGAGCGTAATCCGCCCGTTCTCCAGCACATAGGCCCGGCTCGCCAGGCGCAGCGATACCGCGACGTTCTGCTCGACCAGCAGACAGGTCAGCCCGTCGCGGTTGAGGTCGGAGACCGTCTGCAGCACGCTCTGCACCACCGCCGGCGCGAGGCCGAGCGACGGCTCGTCGAACATCACCAGTTCCGGCTCGCCCATCAGGCAGCGGCCGATCGCCAGCATCTGCTGCTCGCCGCCGGACAGCGTGCCGGCCGCCTGGTGCTGGCGCTCGAGCAGTCGCGGGAACATGCCGAACACACGCTCGAGGTTGCGCGCCTTGGCGGCGCGGGCGCGCGGCAGCAGCGCCCCCATCGCCAGATTCTCCATGACGCTGAGCGTCGGAAACACCTGCCGGCCTTCCGCCACCTGACCGATGCCGAGATTGCACACTTTATGGCTCGGCCAGCCGGCGATTTCGGTGTCGCCGAACACGATCCGGCCGCGCGCCGGCGCATGCATTCCGGCGATGGTGCGGATCAGCGAGGTCTTGCCGGCACCATTGGCGCCGACGATGGCGACGATTTCGCCGCGCGCGATGGACAGGCTGACGCCGTCGAGCGCCTGCGCGTCGCCGTAGAAGACATCGAGATCGGTGACCGTCAGCATCAGTGCACCGCCTCGGCGCCGAGATAGGACTGGATCACCGCCGGATCGCGCACCACCTTGTCGGGCGGCCCTGCGGCAATGGCGGCGCCGTGATGCAGCACGACGATATCGCCGGCAAGCGCCATCACCGCGCGCATCACATGCTCGATCATCAGGATGGTGATGCCGGTCTCGCGATTGAGCGTCCGCAGGATCTCGACCATCCGGTCGGTCTCCGTCGGGCGCAACCCGGCGACCACCTCGTCGAGCAGCAGCAGTTTCGGGTCGGTCGCCAGCGCACGAGCCACTTCCAGCCGCTTGCGATCCGGCAGCGTCAGGCTGCCGGCAAGCTGCGCGCGCTTGCCGAACAGGTCGAGCCGTCGCAGGATATCGTGCGCATGCGTGTGCGCCTCTTCCACATGCGGCCGCCGCAGCAGCGCCCCGACGACGACATTGTCCTCGACCGTCAGGCCCGGAAACGGCTTGACGATCTGGAACGTGCGCCCGATGCCGCGCTGGCACACCTGATCGGGCGACAGACCGCCGATCTCCTCGCCGTCGAAGGTGATCGTTCCGGCATCGGGGGCGAACACGCCGGCAATCAGATTGAACAGCGTGGTCTTGCCGGCGCCGTTCGGTCCGATTACTGCGAAGATCGATCCCCGCGGCACCTGAAAGGACACATTGTCGACCGCCAGCAGTCCGGAAAACCGGCGGCTGACGCCCGCGACTGTCAGCAGCGCGCTCATGACCGGCGCTCCGTCACGCCGAGCTTGCGGGCGAGCCAGGGCCATACGCCATCCGGCAGCGCCACCACGACGAACAGGAGGCAGATGCCGTAGAACACCGCCTTGGCGCCGGGCACGTCGATGCCGAAGAAGGACAGCAATTCGTGCATCGTCTCCGACAGGCCGGTCAGCAGGAAGGCGCCGAGGATGGGCCCGAACAGCGTTCCGACGCCGCCGATGATCGGACCGAGAATGATCTCGATCGAGCGGCCGATATTGAACACCTGCTCGGGGAAGAGATTGTTGTAATAGAACGCGACAAAGACGCCGGCGGGCGCGGTGAGTCCCGACGAGATCATCATCGCGATCATCTTGTAGCGGAACGTGTTGACCCCGAGCGCCCGCGCGGCATCTTCGTCCTCGCGGATCGCCTGCCAGAAATAGCCGATGCGACTGCGCAACAGCGTCCGGCACAGCCACAGCGCAGCGACGGTCATCGCCAGGATGACGTAATAGAACATCGTCGGATTGCCGCGCAGATTGATCAGATCGTTGCTCGTATACTGCGATACCGGCAGGAACAGCCCGCCGGAGCCGCCGACATAGCTGAGATGATCGAAGCCGACGCGGGTGAATTCGGCGAAGGCAATGGTCAGGATCGCGAAATAGACGCCGCCGACGCGGAACCGGAAGGCCAGAAAGCCGATGAAGCCGCCGGCAAGCGCGGCGACGACAATCGCCGCCAGCATGCCGATCCACGGACCGACGCCGAAGCGGATGAACAGCGCAGCGGAAACATAGCCCGCGAGTCCGACATAGAGCGCATGCCCGAGCGAAAGCTGACCGGCAAAGCCCATCATCACATTCCATGCCTGCCCGGTATAGGCAAAGTACAGGATGAGAATGAGGACCGTCAGCAGGTAGTCGTTGGCGAAAGCGGGCGCGACGAGAAGCACCGCAAAAAGCGCCGCCAACAGGCCGATGCCGCGCGCCGACAAGTCGGAAAACAGGCTCGTCATCGCTGCCGTTTCCCCATGATGCCCTGCGGGCGCAGCAGCAGAACCAGCACCAGCGCCGCCACCGCGAACATGCTTTTCGCGGACGGCGTGAAGAACAGGCCGGCCAGCGCCTCGGTCAGACCGATGAGCACGCCACCGAGCAGCGCGCCCGGCATCGAGCCAAGGCCGCCGATGATGACGATGATGAACGCCTGCAGCGTATAGGCAGGCCCCAGCACCGGCGTCACGTCGGTGATGAGGATCAGCACCGCGCCAGCCGCGCCGACGCAGGCGGAACCGATGCCGAAGGTCAGCGCATAAAGCTGCTTGACGTTGAGGCCAACAACCAGCGCGCCGGTATAATTGTCGGCGCAGGCGCGGATTGCCTGGCCGATGAGCGTAAACCGGAAGAAGCAGAACAGCGCAGCCGCCACGAGCAGCGCTGCCGCTGCGGCATAAACCTTCGTCGCGTCGATGATCAGCGTCCCGACCTCAAAGGAATCGAAGGAATAGGACGTCTGGATGCCGCGGGCATCCGGGCCGAACACCATCAGCAGCACATTGACAATGATGATCGCCACCGCCACCAGCAGGATGAACTGCATGTGCTCCGGCTTGCTGACGAACGAATTGATGAAACTTGCCTGCATCGCATAGCCGACGAGGAACAGCAGCGCGGCGATCGGAATCAGCATTACCAGCGGATCGATCGCAAAGGCCATGAAGGCGGCAAATGCCAGGAACATCGCCACCGTCATCATCTCGCCATGCGCGAAATTGACGATGCGGATGACCCCGAAAATCACGGACAGGCCAAGCGCCATCAGTCCGTAGACCAGCCCGGTCAGGATGCCGCCGATGGCAACGTTCAGGATAAGGTCAATCGGCGGCATCGGAACTGGAGGGATCCGTTTCTGACGGAGTTGCGGATGCGCAACGGATAAGTCACGGGCGCGAAGTGTCGGATGCCCCCAAAAGAGGGCAGGCAGGAAAGATGCCGGGCATCGTTATCGTCCGGAACCTCCGCCCGCAATGCGCCGTATGGCCACCTCCCCGGCAGAAAGCCGGGGAGATGGATGCAAGCGACGCCGCGTCGTCAACCGCGCTTGCCCCAGCCGGGCATCGGAAAGACGACCTCGCCCGCCGAGGCTTCCTTCGGCAGCACCACCGTCGGCACGCCTTTCTTGTTTTGCAGCGCCACCGAGGCGATGGTGTTGCACTGGCCCTTCTCGTCGAACTCGATCGGGCCACCGACCATCACGCGCTTCTCGATCTTGGTCTTGCGCATCGCGTCTGCCAGTGCCTGGCCGCCGGTCGCTCCGGCACGCTTATGCGCATCGGCGCAGACCATCAGCGCCTCGAAGGTGAAGCCGATATTGAAGATGTGCCCCGGCAGTTTGTCCTTCGGATAGACCTTCTTGAACTCGGTCTCGACCATCTTGGTGATGTCGGCTTTCGGGTTCGCCCACGGAATGGTGGTGACGATCTCGTCGCCGTATTTGCCCATGGTGTCGAGGAACTGCTGCTCGTACATGCCT
>DATMEV010000051.1:0-45791 GCA_035556795.1 Pseudolabrys sp. | reverse complement strand
TACGCCTTCTTGGTTTCGGCAAGAACCTTGCGGCCGATCCGGAAGCAATCGACGCCGACCGGCACGCCGCAATAGATGGTGATCTGGGTGAGCACCGCCCGCAATTCGTCCGGCGTGAGACCGTTGGTGAGCGCGCCGCGGAAGTGGCTCTCGAACTCATGCATCTTGCCCAGAGAGGCGATCATGCCGAGATTGAGGATGCTGCGCTCGCGCGGCGTCAGCGTCTCGTCGCCCCAAGCCTCGCCCCAGCAGTACTGCGTCACCAGCCGCTGAAAATCGCGGTTGAAATCGTCGACCTCGGCGAGCGCCCGGTCGACATAGGCGTCGCCAAGCACCGCGCGGCGCTTGGCCAGACCGCGATCGTGAACCTGCTTATCCAATTTCTGCGCTCCTCGAAAACAACGATAAGCAAAAGGGCCATGTTGACAGGGATTTGGCAATCCCTTCCATTCGATGGGGAAGAGGATGCGGACGATGCAGGTTGCGATCATCGGTGGCGGCATTTGCGGAATGGCGCTGGCGCTCAATCTGAAGGCGCGGGGCATTGCCTGCCGTGTCTATGAACGCACGCCGGAACTGAAGGAGCTCGGCGTCGGCATCACCCTGCTGCCGCATGCGATGCGCGAATTCAGCGCGCTCGGCGTCGGCGAGGCATTGCTGGCGGCCGGGATCGAGAATCGCGAAAGCTGCTTCTTCAACCGCTTCGGCCAGTTGATCTACAAGGAGGACCGTGGCCGCTTCGCCGGTTACGACTACCCGGAAGTCGGTATCCATCGCGGCCGCCTGCACATGATCCTGTATCAGGCGGTGCGCGAGCGTCTCGGCGATGACGCGGTGCTAACCGGCCATCACTGCATCGGCGTCGAACAGGACGCGCATGGCGTCACGATACGCTTCGCCGACCAGAACGGCACGCCGCTGCCCCCGGCAAGGGCGGATATCGCAGTCGCCTGCGACGGCATCAATTCGGTCATCCGCAAGCAGTTCTATCCGGACGACAGGATCGCCTTCACCGGCATCAACACCTGGCGCGGCATCACCCGGCGCAAGCCGATCCTCACCGGCCGCAGCTATATGCGCATCGGCTCCATCCTCACCGGCAAGATCGTCGTCTACCCGATCATCGACAGCATCGACGCCGAGGGCAACCAGCTCATCAACTGGATGGCCGAGATCAAGCGCGACACCGAGGCGGCGAACGACTGGAACAAGCCGGGGCAGCTCGCGGATTTCTATTCGCTCTACGAAGACTGGCGCTTCGACTGGCTCGACGTCGCGCAACTGATCCGCGACGCCGACCAGATTCTCGAATATCCGATGGTCGACAAGGATCCGATCGGGCGCTGGACCTTCGGCCGGATCACGCTGGCCGGCGACGCCGCCCATCCGATGTATCCACGCGGCTCCAACGGCTCGGCACAGGCGGCCATCGACGCCCGGACGCTGGCCGACGCGCTGGCTCGCCATGCCGATGCGCAGGACGCGCTGCGCGCCTACGAGGCAGCCCGCAGCGAGCCCGCCGCCAAGGTCGTGCGCACCAATCGCGATCATCCGCCGGATTTCATCAATATCCGGGTGGAGGAACTGGTCGGCGACCGGCCATTCGGGCGGCTGGACGATTACATCAGCCAGGACGAATTGCGTGGCCTGTCGGAACGCTACAAGCGGATTGCCGGCTTCTCGCTGGCGGATGTCGGCAGCAAACCGCCGCATTGACGACACCGAAGCCTGCATGAGTTGCCCGGGCGCTGGCCTTCCGTCCCTGAACCGCGGCGCGGCGGGGCAGCCAGTTAGTTATGGTCGCCAAATGGTTATCACCAGCCCAGAGGCTGCCAGTCTCCTGATTGTTCCCCAACGATATCAATATCTTGCAACGAATCAGCTTTTCCGGCACGAGGCAGCCGCAGGTTTTTCCATTCCCGTCCGTTCAATCGTCGAGCCTCTGACTAGAATGCACGGACCCGTTCGATGCCGATTCCCACGACCGCATGGATGACAGCGACGAAACGCTCATGGTCCGGATCGGACGCGGCGACGAAGCCGCGTTCCGGCTGCTGTCGCGCCGCCACTTGCGCTCGGTCGTCGCGCTGGCCCGCCATATCACCGGCAATACAGCCGATGCCGAGGACGTGGCGCAGGACGCCATGCTGCGGGTATGGACCCATGCGCCGCGCTGGCAGCCGCTGGCCTCGTTCAAGACCTGGCTCACGCGGATCGTGGTCAATCTCTGCCTTGACCGGAAACGCCGCAGGGTCATCCTGCCGATCGAGGCTGCCGGCGATCCGGCCGACGACGCGCCCGATGCCAGCGACCGGCTCGAAAGCGCCGAGGTCGACCGGCATGTCGCTGCCGCCATCGACGGATTGCCGGAGCGGCAAAGGGCGGCAATCGTGCTTACCTATCGCGAGGGCCTCAGCAATGCCGAGGTCGCCGAAATCCTCGGCAGCTCGGTTTCGGCGGTGGAGACGCTTCTGGTCCGCGCCAAGCAGCGGCTGCGGTCGCAACTGTGCGGCGACGACGAAAACTGACGGGGCGGAAGCCGGCAAAATCAAAACCGGCAAGACCGGAAACCGACGAGCACACGCGCCATGACCTCGCATCACATCGACGACGATCACCTCGACACCGCGTTGACCCGCTACTTCGCAGCGCCGTCCCGGACCGACGACGCCAGCGCCGACCGCATCGCCCGCCGGCTGGCGGCGCGTCGGCTGCCGCGGCAGACCGGCGCCTGGCTGCGCTGGCCGACGGTGCTGCTGAACTGGGATCTGTCGCCCGCCTGGCCGCGCGTCACCGCGCTCGCCGCCTGCGCGGCGCTGGGCTTCGTCATCGGCCTTGCCGGTCTCGATACCCGGATCGACGACGCATCGGCCGCCCCATCCGTTACTTCCGGCGATCTGCCGTCGCTGATTTTCGATGTGGAACCGCTATGACGGCGTCTGCGCCGCGAAATGCGCGTGAGCATCGCCTGAGCCGTTCCAAGCGATGCCGCGCCGGCGTCGCACCGACCCGACGGGCGACACGAAGACAGAGACGACACGAAGATTGAGATGATGAGCAGCTTGACCGAGACCCGCCGGACATCACGATCGCCGTCACGCTGGCTGCTGCTGGCATCGCTGGCGCTCAACCTGTTCTTCATCGGCATTGCCGGATCGATGGTCGCCCGCCACTGGCTGACGAAGCCTGCCGATCGCAGCGATGCAGCCCGCTTCGAACGCATCGCCGCGACACTGCCCGCCGCCGATGCCGAGCGGCTGCGGACGCAATTCGCGGCGCAGCGCGCAGCCATCGAAGCCGGTCGGCAAACGATCGGCCAGAAGCAGGACGGGATTCGCGCCGCGCTGCGCACGGAGCCGTTTGACGTTGATGCTCTCCGAACGTCGATGGCGGAATCGCGCGCCGCGCGCGAGACTTTCTACCAGCTCCTGCAAGGCGTGATCCTGAGCGCGGCCTCGCAGATGAGTCCGGCCGGACGAGCCAAGCTCGCTGACTGGCGTTCGTCGCGCTCACGATAATGAATTCACGTCTTCACCCCTTTGCCGCCAATCGCCGGGATCGCAGCCGGTCCAAGCGGCGCAGCCGGCAAAAGCGAAGCCGGCCCAGGCAATGGCAATGACTCAGGCAAGACGGAACGGAAGCACCCGGCCGGTCTCCGCGCGATCAGGCTCGCTGCGAATCGGCGCGCTGGTGGCGCTGGCGCTGCCGCTCGGCGGCTGCCTGCTCACCGAACGCATCGATCCGGCGCTCGACATCCCGGTTTCCTATCGCGCCGGCCCGAAAAACGTGACGACGGCCGAGGCGGCATTGCCGCGTCTCGACTGGTGGCGCGGTTTCCGCTCGCGCGAACTGACCGAGCTTGTCGAGGAAGCGCGGATCGCCAATCTCGACATCGCCGCCGCCATCGCGCGTATCGTCCAGGCCGATGCGCAGGCGCGCATCGCCGGCGCGGCACTGCTGCCAACCGTCGGGCTCGACGCCAGCGCATCGCGCTCGCGCGCCTCGCAATCCACCGGCACCGGCACCAGCGGCGGCGGTTCGGAGCGGTCCAGCTATTCGGCGTCGCTCAGCGCCAGCTACGAGATCGACTTCTGGGGCAAGAACCGCGCGGCGTTGCGCTCCGCCGAGGATCTGGCGGCAGCCAGCCGCTTCGATCGCGAGGTCGTGTCGCTGACCACCGTTGCCGCCGCGGCGAATGCCTATTTTCAGGTTCTGGCGGCGCAGGAGCGGCTTGGCGTCGCCCGTCGCAATATCGCCAGCGCGCAGCGCGTGCTCGACCTGATCCGCCAGCGGCTGACCGCCGGCACCGCATCGGAACTCGACACCTCGCAGCAGGAAAGCCTGCTGGCGACACAAAAAGCGGCGGTGCCACAACTCGAACTGACGTTGCAGCAGAACGTCAACGCGCTCGCCCTGCTGATCGCCCGACCGCCCAGCCGCGTGAGCATCCGCGGCGGCAGCCTGCGCGCGATTGCCATTCCGCGCGTCACGCCCGGACTGCCGTCCGAACTCATCGCGCAGCGGCCCGACATCCGCGAGGCGGAGGCCAATCTCGCCGCCGCCAATGCCAATGTCGAAAACGCCCGCGCTGCAATGTTTCCGAGCATCACGCTGACCGGCGAAGGCGGCTATCAGAGCGCCGTGCTGAAAACCCTGATGCGGCCGGAATCGGCCTTGTTCAGCCTCGCCGGCGGCCTCACCCAGCCGATCTTCGACGGCCAGCGTCTGCAGGGACAGCTCGACGTCACCAAGGGACGGCAGGACGAATTGCTGCAGACCTATCGCAAGGCGGTGATCTCCGGTTTTACCGATGTCGAGAATGCCCTTGCTGCCATTCAGCAAAACGCCATTCGCGAGCGCCTGCAGCAGGACGTGGTGGTTGCCTCGCGCCGGGCCTTCGAGATTTCGGAAACCCGCCTGCGCGAAGGAACCGTCGACCTTGTGACCGTCTTGCAGACACAACAGACCCTTTTCCAGGCCGAGGATCAATTGGTGCAAGTCCGTCTCGCACGATTGCAGGCCGTCATCAGCATGTATCAGGCACTCGGCGGCGGCTGGCTTCCGAAGCCGATGGAAGCATCCAATGCTCGATAAAACCCGACAAAGCTGGTCCCGTGCCAGCCTAATCAAGCGGCTGCTGATCGTCGCCGTCGTCGTGCTGATCGCGGTACTGCTGGTCTATGAATGGCCCGCCGGCACGCAGAACCAGCAGGCGTCGCGCGGGCGTGGACGGTTTGCCGGCGCTTCAGGCCCGGTGCCGGTGCTCGCCGCCAGCGCGCGGAAAGCCGACGTGCCGGTCTATCTGGACACGGTCGGCACTGCGCGCGCGCTCAACACCGTCACCGTGCAATCGCAGGTCGACGGCAAGCTGATAAGCCTCGACTTCCAGGAGGGACAGGACGTCAGGAAAGGCGACGTGCTGGCCCGCATCGACCCGACCACCTATCAGGCGGCACTCGATCAGGCGATCGCCAAGAAGGCACAGGACGAGGCGCAGCTCGCCAATGCCCGGCTCGACCTCGAACGCTACGAGCGGCTGGCGGCGACCAATTCGATCAATCGCCAGCAGGCCGATACCCAGAAGGCGCTCGTCGCCCAACTGGAAGCGCAGGTACAAGCGGATCAGGGCGCCATCGACAATGCGCGCGCCATCCTCGCCTACACCACGATCGTCGCGCCGATCGACGGGCGCACCGGCATCCGCATGGTCGACGTCGGAAACGTCGTGCGCGCCTCGAATGCGACCGGTATCGTCGTCCTGACCCAGCTCAAGCCGATCAACGTCATGTTCAATCTGCCGCAGCAGACCCTGCCGCAGATCAACGCCGCTTTCGCCAAGGGGCCGCTGACGGTGGAGGCGCAGCAATCCGACACCGGCGCGGTGATCGACCGCGGCACCTTGCAGGTCGTCGACAACCAGGTCGACCAGACCACGGGCACGGTGAAGCTGAAAGCCGAGTTTCCCAATGCGAACCTGCAACTGTGGCCCGGCCAGTTCGTCAATGTCCGCCTGACGGTGGATACGCTGCCGCAGGTCACAGTGGTGCCGACCGGCGCGGTGCAGCGTGGCCCCGACGGCACCTTCGTCTATGTCATCGGCAGCGACAGCAAGGTCAGCCAGCGTCCGGTCACCATCCGCATGCAGGACGAGCATCAGGCGGTGGCGGCAAGCGGCATCGAGCCCGGCGAGCGCGTCGTCACCACCGGCTTCTCGCAACTCACCGACAAGCGCGAGGTCAAGGTCTCCAACCCCGACGCCAACACGCCGGAGACTGCCGCCCCGGCGCCCGAAGCGCAACGCAGCCGCACGCCGCGACGCGAGCGCCAGCGCTCGGAGGCCGCCCCGAGGCGGACAACACCGACCGCAACCCAATGAACGTCTCCGCTCCCTTCATCCGGCGGCCGATCGCCACTTCGCTGCTGGCGATAGCGGTGATGCTGGGCGGGCTGCTGGGCTATTGGTGGCTGCCGGTCTCGGCGTTGCCGCAGGTCGACTTCCCGACCATTCAGGTGACGACGCAACTGCCGGGCGCCAATCCCGACACCATCGCGGCGCTGGTCACCGCGCCGCTGGAACGGCAGTTCGGGCAGACGCCGTCGCTGGAGACGATGACGTCGTCGTCGAGCTTCGGCATCAGCCAGATCACCCTGCAATTCGACCTCAACCGCGACATCGACGCGGCGGCGCAGGACGTGCAGGCGGCGATCAACGCCGCCGGCTCGACGCTGCCGCGCAACCTGCCCTATCCGCCGCTCTATTCGAAGGTAAACCCGGCCGACACGCCGATCGTGACGCTGGCGCTGACCTCGGACGCCGTCAGCCTGCGGCAGTTGAGCGATCTTGCCGACACGCTGATGGCGCCGCGACTCTCCGAGATCACCGGCGTCGGGCGCGTCTCGGTGCAGGGCGGTCTGCGTCCCGGCATCCGCATTCAGGCGGATCTATCGCGGCTTGCCGCCTACGGCATCGGGCTTGAAGATATCCGCACCGCGATCGTCGGCGCCAATGTCGCTGGCCCGAAAGGCTCCCTCGACGGCGCACAGCAGTCCTACACGATCGCCGCCAACGACCAGATCGACGCGGCCGCCACCTACAAATCCATCGTCATCGCCTTCAAGAACGGCGCGCCGATCCTCCTCGGCGACGTCGCCGGCGTCATCGACGACATGGAGAACGTCAAGGTCGGCGCCTGGTACCAGGGCAAACCGGCGGTGGTGATCGACGTACAGCGCCAGCCGGGCGCCAATGTCATCGACACCGTCGAACGCATTCGCGCGCAATTGCCGCGTCTGCAGCGCGCCATGCCGGCCGCCGCCAAACTGACGATCATCAACGACCGCACGACGACGATCCGCGCATCCGTCCACGACGTGCAGTTCACGCTGGTGCTGAGCGTCATCCTCGTCATCCTCGTGGTGCTGATTTTCCTCGCCACCATGCGCGCCACCATCATTGCCGGCGTGACCCTGCCGCTGTCGGTGATCGCCACGTTCGGGGTGATGTGGCTGTGCGGCTTCTCGCTCGACAACCTGTCGCTGATGGCGCTGACGATCGGCACCGGATTCGTCATCGACGATGCCATCGTCATGATCGAGAACGTCGTGCGCCACATCGAGAAGGGCGAAGGCCCGTTGCAGGCGGCCTTGCGCGGCGCCCGCGAGATCGGCTTCACCGTCATCTCGCTGACCATCTCGCTCGTCGCCGTCTTCATTCCGCTGCTGTTCATGACCGGCCTCGTCGGCCGCATGTTCCGCGAATTCGCGCTGACCCTGACCATCGCCGTCGTGGTGTCGATGGTCGTGTCGCTGACGCTGACGCCGATGCTGTGCAGCAAGCTGTTGAAGCCGCATGTCGAACGGGCCGGCGGCGCGCTGTCGCGACGGCTGAATAGCTGGATCGCGCAAACGGTCGAGTTCTACCGCGTCAGCCTGGAATGGGTTCTCGAGCGCCAGTTCGCGACGCTGATGGTGACGATCCTCACCCTCGTCGCCACCGTCGTGCTCTATCTGGCGATCCCGAAGGGCTTCCTGCCGCTGCAGGATACCGGCCAGATCAATGCCGTGACCGAGGCCGGCGTCGATGTCTCGTTCGCCGAAATGACCCGGCGCCAGCAGCAGGTCGAGGCGGCGATCCGCACCGACCCGGATGTCACCGATATCGTCTCCATCGTCGGCGTCAGCCCGGTCAATCCGACGCCGAATGCCGGCAAGATCGCCATCACGCTGCGGCCGCGCGACGAGCGCACGGCACGGGCGCCGGAGATCGTCGAGCGGCTGAAAACCGCCGTCGCGGGCATCCCCGGCATGACGGTGTATTTCCAGCCGGTGCAGGACATCCAGATCAGCACCCGCGCCAGCCGCGCGCAGTATCAATACACGCTGTCAGGAACCAATGCCGGCGAGATCAGCAAATGGGCGACGCTGCTGACCGAGCGGCTGCGCGATGATCCGACGCTGCGCGAGGTCGCCAACGAGACCCAGAACGGCGGCCCGCGTCTGTTCGTCAATGTCGATCGCGAAATGGCCGGCCGGCTCGGCGTCTCGCTGCAGACGGTCACCGATACGCTCAGCGACGCCTTCGGCCAGCGCCAGGTCTCGACGATCTACGGCCAGGCCAACCAGTACCGCGTCATTCTCGAAGCCCTGCCAAGCCAGCAGCAGGACCCTTCGGCGCTGTCGCGGCTCTATGTGCCCGGATCGAGCACGACGACGACAACCACCACGACGGTGCCAACCAGCACCCAATCCGGGACCAGCAGTTCCGCCGCATCGAGCACGACGACAACGACCAGCAGCAGCACCGTCGGCACGCAGGTGCCGCTGGCCGCCATCGCCAGCTTCGAGCATACGACGGCGCCGCTGTCGATCGCGCATCAGGAGCAATTCCCCTCGGCGACGATCAGCTTCGATCTGGCGCCGCATGCCGCGCTGAGCGATGCGGTGGCGGTCATCTCCCGTGCCGAGCAGGAGATCGGCATGCCGGCCTCGATCATCGGCAGCTATTCCGGCGACGCCGCCGAATTCGCCCGCTCGCTGCAAGGCCAGCCCTGGCTGATCCTCGCCGCGGCGATCACCATCTATATCGTGCTCGGCGTTCTCTACGAGAGCTTCATCCACCCGATGACCATCCTCTCGACCCTGCCGTCAGCCGGCGTCGGCGCCCTGCTGGCGCTGATGGTGTTCAATTACGACCTGTCCGTCATCGCGCTGATCGGCATCATCCTGCTGATGGGCATCGTCAAGAAAAACGCGATCATGATGATCGACTTCGCGCTCGACGCGGAACGCGAACAGAAGATGTCGCCGCACGATTCCATCGTGCAGGCTGCGCTGCTGCGCTTCCGGCCGATCATGATGACGACGCTGGCGGCTCTGTTCGGCGCATTGCCGCTGGCGCTGGAGAGCGGCACCGGATCGGAGCTGCGCAATCCACTCGGCATCACCATCATCGGCGGCCTGCTGCTGTCGCAACTGCTGACGCTCTACACGACGCCGGTGATCTATCTCTATATGGAGCGGCTGCGCGAGCGGCTGTCGCCCTCGCGCACTCCTCCGGATGCCGCCGCGCATTCCGGGGGGCGGCCATGAACTTCTCCTATCCGTTCATCCGCCGGCCGATCGGCACGACGCTGCTGGCCATCGGCCTGTTCCTCACCGGCCTCGTCGCCTATGACGCGCTGCCTGTATCGAGCCTGCCGTCCGTCGAATTCCCGACCATCAACGTGATGGCCAGCCGCCCCGGCGCCGACCCGGAGACGATGGCCGCGACCGTCGCAGCACCGCTCGAACGGCGGCTCGGCGAGATCGCCGGGGTCACCGAAATGACGTCCGTCTCGTCGCTCGGCTCCTCGCGCATCACCGTGCAGTTCGACCTGTCGCGCAATATCGAGGGCGCCGCACGCGATGTGCAGGCGGCGCTCAACGCCGCGCTCTCGACCTTGCCCGCCGACCTGCCGACCCTGCCGTCGTTCCGCAAGGCCAATCCCGCCGCCACGCCGATCCTGATTCTGGCGCTAACATCGAAAACGATGCAGCCGAGTGCCATCTACGACGCCGCCGACACCGTGATCGTGCAGCGACTGTCGCAGATCGACGGCGTCGCCGAAGTGACCGCCGCGGGTTCGGAGCAGCCGGCCGTGCGCGTGCGCGTCGACCCGGTGCTGCTGGCCTCGATGGGCCTGTCGATGGAGGACGTGCGGACCGCGATCGTCAATGCCAATGCAGTCGGTCCGGTCGGCGTCTTCGACGGCAAGCAGCGCGCCCAGACCATCGCCACCAATACCCAGCTCACCGATCCGCGCGAATACGACCCGATCGTGGTCAAGGCGGTGAACGGCAATATCATCCATCTGTCGTCGATCGCCACCATCGACCAGAGCGTCCGCAACAGCAAGTCTGCCGCGAGCTTCAACCGCGACCAGGCGGTGCTGCTGATCATCACCAAGCAAGCAGACGCCAACGTCCTCGACACCGTCGACCGGATCTTCGAGGCGCTGCCCGACATCCAGCGGCTGACGCCGGCCGGGATCGAATTCTCGGTGCTCAGCGACCGCACGCAGACGATCCGCGCCAGCGTCGCCGACATGCAGCTCACCCTGGCGGCGTCGGCCGTCATGGTGATGCTGGTGGTATTCCTGTTCCTGCGGCGCGGCGCGGCGACCATCGCCGCCGGCATCACCGTGCCGCTGTCGCTTGCCGGCACCTGCGCGGCGATGTGGGTGGCCGGATTCTCGATCAACAACCTGTCGCTGATGGCGCTCGCGGTCAGCATCGGTTTCGTCGTCGACGATGCGATCGTGATGATCGAGAACATGTTCCGCAATCTCGAGAAAGGCCATTCGCCGCTCCGCGCATCGCTGATGGGCGCCAAGCAGATCGGATTTACGGTCGTTTCGATCAGCATATCGCTGATCGCGGCGTTCATTCCGCTGCTATTCATGGGCGGCATCGTCGGCCGGCTATTCCGGGAATTCTCGGTGACACTCGCCTTCGCCATCGCCGTCTCGACGGTGATCTCGCTGTCGGTGACGCCGATGATCTGCGCCTATTTCGTCCGCAGCCCGCCGAGCCGCACGGCGACCCGGCTCGACCGCATCGTCGAGACGGTGCTCTCGCGCGTCATCGGCTTCTACGCGCATACCCTGCAGGGCGTGCTGCGGCACAGCGGGCTTGTCCTTTTCGTCTTCGTCGCCACCATCGCGCTGACGGTGTTCCTGTTCATCAAGACGCCGAAAGGCTATTTCCCGCAGGACGACACCGGCCTGATCTTCGGCGGCACCCAGGCATCGACCGACATCTCCTACCAGGCGATGGTCGAACTGCAGCAGAAGGCGCTGGACATCGTGCTCGCCGATCCGGCAATCGCCGGTGTCGGCTCGTCGGTCGGCTCCAGCGGCTTCAACGGCTCGGTCAATCGCGGCCGCATGTTCATCAGCCTGAAGCCGCAAAGTGAACGCGGCGGCATCAGCACACAGGCGGTGGTGGCACGGCTGCGCGCGCGCCTGTCGAACATTCCCGGCCTGCGGGTCTTCATGGTGCCGGCGCAGGATCTGCGGGTCGGCGGCCGGCAGAGCGATTCGCAGTACCAGTTCACCTTGTGGAGCTCGGATTTCAACGAGTTGCAGAACTGGCTGCCGCGCGTGCAGGAGCGCATCCGCCGGTTGCCAGGCATCGTCGACGTCACCACCGACCGCGAACAGGGCGGCCTGCAGGCCAATGTGGTGATCGACCGAGACGCCGCCGCGCGCTTCGGCGTTCAGATGCAGGACATCGACAACGCGCTCAACAACGCCTTTTCGCAGCGACAGATCTCGACGCTGTATACGCAGCGCAACCAGTATCGCGTGATCCTGGAGCTCGATCCACGTTATCAGCGCGACCCCAACGACCTGCGGCAGGTCTATGTCAACGGTTCGGCCGGGCAGGTGCCGCTGGCGGCCGTCGCGCGCATCGAGCGCGGCCTGTCGCCGCTCGTCGTCAACCATCAGGGGCAGTTCCCGTCGGTCACCATCAGCTACAATATCGCCCCCGGTGCCAAGCTGGAGGAGATCACCGATGCGATCACCCAGGCGGTTGCCGAATTGCACATGCCGGACATCATCAATGCCGACTTCGCCGGCGACATCCGTGCCTTCCAGCAAAGCGCCGGCGCGCAGCCGCTGCTGATCGCCGCGGCGCTGATCGCCGTCTATATCGTGCTCGGCGTGCTTTACGAGAGCCTCGCCCACCCGCTGACGATCATCTCCACGCTGCCGTCCGCCGGCCTCGGCGCGCTGCTGGCGCTGCAGGCATTCAATGCCGAACTGACGGTGATCGCCTTCATCGGCATCATCCTGCTCATCGGCATCGTCAAGAAGAACGGCATCATGCTCGTCGACTTCGCCCTGGAAGGCGAACGGCGGCGAAACCTGACGCCGGAGCGCGCCATCTTCGAGGCCTGCCTCGAGCGCTTCCGCCCGATCCTGATGACGACGCTGGCGGCACTGCTCGGCGCCGTGCCACTGGTCTTCGCCTCGGGGCCGGGATCGGAGCTGCGCCGGCCGCTCGGCATCACCATCATCGGCGGCCTGCTGGTGTCGCAGGTGCTGACGCTCTACACGACGCCGGTGATCTATCTGCTGCTCGACAAATTGCACCGCCGGCTCGGCGGCACCGGCCGCGCAACAACAGCCCCCGCCCCGCAGCCTGCGGAATAAGCAGCCGCCCGAACCTCTTCATCATCGTGTCGAAACGATGAAAAACTCCAGGTTTTGTCGCGATGCGTTTTTTTCACGCGAGCCGGTATCCGCTGCGCGCGACAATGCTCTAAACGCCGAGATAGCGCCGCTGGATATCGGGTGCGACCGCCAGTTCGCGCGACGTGCCGGTCCACACCACCCGCCCGCGCTCGATGAGATAGTGGCGGTCGGCAATCTGCGTCAGCGCCTCGACATTCTTGTCGATCACAAGGATCGACTGCCCCGCCTGCTTGAGCAGACCGAGACAGCGCCAGATTTCCTCGCGGATCAGCGGCGCCAGCCCTTCGGTCGCCTCGTCGAGAATGAGCAGGCGCGGATTGGTCATCAGCGCGCGGCCGATCGCCAGCATCTGCTGCTCGCCGCCGGAGAGCAGATTGCCCATGCTGTCGGCGCGTTCGGCCAGACGCGGGAACAGTCCGTAGACCTTGTCGAGCGTCCAGCCGCCGGTGGCGCTCCCCGGAGCGGCGCGTCCCGTAGCCACGAGGTTTTCCCGGGCGCTGAGATTCGGAAAGATCTGGCGGCCCTCCGGCACCAGCCCAAGACCGAGCTTGGCGATACGGTAGGACGGCAGGGCGCGGATCTCGGCGCCGTCGAAGGCGATGCTGCCGGCACGTGCCGGCGTCAGCCCCATGATCGAGCGCACCGTCGTGGTCTTGCCCATGCCGTTGCGCCCCATCAGGGTCACCACTTCGCCGGGCATGATGTCGAGCGACAGGCCGAACAGCGCCTGGCTGAGGCCGTAGTACGTCTCGATCGCATCGACCTTCAGCAGCGGCGTCCTCCGGCCGCCCGGCGCCTGCGCGCTGGCCATCGGCGCATCAAGCATGCCCGCCTCCGCCGCCCAGCCGCTTCTGCTCGCCGAGATAAGCGCGCCGCACCTCCTCGTTGTTGCGGATCAACTCCGGATTGCCGGAAGCGATAACACGGCCATAGACCAGCACGGTGATACGGTCGGCGAGCGCGAAGACCGCCTCCATGTCGTGCTCGACCAGCAGGACCGGGTAATCGCGCTTCAGTTCGCGCAGCAGTTCGACCATGCGCGCGGACTCCTCCGGTCCGAGGCCCGCCATCGGTTCGTCAAGCAGCAGCAGACGCGGCCGGCCGGCGAGCGCCATGGCGATCTCGATCAACCGGTGCTCGCCGTGGCTCAAGGCCGAAGTGCGGGCATCCAGCCGGTCGGCAAGCCCGACCCGCGCCAGCGCGGCGCGCGCCGGTTCGCGCAGCTCGCTCTCCCGCCGCGCCGGACGCCAGAAGCGGAACGAATGTCCTGCATGCGCCTGCACGGCGAGCGCGACATTGTCGAGCACGCTCATGTCGAGGAACAGCGAGGTGATCTGGAACGAGCGCGCCAGACCGAGAATGCTGCGGCGATAGGCCGGCATCCGGCTGATATCTTCGCCGGCAAAGCCGATCCGGCCGCTGTCCGGCGTCAACTGGCCGGTCAGTTGCGTGATCAGGGTCGTCTTGCCGGCGCCGTTCGGCCCGATCAGCGCATGCAGTTCGCCCGGCCGGACATCGAGCGACAGGTCGTCGGTGGCGACGATGCCGCCGAACCGCTTGCTCAGATTCTGCACCTGCAGGAGCGGCTCAGTCACCGTTGCGCCTCCCGAGCAGGCCGTCGATGCCGCCGCGCGCGAACAGGACGACGAGCAGCAGCATCGGACCGACGATGATCGGCCAATATTCAGTGAACTGCGACAGCAGCTCTTCCAGCAGCAGCAGCACGATGGCGCCGAACACCGGACCGAACAGCGAGCCCATGCCGCCGAGGATGACCATCACCATCAGGTCGCCGGAACGCGTCCAGTACATGATCGCCGGGCTGACGAAATCAGTGTTGTTGGCGAGCAGCGCGCCGGCGACGCCGCACATCGTCCCGGCAATAACAAAGCAGGTGAGCTGGTACCGGTAGGTCGGGAAACCGAGCGCCTGCATGCGTCGCTCGTTGGAGCGCGCGCCCTGCACAACCATGCCGAATCGCGAATTGACGATCCGGTGGATGAGATACAGCCCGGCCAGCAACAACGCCAGACACAGATAATAGAACTGCGTGCGGCTGGAGAGATCGATCAGCCCGCCGAACTCGCTGCGCTTATAGATGGTCAGGCCGTCGTCGCCGCCATAGCGCGCCATGCCGGCCGCGATGTAGTAGGCCATCTGCGCGAAGGCGAGCGTGATCATGATGAAATAGACGCCGCGGGTGCGCAGCGACAACGCGCCGATAACGAGCGCGAACAGCGCCGAGGCGGCGATCGCCACCGGCCACTGGACGAAGCCGGAAGCGATGCCTTCATGCGCCAGGATGCCGACCGCATAGCCGCCGATGCCGAGATAGGCCGCATGGCCGAAGCTCATCATGCCGCCATAGCCCATGATCAGATTGAGGCTGGCGGCGGCCAGCGCATAGATCAGGATGCGGGTGAACAAGGTCAGCGCGAAGATATTGCCGGACAGATGCGAATACAGCGGCAACAACAGCAGTGCGGCGACCACCGCGACGGCGCAGATATTGCGAAGCGTGAGAAGCGACATCATCGACGACCAGCCGGAAACAGCCCCTCCGGCCGCACGACCAGGACGATCGCCATCAGCAGATAGATCAGCATCGAGGACAGCGCCGGCGCCGCCGTCGACGCCGCGGTCGAGCTGAGCACCATGCGCAGCAGGTCCGGCAGGAACGAGCGCCCGAGCGTATCGATCAGTCCGACGAGGATAGCTGCGACGAAGGCGCCGCGGATCGACCCGATGCCGCCGATGACGATGATGACGAAAGCGAGAATGAGGATGTTCTCGCCCATGCCGATCTGCACGGTCAGGATCGGCGCCTGCATCAGCCCGGCGAGCCCGGCGAGTGCGGCGCCAAGCCCGAACACCAGCATGAACAGAAGCTTGATGTTAATGCCAAGCGCACCGATCATCTCGCGATTGGAAGCGCCGGCGCGGATCAGCATGCCGAGCCGGGTGCGCATCACCAAAAAGTACAGCCCGCCCGCCACCGCCAGCGAAACGAGAATGATGCTCAGCCGGTAAGTCGAATAGTAGACTCCCGGCAGAATCTGGACGGGCGCGGTCAGCCAGGGCGGTAGCGGCAGGCTCAGCCCCTCCGGACCCCAGACAATGCGCACCAGTTCGTTGAAGAACAGGATCAGGCCGAAGGTGGCGAGCACATGGTCGAGATGGTCGCGGCCATAGAGATGCCGCAGCGCAACCCATTCGAGCAGGATGCCGAGCACGAAGGTGGCGCCGAGCGCCAGCACCACGCCGAGAATGAAACTGCCGGTCCAGGCGGCGAAGGTCGCGGCGAAATAGGCGCCCATCATATAGAGCGAACCGTGCGCCAGATTCACCATGTCCATGATGCCGAAGACCAGCGTCAGGCCGGCGGCGAGCAGAAACAGCAGCAGACCGAACTGCAGCCCGTTGAGAAGCTGTTCGATGAAAAGCAGCATTCAGGTCTGGCCCTACCCCCACATCGGCCCGAGGATCGATTCAGGGTCGATTCAACATCGACCCGAGATCGGCTTGCGATCGACGACAAGACAACGGCGGCAGCCGGTGGGTTGCCGCCGTGTTTCTCGCCCGGCGCCCTACTTCATCGGGCACTTCTGATGGAAGCGGTCCTGGCTGTCCTTGATGATGGTCGCCACGGTCTTGAGTTCGAGCTGGCCGTCGGCACCCTTGACCACATCCTGCAGATAGAAATCCTGGATCGGGAAGTGGTTGTTACCGTATCTGAAGGAGCCGCGCACCGACTTGAAATCGGCTTTCTTCATCGCCGCCCGCATCTCGTCCTTCTTGGTCAGGTCGCCCTTGACGGCAACGACGGCGCTGTTGATGAGCTGCGCCGCGTCATAGGACTGCGCGCCATAATAGGTCGGCCGCTTGCCCGGGTTCTTGGCGCGATAGTCGGCGACGAAACGCTTGTTCTGCTCGTTCGGCAGGTCGTGCACCCATTCCTGGGCGCCGGGAATGCCGAGCGCATTCTCCTTCTGCAGCGGCAGCGACAGCTCGTCGATGGTGAAGGCTGTGTAGAGCGGCATGGTCTGCTTCAGGCCGGCCTGCACATACTGGTTAAGAAACTGCACGCCGGCGGCGCCGGGATAGAACACGAAGATCGATTCAGCGCCGGAAGCACGCGCCTTCGACAATTCGGCGGAGAAATCGAGCTGCGAGGGCCAGACGGTATATTCCTCGCCGACCACCTTGCCCTTGAAGGTGCTCTTGAGACCGGCGAGCATGTCCTTGCCGGCCGCATAATTCGGGCCGATGAGGAAGACAGACTTCACGCCCTTCTGGTTCATGTATTCGCCGACCGCCTGTGGTGTCTGGTCGTTCTGCCACGAGGTCGAGAAGAAGAACGGGTTGCACAGCTCGCCGGCGATCTGCGAAGGGCCGGCATTGGCGCTGATGATGAAGGTCTTGGCGTCGACCGCGGATTTCAGCGAGGCAAGCAGCACGTTCGACCAGATATAGCCGGCGATGAAATCGACCTTGTCGGACTGCAGCAGCTTCTCGGTCTTCTGCTTGCCGACATCCGGCTTCTGGCCGTCATCCTCGTAGATCACCTCCACCGGCAGGCCGCCCATCTTGCGGCCGAGATGATCGAGCGCAACCTCGAACGCATTGCGCATGTCGTTGCCGATCACCGCCGTCGGTCCGCTGAAGGTGCTGACGAAACCGATCTTGACGGTCTTTTGCTGGGCAAGCGCCGGCGTCGCCGCGAAAGCGAGTGCACCGGCCAGCAGCAAGGTCTTGTTCATCGAAGTCCCTCCCGGTTCATTGGCATTCCATCCGGTCCTTATCGGCCGGTTGCGCGGACGGCTAATCTAGCGGCACAGCAACCGATCGGTCTACCCGCTATCGATGATCGAACCGAAAGACTAGCCCAAAGAAGGGTAGGCGCGGCCGTGACCGGCATTCAGGCCGCAGGCAGCGACCGTTTCCGCAGGGCAGATACGGCGGCGGTGGCCGCTCTTGCGCCATCCATGCTCCCACCGTGCGCCTGCGATACGCATTGCAGCCGGCCGTCCCCGACCATTGACCGACGGCAAAGCCAATCGGCATGGTGGTCGACGACATTACCGGAACGCTGCGGGAGACGCTCATGGTCGCGCCACTGGACAGAGCCTATGACGGCATCGTCATCGGAGCAGGCCATCACGGCCTGATCCTCGGGACCTACCTCGCCCGCGCGGGCCTGAAGATCCTGCTGGTCGAGCGGCGGCTGCGCTACGGCGGCGGCCTGTCCACCGAGGAAGTCACTCTGCCCGGCTTTTATCACAACCTGCATTCGATCAATCATTTCCACATCACCGAAGCGCCGTGGTTCAAGGACCTCGGCGTCGGCGAGCGCACAACTTACATCACGCCACGGCACGAACTGGCGCAGGCCCATGGCGACGGCTCGGCGCTGGTTCTCGGCCGCGATCTCGAGGAATCGATCGCCAGCATCGCCCGCTTCTCGAAGAAAGACGCAGAGACTTTCCGCGAGTGGAACGCGCGCGCCGAAACAATCACCCGCGACATCTTCCTTCCCGAACGATTCTCCGAGCCGCTGCCGCAGGCGGAGCGCGATGCGCTATTGTCGCGGACGGCGCTCGGCCGCGAATTCCTCGCCGTGTCGCGCCGCGAACCGCTCGACGTGGTGCGCGAGCTGTTCGAAAACGAACACGTCCAGCTCCTGTTCCTGTTCAAGGTGTCTCTGTTCGGCACCTGGCTGGTCGATACCACCTCGAAGACCAGCCCGATGGGCTCCGTCATCCGCGCCTTCGATCTGGAAAGCGGCTACCAGCTCTGCCAGGGCGGCTCGTTCAATCTGGCGCGCGGACTGATGGAATGTTTCATCGCCGCCGGCGGTACCTACCAACCGCAAGTGGACATCGACCGCATCGTCATCGAGGGCGGCCGGGCAACCGGCATCGCGCTTGCCGACGGGCGCACAGTGCGCGCGGGCCGGTTCGTCGCCTCGACGCTCGACGTCCACCAGACCTTCGACAAGCTCGTCGGCCGGGCGCAGCTTCCCGCCGCGTTCCTTAAGAAGGTCGACAATTTCCAGTACACGAAATGGAGCCTGTTCGGGCTGCACCTGGCGCTCAACGAAAGCCCGCGCTTTTCGGCCGAGACATTCGACCCGAACATCAACCGCGCGCAGAAATGGAGCATCGGCGCCGAAACGATGGAGGATCTGTTCTCCGCGCACGAGGATACCAAGGCCGGGCGCGTGCCGAAGATCGTGCAGTTCGGCGCCGGCCCGCTGAGCCTGCTCGATCCGACGCAGGCGCCGTCAGGCAAGGCCACGACCTACGCCTGGCACGTGATGCCGCTCAATCCCGATATCGGCGATCAGAGCTACGAACGCTTCAAGGAAGAGTTTGCCGACAAGATCATCGAGACCTGGGCGAAGGTATGCCCGAACATGACTGACCGGAATATCCTTGCGCGCTACATCTATACGGGACGCGAATATACGCAGGAGATGATCAATATGCGCGAAGGCGACATCTTCATGGGCGCCTTCAATGCCGATCAGGTGATGTACAACCACTTCGGCTATCGCACGCCGATCCCCAATCTCTACAATGCCGGATCGGCCGGCCATCCAGGCGGCGCGATCTCCGGCGGCGCTGGCTACATCACCGCCGGCATCATCGCGGAAGAACTCGGCATCAAGCCGTGGTGGGTGCCGTGGGATGCGCGCGCGGCGCTCGAACGGCACGCCGCCGGACAGCAGGCCGCCCCCCAACGGAGCCTCGCATGACCGGACCGCAGACACCCGACTTTGCCTCGCTCGCCGGCCATGTCGTCATCGTCACCGGCGCCGGACAAGGCATCGGCCGCGCCTTCGCCAAGGCCTTTGCCGAGGCTGGCGCCATTCCGGTGATCGCCGAGCGTAATGCCCGGACCGCGGCAGCGGTCGCCGACGAGATCGCAGCCGCAGGCGGCACCAGCCTCGCAGTCGAAACCGACGTCGCCGACGAGGCTTCGGTGCTGGGCATGGCGCGAACGGTGGAAGGCCGGTTCGGCCGCATCGACACCTTGATCAACAATGCCGGCATCTTCTCGACGCTGGAGATGCGCGCCTTCGACCGGATTCCATTGCCTGAATGGGAAGAGGTGCTGCGCGTCAACGTCACCGGCCCGTTCCTGTGCGCGCGCGCCGTGTTGCCGGCGATGCGGCGACAACAGCGCGGCCGCATTATCAACATCGCGTCCGGGGCGGTGTCGCTCGGCCGACCGAACTATCTGCACTATATCGCCTCGAAATCGGCGCTGATCGGCATGAGCCGCTCGATGGCCCGCGAACTCGGCGGCGACGGCATTACCGTGAATTCCATCCTGCCGGGCGCCACCTTCACCGAGATCGAGCGCAAGACGGTGACGCCGGAGCAGAAGCAGCGCATCGTCGCCATGCAGTGCATCGCGCGGCCGGAGACGCCGGACGACCTCGTCGGCACGGCGCTGTTCCTCGCCTCGGACAATGCGGCTTTCATCACCGGCCAGTCGATCAATCTCGACGGCGGCGCGACGCATCTGTAATCGCGACCGGTCGTTGCGCCGCCGCGACACAGGACTTCCATACGGGAGACATTTCGGATGAGCGAAATTCTCGTCGAGCAACACGATGGCTATCGTATCGTCACCCTCAACCGCCCAGACCGTCTCAACGCCTTCAACGAGACGATGCACCATGCGCTGCGCGCCGCACTCGAAGACGCGGAAGCCGACGAAAGCTGCCGTGCGCTGCTGCTCACCGGGGCCGGCCGCGCCTTCTCCACCGGGCAGGATCTCAACGACCGTCTCGCGAAGCCGGGGGAGCAGATCGTACTCGGCGGCACGCTCGAGCAATTCTACAATCCGCTCGTCCGCAAACTGCGGGCGCTGCCGATGCCGGTCGTCGCGGCGGTCAATGGCGTTGCCGCAGGCGCCGGCGCCAATATCGCGCTGGCCTGCGACATCGCGCTCGCGGCACGCTCGGCACAATTCATCCAGTCGTTCGCACGGGTCGGGCTGATCCCGGATTCGGGCGGCACCTGGACCCTGCCGCGTCGTATCGGCGATGCGCGCGCCCGCGGCCTGGCGCTGCTCGCCGAGCCGCTGCCGGCAGAGACGGCGGAGAATTGGGGCCTGATCTGGAAGGCGGTCGACGACGACGCGCTGATGCAGGAGGCGACAGCGCTGTGCGAGCGCTTCGCCAGGGCGCCGACGCACGGCCTGTCGCTGATCAAGCAGGCACTGAATGCGTCCGCCGACAACAGCCTCGACGCGCAACTCGATCTCGAGCGCGATTTCCAGCGCGAGGCCAGCCTGTCCCCGGATTACATGGAGGGCGTGCGCGCCTTCATCGAGAAACGGCAGCCGAACTTTGGCGGCCGGCGGCGGTAGACGCGCTGCGGGCGACATTGCTCCGGCAATCTTGCCTGAGGGTGTCGACAAACTATCATACCGACATCGGCGGAGAGAGATGAGGGACTGCAATGCTTGATCTGTTCACCGTCAATCGCCTGATCGACCTGTGGCTCACGGAAGATATCGGCCACGGCGATCTCACCGCGCTGTCGATGATCGAGGCCGATGCCCACACCACCTTTCATATGAATGCGCGTCAGGAGCTCTCGCTCGCCGGCATCGACGTCGCCGCCGCGTGCTTCACCCGTTACGATCCGAACGTGACCGTCAGCATCGCCACCAGCGACGGCACACGCTGCAAGCCGCAGACCCGGCTGCTCACCGTATCCGGCGCGGCACGCAGCCTGCTCACCGTCGAGCGCACAGCACTCAACATCGTGCAGCATCTCTCCGGCATCGCCACCGAGACTGCGCGCTGGATGGATGCGATCAGGGGCACGAAAGCACAGCTCATCGACACGCGCAAAACCACGCCGGGCCTGCGCATGCTGGAAAAACATGCGGTGCGCTGCGGCGGTGGCGCCAATCATCGGCTTGGCCTCGACGGCGGCGTGATGATCAAGGACAATCATATTGCGGTGGCCGGCAGCATCGCCGACGCCGTAGCGCGGGCCCGCGCCCGGATTCCCGGCCTCATCAAGATCGAGGTCGAATGCGACCGGCTGGAGCAGGTGCGCGAGGCGATCACGGCAAAGGCCGACATCATCATGCTCGACAACATGCCGCTCGATCAGATGCGCGAGGCGGTCAGATATGTCGACGGGCGCATCCCGCTCGAAGCCTCCGGCGGCGTCCGGTTCGAGACGGTGCGCGCAATCGCCGAAACCGGCGTCGATTACATCTCCACCAGCAAAACCATCCAGGCCGCGCCGGCGGTCGATATCGGTCTGGACGAGGCATAGACGCCCGGTCCGGGCGACCCGAGGGCGTTCACACCGTCAGATAGGCGCGTTGCAGATCGACGTCGGCGGCGAGCGCCGCCATCGTTCCCCGCCAGCGGATCTGGCCTTTCTCCAGCAGATAGACACGGTCGGCGACGAGGCCAGCGAAATGCATGTTCTGTTCCGACAGCAGGATCGACAGCCCTTGCTGCTTCAATTCCGCGATCGTATCCGCCATCTGTTCGACGATCAGCGGCGCCACCCCCTCGGACGGTTCATCGAGCAGCACCAGCAGCGGATTGCCCATCAATGTCCGCGCCACGGTGAGCATTTGCTGCTCGCCGCCGCTCATCTGGCCGCCGAGCCTGTCCGGCATTTCGCGCAGATTAGGGAACAGCGCGAACAGCCGCTCCGGCGTCCAGTGCGGTGCCGGCGTTCCATCGCCAAAGACACGCGGCGGCTGGCGGCCGACATCGAGATTTTCCATCACCGTGAGGTCGGAGAAAATCCGCCGATCCTCCGGCGTGAACCCGACGCCAAGGCGGGCGATCTCGTAGGGACGGCAGCGCGCAATATCATGGCCGTTGAAGCGGACGCGGCCCTTGCGGGCGATCAGCCCCATGATCGCCTTCATCGTCGTGGTCTTGCCGGCGCCGTTGCGGCCCATCAGCGCCACCACCTCGCCGCGCCCGACTTCGAACGACAGGTCATAGAGAATCTGCGCCGCGCCATAAGACGCGGAGAGACCGTCGACGCTGAGAATCGCGCCGCTCATTCTCCGCCTCCGTTATCCGCGCTCGCGCCGGCAAAGGTCCGCCCGCTGCCGAAATACACCTCCTGCACTTTCGGATCGGTACGGATCGCGCGCGCATCGCCATCGGCGATCACTCTCCCGCGCGCCAGCACGATGATGCGGTCGGCATAGGCGAACACCACGTCCATCGAATGTTCGGTGAACAGAACGGCGATACCCTTCTCCGTCACCAGCCGTTTCACCAAGCCAATCAGCGCATGGCGTTCGCCGGGCGCCATGCCGGCCGTCGGTTCGTCCATCAGCAGCAGGCGCGGATCGCCGGCGAGCGCAATCGCCAGCTCGACACGTTTGATATCGCCATAAGCCAGTTCGCGGTTGGCGCGGTCGGCGGCTTCGCGCATGCCGACCTGTTCAAGCAGTTCGAGCGCCCGCCCCCGATGGTGCCGCGCCGCCGGCCGCCACAGGCGGTAGGTTTCGCGCGCCTTTGCGATCAGCGCCATCTGCACGTTCTCGACGACGGTCATCGACCCGAAGGTCGCCGCCACCTGGAACGTCCGGCCGATGCCGAGCCGGGCGATCTCGCGCGACGGCAAACCGTTCAGGATCGTCTGCCCGAACCGAATCGTGCCGAAATCCGGACGAAGCTGGCCGTTGATCATGTTGAAGCAGGTCGACTTACCGGCACCGTTGGGCCCGATCATCGCCAGAAATTCGCCGCGACCGACATCGAAACTGACATCGTCGACGGCGCGGACGCCGCCAAAGGATTTTCTGAGCGAGCGGATCGACAGATCGCTCGTGTCGATTTTGTCGACCCCGTTCATGCCGGCCGCTCCGGCCACAGCCGTCGCGCCAGACGCATTGCACCGCCGACAATGCCGCCCGGGAACACCAGCACCAGTAGCAGAATGACGCCGCCGAGCAAGGCACGCCAGTATTCGGTCTGGCTCATGATGGTGTCCTGCAGCAGCGCGAATGCCGAAGCGCCGACCACCGGACCGGCGAGCGTCTGCACGCCGCCGAGCAGCACCATCACCAGCCCATCGATGGAGCGCGCGACGCCGATCGTTTCCGGCGAGATCGAGCCCTTGGCGAAGGCGAACAATCCGCCGGCGATGCCGCAGACCAAACCGGCGATGGCGAAGCCGAGCCAATGGATGCGCTTCACATCGATGCCGATCGCTTCCGCCCGCAGCGGCGAATCGCGGCCGGCGCGCATCGCATAGCCGAACGGCGCGAACAGCATCCGCCGCAACAGAAAGACGCCGGCAACGGCGAGTACCAGCGTCAGCAGATAATAGATGCGGCTGTTGTCGAACGGCGCCGGCGGCCAGACCCCGATGACGCCATTGGAGCCGCCGGTGAAGTCCTCCCACTGAAACACCGCCGCCCAGACGATCTGCGCGAAGGCCAGCGTCAGCATCGCCAGATAGACGCCGGAGAGCCGCACCGCGAACCAGCCGAACAGCAGCGCGCCGATCACCGCGGCAACCGGCGCAGCGACCAGCGCCGCGCCCATCGGCGCTGCCAACCACTTCACCGTCAGCGCCGCGCCATAGGCGCCGAGCCCGAAATAGGCAGCATGGCCGAACGAATGCATGCCGCCCGGCCCCATGATGAAATGCAAGCTGGCCGCAAACAGCACAGCGATCAGCACATCGATGCCGAGCACCAACAGATAGGGCGCATCGCGGACGATGAACGGCAATGCCAGCAGCGCCAGCACGACGGCCGCCGCGACGCCGATCGTCAGCGGCGATGCCGGACGCATCGGATCCTCGGGATCGGCGACGCCGCGCACCGTGCCCTGCGGACGACCGAGCAGGCCATAGGGCCGCGCGATCAGCACCACCGCCATCACCAGGAATTCCGCCACCAGCGTGAACTTGGAGACGTTGAACGACAGGCCGAACAGGCTGACCGTACCGATGGCGATACAGATCGCCTTCACCTCGGCGATCAGCACCGCCGCCACATAGGCGCCGGTGATCGACCCCATGCCGCCGACCACGACAACGACGAAGGCGTCGGTGATCGCGATCAGGTCGGTCGTCAGGCTGGCCGGCTCGCGTGCCACCTGCAACGCGCCGCCGAGGCCGGCAAGGCCGGCGCCGAGCGCGAAGACCGAGGTGAACAGCAGAGCCTGATTGACGCCAAGCGCGCCGACCATCTCGCGATCCTGCGTCGCCGCCCGCACCAGCCTGCCGAAGCGCGTGCGCTTGAGCCCGAAATGCAGAATGCCGAGCACCACCGGCGCGATGACGATCAGGAACAGATCATAGGTCGGCAGACGGCGGCCGAGAATCTCGACGGCGCCGCCAAGACCCGGCGCGCGCGGGCCGAGCAGATCTTCCGGCCCCCACAGCCATAATGCGGCGTCGTTGATGATCAGCACCAGCGCGAAGGTCGCCAGCAACTGGAACAGCTCGGGCGCGCGATAGACCCGACGCAACAACAGAAACTCGATCGCGGCGCCGATCGCGGCAACGATGATGGCCGTCAGAACGATGCCGCCCCAGAAGCCGAAACCGCCGCCGATCCGCGTCGCCATCGAATAGGCGATATAGGTCCCCAGCATATAGAGGGACCCGTGCGCGATATTGACGATGCGGGTAACGCCGAAAATCAGCGACAGGCCGGCAGCGACGAAAAACAGCCCGGCCGCCGACGACAGACCATTCAGCGCCTGGAACGCAATGCTGCTGGCCGTCATGCGCGCGGCACCCTTCGCCTGTCACGGAGAAGAGCCATCCTCCCCGGCTCCGCGCTCACGCCGGCGTCAGTTGGCACCGGCCGGACGCAGCTTCCTCACCTCGTCGTCGGACGGCAGCACGCTGGCCCCGTCGACATATTTGAAATCGGCCATGACGCCCTTGCCGTTCTCCAGCGCGAGCTTGCCGACATAGGCGCCCATCGTCGCCTGATGATCGCTGCCGCGGTACTCGAACGGCCCGAACGGCCCATCGACCTTGAGGCCGGCGAAGGCGGCAACGAGCTTGTCGGCCTCGACCGAGCCAGCCCGGGCAATGCCCGCCGCCAGCGACTTGATCATCGTATAACCAACGATGGAGCCGAGCCGCGGATAGTCATTGTACTTTTTCTGATAGGCGGCAAGGAACGCCTTATGCTCCGGCGTTTCGATCTTGCTCCACGGATAACCCGTCACCGTCCAGCCGACCGGCGTTTCGTCGCGCAACGGATCGAGATATTCGGGCTCGCCGGAGAGCAGGCTGACCACCGGGCGATTCTTGAACAGGCCGCGCGTATTGCCCTCGCGCACGAATTTCGCGAGGTCGCCGGCGAACAGCACATTGAACAGCGCCTCGGGCTTGGCATCGTCGAGCGCCTGCACCACCGCGCCGGCCTCGATCTTGCCGAGCGGCGGCGCCTGCTCCGACACGAATTCGACGTCAGGCTGCGCGCGCTTCAACAAGGTCTTGAAGGTTTCCGCCGCCGACTGGCCGTACTCGTAGTTCGGATAGACGATCGCCCAGCGCTTCTTGTTGGCGGCGATGGCCGCCGGCATCAGCATGGCGACCTGCATATAGGTCGAGGGCCGAAGCCGATAGGTGTATCTGTTGCCGTCCTGCCAGGTGATCTTGTCGGTCAGCGGTTCGGAGGCGAGGAAGAAGACTTTCTTCTGGTTGGCGAAATTGGCGACCGCCAGCCCGACATGCGAGAGGAATGTGCCGGTCAGCATCGCCACGCCATCGCGCGTGATCAGTTCCTCGGCGACACGCACCGCCTCGCCGGGATTGGCGCCATCATCGCGCGACACGACTTCGAGCTTCTTGCCGAGCACCCCGCCTTTTGCGTTGATCTCATCGAGCGCCAGCTCCCAGCCCTTCTTGTAGGGATCGAGGAACGCCGGCTGCGCCTTGTAGCTGTTCATCTCACCGATCTTGATCGTCTGGGCATCGGCGGGGGCGATGAACGCGACCGCGGCAATGGCTCCTGCCAGCGCCAGACAAGAGATGTGACGCATCCGCATGATCGCTATCCTCCGCGTGGTCCGGTTGGAACGGCGCACGCTGCTGGTGTGAACTGTCTCGGCTCTCGAGCAAGCATCGAAGACCGCACGAGATAGACGGGCAGGCTTCATTGTCAAGCAAGCGACGCGCGGCGTCGCGACGCTGTGCGACATGCCGAAGTAGCAATACCGCCGCGGCAGCCACCGGCAGGCCGGGCAAGCCAGCCGGCAATACCCATAAAGGTTGAGCAGAAGAACCGCATCAACTGGAGAACGACGGACAAAATGACTGGCCGGACCTGTCCGTCACGCATGGGATGGCGAATGGATATGCTGCTGATGGCCGATCGGACGAAACGATCATGTTGCTTATCAGAGCTTCAGGAGGCTGCCGAATGCCAGATGCGCCCCGAGCAGCATCATGCCGATAAAGAAACAGAGCCGGAACGTCTTGGGGTCGATGCGCTTGCGAACCACCTGGCCGACGGCCATCCCGACCAGCGACGCTGCCAGCGCATAGACCGACAGGCCGGCCAGCGAAAAATGTAGCTGGTCGTTAGCGACCAGGACAACAGCCAGCGCGACAGTCGCAACCGTGAACGACAGGCCAAGCGCCTGCACCAGATCGTCGCGTTGCAGCCCCAACGCCTGAACATAAGGCACCATCGGCACAACGAACACGCCGGTCATCGCCGTGACGATTCCCGTCAAGACGCCGACGATCGGCGACAGCCACCATTCGGCGCGCCGCGGCACGGCCAGCCGGAGCGCGAACAGGCCGACCGCGGCATAAAACAGCAGCGCGATGCCGAGCGCGATACGCGCGCGGCCGCTATTGTCGACCGGCACCCACCAGCCACCGGCGAGCGTGCCGACACACAGACCGGCCAGCAACAGCCAGAGCCGCCGCGCCAGCGCGATAAATCCCGGTCCCGCCAGCAGTTGCCAGACATTGGTGACGAAGGACGGCACGATCACCAGCGCCGCCGCCTGCACCGGCGTCATCACCGCGCCGAGCAGGCCGACCGCGACCGTCGGCAGACCAAGCCCGATCACGCCTTTGACCGCTCCTCCGAGAATGAAAATCGCGCCGATCTGCAGCAGTGACCAGGAAATCATCGATTGACTGTGCGTCAGCCGGCAGACGCGGACAATTCGTCATCGCCCGAGGATGGTTTCGTGACCTCCGAAGCGCCCCTCGGTTCTATAAGATAGTATCTTTACTATTTTTAAGATCGGCCCTAACCTCACCGTCGATCATCGACGCGTGGTGCCATGGTGAGTGGAATGGCTCTTCCTCCGCAAACGCTCGAATTCGCCGCCGACCGGATCGTGCTCCCCGGCCGCTCCACATCGCTGTCATCCCACATCGTCGCCGAGGTCCGGGAAGCGCTGTTCGCCAAGCGACTCAAGCCCGGCGACTTCCTCGGCACCGAGAAAGATCTGGCGGCGCGCTTCGGCGTCAGCCGCATTGTCGCGCGCGACGCGCTGCGCACGCTGGAGGCGCTGGGCATCGTCGAGATTCGCATGGGCAAGGGCGGCGGCGCGCGCATCGCCCGCGGCAACCCCCGCCTGTTCGCCGAGGCGCTGGCGGTGCAACTCGACCTCACCGGCGTGTCGGCAGCGGAAATCATGGACGCTCAGCGCGCCATCGAAACGCTGGCGGCGGAGCTTGCCGCCGAATATGCGACGCCGGCCGATATCGCCAGGCTACGCACATTGCTCGCCGAAGCGCAGGCGCACCTGCACGATCTCGACACCTTCACCCGCCTGTCGCGCGATTTCCACCTGGCGGTGGCAGAAGCCTCGCACAACCGGGTGCTCGTCGTGCAACTGATCTCGCTGGAGCACGTTTCCTGGCCGCGCCGCAACCGCACCGCGACGCGCGATCTGGCGCTCCACATCCTCGACGTACACACCCGGCTTACCGATCTGATCGAGCGTGCGGACGCGGCCGGCGCCCGCACGCTGATGGACGACCACGTCAAAATGATCCGCGAACGGCGCGTCGCCGAACACGGGCACGATCCGGCAGCGGGGGCCTCCTGCTGCTGACACTGCTTGCAACGACATCAAAAAAAGAGAGGAAATCATGAGCAAATTCATCATCGAATCCCACTTCCGCCTGCAGGAGTGGATCGCCCACGAGAAGGGCTATTTCACCGACGAAGGGCTCGATTACGAATTCCGCGAACTGGTCCGCTCCAGCGACGGCAAGCACCACGACAAGGGCGACAAGGTCGGAGCGTTCCAGTCGTTCGAGAAGGGCCGCTCCGCCGATGTCAGTTGCGCCTGCCACTGGACGGTGAACGTCGCGGCATCGAACGGCCACGGGAAGATGTCGACGGACGTCTATTCCGTCGCTCCCGCCGGGATTTTTGTTCCTGCCGATTCGTCGATCAAGCGTCCCGAGGACCTTGCCGGTGTGCCGATCTCCGTCGGCTACCAGTCTGGCAGCCACTACGCGACGGTGCAGGCGCTCGAGCAATACATGCCGGCCGACCAGATCAAGCTGAACTACGCGGACGGCATGCTGTTCGCGCGGGTCGACAAGCTGCTCGACGGCCGCTCGCCGGCCGCCAATCTGTTCAACGGCCCCTACTACCTGGCCGAGCAACTCGGCTATCGTAAGGTCATCGACACGACCTTCATGATCGCGATGATGATCCATCACGAGCCGGACCCGGAGAACCTCCGCAAATTCTTCAAGGCCTTGCGCCGCGCGCAACGCGACCTCGACCTGCGGCCGGATCTCTATACCCACTACTACAAGAAGGAATTCCCGGAGCGCTATCACGCGATCATGGACGTGCGCCGCTGGGGGCCGGGCGAGCGGCTGGTCTTCGATACCTACAGCAAGGAAACCTACGACGAATCCTTTGAATGGATCGCGTCCCACAAGATTTTCCCCGAAGGCACGATGGGGGCGGGACAATACGAACTGGCGACAATCTCGGTGGGCTGAGTCCCCCGCGCCGCGGGATACGAAAGCGTTAGGCTGCCAGCGCCGCGAGCCAGGCTCGCGGCGCTTTTCTTTATCGGCAAGCTAAGGCATTCTCGGGGCAACAATATAAAACGCATTCAAGGGAGGAGACAGGATGAGCCTTATCAAGATCGCCACCGCCGCTCTGCTGACCACGGCCGTCGGCATGACCGCGGCAAATGCCCAGGGCACCGTCAAGGTCGGCGTCATCATGACGTATTCCGGCCAGTTCGCCGATGCCGCAGCGCAAATGGACAACGGCATCAAGCTCTACATGAAGAAGCACGGCGATACCGTCGCCGGGAAGAAGATCGAAATCATCCGCAAGGATACCGGCGGCCCGGCGCCGGACGTCGCCAAGCGCCTGGCGCAGGAACTGGTCGTCCGCGACAAGGTCGACATCCTCGCCGGCTTCACGCTGACGCCGAACGCCATGGCCGCGTCCGACGTGTCGGCCGAGGCCAAGAAATTCATGGTCATCATGAATGCCGCCACCTCGGTGATCATGACCAAATCGCCCTATTCGGCACGCGTATCGCTCACCCAGTCGCAGGTGACCGAGACACTCGGCAAATGGGCCGTCGAGAAGGACAAGACCAAGAAAGCCTATACGATGGTGTCGGATTACGGCCCGGGCATCGACGCCGAAGCGGGATTCCAGAAATCGTTCAAGGCTGCCGGCGGCGAGATCGTCGGCTCGGTACGCATGCCCGTCGCCAATCCGGATTTTTCGGCTTTCGTGCAACGCGCCAAGGATCTCAACCCGGAATCGATCTTCACCTTCATTCCCGGCGGCGCCCAGCCGGCGGCGATTGCCAAGGCGATGAGCGAACGCGGCGTCAGCCCGAAAACGATGAAGATCTACGGCACCGGCGAGTTGACCGACGATTCCGCGCTCCGCAACATGGGCGATGCCGCGCTCGGCATCGTGACGGCGTGGCACTACGACCACAATCACGACTCCAAGCTGAACAAGGAATTCGTCGCCGGCTATCGCCAGGACAACAAGAACGTCAACCCGAACTTCTTCGCCATCGGCGGCTATGACGGCATGCACCTGATCTATGAGGCGCTGAAGAAAACCAACGGCAAGACCGACGGCGATTCTCTGATTGCTGCGGCCAAGGGCATGAAGTGGGAAAGCCCGCGCGGCCCGATGATGATCGACCCCGAGATTCGCGACGTGGTGCAGACGATCTATATCCGCCGCGTGGAGAAGGTCGGCAACGAACTCAAGAATGTCGAATTCGACAAGGTCGAGAACGTCAAGGACCCGATCCTCTCTGCAATGCAGAAGAAATAGGCGGGCGACCGCGCAAACCCGTCCCCGCCGGCATGCACCTTGCTGCCGGCGGGCTCGCCTGCCCGGGCGAGAACCTTCTTGCACAATCTGCCGGCCGCCGGCCGACAAGCCCTGTTACCGAGAAGCCTTGTTACATTGACGCCAGGAAGAGAATTCTTTCGTGCACCTTGCCGCCGCCGTGCATCGCGGAAGTCTTTTGAGAATCGGCGCAGGGCCGCTTTCACACGCATCCGGCGGCGCAACCGCCTGTCGCCCACAGCCAACTCCATGCGGCAGGTGACATGATCGCTCCCATCGCCGGCGTGCTGTTCGATGGCGTCGCCTATGGCATGCTGCTGTTTCTGTTGTCGGTCGGACTCTCCGTCACGCTCGGACTGATGAACTTCGTCAATCTGGCGCATTGCGCCTTCGCGATGCTGGGCGGCTACGTCACCGTGACGCTCATCAACGATTTCGGCTGGCCGTTCTTCGCCACGCTGCCGATTGCCTTCATCGCCGCCGCAGCCGTCAGCGTCGTGGCCGAGCGGACGCTCTATCGGCGGCTCTACCGCGCCAGCGATCTGGACCAGGTTCTGCTGACCATCGGCATCGTGTTCGTTTCCGTCGCAGTCGCCGCCTATCTTTACGGCACTACCGTGCAGCCGATCAGCGTCCCCTCCTATCTGCGCGGTTCGGTCTCCGCGTTCGGCATCAGCTTTGCCAGCTACCGGCTATTCCTTGTCGGCGTCGGCCTCGTCATCACGCTGCTGCTGATCGTCGGCGTCGAGCACACGCGCTTCGGCGCGCAGATCCGCGCTGCGGTCGACAATCAGCGCATGGCGCGCGGCCTCGGCATCAATGTCGATTCCACCTTCGCCATCGCTTTCGCGCTCGGCAGTGGGCTGGCCGGCCTCGGCGGCGCACTGGCGATCGAGATCGTCGGCCTCGACCCGTTCTTTGCTTTTACCTATCTGATTTTCGTGCTGATCGTCGTGTCGATCGGCGGCCTCGGCTCAATTATCGGCTCGCTCGTCGCAGCCATCCTGATCGGCATCGTCGATATAACCGGCAAATATTATCTGCCGGGTCTCGGTGCATTCCTGATCTATCTGTTTATGGTCGGCGTGCTGATGTGGCGGCCGTCCGGTCTGTTCGGGAAGCGGTGACCGATGTCGATCGCACCACCCGCCACGCACGATCCGCAGAGCTATCTTCGCCGGCAGGCAAGCTGGCGGCCGATCGAAGCCGTTTTCTGGCTCGCCACGCTGCTGCCCTTCGTCCTGTTTCCCGACTACCTGTCCCTTGCCAGCCAGATCGCCATCACCGCGATCTTTGCCCTGTCGCTCGATCTCATTCTCGGCTACGCCGGCATCGTCTCGCTGGGACATGCCGCCTTTCTCGGCATCGGCGCCTACACCGCGGGACTGCTGGCGAAATATGGCTGGGGCGAGCCGATTTCCGGGCTGCTGGTCGCGGCGCTGGTCGCGGCGCTGGCCGGCTATCTTTCCAGCCTCGTCATCGCCCGTTTTCGCCATCTGGCGCTGATCATGATCACGCTGGGCCTCGGCCTGCTGCTGCACGAGGTCGCCAACAGCGCACATTGGCTGACCGGCGGATCGGACGGGCTGCAAGGTATGCGCATGTGGCCGCTCCTCGGCATGTTCAAGTTCGATCTTTACGGCGTCACCGCCTACACATATTCGCTGATCACGCTGTTCATCATGTTCCTCGCCGCACGGCGAATCATTCACTCGCCGTTCGGCCTGTCGCTGCGCGGCATCCGCGAGAGCTGGACGCGCATGCCGGCGATCGGCGCTAACCGCCAGGCGCATATCCGCAAGATCTATACGATCGCCGCCGCCATGGCCGGGGTTGCCGGAGCGCTGCTGGCGCAGACCACCGGCACGGTCTCGCTCGACGCGATCAGCTTTGCCCGTTCCGCCGACGTGCTGGTGATGCTGGTGCTCGGCGGCGCCGGACAGCTCTATGGCGGCCTCGTCGGCGCCATCATCTTCATGGTCGCCCGCGACCAGTTCTCCGGCATCGCGCCGCAGTATTGGTATTTCTGGATCGGTCTCCTGCTGATCGCTGTGGTGATGCTGCTGCCGAACGGCGTGCTGGGCGGCCTTGCCGCGCTGCTGACGAAATGGCGGCACCGGTCATGAGCGAAACCGCCCTCGCCACCCGCCGACTGACCAAGAGCTTCGGCTCGCTGGTCGTCGCCAGGGATATCGAGATCACGCTGCCGAAGGGCGTGCGCTATGCGCTGATCGGCCCGAACGGCGCCGGCAAAACCACACTCATCAATCTGATCACCGGCATGATTGCACCGGATGGCGGCCAGATCCTGCTCGGCGGCGACGACATCACGCCGCTCCAGCCGCAGGCACGCGTCCGGCGCGGACTGGCGCGGACCTTTCAGATCAATACTCTGTTTCCCGGTCTCAATGCGCTGGAAGCGGTCACGCTCGCGGTCTGCGAGCGGCAGCGGCGCGCCAATGCGTTCTGGACACGTCTGGCCGGACAGAAGGATGCCATCGACGAGGCCTACGAGATCCTCTCGCGGCTGCGCCTCGGGGAATATTGCTATCAACCGACGCGCGAGCTGCCCTACGGCCGCCAGCGTCTGCTCGAAATCGCGCTGGCGCTGGCAACGCGCCCGAAAGTCCTGTTGCTCGACGAACCGGCCGCCGGTGTGGCGCCGGAAGAAAGCGGCGACATCTTCGAGGCGGTAGCGGAGCTGTCGGGCGACATCACCGTGCTGTTCATCGAACACGACATGCAGGTGGTGTTCCGTTTCGCCAGCCACATCTTCGTTCTGGTCGGCGGCGCCATTTTCGCGCAGGGCTCGCCGAAGGAGATCGCGACCCACCCCGGCGTGCGCGAAGTCTATCTGGGGAAGCGTCATCATGGCTGATGCGCTACTCAGGCTGGAAGACGTGCGCGCCGGCTACGGTGAAGCCCTCGTGTTGCACGACATCGGCTTCGAACTGCCGGAGAACGGCAGCCTCGCCGTCCTCGGCCGCAACGGCGTCGGCAAATCGACCCTGCTGCTCACCATCATGGGCTACACGCAGATGCGCGCCGGGCGCGTGATCTGGCGCGGCCGCGACATTTCGCGCCAGCCGCCGCACCAGCGGGCGCGCATGGGCATCGGCTGGGTGGCGCAGGAGCGCGAGATATTTCCGTCGCTGTCGGTGGAAGAAAACCTCACGGTCGCCTGCCGGCCGGGACCATGGGATCTCGCGGCGGTCTATCGCATGTTTCCGCGGCTGCGCGAACGCAGCCGCAATATGGGCAACCAGCTCTCCGGCGGCGAACAGCAGATGCTGGCACTGGCCCGCGCATTGATGACCAATCCCTCGCTGCTGCTGCTCGACGAGCCGCTCGAAGGGCTGGCTCCGGTGATCGTCGACGAGATCACCGCCGCCATGCAGGCGATGCTCGCGGACCGGCGCATCGCCATCATCCTCGTCGAGCAGCACGCCGATATCGCGCTATCGATGACGCAGAATGCGCTGGTGCTGGAGCGCGGCGGCATCGTCCATCGCGCGCCGTCAGCCGAATTGAGCACCGATACGACGACGCTCGACCGCGTGGTCGGACTGCGTCTGGAGAGCCCGGCAAAGCCGGCATAGCCGCGCGGCGGAATCCACCCTTGCCTGACCTGCGGCTGCATGGCATGGCCGGGATCGAGCCCATTTCCTCATCCCGCGAACAACCATCAGGCTCCGACCATGCCCATGCATCCTCGCGAACGCCTCGCCTATTCCGCCATCGATGCACGCCCGCCGCTTGCCTTCCCGAAAGGGGTCCGGATGGTGATCTGGCCGGTGCTGGCGCTGGAAGAATGGGACATGGCGCGACCGATGGCGCGCATGGTGATCTCGCCGCCGCAGGGCGTGCCGATGCAGCCGGACCACCCGAACTGGAGCTGGCACGAATACGGCATGCGCGTCGGCTTCTGGCGCATGAAGAAAATGTTCGACCGGCTCGGCATCTCGCCGACGGTGACGCTGAACGCGCGCGTCTGCGAAACCTATCCGGCGGTCGCGGAAGCCTGCCTGAAGGGCGGCTGGGAGTTCAACGCGCATGGCTTCGATCAGGTGCCGATGCACAAGCTCGACGATCAGCGCGCAGTGATCGACAAGGCCATGGACATCATCACCCGCTTCTGCGGCAAGAAACCGCGCGGCTGGTTCGGTCCCGGCCTGACGCAGACCTTCGACACGCTCGACTACCTGTCACAGGCCGGCATCGAATATATCGGCGACTGGGTGCTCGACGACGAGCCGGTGACGCTGAAGACGACGCACAAGCCGATCGTCGCGCTGCCGTACAATTTCGAGATCCACGACATCACCATGATGGCGCTGCAGAGCCATCCCTCCGACGTCTGGTACGAGCGGGCGATGGATCAGTTCGAATGGCTCTACGAGGAAGCGGCGGAACGGCCGAAGATCATGGCGATGGCTTGCCATCCCTACCTCTCCGGCGTGCCGCACCGGATCGGCCATGTGCAGCGCACCTTCGAGGACCTTCTCTCGCGCAAGGGAGTCGTCGCCTGGGACGGCTTGCAGATTCTCGACTGGTATCTTGGACAGCAGGCCTGACAATGACGATTCAGACACGCACGGCATTCGTTCCCCACGACCTGAAGCAACCGATAAAGGGAGCGGCGTCGGGCCCGCTCGCCGGACTATCGGTCGCCGTCAAGGATATGTTCGACATCGTCAGGGAGCGCGCCAGCGGCGGCAGCCCGGACTGGCTCGCCGCACAGAAACCGGCCGCCAAAAATGCCGCGGCGGTACAGACGCTGCTTGATGCCGGCGCCACCATCGTCGGCAAGACAGTCTGCGACGAGTTTTTCTATAGCGTCACCGGCGCCAATGCGCATTACGGCACGCCGGTGAATCCGCGCGCACCCGGCCGCCTGCCCGGCGGTTCGTCCGGCGGTTCGGCCTCGGCCGTGGCATCGGGCGCCTGCGATCTGGCGCTCGGCAGCGATACCGGCGGCTCGGTCCGCATCCCGGCATCGTTCTGCGGCATTTACGGCCTGCGCCCGACCATCGGGCGGATCGATCCGACCGGTGCGATGGCGATGGCGCCGTCGTTCGACGCGCCCGGCTGGTTCGCTGCCGGTCCCGGTGCATTCTGCAAGGGCGCCGTGCTGCTCGACGGCAATACAGTACGCACGCCGATCGATCGCCTGCGAGTGCTCGACGATGCCTTCGAACAGGCGGATGCCGAGGTCGTCGCTTTGCTGCGCGCCGCGCTCAACACGATGGCGACGGCGCTGCCGAAGGCGGAAGCCGCCCGCATCGCACCCGACGGTTTCGACGGCTGGCGCGACGCGATCCGCATCATCCAGGCCTATGAGGTCTGGCAGAATTACGGAGCCTTCGTCGAAACGCACAGGCCGACATTCGGCCCGGGTATCAGCGAGCGTATCGCATTCGCCGCGACCGTTTCCGCCGAGGCGGCCGATCGATCACGCATGGTCCATGACGTCGCACGCCGGCATATCCGCTCCGAGGTGCCGCCGGGCACCATCCTCGCTCTGCCGAGCGCGCCGTGCATCGCGCCGCGGGCCGACATTGCCGGCGAGGAAGCAGAATCGTTCCGTGTGCGGGTGATGCGCCTGACCTGCATTTCCGGCATCAGCGGCCTGCCGCAGGTCAGCATTCCGGTCGGGACCGTGTCCGGATGCCCGGTCGGGCTGTCCTTCATCGGCTGGGCCGGCGGCGACGAAGCGCTGCTCGATCTTGCATGGCGCGTCTCGCGATTCTGCGGCATGGCGGCGTGAGAACAGCGGCAGCGTGAAGTTACTGACAGCGTGAAGCCTCCGCAGCGCGGACACGTTCACGCCGATCGGGACGGTCAGTGGAAGTTGCGGCCTTTCGGCATGACCTCGCTCACCGTCTGATCCGGCACGACATCAAAGCCCAGTTCCCTGACCGCCGCCGCACCGTCACGAAACGCCGTCACCAGCGCATCGCCGGCGCGAGGATGCCGCTGCGGCCGGGCAGCCGGCGGGTTACGAGCTTCCGCCAGGGCAACGCTGCTTTCCGAGACGGCATCCTCCGCCAGCCGCCGCAGCAGATGCGTCAGGTCCTTGATCTCCTCGGCAACCACATGCACGACACTCGAGACATTCTGTAACTTTCCGCTGACCGCGACGAGTCGCGCGCCGAGCACGGTCGGACGAAACCGCTCGAACACACGCTGCCAGATCACCGCATTGGCGATGCCGGTTTCGTCCTCCAGTGTCGCGAAGATCACGCCCTTGGCGGTGCCGGGGCGCTGACGCACCAGCACGAGGCCGCCAACGATCACATGCCGGCCATTGGCCATATCGCGCAGCCGTTCATGCGGCACGATCCCGCGCGCCGCGAATTCGGCCCGCAGGAACGACACCGGATGCGCCCTCAGCGACAGGTGCAGATGCCGGTAGTCTTCCACGACCTGCTGGCCGGGCGGCATCGGCGGCAAGGCTGCATCCGGCTCCAGTTCCGGCATGGCTATGCGCGCAAACAGCGGCAGATCGTCCTTGTCGCCGGCGCGGCGCAGCGCCCGGATCGCCCAGAGCGCTTCGCGACGCCCAAGGCCGAGCGAGCGGAACGCGTCCGCCGCAGCAAGACGCTCCAGCGCCGCCGGTTTGAGCCCGGTGCGCAGCCACAGATCGCGCACCGAATCGAAGCCACTGCCGCGCCGCGCCACAATGGCCTGCGCATCCGCCTCGGAGAAACCGTCAATCTGCCGGAAGCCCAGCCGCAGCGCCTGTGTCGAAAGAACCGCATCCCGCATCTCTCCATGCCGCGCATGCAGATGCTCGGCTGCATTGCGACCCGGCTCCAGCGTGCAATCCCAGCACGATGCATTGATGTCGATGTCGCGCACCGCGACGCCATGCTCCTGCGCATCGCGCATGATCTGCGCCGGCGCGTAGAAGCCCATTGGCTGGCTGTTGAGCAGTGCCGCCGCGAACACATCGGGATAGCGGCATTTCATCCAAGCCGACGCGTAAACGAGATTGGCGAAGCTCGCCGCATGACTTTCCGGAAAACCATATTCGCCGAAGCCCTGGATCTGCCGGAAACAGTCTTCCGCGAAATCTCTGGCATAGCCGCGCCGGGTCATGCCGGTGATGAACTTGTCGGCGAAGCTCTTGATCGTGCCGACGCGCTTGAAGGTCGCCATCGCGCGGCGAAACTGGTCGGCCTCGCCCGGTTTGAATTGTGCGGCAACGATGGCGATGCGCATCGCCTGCTCCTGAAACAGCGGCACGCCGAGCGTGCGGTCGAGCACCTCCTCCAGTTCGTTTGCTGGTCCGAACTGCGGCGCCGGCGCGGGATAGCGGACCAACCCCGGATTCTCGCGCCGCTTAAGATAGGGATGCACCATATTGCCCTGAATCGGCCCCGGCCGAACGATCGCCACTTCGATGACGAGATCGTAGAAGCAGTTCGGCCTGAGCCGCGGCAGCATCGACATCTGCGCCCGACTCTCGATCTGGAACACGCCAAGCGTATCGGCGCGCTGAATCATGGCATAGGTCGGCGCATCATACTCCTGCATCGACAGGTCGCGATGCACGCCGTAATGCGTCTGTAACAACGCGAAGCCGCGCCGCAGGCACGACAGCATGCCGAGCGCCAGCACGTCGACCTTCAGCAGGCCGACCGCTTCGAGATCGTTCTTCTCCCATTCGATCACCGTGCGGTCGTCCATCGCCGCATTCTCGATCGGCACCACCTCATCGAGCCGGTTGCGGGTGATGACGAAACCGCCGACATGCTGCGAGAGATGCCGCGGCGCATCGATCAATTCTTCCGCCAGCCGCATCGCCTGCAGCAAACGCGGATCGGCGGTATCGAGCCCCTCCCGGCGCGCATCCTGCTCGCGCACGCCGCTGTTCGACCAGCCCCAGAATGTGCCGGCGAGCCGCTTGAGCACATCCTCCGACAATCCGAACACCTTGCCGACATCGCGGATGGCGCTGCGGCCGCGATAGCAGATCACGGTGGCCGCCAGACCGGCGCGGTCGCGGCCATATTTCTGGTAGATATACTGGATGACCTCTTCGCGCCGTTCATGCTCGAAATCGACATCGATGTCGGGCGGCTCTTTTCTCTCAGCCGACACAAATCGTTCGAACAGCAGATGGCCGTCATCCGGTTTCACCTCGGTGATGCCGAGGCAGTAGCAGATGATCGAATTGGCCGCCGAGCCGCGCCCCTGGCAGAGGATATCCCTCTCATATCGCGCGTAATGCACGATATCGCGCACCGTCAGGAAGAACGGCGCATATTTCTCCGTTTCGACGACACGAAGTTCCTTCTCCAGCGTTTCCCGCAATGCCGCCGGCATCCCATCGGGATAGCGGCGACGGATGCCGTCTTCCACATAGGCAACGAGCGCCTGTTGCGGCGTCGCGAAGCCCTTGCGGGTTTCTTCCGGATATTCGGTGTCGCGCAAGTCTTCGAGCGAGAACTCACACTGCGCGAGGAACCGTACCGTTTCCGTGACAGTATCCGGATATCTGCGGAACAGACGCGCCATCTCGCGCGGCGGCTTCAGATGGCGTTCGGCATTGGCTTGCAGCAATGTGCCGGCGCTATCGATGGTGACGTGTTCGCGGATGCAGGTGACGACATCCTGCAGCGGGCGTCGTTCAGACGTGTGATAAAGCACATCGTTGACGGCGATTATCGACACCGCCGTCCGCCGCGCGATCTCGGCGAGTTTCGCCTGCCGCCGCGCGTCGTCGCCGCGATAGAGGGCGCTCATCGCCAGCCACACCGACGACGATGACGACGCCCGCAATCGCGCCAGCAGGGCGTCGAGCGCATCCGGATCGATCAATACTGGCGGCATGACGATCAGGTTCAGGCCATCCGCATGATCGAGAAGATCGGGCAAGCCGAGCAGGCATTCGCCCTTCCCGCCGCGCAGCTTGCCGCGCGACAAGAGTCGCGTCAGTCGCCCCCACCCCGCACGATCCCGCGGATAGGCGAGGATATCCGGCGTCTGCCCATCGTCGAACACCAGCCGCGCGCCGACTGCGACGCGGAAATCCGCGGGCAATGTCGCATCGCCGCTCCGACGCATCTCCCGGACCGTGACATGTGCGCGCACCACGCCGGCGACGCTGTTGCGGTCGGCGATACTAATGCCGCGCAGCTTGAGCGCGATCGCTTGCCTGACCAGCTCTTCCGGCGACGAGGCGCCGCGCAGGAAGGAGAAATTGCTGGTCACCGCCAGTTCGGCATAGGCCGGCGTCTCCGCGTATCTTGCGGCTGCCCGTATCCGCGGCGGCAGCGTGACGACCGTCATGCGAACAATCCATGCACGAACCAGCGGGACACGGTTTCATCCGTTTCGTCACCTGCTTCGTCGGTCACATGAAAGTCCTGACGAAACAGCCAGGCACGCAGACCCTCGCGGCTCTCGACACGGAAATAATCGCGCGGCAGCGCCCGCGGGCCACCGCTCCACCATTCCATGGCGATACGCTCGGGGCCTTCGGCGGCGCGGACATGATGAACACGTCGACGCCAGGTGAAGCGTGCCGGTGCGCCGTCCGGCACTTCGTTGATCACCTCCACTCGCTCCGGCATCGCGAACAGACGGAGCGGTCGCACCGGCGCGAGGCTGTCTTGTACGAGGCTGTCTTGTAAATCATCGTGTCGCGCGGAATCTCCACTCATCGCAAGCATCGGGCGGACGGTGTCCGACACCACCTGTGCCGGCACTGCCGCTATCGCGCGCTCCGGAATATGCGTGTCGCGCGGCAAGGGTCGCGTCAGCCGCCCCGCGCCGAAACGCGCGCTCAGACGATCGATCAGATGCGCCAGTTCCGCCCGATGATCGCCGGTATCGAGCCCGCTCTGCACCGGCAACAACGGCTCGGCGACAAGCGCCGACAGCCGCACCATGTCGTAGCCGAAGCCCGGATCGCAGGCATCGCCGACAACCGCGAGCCGCTCGACGAACAGCCGCCGCATTTGTTGCGGGTCGCGCAACGGCTGGCCGGCGCCGGCTTCCAGCCGATGCACCTTGCCGTCGGCCCGATACAGCGCCACCTGCAGCAGCCGCGCGCCTTCGCCGCGCCGCTCCATCGTCCGGCACAACTCCTGCGCAAGCTGCGCGAGCGTACCCAGAACATCGTCCTCCCGCCCGATCGGATCGGGAAAGCGCCGCTCCGCCATATAGGACGGCAGCGGCAGGCGCGGCTTGATGGGCTCGTTTTCCAGACCGAGCGCCCGGTCGAGTTGCCGCAGCAGTGTCGCGCCATAGCGCGCAGCGAGTGGCGCCCGGGGCCGCGCCATGATGTCAGCGATCCGCTTCAGGCCGGCCTGCGCCAGCGCCGCGACGATGGCCGCCTCGATCCGCAAGGCAGCGAGCGGCAGCGGCGCCAGCGCATCGCGCTGCGCGCCCGGCGGCACCAGCCGGGTTTTGCCGCAACGCGCGACGGCAAAGGCACAGCCCGGCGTGTCGGCCAGCCCGAGGCGAGCCTGCAACCCCTGCCGCGACAGCCCGGCGGCCAGATCGCGGCCCAGCGCCTGTTCGCCACCGAACAGATGCGCGCAGCCGCTGATATCCAGCAGCAGCCCATCGGGCGGATCGAGGCCGACAAGCGGCGTGTAACGGTCGCACCAGTCGGCCACCGCCTCCAGCAATCGGCGATCCGCCACAGGGTCGGCATCCCGCACCCGGATGGCCGGATACATCGCCCGCACATCGGCGAGCGGCAGACCGCAAGTCAGGCCGAGCGCCGCCGCCGTATCGTTGAGCGCAGACACGCGCAATGCCGATCTGACCGGCGCGACGACGACAAGCGGCAGATCATCCGGCGCGGACGAGCGGCGCGCGATCCGGTCGGTCGGCAGTCGCCGCAGCCACACCGAGAGATAGCGCCGGGACGGCGAACGCATGACGATCTCCCGTTTCACGATGGGGGGCATGCCGGGCGGCGCTCTCCCCCGGATTGCAGACGACGCGCCAGCGGCCGGTGGCGCCGTGCCGGTTCTTGACCAGCGACAGGACCCAGGCCGGTGAACCCAGCCCGCCAAACCGGTCAGGCTGTCCCGGAGCGGCAGCAACCTGCCAGCGCGTTTCCGACGCGCTGGTCAGCGGCGATGTTTTGTGGCGCAACAGGAAGCCGACATTCCTGCCCTCACGGGCCGCCAGCAGCAGCCGGCGCGTCGCCGTGAGATCGGCGAGCGGACCGTCATCCGGCAATTCGGTCACCACGCCGGTAAGCCCGCGACTTTTCAGCGCCTCCTCCATCGCCCACAGCGCGTCGATGGGACGCGGCACGGCGAGGACCAGCAAACGCCGGATGGGCAGGCCGAGGGCACAGCAGCCGGGACCGTACAGGCCACCCGCCTCCTGCGCGGCAAAGCCGGTCTGGATCCAGAGCAACTCTCCATCCGGCCGGGTTTGCGCGACAGACGCCGCCAGCCGCATGGCAAAACCGGATGCCGCGGCAACATCCCATGCGGATGCCGGCGCAACCTCATGCAGGCCGGCCGGTGACAACCCGCCTTGCAGGTGACGATCGATCGTCGCGATCCCCAGGGGCAGCAAGGGATGCCCTGGGTCGACGACCGTCTGCTGCCTTTCGATTTTCGCCACGGTCTGCCGCAGACGGTGCAGCGTGGCCGGCGCACCGACCATGATTTTCCTTATATTGTTCATGATTTGTTCTAATGATTCCGCCGCTGCCGACAGGAGTCAAGCGCCATGAAAATATCAGCAATATCAATTGGATGATTGCAGCGCACGGGAACTTCCAGCTGCCATTCCTATTGACCCACCGCAACTCCGGCGATCGCCCGACACTCCCGGAGCCATAATCGGGACCATGATGATGACCGGAACATCGACGAGGCGCGCCGTCATTGCTTCCCTGAGAGAATTGCGCGCCGCCGAAGCCGATTGCCGGCGCTGCCCGCTCTACCGGCACGCCACCCAGGTGGTCCCTGGCGAAGGTCCTCGGCAAGCACCGCTGATGCTGGTCGGCGAGCAGCCCGGCGATCAGGAGGACCGTGCCGGCCATCCTTTCGTCGGCCCGGCCGGCAAGCTGCTCGACCGCGCGATCGCGGCCGCCGGCCTCGACCGCCGAACGGTCTTCGTCACCAACGCCGTGAAGCATTTCAAATTCGAACCGCGCGGCAAGCGTCGGCTGCACCGGCGACCGAACGCCCACGAGATCGATCGCTGCAAATGGTGGAACGATATCGAGCGCGCGCTCGTCAGGCCACGTCTCATCGTCGCCCTCGGCGCTACGGCCGCCCGCAGCCTGCTCGGCCGCCCGGCGACGATCGCCCGACTGCGCGGCCGGCCATGGACTCTCGACGACGGGACATGCTTGGTTGTCACCACGCATCCGTCGGCATTGCTGCGGATGCCGGACGCCGCCGCGAGAACCGCGGCATTCGACCGGTTCGTCGCCGATCTGCGCATCTGCGCCGGGATCCTGTCAGAATCCCGACGCCCTGCCGGTTCCCGCCGAACCCGGACGGTTGTCAAACCGGCACCCGTTAAGACAGAATAAAGCCAAGGTAACAGACACTCCGCCGATGCACCGTATTTTCATCGCTCTTGCGACACTCCTTGCATTGACGACCATCGCCCCTACCGCTGCCGAAGCGCAGCGGCCTCGTGGCGAAATGCAGATCGACGACCAGCCGGGCCTCATACCGCCGCCCGGCGAGGAAGGCCTTGACCCGGCGCTACGCCGCCAGCCGGTCTTTTTCCGCAACACCGAGACACCGGGCACCATCGTCGTCGATACCGAGGCCCGCTTCCTGTATCTCATCGTGTCGAAGACCAATGCCATCCGCTACGGCATCCGCGTCGGCCGCGAAGGCTTCCAGTGGGCGGGCATGCTGCGCATCACCCGCAAGGCGGAATGGCCGGACTGGACGCCGCCGCCGGAGATGATCAAGCGCCAGCCTTATCTGCCGCGCTTCATGGCCGGCGGGCCCGGCAACCCGATGGGCGCCCGCGCAATGTATCTCGGCAACACGATCTATCGTATCCACGGCACCAACCAGCCGGAAACTATCGGACAGGCCGTCTCGTCCGGCTGCTTCGGCCTCGTCAACGACGACGTGATCGATCTCTACAGTCGCGTCGACGTCGGCGCCAAGGTCATCGTCCACCACCAGCCGTCGCTGTAGAATTGCCCCGTTTCAGCGTCGCGCCGTTTCGCTGCGACGCTGAAGACTCGGGGCTTTCGATCAGGCGCATTTTCTTTACGCGGGCCGTATGCCGGCTTCGCTCAAAACGCTCCAGGGCCTGACCCAACTCTGGTTGCGTCAGACCCGTCGCTCATTTTTTGTTTCAGCACGACCGCTTCAGAAACCGATTCCGGAATCGGTTTCTGTTTTCGGGATCGCTCTCAACCTTCAGCGTCCCGCCGCGTAGCCCTGCATACCGCGGGCATTGGCGGCGGCACGCCGGCGCATGCCGACACGCGAGGCGGCGCTGAGACGGCCCTCGGACCAGTCGGGCCCAACCTCGACATGATGACCACGACGTTTCAGTTCGGCAATGGTCGTCTGCGGCAGACGGCTCTCGACGACGAGCACGCCGGGACGCGCGGTACGCGGCCAGAACGAGATCGGGAAGTGTTCGGAATGCCAAGCCGGTGCATCGATCGATTCCTGCAAATTCATCCCGGCGTGAACATGGCGCAGGAAGAACTGCGTGTTCCACTGATCCTGCTGATCGCCGCCCGGCGTGCCCCAGGCGAGATAGGCTTCGCCGTCACGCAGCGCCAGGCTCGGCGACAAGGTGGTGCGCGGTCGCTTGCCGGGCGCCAGCGCCGAAGGATGTGACGCATCGAGTTCGAACATCTGCGCACGCGTGCCGAGGCACAGCCCGATCTCCGGGATGATCGGCGAGGATTGCAGCCAGCCACCCGACGGCGTTGCCGATACGACATTGCCGTCGCGGTCGATGACATCGACATGCACCGTATCGCCATCGACCGGACCCGCCATATGCGCGATGTCGCCGACGGTCGGCTCGCCGGTGCCGAACTGTCCGACGGCAGCACGACGACCATCCTCCTTGCGCACCTTGACGGTGCCGCCAAACCCGGCGATCGCACCGGGGCACAATTCATGCGACGCCATTTCCCCGATCAACGCGCGACGCGCAGCATTATAGCTGTCGGAGAGCAGCGTCTGCATCGGCACCTCGGCAAAGTCCGGATCGCCGTAGAATTTCTCGCGGTCGGCGAAAGCGAGCTTCGCCGCCTCGACCTGCAGATGCACGAAGTCCGGCCCTGTCGGATCGAGGCCGTCGAGCGGGAAGCCCTTGAGCAGCGCGAGCTGTTGCAGCAGCACCGGCCCCTGACTCCACGGCCCGGCCTTGCACACGGTATAGCGTCCATAGTCATAGCGTAGCGGTGCCTCGCCATGCGCCTGCCAGCGCGCCATGTCCTCGCCGGTCAGCACGCCTTTATGCGGCGCGCCGGAGACATCCATCATCGCTTGCCTGCGGCAGAAGCGGTCGATGGCCTCGGCGACGAAACCCTGCGACCAGATGCGGCGCGCCCGCTCGATCTGCGCCACGCGATCGGCACCGGCACTTTCCGCTTCCTTCACCACGCGCGCATAAGTGTCGGCGAGCGTCGGATTCCTGAACATCGACCCCGGGGCCGGCACTGCACCGTCCGGCAGATAGACGGCTGCCGAGGTCGGCCAGTAATCGCGGAAAAGATCGCGCACCGTGGCGATGGTGGCGCTGGCGCGCTCGACC
>DATMEV010000050.1:0-27106 GCA_035556795.1 Pseudolabrys sp. | reverse complement strand
TGCGGCCGCGCCAGCGCCACGAGATCGGCACGGCCGGCGGCGACGATCGTATTGACCTGATCGGCCGTGGTGATGGCGCCGACACACATCGTGGCGATGCCGCCTTCGTTGCGGATCTGATCGGAGAACGGCGTCTGGAACATGCGGCCGAACACCGGTTCGGAATCCGCCGTCGTCTGCCCCGTCGAGACGTCGATCAGGTCGCAGCCGGCCTCCTTGAACATCCGCGCGATCTCGACCGATTCCTCGCCGGTGACGCCACCGTCCTGCCAGTCGGTCGCCGAGATGCGCACCGACATCGGCTTATGCTGCGGCCACACGGCGCGCATGGCGCGGAATACCTCGAGCGGAAAGCGCAGGCGGTTTTCCAGCGAACCACCATATTCGTCCGTGCGCCTGTTGGTCAGCGGCGAGATGAAGCTCGCCAGCAGATAGCCGTGTGCGGCATGCATCTCGACCATGTCGAAGCCGGCGCGCGCGGCGCGTTGCGTCGCCTGCACGAAGTCCGCCACCACCTTGTCCATGTCGGCGCGCGTGGCTTCGCGTGGCACCTGGCTGTTGGGAAAATACGGAATCGGCGACGCCGAGACGATCGGCCAGGCGCCGTGTTCGAGCGGCTCGTCGATGCCTTCCCACATCAGTTTGGTCGCGCCCTTGCGGCCGGCATGGCCGAGCTGCAAGCAGAACTTCGTCGCCGAATGCTTGTGCACATAATCGACGATGCGCTTCCACGCCGCTTCGTGCGCATCGCTATACATGCCGGCGCAGCCATAGGTGATGCGCGCTTCTGCCGACACATCGGTCATTTCGGTGAACAGCAATCCGGCGCCGCCGATCGCGCGCGCGCCATAATGCACGACATGCCAATCGTTCGGCAGACCGTCCTCGGCCGAATACTGGCACATCGGCGAGACGACGACGCGGTTGGCCAGCGCCATGTCGCGCAGCTTGAACGGCTGGAACATCGGCGCCACCGGAATGGCATTGCCGCTGGTGAAGCCCCTGTCGCGTGTTTCCTCGGACACCAGCCGATCGACCTCGGCGACGAATTCCGGGGCGCGGAGCGCCAGATTGTCGTAGGTGATCGCTTTCGAGCGCGTCATCAGACCGAACGCGAAGCGCGTCGGCTCCATGTGCCAGAACCGCTTGACGTGCTCGAACCAGACGAGCGACACGTCGGCCGAGTGCTGGGTCTTCTCGACTTCCTCGCGCCGGTGCGCCTCGTAATGCGCCAGCGCGGCTTTGACGTCGGCGCCACCGGTCGCCTTGAACGCCTCATAGAGACCGATCGCATCTTCCATCGCCAGCTTGGTGCCGGAGCCGATGGAGAAATGCGCCGTCGCCTTGGCATCGCCAACGATGACGACGTTCTCGTGCGTCCAGCGCTCGCAGCGGATCGCGGGGAAATTGCGCCACATCGAGCGGTTGGTGATCAGCGCGTGGCCATCGAGTTCCTCGGCAAACAGCTTCTCGAAATAGGCCGCCGTCTCCGCTTCGCTTGGCCCTTCAAGGCCGGCGCGCGCGAAGGTGTCGGGATCGGTTTCGAAGATCCAGGTCGAGCGGCCAGGCTCATACTGATATGCATGAACGATGAAGATGCCGTGCTCGGTTTCCTTGAAATGGAAGGTGAAGCTGTCGAGCGGGCGGGTCGAGCCCATCCAGCAGAACTTGTTGGGCCGCAAATCGACCGACGGCTTGAAGACATCGGCAAAGGTTTCGCGCACCCGCGAATTGATGCCGTCGGCGGCGACGACGAGATCGGCCTCGCGCATCAGCGCACCGATATCCGTCACTTCAGTCTGGAACCGCGTTTCGACGCCGAGCGCCTGCGCGCGTGCGGTCAGCAATTCCAATAGCGTCACCCGCGCGCAGCCGCAGAAACCGTTGCCGCCGATGCGGAACGTTGACCCCTTGAAGTTAATCTCGATGTCGTCCCAATAGGCGAAATTGTCGAGGATCGAACGATAGCTGTCCTGATCGTAGGCGGCGAAGGTATCGAGCGTCTGGTCGGAGAACACGACCCCGAAGCCGAACGTATCGTCCGGGCGGTTGCGCTCGAACACCGTGATCTGATGGTCGGGCCACGCTTTCTTCAACAGGATCGCGAAATACAGGCCTGCCGGCCCGCCACCGATGACGTGGATTTTCATATGCCTGTCCGCTCGCGGTTCGCCATTCAAACAGCTTGGGCTGGTGGACGCAATTATTTTAAGTTTAAAATATTTCATCCGCAAGCTTGCGGCGATAAATTTCAAGTTTAAAATATTTCGTCACAGGCTCGGGACGGACGAATGACGCGGCTCGAAGGACGACATGCGCTGGTGACCGGCGGCAGCCGCGGCATCGGACGCGCCATCGCCGGCGCGCTGACGCAGGCCGGGGCGCACGTCACCATTACCGGCCGCAGCCGGAATGCCCTGCAGGAGGCTGTGGCCGCAGGCGCAGCAGCCGAGGTCATCGTCGCCGACGCCACCGACGAAAAGGCGATGGTCGAGGGTGTCCGTCGTATCGCACAGCAGCACGGCGCCATCGATATCCTGATCGCCAATGCCGGCGGCGCGGAAAGCCTGCCATTCCAGAAGGCGGATGCCGGCCACTTCCGTCGCATGATCGATCTCAACCTGATGAGCACGGTCCACGCCATCCACGCGGTGCTGGACGGCATGATCGCGGGGAAGTTCGGACGCATCGTCGCCATCGCCTCGACCTCGGGGCTGAAGGGCTATCCCTATGTATCGGCCTATGCGGCGGCCAAGCACGCCGTCGTCGGGCTGGTGCGCTCGCTGGCGCTGGAAACCGCCCGACACGGCGTCACCGTCAACGCGGTCTGCCCGAGCTTTACCGACACCGAGATGATCCACGCCGATATGCGCCGCGCCGCGGAGAAGTCCGGACGCGCGCCAGAGGATATTCTGGCGTCCATGGTGAAAGGCCTGCCGATCGGACGGCTGGTCCAGCCCTCCGAAGTCGCCGCATCGGTTGCCTTCCTGTGCTCCGCCGATGCCGCGGCGATCACCGGCACGACGCTTGCCGTCACCGGCGGAGAACTCTGATGTCGAACATCGCCGTGCCGCTCGATGCCGAAACCAAAGTCGCCGAGCGCCCCGGCGATCACGAGGCGGAGCTGCGGCTGTGGCTGCGGCTGCTCACCTGCACCACGCTGATCGAAGGCGAGATCCGCCGCCGCCTGCGCGAGACCTTCGATACGACGCTGCCGCGCTTCGACCTGATGGCGCAGCTCGAGCGGACGCCGAACGGCATGACGCTCGGCGAACTGTCGCAACGCATGATGGTGTCGAACGGCAACGTCACCGGCCTGGTCGAGCGTCTGCAGGCGCAGGGCATGGTCGAACGGCGGCCGGCGCCGAACGACCGCCGCGCCCAACTGGTCAGCCTGACCGCCGACGGCCGCAAGACCTTCCGCGCCATGGCGCGCACGCATGAGGATTGGGTTGCAGAAATGTTCGCCGCGATGACGCCGGACGACACGGAAACCCTGATGCAAATTCTCGGACGCGCCAAGGCGTCCGTTCGCAAATCCATTGCCGGAGCTTCGTAATGCCGCTCGCCAATCCCGTGACCCTGCCGCTTGCCGACTACAAGGCGCGTCATGTGCGCTTCGCCGTCGACGGCAAGGTCGCGACGCTGACGCTCAACCGGCCGGAGCGCAAGAACCCACTGACCTTCGAGAGCTATGCGGAGATCGCCGATATTTTCCGCGCCGCCAATCGCGACAAGGGCGTGAAGGTGTTCGTCATCACCGGCGAAGGCGGCAATTTCTGTTCCGGCGGCGATGTGTTCGAGATCATCAAGCCGCTGGTCGAGGATACGGACACCGCCGGCCTGCTCGACTTCACCCGCATGACCGGCGAGGCGGTGAAGGCGATGCGCGCCGCGTCGCAGCCGATCGTCGCCGCCATCGACGGCATCTGTGCCGGCGCCGGCGCGATCCTGGCAATGGCCTCCGACATCCGCATCGGCACCGCCGGCAGCAAGGTGGCGTTCCTGTTCAACCGTGTCGGACTCGCCGGCTGCGACATGGGCGCCTGTGCGATCCTGCCACGCATCGTCGGCCAGGGTCGCGCAGCGGAACTGCTCTATACCGGCCGCTCGCTCTCCGGCGAGGATGCCGAGCGCTGGGGCTTCTTCAACCGGCTGGTCGCGCCGGACGCATTGTTCGCCGAGGCGACAAACTTCGCGAAGACGCTCGCCGACGGCCCGACCTTCGCCAACGCCATGACCAAGCGCATGCTGGAAATGGAATGGGCGATGTCGGTCGAACAGGCGATCGAAGCAGAGGCTGTGGCGCAGGCGCTGTGCATGGAGACGGAAGACTTCGCCCGCGCCTACCGCGCCTTCGCCGCAAAGCAGAAGCCGGTGTTCGAGGGGAGCTGATCCGCCATGAGCCTGCTCGCCGACACGCTCGCCTGGCCGTTCTTCAGCGACGCGCATCGCGCCTTCGCCGAACGCCTGTCGCGCTGGGCGGCGGAGACGCTCCATACGCTGCCGCATGACGACGTCGACGCCGCCTGCCGCGCCCGCGTCAAGGCGCTGGGTGAAGCCAAATGGCTCGATGCGGTGGTGCCGGCCGCTTATGGCGGATTGCACAGCGCGCTCGATGTCCGCACGCTCTGCCTCGCCCGCGAGATCCTCGGCTTTCACGACGGGCTCGCCGATTTCGCTTTCGCCATGCAGGGACTCGGCACCGGCGCGATCACCGTGTTCGGCGCCGATGACGTGAAGCGGCGCTATCTCCCGGCTGTGCGCGAGGGCAAGAAGATCGCTGCCTTCGCGCTGTCCGAACCGGAGGCCGGCTCCGATGTCGCCTCGCTCGCCACCACCGCGACGCCGGACGGCAACGACCACATCCGGATCGACGGCCGCAAGACTTTCATCTCCAACGGCGGCATTGCCGACTTCTACGTCCTGTTCGCGCGCAGCGGCGAAGCGCCGGGCGCCAAAGGGCTGTCCGCCTATGTCGTCGATGCCGATACGCCCGGCCTCACCGTCGCCGAGCGCATCGAGGTGATCGCGCCGCATCCGCTGGCGACGCTGCATTTCGACAATGTCCGCGTCCCCGCTGCCAATCGCCTCGGCGGAGCCGGCGAAGGCTTCAAGGTCGCGATGGCGACGCTCGACATCTTCCGCTCGACCGTCGGCGCAGCGGCGCTCGGTTTCGCCCGCCGCGCGCTCACCGACATGATCGAACACGCCAATACGCGGCATCTGTTCGGCGCGCCGCTCGGCCATCTGCAGATGACGCAGGCCGCGATCGCCGACAGCGAGACCGAGGTCGATGCCTCCGCGCTGCTGGTCTACCGCGCCGCCTGGACCAAAGATAACGGCGCCGCCCGCGTCACCCGCGAAGCCGCCATCGCCAAGATGTATGCGACCGAGGCGGCGCAGCGGGTGATCGATCGCGCCGTGCAGCTTTATGGCGGCCTCGGCGTCACCAAAGGCGTCAAGGTCGAGGAACTGTATCGCGAGATCCGTGCGCTGCGCATCTACGAAGGCGCAACCGAAGTGCAAAAAATCGTCATCGGACGAGAAGCGCTCAAACGCCAGCCTCCCACGACGGCGCTGACGCTGGGGCAGAAAGCGAGGCAGCGATCATGATACCGTCTGGGCATCTGGATACTTTCACACGGGACAATCTGCCGCCGCAGTCGCAGTGGCCGACATTCTCCTTCACGCTGCCGGAGCTCAGCTATCCCGACCGCCTGAACTGCATCACCGAACTCGTCGACCGCTGGATCGCACGCGGCCACGGCAATCACGCCTGCGTCATCTCTCCTACGGAGTCCCTTTCCTACGCGCAGTTCGCCGAACGGGTGAACCGCATCGCCAATGTGCTGACCCGCGACCTCGGTCTCGTCCCCGGCAATCGCGTGCTGCTGCGCGCGCCCAACAATCCGATGATGGCGGCCGCCTATTGCGCAGTGATGAAGGCCGGCGGCGTGGTGATCGGCACCATGCCGCTGCTGCGCGCCAAGGAACTCAGCTATGTCATCGGCAAGGCGAAGATCCGCATCGCGCTGTGCGACGGCACGCTGACCGATGAAATGGAGAAGACACGGGCGGTGGTCAGCGGTCTCGACCATGTCGTCTACTGGGGCAGCCGCGACGCGCGATCACTCGAAATGCTAATGGCGAAGCCCGGCTACGAGCAGTTCACCGCCTGCGACACCGCCAATGACGATGTCTGCCTGATCGGCTTTACGTCCGGCACCACCGGCGAGCCGAAGGGCACGATGCACTTCCACCGCGACATTCTCGCCACCTGCGACAGCTACGGCCGCTATGTGCTGCGGGCCAATGACGGCGACCGCTTCATCGGCTCACCGCCGCTCGCCTTCACCTTCGGGCTCGGCGGCCTGGTGCTGTTTCCCCTGCATGTCGGGGCCGCCACCATTCTGCTGGAGAAGGCATCGCCGGACCTCCTGCTCGGCGCCATCGCCGAACATCGCGCGACGATCAGCTTCACCGCGCCGACCGCCTATCGCGCCATGCTGGGCAAGCTTGCCGATTACGACATCTCTTCGCTGCGCAAATGCGTCTCGGCCGGGGAAACACTGCCGAAGGCGACTTTCGACGCCTGGCTCGAAGCGACCGGCATCAAGATCATGGACGGCATCGGCTCCACCGAGATGCTGCACATCTTCATCGGCTCGCCGGAAGACGAGGTGCGTCCGGGCGCGACAGGCCGCGTCGTGCCCGGCTACGAAGCCATGGTGATCGATGACGTCGGGCACGAAATGCCCCCCGGCATTGCCGGCCGTCTTGCCGTGCGCGGACCGACCGGCTGCCGCTACCTGTCCGACACGCGGCAGACCGTTTACGTGCAGAGCGGCTGGAACGTCACCGGCGATACCTACGTCATGGATAAGGACCGCTATTTCTGGTACCAGGCGCGCTCCGACGACATGATCATTTCCGCCGGCTACAACATCGCCGGGCCGGAAGTGGAATCGGCGCTGCTGACGCATCCGGCCGTTGCCGAATGCGGTGTCGTCGGCGCGCCGGACGCCGACCGCGGCCAGATCGTCAAAGCCTATGTGGTGCTGCGCGCCGACTATACGGCCGATGCCGCGATGGCGGGCACTTTGCAGGAACATGTGAAAAACACCGTGGCGCCGTACAAATATCCGCGCGCCATCGAATTTGTCGCCGCCTTGCCGAAGACACAGACCGGCAAGCTGCAACGCTTCGAACTGCGCAAGCGCGCCGCGACCGCACACTAAGAGACCACCGCACACGGACTGATTGCCTGAAGGAGAGAACGACGTGGCCGACAACAAGACCGCGCATGACCTGTTGCATCCCGCCAACTGGCCGCAGCCGAAAGGCTATGCCAACGGCATCCGCGCGCGCGGCACTTTCGTGCTCACCGGCGGCATCATCGGTTGGGACGAAACCGAAACTCTGGCGGAAGGGTTCGTCGCGCAGACGCGGCAGACGCTGAAAAACATCCTCGCCATCCTCAGGGAAGGCGGCGCCGGTCCCGAGCATCTCGTGCGGATGACCTGGTATGTCTGCGACATGGACGAATATCTGGCGGCGCGGCGCGATATCGGCCCGGTCTATCTGGAAACAATCGGCAGCCATTTCCCGGCCATGGCGCTGGTCGCGGTGACGCGCCTCGTCGAGCCCGGCGCGCGGCTGGAGATCGAGGCGACGGCTGTGGTGCCCTAGAGCGTTTTCGAGCGCCGACGATCGAACTGCTCCGAGCGTGGCTGCGCCGCATCTCCAGGTTTGCGGCGTTCACATCTCAGGGCGCGCCGGGCACACTATCCCAGCACATGCGGCAGCCAGGTGGCGATTTCCGGCACAACGAGGATCAGCGCCAGCAGGATCAGGCTCATCACCACATAAGGCGTCACGCCGTAATAGATGTGCGCCCAGGTCACCTGCGGCGGCGCCACGCCCTTCATCGTCATCAGCAGCAACCCGTGCGGCGGCAGCAGCAGGCCGAGCTGCATGCAGATGAGATAGAGGACGCCGAACCAGATCAGGTCGATCTGCAACCGGTCGACGATCGGCATGAACACCGGCAGGGTGATCAGCATCATCGATACCTGATCGACGAAGACGCCGAGAAAGATCAGCAGCAGCAGCATGCCGACCAGAATGGCGAAGGGCGACAGGCCGTGACTGAAGATCGACGAGACGATGCCTTCCGTCGCGCCTGAGAAGCTGAGAATCTGCGAGAACGTCGTCGCGCCGACGATAATGAACAGGATCATCGCCGAGATCATCACCGTGCCGCGCAGCGACTTGTACAACGCCTCGAAGGTCAGCACGCGATAGATCAGCGCCAGCCCCATCGTCGCCAGCGCACCGAGCGCCGCCGATTCGGTCGGCGTCGCGAATCCGCCTGACATCGCGCCGACCACGACGACGAAGATCGACACCAGGGGCAGGACATAGAGAAACAGCAGGCGGTATTTTTTCCAGCCGGTCTCCTCCTCGATCTGCGTCGGCGGTGCCAGCGACGGGTTGAGCTTGGTGCGCAGCACGATATAGGCAACGAAAGCGGCGCTGAGGATCAGGCCTGGCACGACGCCGCCGATCAGCAGCTTGGAGATCGAGATGCCGGAGAGGCTGCCGAGCAGCACCGTCAGCGCCGAGGGCGGTATCAGCATGTCGACCGCGCCGATGGCCATGATCGGCCCTGCCGCCATCGCCGGATTGTAACCGCGTGTCAGCATCACCGGCACCATCAACGAGCCGAGCATCGCAGTGGTTGCGATGGTGGAGCCGGAGATCGCCGAAAACACCGTGCCGGCAACCACGGCGACGACCGCAAGACGGCCGGGCACCTGCCGCACCAGCCGCTCGATTCCGTCGATGACATTGATTGCGAGGCCGGTATGGAACAGCACCTCGCCCATCAGCACGAACAACGGAATTGGCGTCAGCGAAAAATTGAGGACCGCGGCGGCGCTGTTGCGCAGCATCTGGTCGAGCCCGGCATCACCGCCGAGGAAGAAGATCGCACCGATAATGTTGATGGCGACGAAGGAGAACGCCACCGGCAGGCCGATGAACAGGAAGACGGTCGATCCGCCGAGCAGCAGCAGAGACGCCATCTGCCAGGACATCTGCCATGTCATCGCGCGCGCCTCACCCGGTCATGATGCCGACACCGCGTCGTCGCGGATCTTGTGCTCCGACAGCGCCAGCCGGCGCATTCGGAACAGGAACTCGATGCTCAGGAGCACGAAGGTCACCGGCATCGGCGCCAGGATCCACCATTCCGGCAGCACCAGCGTCTTGATCGACAGCGCGCCACTGCTGAAACTGGCGACAACCATGCGGGTGCCGTACCAGACGAAGAACAGGCAGCAGACGAGACCGATGACGTCGCTGATCCATTCCAGCGCCCAGCCGACCTTCGCTGGCAGGGCGCGCAGGATGATATCGACGCGAATATGCTGGCCACGGCGCAGCAGGCCCGGCGCGGCCAGCAGCGTCATCAGATAGATGATGTCTTCCGACAATTCATTGCTCGGCTGGATGCCGCCGGCGCCGATATTGCGCAGCAGCACATCGCCGCCGATCAGCAGCGTCATGATCAGCAGCAGCAGACAGGCTACCGCCATCATCGCGTCGAGCAGCAGGCCGTATCCGTCCGACAGCCGCGTCATGGCGCGAAGGCGCTGAAATCGGCCGGGCTCGCCAAGCCCGTCACACGCACCATGACGTCATGCCGCCCGATCACCTGCTCAACCACCTGCCCGACCGTCACCAACCTTCACCGCGGCTTGGAGAAGAACTCCCGAAGCTTCGGCCCGTGGACCGGGCTCTGCCGGATGATGCCGGCCCAGCCCGCCTCGTAAGCCTTGTTAAGGAAGGTCTTGGCGGTGTCGCCCTCGAAGCGGATGGTCTGGATGCCCGCTTCCGCCTGGCGCTTGGTATCCTTGGCGTCTTCCTCGGCAAAGATCTTGGCGGCTTCATCTTCGGCCTGCGCGCCGGCCTTGAGCAGGATCTGGCGCTGCGCGTCGGAGAGCTTGTCCCAGGTGGTCTTGTTGACGAGGATCGAGACCTCCGCCGAATAGAAGCCGGGATCGACGCGGTACTTGGTCTTTTCGTGCCAGCCGAGATCGAAGATGCCGGTGATCGGCCAGCCATAGCCGTCGACCACGCCGCGCTCGAGCGCCGTATAGACCTCGCCCGGCGCCGTCTGCACCACCGTCGCGCCCTGCGCCTGGAAGAAGTCGCGATAGACCGGCGTGATCCGCAGCTTCAGCCCGGTGAGATCGGGGCTGGTGATCGGCTTGTTGAGATAGAGATGGAACGGATTGTCATCGACATGGCGGGCCAGGAATATCGCGTTCATCTTCTCGGCATAGAGCTTGGCCATATAATCGTAGCCGCCGTTCTTGCGCAGCTCCGACATCGGCTTCTCGGCGAGCTTCCAGGCATCCGCCTCCGGCATGACATTGGTGTAGAACGCGCCGGTATTGTTGGCGATATCGACGACGCCGCTCTTCAGCGCGTTGCCGACCTCGAACGGCGGCATCGCCTTCGGCCCGCCGATATAGTTGATCTTCAGGACACCCTTGCCCTGCTGGTTGACGCGCTCGATGAAGCGCTCGAAACCGCGGGCATAGGTGGTTTTCTCCGCGAAGGCGGACACCGCCTTCAACGTCACCTCCTGTGCGGCCACGCCTTGCGGCAACACGGCGGCGATCGCCGCGAGCATGATCCAACGTTTCATGTTCATCCTCCCCGGTGGCGCCGATCCGGCGTCGTTTTGGAAAATATTTTAATCTTAAAGGTTTTGGCTTCGCAAGTGGTCCAGAAGCCTGCCGCAGCGTAGCCCGACGCGGCGGCGCTGTCTCGCCCACGCTTAGCCTCCACTGCCCACGGCCGAACGAAGCAACGCACCGCCGAGCTGCCACTTCTTTGACGCCCGTCGCGACGGACGCTACGAAAGACGAATGCCGTGACGACAGGCGATGGCCGGCAAGCCGCGCCAACAGGCAATCGTGCATGACACCTGTCGCAAGGCGGCCGCTTTTGTTTGCGAGCTTTTTCTGTCAGCTTTCTCCGGCAATTTTCCTGTCGCGGGTAGACAATCTCTAAAGGATCAAATGGCCGGTTCGCGCACGCTGCTTATCCTGTTCTCGCTTCTCGCAGCGGCCGGCAGCGCCGCCGCCACCGACGCACCGCGCGGCGCCACGTCCTGTTCCGGCTGCCACGCCGTGAAAGCCGGCATCGATACGCCGCTCAAATCGCTCAAGGGACGCAAGGCCGCGGAGATCGTCGAGGCGATGGCGGCGTTCAAATCCGACCGGCAGCGGGCGACAGTGATGAACCGGATCGCCAAGGGCTTCTCCGATTCCGAAATCGCTGCCATTGCCGAATGGTGGTCGGAGCAGCAGCCATGACAACCGCCACGACAGCAGACAAAACGGCGGGCATGACGGCCGGCAAGACGACCGGCAAGACCACGACGAAAGTCGCCGGGCTGACGCGCCGGCACTTCCTCGCGACAGCAGCTTCGGTCGCTGTCTGCAGCCCCGCGATCGCCGAAGGCGGCGCCAAGGTCGTCGTCATCGGCGGCGGCTTCGGCGGCGCCGCCTGTGCGCGGACGCTGAAACAGATCGACCCGCATCTGTCCGTCACCTTGGTCGAAGCCAACCGCACCTACACCGCCTGCCCGCTGAGCAACAATGTCATCGCCGGCCTGCGGGATCTCAGCGAACAGCGGTTCACTTACGAGAAGATCGCTGCCGACGGCGTCACCCTCGCCTTCGATGCGGCGACCGCCATCGATGCCGGCTCGCAGACCGTCGTGCTCAAGAGCGGGACCAGCCTGTTCTATGATCGTCTGGTCATTGCACCGGGCATCAGTTTCGACTGGAACGCGCTGCCGGGATACAACGAAGCCGCCACCCGGATCATTCCCCATGCCTGGAAGGCGGGCGAGCAGACCGCGCTGCTGCGCCGCCAGCTCGAAGCGATGGAGGACGGCGGCACAGTGCTGCTGTCGATCCCGGAAAACCCGATGCGCTGCCCGCCCGGCGCCTATGAGCGCGCCAGCCTGATCGCCTATTATCTCAAGACGCGCAAGCCGCGCTCGAAGATCATCGTCCTCGATGCCAAGGACGAGTTCTCGATGAAGTCCCTGTTCCAGAATGCATGGCGGACGCTCTATCCCGATCACCTCGAATGGATCGGCCTGTCGAGCGGCGGCAAAGTCATCTCCGTCGATGCCGATACCCGCACGCTGCATTGCGACTTCGAAAGCCACAAGGGCAGCGTCGTCAACGTCATTCCGCGGCAGCAGGCCGGCGAGATTGCGCAGATGGCCGGCGTCACCGACCGCACCAACTGGTGTCCGGTCGATCCAGTGACCTTCGAATCGAAGATCGCGCCGAACGTTCACGTCATCGGCGACGCGACGCTGGTCGGCACGATGCCGAAATCAGCCTTCGGCGCCGATGCGCAGGCGAAAATCTGTGCGGCGGCGATCGTCAAGCTGCTCGGCAATGCGACACCGATCCGCCCGAAACTGATCAATACCTGTTACAGCCTCGTCGCGCCCGATTATGGCCTGTCTGTCGCCGGCGTCTACCAGCCGGTCGGCAACGACTATCTGGAGGTCGAGGGCGCGGGCGGCAACAGCGCGCTCGATGCACCGCAGGCGACGCGTGTGCTGGAAGCCACCTATGCGCACAGCCTGTTCAGGACGCTGACCGGCGAGGTCTTCGGCTGAAGCCTCGCCGTTCGGCTGCCTACACGGCGGACTTGAGGCGCGCGATGCAGGTTTCGATCACCTCGTCCATCGGCAGCGACCACCAGCGGTTCGACAGCAATTCGACTTCGACATAGCCGTCGAAGCCCTGCGCCTCGACCGCCGCGCGGATGCGCGGGATGTCGGCAACGCCATCGCCCATCATGCCGCGATCGAGCAGCAGGTCCGTCGTCGGCACCAACCAGTCGCAGACATGGAAGGCGAGCAGCCGCTCGCGCCCGGCGCGTTCGATCTGGGTGTACAGTTCGAAGTCCCAATAGACGTGATAGACGTCGACGGCGAGGCCGAGCGCGCCGCTCTGCGCCGGATCGAGTCGGTCGCAGATATCGAGGGCCTGACGCATCGTGTTCACGCAAGCACGATCGGCCGCATACATCGGATGCAGCGGCTCGAGCGCCAGCGGCATGCCCGCCTGCTTCGCATGATCGAGCAGAAAGGCGATCTCGTCCTCCACCATCCGATGCGCATCGGCGAGGTTCTTCGAGGCGGCGCTGCCCGGCCGCGAGAACTGCGGCAGGCCACCGACCACCAGTACCAGGCACGGCGAGCCGAGCGCCGCCGCCTCGTCGACCGCGCGGCGGTTGTCGTCGCGCGCCGCCTGCCGGTGTGTCGCATCGGCGACGAACATGCCGCCGCGACAATAGCCCGACAGATCGAGGCCGGCGTCCCTGACCGCCTTCACCGCGCGATCGAGACCGACATCGGCGATCTGGTCGCGCCACGGCGACACCGCCCGCACGCCGTGGCGAGCGCAGGCATCGACGATCTGCACGAAGTCACCCTGCTTGCGGACCGTAGCGGTATTGAGCGACAGCCAGCGATGACCGCCCGAGAGGTCGCGCATCAGGCTTCCACCCCGCGCGGCGCGAGCACGGCACGCATGCGCGCCACCGCCAGCGTCGGATCACGCAGCAGCCCGGCGGCATCGGCAAGCCGGAAGATCTCGGCAAGATGCACCGTCGAGCGTGCGCTTTCCTGCCCGCCGACCATGGTGAAATGATCCTGGTGACCATTGAGATAGGCCATGAACACGACGCCGGTCTTGTAGAACCGCGTCGGCGCGCGGAAGATCTGCCGCGACAGCGGCACGGTCGGTGCCAGGATATCGTCGAAGCGCTTGCGGTCTCCGGCCGCAAGACCGACCAGCGCCGCCGAAGCCGCCGGCGCGATAACGTCGAAGATGCCGAGCAGCGCATGCGAATAGCCCTGCTCGTCGCCGGCGATCAGTTCGGCATAGCTGAAATCATCGCCGGTATACATGCGCACACCCTCGGCGAGACGCCGGCGCATGGCGATTTCCTTGTCCTTGTCGAGCAGCGAGATCTTCACGCCGTCGACCTTGGCGGCGTTGTCGTTGATGATCGCCACCGCGGTATCCATCGCCCGATCGGGATCGCGCGCGCCCCAGTAACCGGCGAGCGCCGGATCGAACATGTCGCCCAGCCAGTGGATGATCGTCGGCTCGCGCAACTGCTTGAGGATACGGCCGTAGACCTTGACGTAATCGTCCGGCCCCTTGGCCACTCTCGCCAGTGCCCGCGACGCCATCAGAATGATGCGGCCGCCAGCCGCCTCGATCGCCTCGATCTGCTCCTCATAGGCGCGGATGACATCGTCGACCGACTTCGCATCCTCCGGCGCCAGATGATCGGTGCCGGCGCCGGAAGCAACGACACCGCCACGCGCCTTGCCGGCCGCGACCGAGCGCTTGATCAGGTCCAGCGACGTCGGCCAGTCGACACCCATGCCGCGCTGCGCCGTGTCCATCGCCTCCGCCACCGCGAGACCGAGATCCCACAGATGCTCGCGGAAGGCCATGGTGCGATCCCAGTCGACGGCGATGCCGAGCCACGGGTCGATATCGGCGAGCGGATCGGCGACCACATGCGCCGCCGCATAGGCGATGCGGTTGAGCGCGCCGGACGCTTTCTGCGGAAAGCCCTTCGGCTCCGACAGCCTGAAGGTTTCGAGCGTGCCGTCGGCACGCGGCAGGCGCAACGACAGCGCCTGCGCCGGACTGACGTGCTGGTTCATAACCAATCTCCGTTGATCACACCTTGAGCGCGGGAACGTCGATCCACCGCCGCTCCTTCCAGCTTTGCAGGGCGCATTCGACGAGCTGCACGCCCTTGGCGCCTTCGAGCAGCGTGTATTTGTAGGGCGCGTTCTCCGCGACGTGGCGGATGAACATCTCCCACTGGATCTTGAAGCCGTTGTCCGACGGCTGGTTGTCCGGCACCGGCTGCCAGTCGCCATAGAAATCGTCGGTGCGTTTCTCGTCCGGATTCCAGATCGGCCGTGGCGTCGCCTGCCGCGGCTGGATCACGCAATCGGTCAGCGTCGCCACCGCCGAGCCGTTGGTGCCATCGACCTGGAAGGTGACGAGATCGTCGCGATAGACGCGCGTGCACCACGACGAATTGATATGCGCGATGACGCCGTCGGCAAGCTGGAAGGTCGCATAGGCGGCATCGTCCGCCGTGCCCTTGTACTTCTTGCCGTTCTCGTCCCAGCGCTCCGGAATATGCGTGGCGCCGAGGCAGCTCACGCTCTCCACCTCGCCGAACAGATTATCGAGCACGTAGCGCCAGTGGCAGACCATGTCGAGGATGATGCCGCCGCCGTCCTCCGCGCGATAATTCCACGACGGCCGCTGCGCCTCCTGCCAGTCGCCCTCGAATACCCAGTAGCCGAACTCACCGCGCACCGCGAGCATGCGGCCGAAGAAGCCGGAATCGCGCAGCATCTTTAGTTTCAAGAGACCGGGCAGAAACAGCTTGTCCTGCACGACGCCGTTCTTGACGCCCTTCTCCTGCGCCAGCTTCACCACCTTCATCGCCTCGGCGAGGCCAGTGGCGATCGGCTTTTCGCAATAGATGTGCTTGCCCTTGGCGATCGCCTGCTGCAGCAGCGTCGGCCGCATCTGCGTCGTCGCCGCGTCGAAGAACACCTCGTCGTCCTTGTTGTCCATCGCCTTGTCGAGGTCGGTCGACCAGCGGGCGATGTTATAGGTCTTGGCCAGCTTCTCGGTCTTCTCGGCGTTGCGGCCGATCAGGATCGGGTCGGGCATCACCCGCGAACCGTCCGAGAGAACGGTGCCGCCGGCGTCGCGGATCGCGACGATCGAGCGGATGAGATGCTGGTTCGTGCCCATGCGTCCGGTGACGCCGTTCATGATGATGCCGAGGCGGCGGGTGCTCACGTCGCAAACTCCTTGGTTCGTAACTCGGTCGTGGGAGGGATGTCTGTCGCGGATATCCTGGCGACCAGGTCCGGCGCGACGCCGGAAGCAAAACCGGTGGCGGCAAGCGAACCGAGCGCCAGCCGGCCCTTGTCGATGGCCAGGCGGACGACGCCGTCGGTCTTACGGTAAAGATCGGGATGCGCGGCAAGGAAGGCCTGCGCTTCGGCCGCCGGCGTCTGCGCGAAACCGTCGACGTAATGATGGCCGTTGCGCTCGATGTGGGTGCAGCCGATGAACGCGGCAAGCGCTGTATCCTGCTGCACGGCAAGACCGGCCTGGCAGGTCAGATCCTCCGCCGAGACGAACAGCCCCTGCCCGGCCGCGGCGCGCGCGCCGTTGAGCAGCGACTTGTAGAGCCCCTTGCAAGACTTCGACGAAATGCCGCGATAGCCGAGCGCCAGCGCGCGGGGAAACGCATCATAGCTGTCGTCGGCTTCGTCGACGATGAAGGCGAAGCGACGGCCGGCATCGCCGAGCGGCGTCCTGTAGGTCAGTTCGCGCGGCAGCGGCTGCTCGATATAGAGCAGGCGCTCGCGGAAGCGCGCCAGCGCCGCCGACGCCTCGAGCCGGTCGAGCAGCGTCGTCAGCGTGGCCGGCTCGGCATATTGCTCGTTGGCATCGAGCGTCGCGCGATAGTCGATCGCCGGCGCGTCGAGAACCGCCGCCAGCTCGCCGAGCCGGGCGATATCGCGCTCCGGGTCGCCGCACAGCTTGATCTTGAAAGAGCGGCAGCCATCCGTCTCCGCCACCTCGCGCAGCGTCTGCGGCGCATCCATCATGCCGACAGTGTGGCGCACGTCGATCGTTTCCGGGCGCTTGCCGCCGGACAGGAACCGGCTCACGGCAGCGGCTTCGAGATCGGGCGTCAGGCGCGCATCGAGCCCCATGACATTGCGGGCCAGACCGCTGAACACATGCAGATCGAGCAGGCGCAGCAGCGCGTCGAGGATCGCCTTGTCGATCTCCGCCGGACCGTAAAGCGCCGCGAGTTGCGGCAGGCCAGCCGCCGCGCAGGCCTTGATCTGGCGCGGATAGACCAGCGCATGCAGCGCGAAAGCCGACAGTGGCTTGCGCGGCTCGAGATAGAACTGCCGCGCCAGGCTGAGGGAATGCCGCAATTCCTCGATCGTGTCGTCGACCGAGCGCGCCGGGTTCTTGTCGAACCATTTCGGCACCATCAGCTCGGCGCTGGCGCCGAGCGAGCGCTCGCCGTCGACCTCGATCTCGGCATGGACGAAGACCTGCGGCGCCGCCGTCACCGTGACGTCGCCGAAGCGGAACGGGTGACGGAACGTCACCATACGCTCCGCCAGGCGGATGTCCTTGACCGTGATGGTCGGCGTCATGGTCTCGTCAAGCTCCCGGTTCCGCTATATCCCGTCCGGCGCGCCGTCTCCGGCGTCGATCGCCTTGCGGGACGCAACAGACAAACCTCTCCCGCTCCTTCCGAACGGAAGGAACAACTCGCCGGCAGCATTCTTCCTAATCGATAAGCGCGTCGGAAAAATGCTTGCGGATTTTCTGCGTCATCTCGACGAACATCGGGTCTGCCATCACGTCGAGCGTGCGCGGACGCTGCAACGACACATCGTAGACCGCGGCGATATCGCCGGGCCGCGCGCTCATCACCATGACGCGATCGGCGAGGAACACCGCTTCCGGAATCGAATGCGTGATCAGCAGCACCGTCTTGCCGGTTTCGCGCTGGATACGCTGCAGCTCGACATTCATCTTCTCGCGCGTCATCGCATCGAGCGCGCCGAACGGCTCGTCCATCAGCACGATCTTCGGATCGTGCACCAATGCCCGGCAGATCGACACACGCTGCTGCATGCCGCCGGACAACTGCCAGGGCAGCTTGCGCTCGAAACCGTGCAGACCGGTCATCTTCAGCAGATCGAGCGCCCGCTGCTCGTATTTCTCCCGCGGCAGGCCCTTGACCTCGACCGGCATCATCACATTGCTGAGCACGTTCCGCCAAGGCAGCAGCAACGCCGTCTGGAAGACGATGCCGACACCGCCATGCGGCTTGGTGATGCTCTTGCCTTCAACCAGCACCTCGCCGGTCGTCGGTTGCAGCAGACCCGCCAGCATTTTCAGCAGGGTGGTCTTGCCGCAACCGGAGGGGCCGACGACAACGACGAACTCGCCCTCGCCGACGGTGAAGTCGATCGGCCGTAGCGACGGCACGTCGCCGTCGGCGGTGCGATAGGTCTTCGAGACGCCCCGCATTTCGATCACGGGGCGCCTCTTGTCGGCGTCTGAAGAGATGATCTTCAAGTTCGGCGCAGCCATCACGATCCCTTAGCTGCCGCTGCCCGGCAGATACTGGTTGGTATAGTAGGTCTTGAACTCGCTCTTCGCCTTGGCGTCGAGGCCGCCATATTCGACCATGACGTCGACGGTGTCCTTCATGTTGGCGTCGGAGACGTTGAGCGGACGGTTCTTGCCGCCGGCCGGATCCTTGTAGAGCGGGATCGTCAGTTCGAAGCCCTGGGTCAGCGTATCGATCTTGCCGCCCTTCGGATTGGCGTTGAGGATCGCCTGCGCCGCTTCACGCGGATGCTTGGAGGCTTCCTCGAGCGACTTGGTCGCCGCCGCCAGGAAGCGCTTCACCAGATCCGGGTTTTCCTTGACGAGATCCTTGTGGGCGATGATCCCCGAGGAAACCAGGTTGACGCCGTAATCGGAGAACTTGATCGGATAGACGTCCTTGCCGGTCGCGTCCTTGATCTTCATGCTCTGGTCCATGACGTAACCGAGCAGGAGATCGGCCTGGCCGTTGATGACCGCGTTGAGCTTGGTCACCGCGTCGCCGGAGACGGTTTTGAAATCGCTTTCCTTGAGACCAGTCTTCTTCAGGAACAGCGGCCAGATCTGCGACATCGAATCGCCCGGCGTCGTCGCCACGGTCTTGCCCTTGATATCGGCCGGCTTGCGGATGTTCTTGTCGGCAAAGCCCATCGCCGACATCGGGTTGGTCTGCAGGGCGACGCCAACCGCCATCACTGGCGCGCCCTTGACCGCGGCGCGCATCATCGTCGGCACGTCGACATAGCCGAACTGCAGGGTCTTGGCGGCAACGACCTGCGTCACCGTCGCCGAACCGCGGCCTTCCTGAATATCGAGATCGATGCCGGCGTCCTTGAAGAAGCCCTTCTCCTTGCCGTAGTAGAACGGCGCGTGCTCACCATAGACATACCAGTTGAGCATCAGCGACACCTTGTCGGCCGCGAAAGCCGGACCGGCGAGCAGCACGGCGAACAGAGCCGCCAGAAAACCTTTCATCATTGCATCCTCCCGTTGTTCTCAGCAGACATCCTGACGAACTCCGCTCTCCGCGAAGATCGCCACCGACAACGGCCGTCAGGCCGCGATCACCATGTTCTGACGCTGGCTGGCGTGCCAGGGAATCATCCATTGCTCGACGACATCGAGAACCCAGAACAGCACCACACCGATCAGCGACAGCACCACCAGCGCAGCGAACATCGTCGGCAGCTCGAAATTGCCGATCGAACGCTGCAGCACGAAACCGAGCCCGTTGTTGGAGCCGACGAACTCGCCGACCACCGCACCGACGACGGCTAGCGTGATCGACACTTTCAGCCCGGCGAAAATCGCCGGCATCGCGTGCGGAAACGCCACCATGCGGAAGATCTGCAGGCGGCGCGCTTCCATGGCCCGCGCCAGATCGAGCATGTCCGGCTCCACCGACTTGAAGCCCTGCACCGCCGAAACCACCACTGGGAAGAACCCGAGCAGGAAGGCGCACAGAACCTTCGGCATCATGCCGAAGCCGAACCAGACGACCAGCAGCGGCGCGATGGCGATCTTGGGGATCGACTGCGAGAACACCAGCAGCGGATAGACATAGCTTTCGATGGTGCGCGAGCTGGCGATCATCACCGCAGCGACGACGCCGAACACCGCCGACAGCAGGAAGCCCTGGATCGTCGCAACGGTCGTCGGGATCGACTGCTGCAGAAGCTGCGGCCAGTCAGTCCACAACGTATGCAGCACGTCCTCGGGCTTGGGGATCTGATAGGGCGGGATGTTGAACACCCGGATCACCACGTCCCACAGCACGATCATCGCCACGAGGAACAGGAACGGCCGCAGCCAGGCAGCGTTCAGCATGGCCGCGATGCGGCGTCCGCCGCTGCGCGACGCGGATTGCTGTACGACGGATTGCTCAGCCACGGATGACCACCTCCGGCACCCCGGCGTCCCGCGCCGGTTTTTAACTCATCGGTTAAATTCTAGATGTTTTTTTGCTCGCGCGTCAAGTTGGCCGGACGGCGGAGCCGCGGGCGGTCGCAGCGCCGCCGTCAGCATGTCGATCATATGCGCCAGCCGCACATTTTTTGCTTCAGTATCAAGCAGATCGCGCTCGAAAATGGTGCTCAGGGTGCGGTTGTTGGAAAGATAGAACCAGCACAGGCTGGCGATCGAAATGTAAAGCTGCACGGGGTCGATGCCGGGCCGCAGCGTGCCATCGGCGACGCCGCGGCGCAGAATATCGTCGATCAGTTGCACGAACGGCGAATGCAGCAGCTTCACCTTGCGCGATTTTTTCAGGAACTTCGCCCGGTGCATGTTCTCGATGCTGAGCAGCGAGAGAAATTCCGGATGCTCCAGATAGTAGTGCCAGGTGAACTGGAGCAGCCGGGCCAGCGCGTCGATGGGCGCCAGCGTCTCCAGATTGAGCAATTTCTCGGCGGCACGGATGGCGACATAGGTCCCCTCCAGCACCTCCAGATAGAGCTCCTCCTTGTTGCCGACGTGATAATACAGCATCCGCTTGTTGGCGCCGGCGACCTTGGCGATGCGTTCGATGCGCGCGCCACCAAAACCGTGATTGGCGAATTCGGCGGTCGCCGCCTCCAGGATGCGCTTGCGCATGCCTTCCGGGTCGCGTTGCCAGCTTGTCTTGCGCGCGGTTTTCAAAATTCACCTCATGTCCACGCATCGCGTCATTTTGCGCCAGTCTAGCGCAAGACCGAGCGATCGGGATAGACGGCCACAACGATCGCCGTGAAGCGGAACGCAGCGTTACTGAATTGGCGTCACGGAACTGCCGCGACCGAGCGGGCGCCACGCGCAGGCTACGCCTGGAGGCTATACCTGCAGGCTACACTTGCGATAACAGGCTACACTTGCAGATAACGCTCGCGGATCGTCGCGTCCGCCGTCAGCGCCTGCGAGGTTCCCGACCAGACCACCTGCCCCTTCTCGACAATGACATGGCGATCGGCGAGTTTGAGCAGCGCATCGAGATGCTTGTCGACCAGCAGAATCGACTGACCCTCAGCCTTGAGTTGCGCCAGGCACGCCCAGATCTCGTTGCGGATCAGCGGCGCCAACCCTTCCGTCGCCTCGTCGAGGATCAGCAGTTTCGGATTGGTCATCAGCGCACGGCCGACCGCCAGCATCTGCTGCTCGCCGCCGGAGAGTTGGCCGCCGAGACTGCCGCGCCGCTCCTTCAGCTTCGGAAACAGCGCGTAGATCGTCTCGCGCGTCCAGCGCGGCGGCCTGCCGCGCGCCGCCGCCGTGGCGACCAGATTTTCGTCGACGGTCAGGGTCGGGAAAACCTGCCGCCCTTCCGGCACCAGACCGATGCCGGCCTGCGCCACGCGATAAGGCGGCAGGCCGATCAGCGAGAGGCCATCGAACGTGGCGCTGCCGCCGCGCGCCGGCAGAAGCCCCATCAGCGTATTGATCGTCGTGGTCTTGCCCATGCCATTGCGGCCGAGCATGGTGACGATCTCGCCATCGCCGATGACGAAATTGATATCGAACAGAACCTGCGCCGGCCCATAGGCCGCCTGAAGATTGCTGACGGTCAGCATGTCATCCTCACCCCGTCATGCCGTCTGTCGTGCCATCTGTCGTGTCATCGGCTGCCGCGCGATCCCGTGTCATGCCATCTCGTCGCCGAGATAGGCGGCGACGACCTGCGGATCGCGGCGCACGGTCTCCGGATCGCCGCTGGCCAGCACCCGGCCATAGATCAGCACCGAGACGCGATCGGCAAGCGCGAACACGGCGTTCATGTCGTGCTCGACCAGGATCATCGGGAAACGCCCTTTCAGGCGCTTGAGCAGCGCGATCAGCCGCTCCGACTCCTCGCGGCCGGTCCCGGCCATCGGCTCGTCGAGCAGCAGGAGCTTCGGCTGCATGGCCAGCGCGATCGCCAATTCCAGCGCCCGCTTCTCGCCGTGCGAGAGATGCCCGGCCAGCACTGTCGCGCGCGCCTCAAGCCCCACTTCCGACAGCGCCGCCACGGCACGCGCATTGAGTTGCGCTTCGGCAGCGGCATTGCCGGTGAAGCGAAAGCTCGACCCGTCGCGCGCCTGCGCCGCCAGCGCGACGTTTTCCAGCACCGAGAAGCCGGGCAGGATCGAGTTGATCTGAAACGAACGCGCCAGACCGCGCGCCGCGCGCCGATCCACCGGCAGCGCCGTGATGTCGTCGCCGGCAAAGACGATACGGCCGGCATCGGGCGCCAGCAGCCCGGAAATCTGGTTGATCAGCGTCGTCTTGCCGGCGCCGTTCGGGCCGATCACCGCATGCAGCTCGCCCGGCATCACCGTCAGGTCGACATCGTCGGTGACCCGCAGACCGCCGAAATTCTTGCGCAGGGCGTGCAGTTGCAGAGCCGGCTCACTCACGGCGCAGTCTCCGTGTGAGATCGGTGATGATGCCGCCGATGCCGCGCGGGAAGAACAGGATCAGCAGCACCAGGATCGGCCCGAAGATCACTTTCCAGTGCTCGGTGAGGTTGGACAGCCATTCTTCGCTCAGGAGGAACACCACCGTGCCGAGGACGGCGCCATAGAGCGAGCCCATGCCGCCCATCACCAGCATGATGATCAGTTCGCCGGAGCGCTGCCACGACATGTAAGCGGGGCTGACGAATTCAGTGGCATTGGCGAGCAGATAACCGGACAGGCCGCCGAGCGCGCCGGCAATGACATAGGCGGCAAGCTGGTAGCGGAAGACCTGATAGCCGAGCGTCTCCATGCGCGTCGGATTTTCCTTGGTGCCGCGCAGCACACGACCGAAGCGCGAGCCGACGATCGACCGGCAGACGAGGTATGAGACGATCAGCAACGCCAGCACGGCATAATAGAACGCCGTATCGTCGGCGAAGAGCGAGAAGCCCGCCACGGTGTTGCGCGCGGAAAGTGTCATGCCGTCGTCGCCGCCATAGGGCGCCAGCGACGTGGCGATGAAAAACACCATCTGGCTGAACGCCAGCGTGATCATGATGAAATACACGCCTCTGGTGCGCAGGATCACCAGTCCGGTGAGCCAGGCGAAGGCCGCCGCCAGCAGCAGCGCCGCCGGCAGCGCGACCAGCGCCTCGCCGATCCCGTGCGACGACAGGATGCCGGCCGCATAGGCGCCGAGCCCGACAAAGGCGGCATGACCGAACGAGATCATCGCTCCGTAGCCGACCAGCAGATCGAGCGCCAGCGCCGCGATGGCGACGATCATCACCCGCGTCACCAGGCTGAGGATGTAGCTTTCATGCGCCAGCGAGGCCATCGGCACCGCAGCGAAGGCAAGAAAGATGATCGCGGGAATGCCGAAGCCGGCGAAGGAGCGCCACGGCGGCACCACCGACGGCGCCACCAGCGCATGGCTGGAGACGGCATTGTCGCGCCGGCCTTTTGCAGGAAACAGGCCGCTCGGCCGCGCATAGAGCACCACCGCCATCAGCAGATAGATCAGCATCGAGGCGATCGCCGGGCCGACGGTGCGCGCCTGCGACGGCCCCATGACGAGCCGCAGGATGTCGACCGAGAACGAGCGCCCGAGCGTATCGACGAGGCCGATCAGCAGCGCTGCGACGAAGGCGCCGCGGATCGAACCGATGCCGCCGATGACGATCACCACGAAGGCGAGGATCAGCACCGTGTCGCCCATGCCCGGCTCAACCGACAGGATCGGCGCGATCATGATGCCGGCAAAGCCGGCGAGCATTGCGCCGAAGCCGAAGACGACCATGAACAGGCGGCGGATATTGACGCCGAGCGCCGACACCATCGGCGCATTGGTGGCCCCGGCGCGCACCAGCATGCCGATGCGCGTATAGCTGACCAGCACGTAAAGCAGCGCCGCCACCGCGAGCCCGCTCATGATGATGACGACGCGCCACATCGGATAGAGTTGGCCGGTCGGCAGCATCAGCATGCCGGAGAACAGCTCCGGCATCGGCAGCGTCAGCGGCGCCGCGCCCCACAGCACCTTCACGCCGCTGTTGAGCAGCAGGATGATGCCGAACGTCGCGATCACATGATCGAGGTGATTGCGATGGTACAAGTGCCGGAAGATGACGAATTCGAGCAGCAGCCCGAAGGCCAGCGAGGCCAGCAGCGCCAGCAGCAGCGACGCCAGGAAGCTCCCGGTCATCGCATAGAACATCACCGCGAGATAGGCGCCCAGCATGTACTGGACGCCGTGCGCGAGGTTGATGAAATCCATCACCCCGAACACCAGCGTCAGCCCGGCGGCGATCAGGAACAGCAGAACGCCGAGCTGCAGGCCGTTGAGAAGCTGAACGACGAAGAGCGAAAAAGACATCTTGGAAGCTGCGCCGTCACCCGAAACCGCCCGCCGCGGGCAGGCGTCGAAGAGCAACGGCCCGGCCCCTGCCGCCATCCTTCAAGACCCGGCGCGAGGCGCCTTGCGTTTCAGGATGACGGCAGAGAGCGATGCCTCACTTCATCTTGCAATCCTTGACGTGCGGATCGGCATAGTTCTCGAACACCTTCTGCGCGATCTCGGTCTGGAACTTGCCGTCGGCGCGCTTGGCCACCTTCACCAGGAAGAAGTCCTGGATCGGATAGTGGTTGGTGTTGAACTTGAAGTTGCCGCGCAGCGACTTGAAGTCGGCCTTCATCAGCGCGGCGCGCAGCGCGTCCTTGTTCTTGGTGTCGCCCTTGGTCTGCTTCAGCGCGCTGTCGATCAGCATCGCCGCATCATAGGCCTGGAAGGCATAGCTGCCCGGCACCGCGCCATATTCCTTTTCATAGGCGGCGACGAACTTCTTGTTCTGCGGATTGTCGGTGTCCGGCGCCCAGTTGGAGCCGCCGTAGAAGCCGACGGCCGCATCCTGCTGCGCCGGCAGCGTCGATTCATCGACGGTGAAGGCGGAGAGGAAGGTCGTCTTGTCGGCAAGACCCGCCTGGCGGAACTGCTTGACGAAATTCACGCCCATGCCGCCGGGCAGGAACACGAAGACGGCGTCTGGCTTGGCGGCGGCGATCTTCGACAGTTCGGCGGAATAATCGAGCTGGCCGAGCGGCACATAGATCTCGTCGACCACCTCACCCTTGAAGTAGCGCTTGAAGCCGGCGAGCGAATCCTTACCGGCGGGATAGTTCGGCGCCATGATGAACGCCGTCTTCATCCCCTTGTCCTGCGCATATTTGCCGAGCACCTCGTGCACCTGGTCGTTCTGGTAGGAGGTGACGAAGAAGTTCGGGTTGCACTCCTTGCCGGCAAAGTTCGAGGTGCCGGCATTCGGGCTGATGAGGATGGCGCCGCCGTCGGTGACCGGCTTCATGATCGCGACGAGGATGTTGGAGAAGATCGGGCCGACGACGAAATCGACCTTGTCGCGATCGACGAAGGCCTTTGCCTTGGTGACGGCGACGTCGGGCTTGAGCTCGTCATCCTGGATGATGACCTCGGCGTCGCGACCGCCGAGCTTGCCGCCCAGCTCCTTGACCGCGAGCTGGAAGCCGTTGCGCGCCTGCTGGCCGAGCACCGCCGGCGGACCGGACAAGGTGAACAGCAGGCCGACCTTGAGCTTCTCCTGCGCCGCGGCGCCGGTCGCGCTCGTCAGGATGCTGGCCGCACCTACCGCCAGCGCAAGTGCCGCTGCGGAAGCCGAAAGAGCCTTCATGTGCAAATCCCCCTCTATTGGTTGTCTGCCGCATCGCACAGCCGCCGCCGACATACCGTTTCCCGGCCTCCTCTTACAGGCTCGACGGGAAACGCGCCACCGCGGCTGATCGCAAGGTGGCCGTCGGGATATTTTAGGTTTAAAACAATCCCGCTGTGAAGCCCCGATTTCGGCGAATTGCGAACGGGCGCGATATTTAACGCTGATGACAAATGCGGCGCGCGGCAGCGGCGAAAACCGTATCTGAACGGGCTTCGCCATGATTGAATGAGGAACGACAAAAGGAGCACGGGTGCGATGCAGACCATGATGGCGGGCGTAACCAAGGCCAATACCGGCCTCGACGGTATCGTCTGGAATATTCTGGGCCAGACCTATGTCCCCAAGCAACTGAGCGAGGGCTCGTTCGCCTGGCACGCCACCTTTCCGCCCGGCACCTTCGTTCCGCCGCACATCCACCCGACGCAGGACGAGTTCATCTACATGCTCGAAGGCCGGCTCGACGCGGTCATCGACGGGAAGGAATTTGTCGCGACCGCCGGCGACGTCATCAAGCTGCCGATGAACATCCCGCACGGCCTGTTCAACAAATCGGACCAGGCAGTGAAGTGCTTCTTCTGGGTGACGCCGACCCGCAAGCTCTACGACCTGTTCTGGGCGATCCATTCGATGAAGGAGCAGAACCCGCCGGACGTCGTGGCGCTGTCGGCGAAATACGAAGTGATGTTCCTGCCGCCGCCGGAATAGGCGGCCGCGCGACCGCGATCGCCGGACGCCGCGCCGCGCGCTTCGGCCAGCGTCATTCCGAAGCGCGCCGGCAGGGCGTGCTTTCGATGGTGATGCGTGGCACGGATTGGCCGCGCACCGACAGAACAAGGGGCACGCTTGCGCGCGCAGACATGCGTCGACGCCCTTTCCGCGCACATATGCGTCGTAATGCCTTTGCCGTCCGCCTTCGCGCGGCGTGCATCGTTCTCTCCCGCGTGCAGGCATGCGTGATCGCCCCTGTTGTTTGACGGCGCGGGGGCGCCGGACGTTCTTTCTTTCCCCTCGGCAACAGCGAGGGGCGACGGAGCGCCTCGGGCGCAACGTCGTGGTTGTCCGCCGCCGCCTCGCGACGGCAACGGAAGCGCATCTTCCGGCGAGGGAAGACGCGCGCGCCCTGCGGCGCTCCGTGCTG
>DATMEV010000049.1:0-12185 GCA_035556795.1 Pseudolabrys sp. | reverse complement strand
CAAAGGACGGGCGGAGCGCCGCAAGGCGTGCGCATCCTCACCGATGCGCGTTCGCGCTTTTACCGGCGCGGACAAACCACGACGTTGCGCCTTCGGCGCTCCGTCGCCCCTCATGCGTGCCGAAACGCCGGGAGGGGCCAGCAGGAAACCGCCGGCGATCCCCGCGCCGTCAACAACAGGGGCGCATCCGCACGCCTGCATGTGGGAAAGGGCCGCGCGCGCCTGTGCGTGGGACGATGCGCATGCCTGCGCGGAAGGGACAGCAGCACATGCCGGCAGACGCAGGCGGGAGAAAGGCCGTGCACGCGCCTGTCGGCATCAGCAGACAGGATGTATAAACCCGAAATCGCGGATGCCGGCGCGCGAAGCAAAACGGCCGGGACGAACCCGGCCGTTGCATGCTTGTCGCGTTGCCGTCTGGCAGGCTTAGTAGCGGTAGTGATCCGCCTTGTACGGGCCTTCCTGCTTCACGCCGATATAGCTCGCCTGCTCCGGGCGCAGCTTGGTGAGCTTGACGCCGATCTTCTCGAGATGCAGCCGCGCCACCTTCTCGTCGAGGTGCTTCGGCAGCGTGTAGACCTTCTTCTCGTACTTGCCGGGATTGGTGAACAGCTCGATCTGCGCCAGCGTCTGGTTGGTGAACGACGACGACATGACGAAGCTCGGATGGCCCATGGCGTTGCCGAGGTTCACCAGGCGGCCTTCGGACAGCAGGATGATGCGATGGCCGTCGGGGAAGGTGATCTCGTCCACCTGCGGCTTGATGTTGTTCCACTTCATGTTCTTCAGGCCGCCGACCTGAATTTCGTTGTCGAAGTGGCCGATATTGCAGACGATGGCGCGGTCCTTCATCCCGCGCATGTGCTCGACGGTGATGACGTCCTTGTTGCCGGTCGCGGTGACGTAGATGTCGGCGCGCGGCAGGGCGTCTTCCATCGTCACCACTTCGTAGCCTTCCATCGCCGCCTGCAGGGCGCAGATCGGATCGATCTCGGAGACGAGCACGCGGCAGCCGGCCTGACGCAGCGAAGCGGCGGAGCCCTTGCCGACGTCGCCGAAGCCCGCGACCATCGCCACCTTGCCGGACATCATCACGTCGGTGCCGCGACGGATGCCGTCGACGAGCGATTCACGGCAGCCATAAAGATTGTCGAACTTCGACTTGGTGACCGAATCGTTGACGTTGATCGCCGGCCACAGCAGCGTTCCGGACTTCTGCATCTCGTAAAGACGATGCACGCCGGTGGTCGTTTCTTCTGAGACGCCCTTGATCGAGGTGGCGATGGTGGCAAACCAGCCCTTCGGCTTTTCGGCGAGCGTCTTCTTCAGCAGCGCGAACATCACCTCTTCTTCCTCGGAGCCGGGCTTGTCGAGGAAAGCGGTGTCGCCCTTCTCGGCGCGCAGGCCGAGATGCACGAACATCGTCGCGTCGCCGCCATCGTCGAGGATCATGTTCGGCACGCCGCCGTCGCCCCACTCGAACAGCTTGCGGGTGTAGTCCCAGTAATCCTTGAGGCTCTCGCCCTTGATCGCGAACACCGGAACGCCGGCGGCGGCGACGGCCGCGGCGGCATGGTCCTGTGTCGAATAGATGTTGCAGGACACCCAGCGTACGTCCGCACCGAGCGCCGTCAGCGTCTCGATCAGCACCGCGGTCTGAATCGTCATGTGCAGCGAGCCGGCGATGCGCGCGCCCTTCAGCGGCTGCTTGGCGCCATATTCCTCGCGCGTCGCCATCAGACCGGGCATTTCGGATTCGGCGATCGAGATTTCCTTCCGGCCGAACTCGGCAAGGCCGATATCCGCAACGATGTAATCTTTGGCTGGCCCTTGATCGGATGATTTTGCAGATGCGGTCATGTCGCTCCTATCCGGCACGAATTTTCAGGAAGGGTGTGCCGTGGCTATAACAAAGCGGCGAGGATGCCGCAATGCAGGCAATGCCGTGAAAATGGCGTTTTGATCGCGTTCTATTCGTCTTCGCCGAAACGCCCGGCAACGAGCGCGGCGATGGCGTCGATCGCTTGGGCGGCATCCACGCCCTTGGCCGTGACGGTGATGGTGGTGCCCGGCGCGGCGGCCAGCATCATCAGGCCCATGATCGACGTTCCGCCCACCGTCTCCTGACAGCGCGTCACCTGTATGTCGGCCTTGAATTGCTCGACGCATTGCACGAATTTCGCCGAGGCGCGCGCGTGCAGGCCCTTCTTGTTGACGATCAGCAAATCGCGGGTCAGCGCGCCGTCGGGGCCGGGTGATGCGCCGTTCTGATTGGGCGATGAAGTGGGCTGCGTGTCGTTCATTTGCCGGTCAGGACGCGGCTGGCAATGGTGCAGTATTTGCGGCCGGCTTCCTGCGCCGCATTGACCGCGTCCTGCAGCGAGGCGGTCTCGCGGATCTTGGCGAGCTTGATCAGCATTGGCAGGTTGATGCCGGCCAGCACCTCGACGTTCGGCTGGCTCATCACCGAGATCGCCAGGTTGGACGGCGTGCCGCCGAACATGTCGGTGAGAATGACCACGCCGTTGCCGGTGTCGACGCGTTGTACGGCCGCCAGGATGTCCTTGCGCGCCTGCTCGACGTCGTCGTCGGGGCCGATCGTCACCGCCTCGATCTGGCGCTGCGGTCCGACGACGTGTTCGAGGGCGGCGCGGAATTCAGTGGCGAGATGTCCGTGGGTTACCAGTACGAGGCCGATCATCCGAAACTCCTCGCGGGCGCCGGGCGCGGCTGCGCTCTCGACCACGCGAAACGGGGTACGTTCGCTGTCCCCTGACCCGGGCTGCGGGTCGTCTCCGTTATATAGGGTGTTTGCTGCAATGCGAGAAGGAGAGGCCAAGATTGCGGCTCCAGGATCGCGACTTATGGTCCGGTTAGGGCTGAGACGGATTGTAGTCCGAAAAAGGATCGCGTTTCCCAAGTACTTTCCCAAGCACAGGGGCGGCGGAGTAGCGCACGTGCGCGCGCGGGTCAATCGGTGCCTTCTATGGTGGCGAGCCAGCCGGCGAGCAACGGCATCGGGTCGACATCAGCCCGGCAGGCCATGTGAGGTATTTTTATACCGTGAAAAGCGATCGTTGCCGCCTTCTCCGGCAGCCGTGGCGCATCGGTCACGCCGAGCGTCACCGCCCGGCCGACGGCGGCGACCGGCTCGTAGGGGAGCCGGCGGATGCCGAGCCCGCGCAGTTCGATCAGCCCGGCGAGCGCCGGCGCCGGCTGCACCAGCAGCCGGCCGTGATGCACCGTCAGCAGCGCCCGGTCGTCGGCGACCAGCCTACTGAAGCGGAACGCGGCGGCGGCCCCGCCATTCTGCAGCAGCCGCCATGCCAGCAGCGATTTGCCGGCGCCGGATGGCCCGAGAATGAGCAGCGCCGTGGCGCCGATCAGCACTGCGCCGGCATGGATGGTGGCCTCGCTGATCGTGGCTTCGTCGCCCATCAGACGGCCGGCAGTCGGACGACGAAGCGGGCGCCGGCGACGCGCGGTTCGGTCGTCGCGTCGGCGACCATGCGGTTCTCCGCCCAGATGCGGCCGCCATGCGCTTCGATGATCTGCTTGGAAATCGACAGGCCGAGGCCGGAATTCTGGCCGAAGCCCTGGTGCGGCCGGTCGGTGTAGAAGCGCTCGAAGATCCGGTCGTGGGCATCGTCGGGAATGCCGGGGCCGTCATCGTCGACGGTGATCTCTATCTCGTTCTTCAGCCGCCGGCAGATGACGCGCACGCTGCCGCCCGGCGGCGAGAACGAACGGGCATTGTCGATCAGGTTGCCGACCACTTGGCCGAGCCGCAGATCGTGGCCGGGAACGGTGAACGCCTTCGCGGCCTTGTCGCCCTCGAAGGTCAGGCTTACCGAAATGCTGTCGCTGACGCCGTTCCCCGCGACGACCAGCGCTTCCAGAAGCCGCTTCAGGTCGACCGGCGCGATCTCGTGTCGCTGCAGTTCCGCGTCGAGACGGCTGGCGTCGGAAATGTCGGAGATCAGCCGGTCGAGGCGTTTGACGTCGTGCTGGATGATGTCGAGCAGCCGCTTGCGGCTGTCCTCGGTCTTCGCCACCGGCAGCGTCTCGACCGCCGAGCGCAGCGAGGTCAGCGGATTTTTCAGCTCATGCGCGACGTCGGCGGCGAAGCTCTCGATCGCCTCGATGCGGGTATAGAGGGCGTCGGTCATCGCCCGCAGATTGCCCGAGAGATGGCCGATCTCGTCGCGCCGGCTGGTGAAGTCGGGAATCTCGACACGGGCGCGGGTGCGCCGGCGAACCCGCTCGGCGCCGTCGGCGAGCCGTCGCACCGGCCCGGCGATGGTGCCGGCGAGCAGGAACGACAGGATGACCATGACCGCGGCGGCGACCAGGAACACCTTGAAGATTGCCAGCCGTTCCGCCTGCACCATGTCGTCGATGTCGGCGCCTTGCGTCGACAGCATCAGCGCGCCGCGCACAGCGCGGAACCGCTGCACCGGCACGGCGACGGAGACGATGACCTCGCCGCGTTCGTTGATGCGCACCATGCTGGCGTGCAGGCCGTTGAGCGCCTGCGCCACCTCCTCGTAGCCTTTGCCGTTGGTCGGCCCCAGTTCGCGATAGGGCGGCAGGTCGCCGCGGCTGAGCCAGCGGCGGATGGCGATGATGGTGCGCTCCATCAGGCCGGGCTTCTCGGCATCCGGCGGCGGCAGTTCGAAGCGCAACACGTCGCCGCGGCCGTAGAGGTTGCGGCTGTCGAGCAGCAGGTCGCCTTCGCGATCGTAGATGCGGGCGCGGGTGCGCGTCGGCGAGACCAGCCGGCGCAGCACCGGCGCGACGCGTTCGGGGTTGATCGGGAATTCGAGGCCGGAGAGCAGATCGTCGGTCGGGCCGTAGCTCTGGCCGGCCTGCAGTTCGAGCAGACGCTCCGGATCGATGGTGATCGAATCGGTCTCGATTGTTGCCGATGCGGCGATCGCGCCGGCGATGATCTCGCCCTGGACGAGAAGGCTCTGGACCCGCGCGTCGATCAGGCCGGCGCGGAATTGCGAGAGATAGAGAATGCCGACGAGCAGCGCGAACAGACCGGCGAGATTGAGGATGATGATGCGCCGCGTCAGCGACGAGACGCTCTGCTCCCACAGAAAGCGCAGCGCACGGCGCACGGCGCGGAAACGGCGTCGTCGCGGCGGCGCCTCGTCCACCGCGCCGGGGCGCGGTGTCGTGGCGGAGGCCGTGCTGCCGTCTGTCCGTTCGGTGGTTCGTTCGAGCACGAGAAACCCGCCGTACGCGCCACCTGGACGCGCTACGTTTCCTTGAACCGGTAGCCGACGCCGTACAGCGTTTCGATCATTTCGAAGTCTTCGTCGACGACCTTGAATTTCTTGCGCAGCCGCTTGATGTGGCTGTCGATGGTGCGGTCGTCGACATAGACCTGGTCGTCATAGGCCGCGTCCATCAGCGCGTTGCGGCTCTTGACGACGCCCGGCCGCGCGGCGAGCGCGTTGAGGATGAGGAATTCGGTGACGGTCAGCGTCACCGGCTCGTTCTTCCAGGTGCAGGTGTGACGCTCCGGATCCATCCGCAGATTGCCGCGTTCGAGGATCTTGGCCGTGTCGGATTCGCGCGGCGCGGAGGCATCCTTCGGCGAGCTGCGGCGCAGCACGGCCTTGACGCGCTCCACCAGCAGGCGCTGCGAGAACGGCTTGCGGATGAAATCGTCGGCGCCCATCTTGAGACCGAACAGCTCGTCGATCTCCTCGTCCTTGGAGGTTAGGAAGATCACCGGCACGTCGGATTTCTGCCGCAGGCGGCGCAGCGTCTCCATGCCGTCCATGCGCGGCATCTTGATGTCGAGGATGGCGAGATCCGGCGGCGAGGTCTTGAAGCCGTCGAGCGCCGATGACCCGTCCGTATAGGTCATGATCCGGTAGCCCTCGGCTTCAAGCGCGATCGACACCGAGGTCAGGATGTTCCGGTCGTCGTCCACAAGTGCGATGGTCGGCATGATTGCCCCTGTTCATCATTTGACGGGTGCCCGCCGGCGATCAGCCCCGAAACGTGGGCTGAAATGTGTCTATTGTGCAACAACTAGGTGATTTCAGCATGAAATCAACCCTGTAACCGCATGTTTCAGTCTTTGTTCTGGTTTGTTAAGCATCCGTCATGACTCTCGATCCGCAATTCGATCCGGTCCGCGCTGCGCGCACTCTGTTGCGCGAGGCGCGTAGCGCCGCTTTGGCAACGCTGCGGCCGCCGGCAGGCGATCCCTATTGCTCGCTGGTCAATGTCGCGACGGCCGCCGACGGTTCGCCGCTCCTGCTGCTGTCGCGACTCGCGGTCCATACCCGCAACCTCGCGGCCGACGCGCGCGCTTCGCTGATGATCGACGAACGCAAACCCGGCGACCCGTTGCAGGGCGCGCGCATCAGCATCGCCGGCCGTCTGGCGGCGACGAACGATGCCGATATGCGCCGTCGTTATCTCGACCGGCAGCCGGAATCGGACATGTTCGCCGGCTTCGCGGATTTCGCCTTCTACCGGATGCGGATCGCCGGCGTGCACCTCGTTGCCGGCTTCGGTCGTATCGTCGACCTCGCACCGGCCGAGGTGCTCACCGATCTGACCGATGCGGAGGCTTTGCTCGCGGCGGAAGCGGAGGTGATCGCGCATATGAAAGCCGAGCACGCCGAGGCATGCCGGCTCTATGCCACGCGATTGCTCGGCGCGGCGGACGGAGCATGGCGCTGCGTCGGCTGCGATCCGGACGGCCTCGATCTGCAGCTCGAGCGACAGGCGCTGCGCCTGCCCTTCGGCCGGCAGGTTACGTCGCCCGGCGACTTGCGACAGGTTCTGCGGACGCTGGCCGAAGAGGCGCGGTCGCGCTGACCGGATCGGCCCGGGCGACAGCGAGGACAAAGCCGGCATCGGCATGACCGCGGTTCCGGCGGCGAAATCATCGGAGTGGTAAATTGTCCCGCCTGTCTGGATCGGCAGCCGGTCATGTTGCGGTGCGGATTCAAAAAGTCCGGCAAACTCGGTGCGATTGCGCGCGCATCCAGTGTTTTGATGCGATGCAATATGAGCGCAGCTATGCTTTGTGATCCGCCGTGCCTTCGAAATCCTCACTTCCCATCGTCCCGTCGCATTACTATGGTCGCGCCGTTTTCGGAGCGAGGGGATATAATCAGCCGCTGCCGAAGCTGTGCTGCCGGCGCGCCGATGCGCGCGGCAATGGAGGACATCTGTGAAAGAAACCGGCTTGCGTAACAGTGCTTATGGCGCTGACAAATTCGGCTTAAACGAACTCGCGGAAATTCACTGGAACCTGCCCGACGCGCCGCTCTACGAGCATGCGGTGAAGGCCGGCGAGGCTTCGATCGTCGCGGGCGGCGCGCTGTGCGCGGAAACCGGTCATCACACCGGGCGCTCGCCGAAGGACAAGCACACCGTGGTCGACGATCTCACCCGCGACAGCGTGTGGTGGGACGGCAACCGCAAGCTCAGCCAGGAGCACTTCGAGAATCTCTATCAGGACTTTCTGGCGCACTGCAAAGGCCGCAAGCTGTTTGCGCAGGATCTCTACGGCGGCGCCGATCCGACCTATCGCATCAAGGTGCGCGTCTTCACCGAATATGCCTGGCACTCGCTGTTCATTCGCACGCTGCTGATCCGTCCGGATCGCGCGGAGCTCGCCGGCTTCGTGCCCGAGCTGACGATCATCGATCTGCCGTCGTTCCGGCCGGATGCCAAGCGTCACGGCGGCCGCGACGGCTCGGACACGATGGTGGCGATCGATTTCAGCCGCAAGATCGTGCTGATCTGCGGTTCGTCCTATGCCGGCGAGATGAAGAAGTCGGTGTTCACGACGCTGAACTTCTATCTGCCGGCGCGCAATGTCGTGCCGATGCACTGCTCCGCCAATGTCAGCCACGACGGCAAGGAGAGCGCATTGTTCTTCGGCCTCTCCGGCACCGGCAAGACGACGCTGTCCCAGGATCCCAACCGCATCCTGATCGGCGACGACGAGACCGGCTGGGGTCCGAACGGCATCTTCAACTTCGAAGGCGGCTGTTACGCCAAGACGATCAACCTGTCGCACGAGGCGGAGCCGGAGATCTGGGACGCGACGAACAAGTTCGGTGCCGTGCTCGAGAACGTCGGCTTCGATCCCGAGACGCGGGTCCCGGACTACACCGACCAGTCGAAGACCGAGAACACCCGCTCGGCCTATCCGCTCGAGTCGATCCCGAACGCGTCGCGCACCGGCATGGCCGGCCATCCGAAGAACGTCATCTTCCTCACCGCCGATGCTTTCGGCGTTATGCCGCCGATCGCCAAGCTGACGCCGGCGCAGGCGATGTATCACTTCCTCTCCGGTTACACGGCGAAGGTCGCCGGCACCGAGAAGGGCGTCGAGGGCGTGGTGCCGGAATTCTCCACCTGCTTCGGCGCGCCGTTCCTGCCGCGTCCGCCGGCGGAGTATGGCGAGCTGTTCCGCAAATACATCACCGAGCATCAGGTCGATTGCTGGCTGGTCAATTCCGGCTGGACCGGTGGCAAATACGGCGTCGGCCGGCGCATGCCGATCAAGGCGACGCGCGCGCTGGTGACGGCGGCGCTCAACGGTTCGCTGAAGCAGGCGGATTTCCGCACCGATCCGTATTTCGGCTTCGCGGTGCCGACGTCGGTGCCGGGCGTCGAGCCGCATCTGCTCAACCCGATCAAGACCTGGCAGAACAAGGCGGAGTTCGACAAGACGGCGCGCGATCTCGTGCGCATGTTCCAGGAGAACTTCACCAAGTTCGAGAAGCACGTCACGGCGGATGTGCGTGCGGCGGCGCCGGAAGTGCGTATCGCCGCCGAATAGACGGAGACGCCATCGATACGGGAAAGGGCGGTCGAAAGACCGCCCTTTTTTGTCCCGCATCGGCGATGCTCGGCTGATGCTCAGTTGTCATCGTCCGCCGTATTGCCGGTCATGTCGCCGATCGTGCCGCTGCTCATCGTATTGAAACGCGATTTCTGCTCGTCGGTAAGCGAGGCGTAGAGCCCGTCGAGTGCCGGCTGCACGGTTTTCGCCGCCTCGACCATCGCCTTCAGCCGCGCCTCGGTCTGCGCCAGCCGGCCGGGCGGCGTCTGCGCGATATCGTCCGGGCAGGCGGCGGCCAGTTGCTCGACGGCTTTGCCGGTCGCCTGTTCGAGCTGGTCGAGCAGCGGCTGCTGCGCGTCGGTCGGCCTGATCGCATCCTCGATGCTCTCGATCGGCAGGTTGACGAGCCCCGGCTTGGCGTCCTTGCAGGACTTCTGGTTCGCCGCCATCAGGTCCTGCCGCACCGTCTTGTCGGCAGTGCTTTGGCCGAGCGTCGGCCCGATCAGGTTGAAGCGCGCCTTCTGTTCGTCGCTCAGCGAATTGTAGAAGGCATCGAGCGGCGGCCGCACGATCGTGACGGCGTCGAGCGTCGCCTGCAGACGCGTCAGCACGGCTTGCAGACGGCCGGGCGGTGTCAGCGGCGTATCGGTGGGGCAGGCGGTCTTGAAGGTGTCCGCTGCCTGCTTCGCCGCGTCCTGCATGTCGGCGAGCAGCTTCTTCTGTTCGTCGGTCAGCTTGACCGCGCGCTCGATCTGCGAGAACGGCCAGGCGGTGACGCCCTGGCCCGGCTCTCGGCAGGCTTGCTGCGCGGTGGTGTCGACCGTCCGGGCCTGCGCCGCCGACGGCGCGGGGTTGCGCGGCGTGCCGCCAGAAGGCGGGGCGGCGGCATAGGTCGCATAAGGCCCGCCGTCCGCCCAGAACACGCCGTCGAACATGTCGTCGTAGGCATAGGCCCAGTAATCGTCGTCATAGGCGTAAGGAAAGAAGGTGTAGTCGAACAGGTCCGAATAGGCATAGGGCCAGTAGACGGCGCCGACCCACGGCACGAAAGCGGCGCGCCAGCCGCGCCGCCAGGCGTGCCGGGCGATCATCCGCGATGCGCGCGCCCGCTGCCATTCGGCGCGGCGGGTGGCGATCTGGTTTGCATTGGCGGCAGTGGCGGCCGCGCCGACGCCGGCTCCGGCCAGCGCCGCGGCGGCGAAACGGCCGCGGCGTGCCGCCTGTGGATCAACACGCGGTGCGCCGTTGCGTCGGTTGGCGGTGCGCTGAATCGCCTGCCGGTTCTGGATCGCTTGCTGGCCGGTCTGCCCGGCGTTCTGGCGCTGCTGCAGGCGCAGGGCGCGCTGCTGCTGGAGTTGCTGGGCACGGTCGCCGCGCTGCTGCTGCAACTGTTCGCGGCGTGCCGCCCGCTGTGATGGCGGCAGCGCACGCAGGGCGCGGTTCTCCTGCTGCTCGCGCAGACGCTCGGCGCGATCCTCGCGCTGACGAAGACGCCGTTCCTGCGTCTGCTGCTCGATCTGCTGCCGGCGCAAAGCCTGGTTGGATTGCGCGGCGCCCGGCTGAGCGATGTTTGGCGATGCGGCGTTCGGCGTCACGGTCTGGCGTTGCTGCGGACGTTGCGGCTGTTCGATGCGCTGCGCCCGGTTAGGCGCGGCTGGCGCGGCCGGGCGCACGGCCTGCGGACGCGGTGGTGCGGCGCGTGGCGGTGCGGCGACGCGGGGCGCGGGGGCCGGGCGCGGCGCGGCGGGTCTTGCCATCGGAGGCCTTGCTACCGGCGCGGGGCGCGCCATTGGCGGTCTTGCCTGAGGCGCTGGCCTCGCCATCGGCGCCGGTCTTGCCATCGGCGCCGGCCTCGCCTGAGGCGGTCTTGCCGGTGCCGCTCTTGGGGGCGCGGGACGGGCGGCAGGTTTGCCCGGATGTGGCGGGACTTGCGCGAAGGCCGGCGAAAATGTCGCCAGGCTGGTCAGCAGTGATGCGACGAACGCAAAACGTAGCGGTTGCATGGTGTCACTCCCGGCTGGCCTTATGACCTCATCTAGGAACAACGAACGGATTCGGCGGAACAGGTGCTCCATTCGCGAATATGTGATCATGCATGCCATGATCAACATGCATATCGGCGCCGCAGAGCGGGTGCCTGGTATCGCATCTCCGACGGCTTTTCCTTTCCCTGTTCGCCGGTCTAAGAGGGGCCGTGAAACTGGCGGGAACGGGGCGGCTGCATGCAGGTTCTGGTGGTGGGGGCGGGCATCGTCGGTCTTGCGGCGGCGCGGGTGCTGGCGTTGCGTGGGAACGACGTCGTCGTCGCCGAGGCGGCTGCGGCGATCGGTACCGGTACGTCGTCGCGCAACAGCGAGGTCGTTCACGGTGGCATGTATTATCCGGCAGGCTCGGTGCGCGCTCGTCACTGCGTCGCCGGTCGCCGGCTGCTGTATGCTTATTGTACCGCGCATGGCGTCGCGCATCGCAAATGCGGCAAGCTGATCGTCGCCACCAACGATGACGAGCGCGCCAGGGTCGAGGCGATCCATGCGCAAGGGCTCGCCAATGACGTCGAAGGGTTACAACTGCTCGACGGCGCCGCAGCGCGCGCGCTTGAACCGGAGTTGTCCTGCGTTGCGGCGCTGCTGTCGCCGGAGACCGGCATCATCGACAGCCATGGCTATATGCTGGCGCTGCGCGGCGATATCGAAGACCACGGCGGCGCCATCGCGCTCAACACCCGTGCCGAGGCGATGACGCGTCGCAACGGCCAATGGTCGGTGCGCTTTGCCGGCGGCGACGTATTCGACTTCGATGCGGTGATCAACAGCGCCGGACTGGGCGCGCAGGCGCTGGCACGGCGGATCGACGGCTATCCGCCATCGCGGGTGCCGCGGCTGGTGCTGACGAAAGGCAATTACTTTTCCTATGCTGGCCGCCCGGCGTTCACGCGGCTGATCTATCCGATGCCGGTCGATGGCGGTCTCGGCGTGCATGTAACGCTCGATCTCGCCGGCCGCATGCGCTTCGGCCCCGACACGGAATGGATCGAACAGGAAAATTACGATGTCGATCCGCGGCGTGCCGATTCGTTCTATGCGCGGGTGCGGACCTACTGGCCGGGGCTGCGCGACGACACGCTGACGCCCGATTATGCCGGCATCCGGCCGAAGCTTACCGGCCGCGGCGAGACGCAGGCGGACTTCCTGATCGAGGGACCGGCCGAGCATGGGCTCGACGGATTGGTGCAGTTGTTCGGGATCGAATCGCCCGGCCTGACCTCGTCGCTGTCGCTGGCCGAGGACGTCGCCGGGCGGCTGTCAGCGCCAGCGTGATCCCGCGAGCGAACATGATCCCACGAGAATGAGCA
>DATMEV010000048.1:0-62821 GCA_035556795.1 Pseudolabrys sp. | reverse complement strand
CGTGGGTGTTGCCCGATTGGCTGTCGGACATTTGCTCGATGGCTTTCGTGAACTGCTTCGAGCGGAAGATGCCAGTGTCTTCCGCATCAACCGGCAGTTCAACGTCTCGACACTGGCGCGACTGATCCGCCTCGGCCCGCTGCAATTTACAAAACGTTTGCGCGCTGCCACCGGCCTCTCACCACATCAATATGTGATGACATCGCGGATCGGCCGCGCCCGCGAACTGCTATCCGGCAGCGATATGCCGCTGGCGGAGGTCGCCCTCGCCGTCGGTTTCTCCGGCCAGAGCCATTTCTCCATCAGTTTCCGGAAGATGACCGGGACCACACCCGCGCTACTGGCAGGAGCGGAATTAGCGGGCAAAGTGACGATTGCAGCAGCAGCCCGCTATCCCCGGCGTAACAGGATCGACTTCTCGATCATCGCGTGGATGCCCTTAACGTTATTGACCGTCTGCGTCACCCGCAGATCGCAAGCGATGCTGCACAGCGAATAGGCTTCGCTCCGCTCGATGCCGGTCATCTCGACAACCCAGTCGATCATATTGCGAAGCGCCTGCTTGGCAGCGGTGTCGAGGCTCGGATCAAGACCGAACGTGATGAAATGCGTCGGGGTTTCCGCACGCGGCGCGGCCCAACGACGATCCTTGTGCAGATGGAATTCAAACGTCCCGCGCAATGCGGTTTCGATGGCCGTACCGTTGACCTCGCCATCGCCCTGCGCAGCATGGCCGTCGCCGACCGAAAACAGCGCACCATCCGTCTGCACCGGCAGATACAGCGTGCTGCCCGCGGTCAGCTCCTTGCAATCGAGATTGCCGCCGAACTCACGCGGTTCCTTGCTGTTGACGCGGCCGCACTCAGCGCGCGGAGCGACCGCCATTTGGCCGAAAAACGGCCGCATCGGCACCCGCAGGCCGGACGGCATCGCCACCTCCTGCAATGCGCAATCGAGCGGCACGATCGTCAGATGGAAATACGGGAAGTCCTCCTGAAGCGTGCCCATATAGCTGCGGAAAAAATTCCAGCCCCAGTCCTGCCGAATCTCGATATTCAGGATGCGTATTTCAAGGACATCGCCCGGTCGTGCACTCTCCACACCGATCGGACCGGTGTAGATATGAACGCCCAGATCTTTCTTCACCGACGCCAGAATCGCAGTGAGATTATCCGGGATCGTGAAGCCGCTGTCCGGCGCCGGCAACATGCCGGGCAATCCGGAGACGCAATCCACGCTCACACGATCACCCGACGCAATGGTGAGCGCTGGCGGCAGCGAAGCATCCAGATAACCCCAGTGAACCGTCTGCGGCGTGGCCTCAAGAGTGTGTTTCAAATCTGGTCTCCAAAAAGCGTCGGCATCGGTGCACTAGATCGGTTCTCCATTCTGCGCACCCATACTGACACGTGAGATTTTTTTTCGCGCCGATTTCCGCGTGCTTGACAGGATTGCCACATCGTTCAAGTATATCAACATTAAGATATTTAACATTGACAATTCAACCGGACTACCCAGCGACAAAACCCGTCACAAGAACGGGTAATATAACAACGCCCACATTCGCTTCGGGGGAAGCGGATGAAATCCATCCGAGAAATCCGTTTAGCCGGGAACGACATGGGCGCAGCCGCCCACGTCACGCCTCGGGAATTGCTGGCGCTCGTGCCACGGTTGGTTTCATGAGCATATGCCGGCTGACGGAAAATCAAGACAACGCACTTTTCCAGAGAGGAAATCATGAAGAGTTCTGTTTTTACACGCACCGTCGCCGGAGCGGCTTTGTCACTGGCGCTTCTGGGAGTCACGTCAGCGCAAGCAGCGGACGTGCTCCGTGTTGGAGAAGGCCCCTTCATCACCGGCGGCGGCTTTCTGATCGCTAACGAAAAGGGCTATTTCAAAAAGCTTGGCCTCAAGATCGAGACTAAGATGTTCATCGACGGCTCCCAGGCGGTGCCGGCGCTGATCGCTGGCGATCTCGACGTCTCGTTCATGACCGCCAATGCCAGCCTGTTCAACAGCATCGCGCGCGGCGCGCCGCTCGTCGCCATTCTCGATCGCGGCAACAACAAGGATGGTCGCGGTTATTCGGTCATCAATGTCACCAAGGCGCTATACGATTCCGGCGTAAAATCGGTCGCAGATTTCGGCAAGCTGAAGGGCAAGAAGATCGGCGTCAGCGGAACGGGTTCCATCAACCAGTATATGTTCTCGTTGGCATTGCAGAAGGCCGGTCTTGACCCGCGCAAGGATGTGCAGTGGGTCTTCAACGTACCGCAGCCTGACCTGATGAAGATGCTGGGTCAGAACCAGATCGACGCCACCGACATCTCCTACCAGTTCGGATATTTCGCGGAGAAGAGCGGCTGGGGTCCGATGATCATCAGCGCCGACAAGATCGAACCGAACGGCCCGATCGGCATGATCGCCACGCGCCAGAGCCTGCTCAAGGACAAGCGTGATGTGCTCGTGCGCTTTGCGATGGCCTATCTGCAGGGTGTGAAGGAATTCAACGCCGCCGCCGGCGATCCGGACAAGCACAAGGATATCGTCGAGATCCTTGCGCGGACCACTTCGCTGCCGGCGGAGACAGTTCGCGCCATTGCGCCGCACTGGTCCTATACCAGCGAGGACGGCATGCCGAATATCGCCGGCGTCATGAAGATGCAGGACTATTGGGCCGACTACTACAACTATATCGAGAAGAAGGTCAGCGCCGAGCGGATCTTCGATACCAGCATCTCCCAGGAAGCCGTGAAACGGCTGCAGGCGGAAAAGCCGTTCTGACCCGTAAAGCTCCGGCATGAGCCCGCTTCACGTGGCTCATGCCGGAAACTTGCTGGAGACAATGCGATGCTGAGGTTCGTGCTCGTGCATGGGTGGCGCGCCAACTTCCGCTTTTCGGATCGGCAGTACATCGACCGATCTGGGAAAATTGCCAGCGGTGATTGGCGCTGCCGCTTGTCACAGCGTAAAGCGTTCTCACGTTCACTCTGAACGTCGTCTATGTGGCCGCCCGATATCGCTGCGGATGGCGACATTGATCCTATCCTCCTTGTCCAAGCCATACTTCAGGGAGGATCATTTCAAAGGCGGCAGATCGGTTCTGACATTCTACACGTTGGGCCTCGATACAGCGATCGGCATTGGCAAGATCATGATCGGACTTGCGCTTGTCTTGAAAGCCAACGCTGCCGGCATGATGGACGCGCTGGCTTTGGTCGTCATTTATAGGGCGGTGCGGGAGCATCATTGGAGTCAGCCGTCATCGGTTCCGATGATGCAGTCTCTACAGTCGACTGGCTAGTGTGTGGCTCCCGTTTATGGCGTCCGCGATCCATACGAACTGCTGGAGATCAATCACGCCTTCGTGGTGATGCTTCCGGTCCGCAAGGATGTTGACGGCGACGAGATGGTTATGTGCCGGGGAGCAAAGATGACAATGTATACCTTGCTTGGTGGTTTTGCCTTCGGGGGGATGATGCTCGCACATGTCGCAGCAGTGGTGGTGCTTCATTGCGAAAGGAGAAACACGGCCGCAAAACGCCCTTCACCGTCAGGCGAAGGTGACAGGCTGCTTCATCGAGCAGTTCCGCTTGGAAGCTGAACGGTTCCGGCGTTTCGCCGCTCCGGCAGCCTTGCCGATAGGGGTATACGGGTGGCGGTCCGCAGCCAGCGGATTGCCTCGTCGAGCAGCGGTTCTGCGGACGGCTGCGCCGGGTCCGCTTGTCGACTTTCATTTGCATCAAGCGCCGGCGTACGAAACAACGAAAGGCGGAGCTGCACAGTCGATGGTCGCGAGCCCGTGACCATCCCTGTCGACAGCTAGCAACCTGTTCAATTTCACGTCTAAGCGGCAGTCGTCCGTCGACACGCTATGGGATGTGTTGATCGCCGGCAGTATGCAGGAATTCCTGCACGTTTTGACGTGAACTGATTGCAGCCACGAATCTAGGAGATTTCCCGGCACAACGCGCTAGACCAGGAAAATTCGGAGACAGGCAACAGAATGGCACTTGCAGCCCCGTCGGCGAAAAATGGTATAGCAGATCGACGTCGCTTTAGCCGGCATTTCTGCCTAACAAGCCGTCGGCCTTAAGGACGAAGAGGCAAATACTCGAGCTCAATGTTGAGTGAGTAATGTCGATTCCCCAAACTACCATACGCCCATGTTCCGAAGTTCGAAACGAACTAAAGTTTCTAATGAATTTCATACTTTGTTGAACTGGTAGATTTGCGCGATTCCAACTTTGGACAACAGGTTGGTTTGTTATCAGTCAATAGCTGCCAACCCGCAGCGAGCTATTCGCCGGCACAGACGGAATCGCGATGCTTCGAACGCCGCGCGCAACCGCGCCGCCAGACGGAGGAGTATTGTCATTTCTGGTGCACGGATGCGATGGGGCCGAGATCGAAAAGAATGCTGTCATAGAGAGCGACCGCTTCGCCGACACGACCCTCATAACAGGCCATTCGTGCGTTAAACATCGTGTGCCCGGCCTTGCTCAGACGTATCGGGAGGACATCATCCGCGGCCCCGTGCTCTTCAATAGCGGTAATGACCGCGATCTCTTTCGTTGCACAATCCAAGGCAAACGTCGTCGCCTCCGATTGAGCTTCCGCGACGGGCGCCGCCAACGAGACGCTGAGGACCAGCATCGGCAACACGCGACGCGGTCGAATTTTCGGGCAAGCAGCTCTTACTGCCATCGATCATCTCCTCATCATGGAAGCGCGCAATCTCGCCCGGCCTTGCAAGCTGAGACTGCGTCTCCGGCTCCACACGAATAGATGCGTGATGTTAGGCAATCGGCCGCAGAGCCGCGTCATCGGAATCGATGATGTGGTTTCTGGTGTCCCGCTTTGGTCCGACCCGCCATTCGGCTCGTCGGTTACAGGGGGCGGGCATGCGGCTGTCGCGCCGCTTCTTTTCAAGGATGAAGAGCAGGCTGCTGTGTGCTCCGAACCGGCGGCGTCGCATTCTGAAAAAGGCGGAGCAGGTCGGACTGCCGGATCGTGTTGGTCTTGGAAAAGATGCGCTGCAAGTGGGTGCGTAGGGTCGGCTCGCTGATGCCGAGCAAGTCCGCCGCTTCCTTTCCGCCAAGCCCCTGCGCCAGTGCCAGGAGTACGCGCAGTTCGCCTCCCGTCACCTTGTAGAGCCTCGCAAAGGCTTCGCCTGGCAGCAGCGGCGCTTCGGCGGGGTCTTTGGTGAAGAGGGCGACAGATGCAGCGAGCGGGGCAACGATATTGCAACGCTGGCCGCGCGATACCGGCAGAAGCGTTCCGATGTAGCCTGGCCCTCCGTCGACATTCGGGATCGCCAGGGAATGTTCGCGCCCGTTGTCGTAGATATCGCCCGCCGCCGCCTCGTCGATGGCCCTCGACAGAGCGGCCCGCGTCCCGGGATCGACGGCGGATATTCGGCTGTTCACGATGCGAATGGATTTGCCGGTCCCGACTTGACGCTGCGCCGCCGCATTCATGTAGACGACGCGGCCGTCGCGTGCGGTGAGATAAACGCCTGAAGCGAGCCCGTCGAGCGTCCTTTCAAGCATGTCAGAACGAAGCGCCCTGATATCGAGCATGTCGGAGATCACAAGCGCGCGGCAGACATGCGGGGCCAGTAGCTTGAACAGGCTGATCTCGCGCTCGCGATATCGCGGCGCCGTCCCGCATCTGGATGCGTGCAGGGATGCCATGCGCCCTTCGGTCCGCAAGGCCGGAAACCAGACAATATCGCGCAGTCCGAACGGTTGCAGCACGTCGTGAAAGAACCGGCTTTCATACAGCTCGATACTCTCGAAGGAGAGCGCCTTGACGTCGCCGACGGTCGCGACGACATCCGATGCCGCCATCGGACTGGCCGCGTAATAATCCCGAAGCTTTTCCAGAAATTTCTGCTGGTATCCAAAGACAAACAACTGATCGTTTTGCGTATGTCGCAGATCGTGAACGCAAATGCCGCCCGCCGTGCTGTCACACAGGTTTGCGATCTTTCGGCAGGTGTTGGTCCAGAGCTGAGGGTCGAGCGCGCAGTCATAGATCGCGCCGATCGTGTCGGACAGCGACCCGGCGGAAACGCCGTTTAAATCGATCACGTTCGGCTCCTTTGCAACCGGAGGCCGGCCTTGTCCGTCGGCACGTTGCGGCTCGCCCAGGCTGACCCGGTTGCGCAGAGTGCAAGGGAGACATTCCGCTCGTAAATTTCAAGCACAAACTGACGCCGAACCGGAGATTGAGACTGTGTGGCAACGAATTGATTTCCGGGATCAAAACGGTCGGCTGCCCCGTTTTTCCCCCCTGCTGGATTTTGAGACGTAGCGTCAATAAGCTGATCTATGGCGTCAAATTTATGCAGACGCTCGTGTATCTCGGATCGTGTTAAAAGCATTCTTGGGTTTGGGAAACGCTATGGCCAAGATCAGCGTCGATGATGTGCTGGCACATGCTCCAGCGATGCTGCCTGCGGACGAGAACGAGGGCGACTCGTCGCCGAAGCTGCAGGGGCTGGACAGTAATCCTCAAGGTGAATTCGGTCTACAGGTCTGGCAGGCGTTTCGCGACACCTTTGCCCATATCTATACGGTATCGCTGCCGGACCCGTCCGAGGAAAAGCGCTTCACTCTCTCGACGCGCACCTACCACACACCACGCGCGATCCTGATGCGCTCTCAGGGGACCGCATTCTCCATGACAAGAGGGCCGGCGCTGGTCGCGCAAAGCCCCGACCAGTTGTTGATCTATCTTGAGCTTGAGGGCCGGTGCGACAACGACTGGAACGGAAGACGTGGTAGCGTCGAATCAGGCGATGTCCAGATCGTCGATTATGCGCGACCATTTCATAGTGTGACCACCGACTACACAAATCTGATCATCATCCTCGCGCGCGAGAGCGTGCCGGCGACCCTGCTGGCCATGGAGCCGCACGGCCTGGTATTTCGGCGCGGTAGCGGAGCAGCGCATCTGATCGGAGCTGCAATGCAGTCGCTTTATGCCAAGGCCGACGATCTAACCGTGAGCGAAGCCGAGGCGGCGATCGAGGGCATCGTCGCGCTGACGAACGCCTACGCCCGCGCATGGCTGGCGAGCGATGAAACGGATCATGTGAAGTCGAGGAGAAAGGCGGCGCTCGATTACATCGACGCGCATCTTGCCAATACGCGGCTCGGACCCAGCGAGATTGCCGATGCGGTTCACCTTTCGCGCGCGTCGCTCTACCGGCTGCTGGCGGCAGAAGGCGGCATCCGTGCCCTGTTGTTGCAGCATCGGCTCGACCATGCCTTGCGGCTGCTGCTGGCCGACAAGAAGGACGAGCAATCGCTGATGGACGTTGCCAGGTGCTGCGGCTTCGGCGGCGCGAGCCAGTTCAGCCGGGCATTCCGCGCGCGCTTTGGCCTGCCGCCACGGCAATACCGCGCGCTTGTCCGTCAGCAGGACCGCGACTGGCAGGAAGCGCGGCTCAGAGCCGACGGCTTTGACCGGGGCTCCCTGTTCTGGCGGCACCAAAATCCGGCTGCTTCGAAACAATCCGGCACTTCGGAGTGAGTGCAGCAAAATCGCTATTGTCCGGCCTGGTTCCGGCAGCCAAACTTATTTGTTTTCAGCACCGCGCAGCAAAATGCTGGTTAGAGAACCCGCGATAGCGATCGGCGCCACGGCGAATGCCGCAGACGGCCACCCGAAATGCGCCGCGAGCGCTCCCACCATCATGGGTCCGGCCAATTGTCCGAGATTGCTCGCCTGCTGAAGCAAGCCGATCGTCGTCGGGACACTGTCGGAAGTCGGTGAGATGTGAGGCGCGCTCGCGTATAGCGCGCCGGGAGCGAGGCCGCCGACACCGAGCGAAATTGCGGCGAGAATGATTGTGGCGGAAGTGGAAAGCGCCGTACTGTAAATGTAGATGCTCAGAACGGAGAAAGTCAGCAGCGCAACTGCCACACACGCCCATATCCGAAGCCCCGCACGCAACAGATAACCGGACGCGACGTGCCCTGCCACGGACACCGCCAGGACAAATCCGCTGAGCAGTCCCGCGGTCCCGATCGATATCGCATAGATCGATGTCAGATAATGCGGAAGCGCAAACGACATCGAGAAAATCTGGCAGGAATATGCGAAAAATGCGACTGCAGCGGCGATGCACTGCTTCTTGCCGAGCACCTTGATCGCGCTTTTGATCCAGATATCGGTACGTTGATTTCCGTTCGCAGTTTCGATCGACGTCACGGCTCCAATTCTGACGCTCCAGAAAATCATGAGGACCATGGCAGCGGCACCGTTGGCAAGCCACAGATTCCGCCATCCAATAACAGGCAGGGCCGGGGCAAGCAGCAACATCAACATGATGCCGGTCGGCATGTAGGCGCTCCAGACGGCCATCACGAAATTGCGGTTAGCTCCCGACAGCAGACCCGCCAACAGACTTGGCACGGATAGGACCACGCCGAAGAACCCTATGCCTTCCAGGATGCGCGCCACGAGCAGCGTCTCGGCATCCGAAGCATAAAAGCCCAGCAGGTTCCCGGCCGCGATTGCCGACAAGCCACCGACGAGCGATCGGTGGAGACCGATGCGGGAGACGATCGCGCCCGCACCGACGCCGCCTAACGCGCCGAGCGTTGCGAATACCGCGACCAACAACCCCGCGACATCAAGACCAAGAAGCATCTCCAGCCGGATAGCCGGCATGCAGATGATCGCCTTACCGACCTGAGCGGCGGCAAAAACCCCTGTGAGAACGAGAGGCGTAACCAGCGCTTCTGAACGCGCGGATCGCGCGCGTGGGAATGTGGTGTCGGACGTGCTGGTTGCAGATCGCATGACGGTCTCCGGTCGCCCTGCGCGCAAGAGTGGGCAACTGACCGTCGCGATGCGTCATCTGAACAGATGATGTGGCAAGATTTTGAATTGTTCGACGGTCCGCGTCGGACAGCACGAGCTTCGTGTTGAAGTGTCGTGTTTCACGACGTGTGGTCGGATTGTCAGCAAGATATTTTTATCGTTCTATCGTGTTAAAACGATTACCCATTTTATGTTTGAAGCAAAGCATGCTGCGAATTTGAAACTGGCGCTTCTTTTCGAATAGCGAAACCGGGCGAAAAACTTCCGATGATCGTGCGGCAATGAAGCTGAACGAAGGTCAATTATTCATCATCCTGAATTTTCGTCGATTAGAAAAGATGATGCCAACCAACTTCTGAGCGGTCAGGGAAAATATCCAGAGATGACGTTTGAAACTTAGTTGTTGCAGCCGATGAGCTTGCCGCCAAAAGCTGTTAGCTTAACGCGTTTCTTGGCCGAGCGACGTGTGACATGCTCAAGGCCATCATTCTGCTGATCGAAGCAGTCCAGCAACAGCACCCACTCGGGAACCTGCTCCGCAAGCACAATCCGGACCTCGCCTTCGCTTCGGCATTGAACACGCAAAACCTCGCCGCGATCTCGCCTGAAATCCTGCATGGTGCGCGCCTCGTCTCCTTCGCCAACAATGTTGTCGTACCTGAGAATTTTTTGCTTCAGCTCGGCTACGGTGCCTACAACGCCGGACGAAGTCGATGACGGGGGCGACGCCCCTGCTTCTCCGCTATCGCGCAGTCGATGACTATTTGGCCGGATAGTAAAGCGGCTTCGTCAAAGGCTGCATTGGTACGATGTTCGCCATCCGCGCGCTGCGCAAGGAGCCAACTTTGAAGGAGGCCCAGCTCAAGCCGGCTGTGATAGACAAAACAAACTATCAACCTTTTGACGTTCCAGTCGAACAGCATGAGTGTCCAACCTGGGATGAGGTGCCGAGATACAGCGTGGCAAGAAAGTAGAAGTCGTGAACAGCGGCGTGCATCCACCTTTGCATGCTTGGGATGCACGTCGCCGCGCCTCTACTCAACTCAACTATCAGGGCATGACCAACAAATACATATGGAAGCACTACAAAAATGGTCTGTGACGATGCCAAGCCAAAGAAAGGTCGAGTCGCGAGCGAATTTGTGAAAGATCTATGGATATTGGTGGTTACAGGCGTCGCCGTTGCTTCCTGAGCAATAGCGCGAGCCGCTGACGTCGATCGGGATTTCGTCGAAATTGCACTCAGTTCGCGTTGGAACACTGCGTTGGCATTCAGCGTGGAAGCGTCCTGGGCGACGCAGCTACTGGCGGTAGCCAGCCGCCGCCGAGGGCCTGAAACAGACTGATGGCCGCCAGCAGCTTCGTGAGTCGGACCTGCACCAGCGTATTCTCCGCGTTGAAAAGCGCCTGCTGGGTTTGCAGGACGGTGACGAGGTTGACCGTGCCGCCGCGCAACTGCGTTTCGGCGACGTCGAAAGCTGTGCGGGATGCTGCGACGACGCTGCTCTGCAGCCGTTCCTGCAACGTGTATTGATGAAGGGCGACGAGTGCCTTCTCAACATCGGCGAAGGCCGACAGCACGGCCTTACGGTAGGTCAGCAGGTATTGAAGCTGGAGGCCCTTTGCTTGCTTCAATTGGCTGCTCAGAAGAAAGCCATCGAAAACCGGCTGAGTGAGGCTCGCCGCGAGCATGTAGTACCACGCGCCCGGTCCGAACAGTGCTGCGAGCGATGCGCTCTGCCAACCGGTCTGGCCGGTGAGCTGGATTTGCGGGAAGAATGCGGCGCGTGCAGCATCGACGCTGAAGCCGGATGATTCCAGCTGTGCCTCAGCCTGCCGGATATCAGGCCGTTGATACAGAAGCTGCGAGGGCAAACCCGGCGTGACGCGCGGCACGGCGATCCGTGTCGTCGAGCCGCCTGCCACCCGGAAATCCGCAGGTGCGCGCGCGACGAGTACGGCAAGAGCGGCAACGTTCTGCCGCAGCGTCACTTCGAGCGGCGGAATCGCCGCCTGCTGGGTCCCGACGAGTGCCTCCTGCTGCGAGACGTCGAGTTGCGATGCGGTTCCTCCGGTGAATTGCTTGCGGATGAGATCCAGAATGCGCTGCGCGGCCGCGAGGTTACGACGGGTGACGCGGATCTGGTCCTGCGCTGCCAGAATCTGAAAATAGGTGTTGGCGACGGTGGCGAGGGTGGTAAGGGCGACGACATCGCGATTGTATCGCGCAGCCACGGCGCTCTCTTCGGATGCGTAGAGTGTCGCGCGGTTCTTGCCCCAGAAATCGAGCATGTAGCTCGCCGTCAGGCCGACGCTATATTGCGAATATTGAATGGGTGGCGTGGTGGCGCCGCCCGCCGTGGAGGCTGCGGTGCGGACACGCTCGGCATTTGCGGTTCCGGTCACGGATGGCAGGAGTGGCGCTCCGGCGATGCCGACCTGTGCGTCCGCTTGGATGATCTGCGCGTAGGCCACGGCGATATCCAGGTTGGTCACCTGCGCCGCCTCCATCAAGGAGGTCAACTCTCTGGAGCGAAACCCGCGCCACCAGTCGAGCGCAGGAATGGCGGCGTCGGGCGCCGTCCTTGACGCCTCGTGATACCGGGCCGGAATCTCCAGATCGGGCGCGTGCCGCTTGCCATCCAGAATACACCCCATGAGGGCTGGCGCCAGCAGCGTCAGGACGAGCGCCGGCCGGATACGTCGCCCGCGGCTGGTTCGCCTTGCAACGGGCGTGGGCGTCTTTGGTACGCTGGACATCGCCAACAGATCCGACGGAAGATCAGGGGGTAATCGTGTTCCCTCTTCGCGGCACAGACAAGAGCAGGAAGGCCGGGAAAATCCGGTTACGGATTGTTCGTTTGTCACTGATGCGCGCTGGCACAGATGCCCTTATTCGCCGGGCTGGGGCGTCAGGTTGGGTGCGTGGGACAGGTCGCCGTCCTTCCGCCTCAATGCCCAGAGTCTGAACCGGTCGAGATAGAGATAGATGACCGGCGTCGTATAGAGCGTGAGCATCTGGCTCAGAATCAAGCCTCCCACAATGGCGATGCCGAGCGGCCGGCGCAGTTCACTGCCTTCGCCGAGACCGATCGCGAGGGGTAACGCGCCCAGCAGTGCGGCCATCGTGGTCATCATGATCGGCCGGAAGCGCAGCAGGCTCGCTTCATAAATCGCCTCGAACGAGGACAGCCCGCGGGCGCGTTCGGCGTCGAGCGCGAAGTCGATCATCATGATCGCGTTCTTCTTCACGATGCCGATCAGCAGAATGACGCCAATCAGCGACATGATGCTGAATTCGGTATTGAACGCCATCAGCGCCAGAAGCGCGCCGACGCCCGCGGACGGCAGCGTCGAGAGGATGGTCAGCGGATGTACATAGCTTTCATACAAGATGCCGAGGACGATGTAGATCGTCAGCAGCGCGGCAAGAATGAGATAGGGCTGGTTACTGAGCGATTCCTCGAACACCTTCGCCGTTCCCTGGAAACTGCCGTGGACGGTTGCAGGAACCCCGATCCGATCCATCGTCGCCCGGACCGTCGCGGCCGCAGTGCTCAGTGACACGTTCGGCGGCAGGTTGAACGAGATTGTGCTTGCGACCAGCAGTCCCTGATGGTTGACCGCGAGCGGGGTTGCGCCTTGTGCAAAGCGCGCGACGGCCGAGAGTGGAATCATCGTCTCCTGACTGGTGCTTACGGCGGAACCCGTCGACGACGCGCCCTTGCCGGTTGCCCCGATCGAATTGGTCGCAAGGTTGCGGACGGCATTGGCATTTGCAGAATTCGCCGATGTCGCCTGTCCTGCCGCGACCACAGTGCCGGCGATCGCATTGGTCGCCTGCGATCCGCCGACTGAGCCCCCGGCGGTACTGATATAGACGTCCTTCAGCGTTTCTGGATTTTGCCAGTATTGCGGCGCGACCTCCATGATCACGTGATACTGGTTGCGCGCGACATAGATGGTCGAGACCTGACGCTGGCCGAATGCGTCATAGAGCGTATTGTCGATCTGGCTGACTGTAATGCCGAGCTGCGCGGCGGCATCCCTGTCGATCACGAGACTGGATTCGAGGCCCTTGTTCTGCTGGTCGCTGTTGACATCGGCCAGCGTCGGCTCGCGCTGAAGTGCAGCGGTCAGTTTGGGGGTCCATTCGTCAAGCTCTTCCAGAGAAGGGCTTTGCAGCGTGAATTGATATTGCGCATTGCCGGCACGCCCGCCGGCGCGAATGTCCTGCACAGCCTGGAGAAAGAGTGTTGCTCCCGGAACGACGGCCATTTCGCGCCGCAGACGGGCAATGATCTGATCGGCGGACAGCCGGCGCTTGTCCAGCGGTTGCAGCGAGACGAACATGAAGCCAGAATTGGTCTGGCCCCCGCCGGTGAAGCCGACGACGGTCTCGACGGCGGGATCCTTCTTCAGGATCGCGACGAACTGTGCCAGCTTCTGCTGCATCAGCTGGAACGAGATGCTTTGGTCCGCCTGAATGATGCCGATCAGGCGTCCGGTATCCTGCTGTGGAAAGAAACCCTTCGGGATGATGGTGTATAGATAGATGTTCAGCCCTAGGATCACGAACAGGGCCGCCATTACCGAGCGGGGGTGCCGCAGCGCGACCGACAGCGTGCGCCGGTAGCCGCGCAGCAACGTATCGAAGACGTGCTCGCTTACATGATAGAGCCGTCCATGTCGCCGCCCCGAATCCCGCTGCAGCAGCATGGCGCACATCATCGGCGTCGTCGCCAGCGAGATCGCCAGCGAGATCATGATGGCGATCGAGATGGTCATCGCGAATTCGCGGAACAGCCGGCCGACGATGCCGCCCATCAGCAGGATCGGGATGAACACGGCAATTAGCGAGACGCTCATCGACAGGACCGTAAAGCCGACCTCCTTTGCTCCGAGCAGGGCGGCGTCACGGCGAGGCATACCCACTTCGATGTGGCGCGTGACGTTTTCGAGCACGACGATGGCATCGTCGACGACGAATCCGGTCGCGACGGTTAGCGCCATCAGTGACAGATTGTCGAGGCTGTAGCCCATCAGATACATCACCGCGAACGTCGCGGTCAGTGACACCGAAACGGCGACGACGGGAATCAGCGTTGCCCGGCCGTTGCGCAGGAACGCGAACACCACGATCACCACCAGCGCGATGGCGATCAGAAGTGTGAATTCCACATCCCGCAGCGAGGCTCGGATGGTGGTCGAGCGGTCCACCGCGACATCGATGTCGATCGCCGGCGAGACCGACGCTCGCAATTGCGGCAGAAGCGCCTTCACCCGGTCGACGATGCCGATGATGTTGGCGCCGGGCTGCCGGTAGAGCACGATAAGGACCGCAGGTTTTCCGTTGGCGAGACCTGCGTTGCGAAGATTCTCCACCGAGTCGGTTACTTGGCCGATATCGGAGAGATGCACCGCTGCGCCGTTGCGATAGGCGATCACCAGCGACCGGTACTGCTCCGCCTTGTTGGCCTGATCGTTGGCATAGATCTGGTACCGCCGGTCGCTGACGTCGATGCCGCCCTTCGGGCTGTGCGAATTGGCGCTGGAGATGGCGGCGCGGACGTCTTCGAGACCGATGCCGTATTTGTAGAGGGCCTGCGGAATGAGTTCGACGCGCACCGCCGGCAGCGAACTGCCGCCAACGGTGACTTCGCCGATCCCTTCGACCTGTGAGAGCTTCTGCGACAGGACGGTGGAGGCCGCGTCGTAAAGCTGACCGCGCTCCAGCGTATCGGAGGTCAGCGTGAGGACCATGATCGGTGCGTCGGCCGGGTTGACCTTGCGATAGGTCGGATTCGTCCGCAGGCTGGTGGGAAGATCCGCTCGCGCTGCATTGATGGCGGCCTGCACGTCCCGTGCGGCGCCGTCGATATCGCGGTTCAATCCGAATTGCAGCGTGATGCGTGTTGATCCGACGGTGCTGGCGGATGTCATCTCAGTGACGTCGGCAATCTGGCCGAGATGGCGTTCGAGCGGGCTCGCGACGGTGGTGGCGACATCCTGGGGGCTGCCGCCGGGCAGCGTCGCCTGGACCGAGATGGTCGGGAAATCGACCTCCGGCAGCGGAGAGACCGGCAGCTTGAAAAAAGCGACGATCCCCACCGCTGCGAGCCCGATGGTGAGCAGGGTGGTGGCGACCGGGCGGCGGATGAAGGGGCTCGACAGGCTCATGATCCGGCCCCGTCGGCGGCCTCCCGACCGCTGAGCGACTGGCCGGATATCCGCATGGCGAGGCGGTCGAACCAGAGATAAATGACCGGCGTGGTGAACAGCGTCAGCAATTGGCTGACCAGAAGACCGCCGACGATCGAGATGCCGAGCGGATGGCGCAATTCGGAGCCCGCGCCGGTACCGAGCATCAGTGGGAGCGCGCCGAGCATGGCCGCCATCGTCGTCATCAGGATCGGGCGGAAGCGCAGCAGACAGGCCTGATAGATCGCCTCGCGCGGTGGCTTGCCCTCATTGCGTTCCGCATCCAGCGCAAAGTCGATCATCATGATCGCGTTCTTCTTGACGATGCCGATGAGCAGGATGATGCCGATGATGGCGACGACGGTGAGGTCCTGTCCGGCCGCCATCAGCGCCAGCAGTGCGCCGATGCCCGCGGATGGAAGTGTCGACAGAATCGTCAGGGGGTGAATGAAACTCTCGTAGAGCACGCCGAGGACGATATAGACGGTGACGACCGCCGCCAGGATCAGGAAAATCTGGTTTGAGAGCGAAGACTGAAACGCGAGCGCAGCACCCTGGAATGTGCTGATGATGCTGGGTGGAAGGCCGATATCGGCTTCTGCCTGACGGATCGCGGTGACGGCCCCGCCCAGCGATGCGCCGGGGGCGAGATTGAACGAGATGGTCGTCGCCGGAAACTGTCCGAGATGGCTGACCTGCAGCGGCGCGGTTTGCTCATGAAACTTGGCGAGCACGGAGAGTGGAACCGGCGTGTTGCCGACTGACGAAGGCAGGTAGATCGACGACAGTGATTGCAGCGATGTCTGCAACGAGGGGTCGGCTTCGAGGATGACGCGATACTGGTTCGAGTGCGTGAAGATCGTCGACACGATCCGCTGGCCGTAAGAGTCGTACAGTGCATTGTCGATGGTCGCGGGTGTGATGCCGAAGCGCGCCGCCTGGTTGCGGTCGATGTCGACAAAGACCGCGAGACCTTGGGCCGACATGTCGCTGGTGACGTCGGCGAATTGCGGTAGCGAATTCAGCTTGTCGACCAGCTTGGGTGCCCATTCGGCGAGCTGCGCGGTGTCGGCGTCCTGGAGCACGAACTGGTATTGCGTGCGGCTGACCGTGCCTTCGATGGTCAGATCCTGCACCGGCTGCATATAGAGGGTGACGCCAGGCAGCGAAGCGGTGCGCTCCCTGAGCCGCTGCATGACGGGGGTGACATCGGAGCGGCGCTGGCCGAACGGTTTGAGATTGATCAGCAGTCGGCCGCTGTTGAGCGTCATATTTGTGCCGTCGACGCCGATGAATGAAGAGAGACTGTCGACGTCGGGGTCCTGCAGGATGGCGTCGGCAAGCTTTTGTTGACGCTCGGCCATCGCCGCATAGGACACTGACTGAGGCGCTTCGGAAATCGCCTGGATGACACCGGTGTCCTGAAGTGGGAAGAATCCCTTGGGGATCATGACGTAGAGAACGCCCGTCAGCACGAAAGTACCGAGCGCCAGAAACAGTACGGCGGTCTGGCGGTCGAGGACCCAGTTGAGCGCGCGGCCATAGGCAGCGATCAGCCGGTCGAAGCCTTCACGGCTGTAGCGTTGAAAGGCGTTTTCACGCTCATCCGCCGCCGCCCTCAGCAGCTTCGCGCAAGCCATAGGCACCAGTGTCAGCGACACGACGCCGGAGATCAGGATCGTGACCGACAGCGTGATCGCGAACTCGCGGAACAGCCGGCCGACCACATCGGCCATGAAGAGCAGCGGGATCAGCACGGCGATCAGCGAGACGGTCAACGAGATGATGGTGAAACCGATCTGCTCTGAGCCATGGAGCGCGGCCTGCAGCGGCGGTTCTCCCTGCTCGATATAGCGGGAAATATTCTCGATCACGACGATTGCGTCGTCGACAACAAATCCCGTCGCGATGGTGAGCGCCATCAGAGACAGGTTGTTGAGGCTAAAACCGAACAAATACATCGCTCCGAGTGTGCCGACCAGCGATAGCGGCACCGAGAGGCTCGGGATCAGGGTAGCGCGGGTGCTGCGCAGGAACACGAAGATCACCAGCACAACGAGGATCACCGCGAGCGTCAACTCGTATTCCACGTCCCGCACCGAGGCGCGGATGGTGACGGTGCGATCGGTGAGAATGCTGATGTCGATCACGCTCGGCAGAGAGGCTTGCAACTGCGGCAGGAGTGCCTTGATGCTGTCGGCCACGGCAATCACATTGGCGCCCGGCTGTCGCTGCACGTTGAGGATGATGGCCGGCTCCCGGTTCATCCAGGCGCCGAGTTTGTCATTTTGCGCGCCGTCGACCACGTCACCGACATCGGAGAGGCGGACCGGCGATCCGTTTTTGTAGGCGATGACCCGCGATTTGTAGTCATCGGCTTTCCGGACCTGGTCGTTGGCATTGATCGTGAAAGCGCGCATCGGGCCGTCGAAGTTTCCCTTCGGCGTATTGATGTTGGCGTTGCCAAGCGTCGTGCGCAGGTCGTCGATGTTCAGTCCATAAGCGGCGAGTTTGCGGATGTCGGCGCGGATGCGCACGGCCGGCCGTTGGCCGCCGCTGATGCTGACCAGTCCGACGCCGGGGAGCTGGGAGATTTTTTGCGCCAGTCGTGTATCGGCGAAATCCTCTACTTGCGTCAGCGGCATCGTCTTGGAGGTCAGTCCGAGCGTCAGGATCGGTGCGTCGGCGGGATTGACCTTGGCGTAGATTGGCGGCGCGGGCAGGTCGGACGGCAGCAGATTTCCTGCTGCGTTGATCGCCGCCTGCACTTCCTGTTCGGCGACGTCGAGAGAAATGCTGAGCCCGAACTGCAGCGTGATGATCGAGGCTCCGGCGGAACTCACGGAGTTCATCTGCGTCAGATTCGGCATCTGCCCGAGTTGCACTTCGAGCGGGGCGGTCACCGACGATGTCATGATGTCCGGGCTGGCGCCGGGATAGAACGTCTGGACCTGGATGGTCGGGTAGTCGACTTCGGGGAGCGCCGCGACCGGCAAGAAGCGGAAAGCGAGCAAGCCGGACAGCATGATCGCCGCCATCAGCAGTGTGGTGGCGACCGGCCTCAGAATGAAAGGTCGCGACGGGCTCATTGTGGCCGGCCATTGTCCGGAGGCTGGTTGCGGTTGGAAGTGGAATCGGATGCAGGCGGGCTGCCGGTTTCCGCGCGCAGAGCGATCTTGGCGCCGTCGCGGATTTTATCCGCGCCGTCGACGACCATGCGGTCGCCGGGTGCCAGTCCCGAGGCAACCTCGACGCGGTCGCCATCAGTCACACCGAGTGTGACGCTGCGAACGGACACCGTGTTGTCCGCGTTGACGCGGTAGACAAAAGTGCCTGGCACACCGCGCTGGACGCCGGCCGTCGGCATCACTGAAACGCCCGTATGAGTATCGACCAGCAGCCGGATATTCACGAACTGGTTCGGGTAGAGCGAGCGCTCCTCGTTCGGAAATAGCGCGCGTAGTTTGATCGTGCCGGTGGTTGGATCGATCTGGCTGTCGAATGTCTGCAGCGTGCCGTCGGCGATCTTGTTGGCGCCGCTGCGGTCATAAGCGGTCGCGGGCAGGGCGGCACCGGCCTGGAGGCGTTTGGCAATGGCCTGCAGGTTGTCTTCCGGCAAGGTGAACAGGACGCTGATCGGGTGCAACTGCGTGATGACGACGAGGCCGTTGGTGTCTCCCGGCGTTACGTAATTGCCCTGGTCCACCTGGCGCAATCCGACGCGGCCATCCAATGGCGAAACGATGCGGCAGTACTGTAAGTTGACCTGCGCCGCTTTGACCGCCGCGCGGTCGGCCTCGACGGTGCCCTGATATTGCGCGACCAGCGCCACCTGGGTGTCGAGCGTCTGATGCGGCACGGCGTTCTGTGCGGCAAGCCCCTGATAGCGGGTCAAATCCACCTGCGCGCCTTTGAGCAGCGCTTCATCGCGGGCCAGATTGCCGTTTGCCTGCGCCAGCGTAGCCTCGTAAGGACGGGGATCGATCTCCGCAAGCAGGTCGCCTTTCTTGACCTCTTTGCCTTCCTGGAAATCGATCTTCATCAGGTAACCGCTGATCTGCGTCCTGACGGTGACAGTCGCAAGCGACGTGACCGTGCCGAGCGCGTTGAGGTTGATCCCGATATCGCCTTTACCGACGCTGCCGACCGCAACCGACATCGGCGGCGTTGTTCGGTTGTTTCCGTGCGGCACTTGCTGGTGTTGATGCCACCAGATCGTGATGACCACGACCAGCAGAATAACCAGAGGGATCCAGACGAGGCGGCCGCGCGAGTGGCCCGGCCGTGTCCGTGAGGACCCGGTAGACTGGTTCTCCAGTGGGACTTCATGAAGCGGCTTCACCGATTGGTCCATGAACTCACTACCGAGGCATTCCGAAGCCACGGACAGACAGCCGGATCGGTTCGGATTGTTCCTCTGGAATGCGTCGGAACCGAGATGGTTCCCTCGGTGGGGCCGGGACGTTGGTGATAATTCGTCCATAAAGCTTGGGGGTGGTTTTTCTGGTTGGCGTCCATGGTCCGGATGGGCCCGTGCTGGTTCGGCAAAAGCCGGACGCGTGTGCTTCGGAAGAACAGCTTCATGCGGCGAGTGCACAGGTCGGTGTTGCGACGGCCAATCTCCTGCCCAATGTCAGCATCTCGGCCAATATCGGCGCCAACGCGCTCGCGCTGAGCAAGGTCGCGGACTATCTCTCGTCGACAAATCGGATTGTGACTGCGGCGTTGAGCGTGACACAGCCAGATTTTCTGGGCTTCAGTCTGCTCAACCAGAAACGCGCGGCTGAGGAAAATATTGCTCAGGTGCAGGCGCAGTATCGAGCCGTTGTGTTAGCCGCACTGCAGGACGTGGCCGATGTTCTGCACGCGCTGCAGGCAGACGCCAATGAGCTTCGCGCAGCAAGCGAGTTCGAGAAGGCGGCAAAGACCAATTTCAATCTCGTGCATCTGCAGTTCGAGCGTGGATATATCAAATACATTGCTTCTACTGAATGCGAAACAGGCCTATCTGCAGGCGCGATTGAACGTGATCCAGACGCGTACCAACCGCCACGGAGACGCAGTGGCTCTCTATCAGGCGCTTGGCGGGGATGGTAGAATCGGCCGGAGCGTCCGTACTTTCGGAGAAAGATTTGCTCGGCGCAGCGTTGCAAACGAGTAGCTTCCGATGAACGAAAGGCACAAATCCACGTGGTTGAAGACCTTCAAGGGCGAGGCAATTATTTACTATTTACGGCACTGCGCCGCCGGTGGAATGCTTGATCTGCAATCTGTCTCCCTAAGAGGCCAGTCTCGAAATCAAGTCGCATGAGCCGATTCCCGAGCACTTCGCTATTTTGATCAAACCTGAATTGGTGAGTCGGAATTTCCGGCTCATCTGACATAAGGACGATCGCGTCGGAGTAGAATTCGCAACACGATTCTATGATTTTATACTGAGCATCTAGCCGCAACTTCTGTGATCTTGGTCCGTTGCGAGAAGAGCGTAACGAGGCCGATGAAGCAGATCGTGATGAATGAGGCGATCCAGACGGCAGGCCGTTTGATCCGTAATACCGGCGCGCAGATAAAGAGAAAGAAGCCGTAGAAAAACCACTCCGTGCTGATCGACCAGGACTGTCCGAATGCTGATCCGCTGATGCCGTGCACGTTGAACCATGACTGCGTCAGCGCGAGCGCCGACAACCCAGCCAAGGGCGAGGCGAATAGCGAATCATATGGCGGCGAATAGGGGCGTTGGGTGAGTGAGACGACGAGCATCAGTAGATGGAGCGGAGGCGCGCGAAACGCGCAACGAAAAATCGCCAGCTTCCTGCAACGACGCCGTGTTTGGGAACGCCGGAACAGCCGTAGCAGATCACGAAGCCGCTCAGGACGAAGAACAGCGACATTCCGAAGTGAACGAGCCTCGTCACGTAAGCGTGCAATGGGCCTGTGAACGCACAGTCGATGGTGTGAGCAAGCAGGACTGAATAAGCGGCTACGCCGCGCAGCACGGTTAGCGGCGCTAATTGCGGATTTGTCGACACGGCGAGCCCCGGAGCGCCTACAATCATAGCGGGAAAGACGAGGCCCGCAACCAGCCAGCTATCCGCTGAACATTGAGATTTGACATGACAGTTGCCGCTGCCGTAGCGCGCGGTCCCTTGCTCTTGGGCGCACGGACGACGCCGTCTTTGCGCTTCAGACTGCGTTGCGCGCGCCGGACGCCCAACTCGTCACCGACAAGGTGTTCGGGTCCATCACCGAGTCCGCGGTGAAGGCGTTCCAGTTTGCGAACGGGCTTAAACCGGACGGCATCGTTGGGCCGCTAACTGCGGCGGCGCTCGATCGCGTCAAAGCCGTGGCGGCGGAGAAGCCGCTGCCATCATCAGCCAAGATTGCGCCGCACCTGTCAGCGATGCGGTCGATCACCGGCTGCGCTATCCGAGCCTCAAAGCCGGCATTGGCTGGTATGTGGCGGATGAGACGTCGTGGTGTGGTCTCGCACTCGCCCGCCAGAGGCACCGCTTTGAGGCCTGAACTGGCGTGATGTGTGGCGCGACGGCGTACGCCTACAGGCGCCGACACTCGGCGCGATCGGCGTCATGTCCCGCAACAGCGGGGCCAAGTCACGCTCTATGAGGGCGAAGACGGCGCCGGCTGGTTCGGGCGCGGCGGCAACCAGTCCGACAGCGTCAACGTCGCGAAATTCCCGCACAGCTGGCCCGTGACGTGGATATGGCCCGCTGCGGCCGTTTCGGCTTGCGAAGCGTGATCCGCGCCTGGCGGCTCCGGGCATTCAGAAGGAGAAGACCGATGACGGTCCGAGCGAAGTTCTTTGTCGAGGATATCCGGTTCAACGACGTTCCGGGGGACGGGCCAGTACGCAACGAGCAGCATGAAGCCTGTGTTCGGTACTTATGCTGATGGCGATGTCGAAGGGACAAACAAGCCCTGGTCGAAATGGGTGCCGTCTGGCCATCTGACAATTACCATCACGAACCCGGATGCGATCGAACATGTTGTGATGGCAACGCCTATTACCTCGACAGTGAAGTAACGCGTCGCCACGCCGTACTGCTTGCAATGCGGTAGCGCGTGCTGAGTGATCCCGCGCCCGGCCGGGGCCGCCGGGCATTCTCTAAAACATAGGTGAGGCATGACCTGGGATTTCATCCAGCAGGTGGTGTGTATCGTTGCGTATGCGGCAGGCGGCTACCACCTCGGCGATGCCGTCGCACAGAGCGCGCAGTTTCAGGCTGCCGTCGGCGGTGTGCTGCGCGACGCTGTCGTGCAGGCTTCGCCCTTGTTGAAATAGGCGGCATCGACCTCGTCGCGGACGGCGCGATCGAGATCCGCATCCGGAAACACAATCAGCGGATTTTTTCCGCCAAGCTCCAGCAGGACGGAGACATGACGTTTCGCGGCCGCTTTCAGAACTGCCGTGCCTGGCGGCGCGCCTGTAAAGGAGATCTTGCGGACGAGCTCGTGCGATGTAAGTGCTTTGCCGGTCGCCGGGCCGCCCGGGAGGACATGAACAAGATCGGGTGGGAGCACCTCGTTAATGAGCATCGACGATGCGCATAATCGTCAACGGCGTCTACTCGCCCGGCTTCAGTACGATCATATTACCGGCAGCAAGCGCCGGCGCGACTTTGACGCCAGCATGAATGGGCGGCCAGTTGAACGGGATAATGCCGGCCACCACGAGCCCATGTCGAGCATTTCGCCCGGCATCTTGTCGGCGAGGCTGCCGAAATAGGAGAGCGGATGAATCAATGCGTTGACATCGAATTGCCAGCCATCGCGCACCGGTTTGCCGTTCTCGCGGCACAACAGTTCCGCCAGCTCATCCGCGTGTCGGGATAAGTGTCGGCCGGCGTCGATCAGAAGCTGGCCCGTTCGTGGGCCGGACGCTGGCGCCATTCGAGAAACGCTGCATGGGCAGCCCGGACCGCAGCATCGACTTCCGCTACCCCACCGCCCTGCGCGACAGCAATGACTCACCGGTTGCGGGATTGTAAACTTGAAATGCATCTTCCGGCCGGCTGGATGACCAGCGCGTCGCAATGTTCTTCAACGGTGCGGCCTCCTACTTGTGGCGCTGTCGATAGACAGATTGAAGTCATGGCTGTGGGGTATCGTTTCAGTCATGACGAAGCATTTCGCTCGGTCCGTCGAACACCCTGCGACAGGCGTTCATCATATGTGCGCGCATGGCTTCGCGTGCTTTGTCGCTTTCGCCTTTCTGGATCATTTTGAAGATATACGCATGCTCGTCTTGAACGGTATAGAGACGGGAGCGCGAGAATGTGAGCGACAGGCTCCTCGACAAGCCGATCGTAAACTCAATCGATTCCCGCATGCTCAGAAGCGTGCGTTCAAAATAGGAATTCTCGGTTGCGCGGGCGATGGCGCGGTGAAACTCGAAATCCGCTTCGAACTGTGTATTGGCTTCAATGCTGGCGCGCGGCCCTGAAATCGCACGCTCCATTCGCAACAGGGCTCTTTCGATGTCTTGCAGTGGCTGGAGTGGCCTGTGCTCGGCGGCCAGCGCCGCGGCTTCGCCCTCGAGTGAAGCGCGAAATTCAAAACATTGCCGTACATCTGTCAAACTCTGCACCGGGCCGAGTGTCGAAGCGGCGCCGTAATTGCTGCTGCCTTGGTTGATGGCTTTGGCGGATCGAACAAATGATCCTGCCCCGCGACGAACTTCGATTACGCCGGCATGTTGAAGCTCGCTCAATGCCTCGCGAATGATCGGGCGCGATACGCCAAACCGCACAGCCATCTCACCCTCGCTGGGAAGCCGATCGCCATTCTCAAGATGACCGTCAACGATCAACGCCAGGATGTCGCGATAGGCTTTCTCTCGGCGGCTTGTCCGCTGCTCCAAATGTTTGGGCAGGTTGTAGATTCGCGAACCGGGCACGAGAGTATCCCTCTATAGGTGTCAGACAAGTTTGAGCGGACATATCAAATCTGTTTGACATGATTTCCTTAGTGACATAGTTTTTCGCAGTCAATGCGTAAGGAATAGCAACCCTCGGGTATAAGAGGGGTACACGCTGTCTGACAGGCTGAGGAAAACCCAGGAGTTATGTAATGGCTGTGACCCGTCAGGAGATCAATCCGCCCGGACTGAATGTTCGTATGCGTGACGGTTTCGTCACGATGGCGCAGGTGGTCACCATAGAGGGCGGTAAGCGACAGATTTTCCTGTCCGGGCAGGTGCCGCGCGACGCTGACGGAAAATGCGTCGGGGTTGGCGATATGCGCGCCCAAATCATTCACGTCAGCGAATGCATCAAGGCTGGCTTGGAGGCAGCGGGCGCGACATTGGCAGATGTTGTGCGAACGCAAACATTCGTGACCGATATGGACGAGTTTCTGAAGCACGCGGATCTTCGCGCGCGCTATTTCAGCAACCCGCTGGCTACCAGCACGACCGTTGAGGTGCGGCGGCTTGTCCATCCGGACTTTCTTGTGGAAATCGAAGTTCAGGCGATCGTTTGATCAGAACGGCGAGGTTGTCGTGACTCGCTTCCTGTGGTTAGCGCAGAATCTGTCCAGCATCGCGTTGTTCGTGGTCATCATCGTTGGGTGGTGGCTTCTGGTGACCCTGTTTCCGATTCCCGAATATATTCTGCCGTCACCCGGTGCGGTGATTACGGCTTTGTTCGGCAACGAGATACCCTGGGTGACCCATGCATTGGTCACCATGGCTGAAATCATTGGCGGGTTTCTGATCGCCGCGGTCGTTGGCGTCTTTCTCGGAACCGTCATTGCGTGGTCTCCGCTGCTCGAGCGGGCGCTCATCCCATTTCTCGTTTTCATCAATACCTTGCCGAAGGTTGCGATCGCACCCCTGTTCCTGCTGTGGTTCGGCTATGGGATCATTCCGAATACGATGATTGCGGCGCTGATCGGATTCTTCCCGGTCGTCATCAACACCGCGGTCGGCTTGAGCCAGACATCGCAGGACATGATCGATCTCGGCCGGATCTTCGGGGCGACCAACTGGCGTATGTTTCGCAAGATCCGCATCCCGGAGGCGCTGCCGTATATTCTGAGCGCGCTCAAGGTCAGCGCTTCCACTTGCGTGATCGGCGCCATCGTTGCTGAGTTCATCGCGTCACAACGCGGCTTGGGCTATGTCATTATCAACGCGCAAACGACGCTGAATACGCCCACCGCGTTTGCCGCGTTGCTGTGGATTTCCGTGATTGGTCTGCTTGCGTACGGCGCCATCTCCGCGCTTGGGCGCTGGTTGGCGCCGTGGGCCGAGGGCGACCGATCGGCGGGAACGACGCTTTGAAAAAATAAATAAATGGAGGGAACGAGTATGCGGCGCAATGCATGGAAGCTGATTGGCGCGGCGTTAGCTGTCATTACAGGCAGTTCAGCGTATGCGCAGACCCCAGTGAAATTCGCGCTTAACTATCAAGTAAATGAAGCCCATATCGCTTACTGGGTCGCGCTTGATAAAGGCTATTACAAGGCCAAGGGCCTGGACGTCGAAATTGAATACTCCAAGGGTTCCGGCGACGCGATCAGCAAGGCCGATACCGGTCGGGCCGATGTCGCTCTGGCGGATGCAATGGCGGTGGTGCCAGCGTTGGCGCGCGGCGCCAAAGTCAAGATTATCGGTATGGTGATGGACAAGTCGCCGCTGAACATCTTCGTTTGGGACGACAGCCCGATCAAGACGCCGAAGGATCTCGAAGGCAAGACCCTGGCTGCACCGCCCGGCGATGCGCAGCGGGTGCTGTTCAAAGCTTTTGCCGAGGCTGTCGGCGTCGACAGCAACAAGGTATCCTGGCTCAATGTCGACCCGGCCGCGAAAGTGCCGGCATTGGTCGGGAAGCGTGTCGATGGCGTCGGCACCTACTATACCGATCTGCCGATGTTCGAAAAAGCAATGGGAGCGGGGAAGGTTCGCTCCATGCGCTGGAGCGATTTCAACTTCGACCCATATTCGATCTCCATCATCAGCAACGAGCAAACCATTCGCGCTAAGCCGGAAATGCTGAAGGCGTTTCTCGAGGCGAGCTATATGGGCTGGCGTGATGCGCTGGCGAATATGGATGAGGCCCTCGCCATCTTCAAGAAACGCGTTCCCGAGCTCGATCTGCCGGTGGCGCGGGCGGCGATGCCGATGGTGTACGACCTTCTGACCTCGAAGCGCTATGAGGAGAACGGCATCGGCTGGATCGACCGGCAGAAAATGTGCCGGACCGTCGATCTTGTGAACGGAAACATGAGTCTGCCGCGCAAGCCGACATGCGAGGAAGTCTACACGTCCGCGCTTTTCCCGGTCGTCAAGCCCAAGAACGCCCGCTGAGAGGGTCTATGCCGTCTGTTGACGATAGTGCTCAGCCCGGGCTTGGCCAGGGCCCACGCCAGGCTCGGGATTTCATCGAATTTGACCGTCTCGCTCTGACATATGTCTCGGCGAGCGGTCCGGTCGAAGCCGTTCGCGATATTACGGCTTCGATTTCCGAGGGCGAGTTCGTCTGCATCGTCGGGCCGAGCGGTTGCGGCAAGTCGACCTTGTTGCGGATGGCGGCGGGTCTGCGACGTCCGACATCCGGTACGGTGCGCGTAGCGCACACGCCGGTGACCGGGCCGATAAAATCGGCGGGAATGGTTTTCCAGGCTCCCATCCTGATGCAATGGCGGAATGTTCTCGACAACATTCTGATCGGCGCCGAGCTTGGCAATTTGCCGCCGCGCAGATATCTGGATCGTGCTCATGCACTCATCGAGCTGACGGGGCTTAAGGGATTCGCCGACAAATTCCCGCGCGAACTGTCCGGCGGCATGCAGCAGCGCGTAGCCCTGTGTCGGGCACTGCTCCTCGATCCGGCTATTCTGCTCATGGATGAGCCGTTCGGTGCGCTCGATGCGATGACGCGCGACGACATGACTCTTGAATTGCTGCGGATATGGGAAACGACGCGGAAAACGGTGATCTTCGTCACCCATTCGATCCCGGAAGCGGTGTTTCTGGCAGATCGCGTCATCGTCATGAGCGCCCGGCCCGGGCGCGTCGCCAAAGTATATGACATCCCGCTTGCCCGCCCGCGCACCGTTGCGTTGCGTGCGCAGCCAGAGTTCGGCCAGTTGTGTGTCGATATCTACAATACGTTAAAAGTCGGCGAGCCGGGTAGCGCTCAGTTCCTGTAAGTGTGAGTGGATATGACGCAGGACACGATCGGATCAACTGCGCCGTATCTGATCGAAAAGGATGTCGGCATTCCCGTCAACGACGGGATACTGTTGCGCGCCAATATTTATCGTCCCGCACAAGCTGGGCGTTTTCCGGCGATATTGGCAATGGGCATCTACGGCAAGGATGTGCATTTTGCCGATGCCTTTGCCCCGCAATGGGGTGTCCTTCAGCAAAGATATCCCGACCTGTTCAGGATCGGCTCCTCCGGTGAGCATGTACGCTGGGAGATGGCCGATCCGGATCGTTGGGTGCCGGACGATTATGCGCTGGTGAATATCGATTCCCGCGGCAGCGGCAAGTCGCCAGGATTTCTTGACCCGTTCTCGCCTCGCGAGACCCAGGACTATTACGACGTCATCGAGTGGACGGCGCAGCAGCCCTGGTGCAACGGGAAAGTCGGATTGCTCGGCGTATCCTATCTTGCGATCAAGCAGTGGCAGGTCGCCGCGCTGCAGCCGCCCCATCTTGCCGCGATGATTCCGTGGGAAGGGGCATCCGACCTTTACCGCGACTGGAGCCGTCACGGCGGCATTCTCAGTAACTCGTTCATCGCAGGCTGGTGGCCGCGGCAGGTTCTGTCAAATCAGCACGGCAATGGCGAGACGCACTATCGTGATCGTGCGACTGGTGAGAGCACCACAGGCACTCCGCTGTCCCCGGAATTGCTGCGCGGCAATTGCGCTGAGCATCCGGACGACGTCCGCAATCATCCTTTCGACGATGCCTGGTATCAGGAGCGGACGCCGGACTTGCAACGCATCGTGACGCCGTTTTTGTCCGCCGCCAACTGGGGCGGGCCGGGCGTGCATCTGCGCGGAAATATCGAGGCTTTCACCGGCGCTGCTGCGACCGAGAAGTGGCTCTCCGTCCATGTCGGCGCGCACTATGAAAGCTTCTATCTCCATGACTATGTGGCGATGCAGAAGCAATTCTTCGGACATTATTTGAAAGGCGAGGATAACGGCTGGGAACGACGTTCGCGGGTTCGCCTCGAAATCCGTTCGCCCGACCGGATTGCGATCCGGTACGAGAATGAATGGCCGCTGGCCGGCACCCGGTGGACGAAATTCTATCTCGACGCGGCCGCGCGGACACTGGGGACGTCGCCGCCAGCCACGGCAGCCATCAGTTACGATGCGCTCGGGGAGGGCGTCAGCTTCATGCTGCCGCCGCTTGTCGCGCCCCTGGAGATCACCGGACCGGTCACGCTACGGCTCTGGATGGCGTCGTCGACCGTTGACGCGGACGTCTTTGCCGTATTGCGCGCCTTCGCGCCGAATGGCGAAGAGGTAATCTTTACCGGCGCGCATGAGCCAACCCCGGTTGCGCGGGGGTGGCTGCGTGCATCGCACCGCGCGTGCGATCCGTTCCGCTCGACGCCGTGGCGTCCCTTCCACGCGCATATGGCGGCGGAGCAGCTGTCTCCAGGAAACATCTATCCTCTCGATATCGAAATCTGGCCGACATGTCTGGCGCTGCCGCCGGGATATCGCCTCGCACTGACGTTGCAGGGGCGCGATTTTCTGGTTTCCGGCGCGGGGCGCATTCAGCATGACGATCCCGATGATCGCGATCCATCCATCTTCGGCGGTCGACACACCATTCATACGGGCGGCGGGCATGCATCCTATTTGCTGCTCCCCGTCATTCCGGACGGGCGAAGCATCGAACAGGGAGAAAGCTGACATGGCGGACAGCAAGATCGTCGATGATGCGCCAGCGCCGCGCATGGCCACGGTGACGGTCCAGTTCGATCAGCAGCAGCGCCGGCTGCTCGACTTCCTTCGCGCGGAAGGAACCTTCGGGCATGAGGATGGTGAGATCATCCGCAATGTGGTTCTCGATTATCTGCGACAGAAGCATCCGGACGCGGGAGTCAAGAAGTGACCGCCGTACGGAAAAGTCGGATCGATGTCGTCCTTGAGCCGGTGAGCGGAAAAGCCATTCCTGTGATGAAGGGCGAAACGCTGCGCATCAGCCTTGTCGAGGGTGCACAGCACGTTGAGTTCAACTGCTTCAATCTGAACGACCACAAGGAATATATGTCGGCCGGTCATATGCGGCGTGAGTCGTTCAGGGCGGGGCCGGAGCGCATAGTCTGGAGCAACCCTCCGCGCTATCGGCCGATGATGAAGATCGTCGCCATGTCGCCGAGTTGCTGTTCCGACCTGCTGGTCGCTGGCGGTGTTTCGAGGATGCTCGAAGCGCAGTTCGGCATCGACGGTCTGTCTGGTTTCGACGACACGATGGCGCAGGCGCTGGGGGAATATGGTCTCACGGCCGAGGACACCCATGATCCGCTGAACCTATGGCTGAATACCGAGTGGGACCATGTCGGTACATTCGTCACAGCGAATAGCGGAAAGGCAGGCGATTCCGTCGAGATGCTGGCTCTTATGGATGTATTGGCCGTGCCGGCGATCGCTGCCGGCGCCAATTTCTCTCTCAGCGGCAATTTTTCATATAAGCCGGTTCGCGTCGAGGTTCTCGAAGCTGATGGCGCCAGTCGCGAGCAGGCGGAGCGGGAGTGGCAGGCCAATACGAGGCTGAAAACGCAGCGTACTGTGGACGACTACAAGCTGAAAACCATCCGTACGGAACGAACGCTTGCGCCCGCGGAAAGCTATCAGCCCGATTACGTCAATTTTCCCATCGAGCTGACGGACATTGATGTTCTCTTCAGCAGCGAGGAGTTGCAAAGCATCTGGCCGCTGCGCGGTCGAATGGGCGCGACCGACGGCGAACTCGTTCGGACGCTGTTCTTCCACTGGTATGTCGAGAACCGGAAGAAACACGGCCTGCGCCTTTATTCGCCCCAGCAACTACACGCCTAGGAGACAGGTCATGAAGCTCGGAGCATGCCGCAGCGACATCACCCTCATGCCGGTCTCGGGCAAGGCGCTCCCGATGCGTCGCGGTGAGACCATGCGGCTTACGCAGGTTCAGGGATATCAGTGCGTCGATTTCAATTGCTTTAATCTGCATAACTATAAGGAGCGTATGTCTGTCGGTCACATGCGTGCGCAGGGATTCCGCGTCAGCGAGGGCCATCTCGTCGTCAGCACGCCGCCCTATTTCCGGCCCATGCTCGCCATCACGCATATGAAGGAGACCTGTGTCTCCGACCTGCTCGGGGCCCGCTGCGATGCGACGATGGGCGAGCGGGAATACGATCTCGTCCCGCGAACCAATTGTCAGGACACATTTGCCGAGGCGATCCGGGAATACGGCCTCACCGCTGACGACGTGCATGATTCATTCAATATGTGGATGAATACATGCTGGGGACACAGCTACCGGATCCTTCCGAATGTCGGCCCCGCCGGCGACTATGTCGATCTACTGGCGTTGATGGATGTGCTGGCGGTGCCTATCGTCTGCGGCTCCGGCGATCTTGGTCAGATCAGCAATTTCTGTTTCAAGCCGATTCAGGTTCAGATCTTCGAGGCATCGGGCGAATCGATCGAGCAAGTCTCCGAGATCGAGCGACGTTGCGGCTCCACGGAGGCGGAGGTGGAACAGCATTCCGACGGCATTCTTGCCGAGCGGCCGCTCGCGCCGCGGGCCGGCTATCAACCGCGATTCAGGAACTGCCCTATCGTCAAAGGCGATATCGACGTTGTGTTCGAAGAGCAGAAACTTGCGGAATTGCGGTCTGCGGCGGGCGGCCTCGGCGAGACCGAGGCGGAGCGCATGCGCGCAGCCTTCATGCTCTGGTACCGGCACAACCGCATGCGGCGGCACTGGAACAGCCCGGCCGGATTGAGCCAATAGCGCTTGTCGCCATATGTCTGCACTTCTGGAGTGGTGTCATGTCTGTATCCGCCGCCGTTTCATCCGACGATTCGTTCCCCTGCTTCTCCGATATGGAATATCAGCGCCGTCGCCGTGCGGTGCGAGAGAAGATGGAGGGGGACGACATCGCCGTCCTTGTCGTTTATGGATCGCGCGGCCGTGAGGCAGCCTCGATTCCTTATCTGTGTAATTTTCTGGTAACGGCGAAGGCCTATCTGTTATTTCCAGGTCTCGGCGATCCGGCGCTTTTCGTGCAATTCTACAACCATGTGCCGCTGGCGCAGCGCCTGGCCAATATCGGCGACGTCAGATGGGGCGGCGTCAACAACGCTGTTACCATTGCTGACGAATTGAAGTCGCAGAAGCTGGATCGTGTGCGGATCGGCGTTGTGGGCGAATTGCCGTGGGCCGATGCGCAGGCTTTGCGCGAACTCCTGCCGCATGTCGAGCTGGTCAACTGGACCGGGCCGTTTCTGGAAATCCGCGCGATCAAGAGTGCGGAAGAGATCGAGCGCATGGAGCATGCTGCCGCGCTCTCCGACCGGGGCATGGAGGCGCTAGCGCGGGAGTTGCGCCCGGGGCTCGACGAGCGTGATCTGCCGCGCATCGTCGAGCAGACCTATCTGGGAGAATGGGGAACGAACGAAATCCACTTCATGACCACGACGTCGATGCATGAGCCGCGCATCTGCGTTCCGGCGCAGTTCAGCGCGGCTCGCAAGATAGGGCGCGGCGACGTGCTGATTACCGAAGTGAGTGCCAGCTATTGGGGTTATCCGGCGCAGATCCTGCGGCCTTACGCGATCGGGGAACCGCCGACCGATCATTATGCGATGCTATATGAGATGTGCGAGCGTGCCTTCAACGGTATCACGGCTGCACTGAAGCCGGGATGCACTGCCGAAGAGGTGGTCGCAGCCGTGGACTTCATCGCCGAGGCGGGTTTCAGCACCTATGATGATCTGGTGCATGGATACGGCGGGGGCTATCTGCCGCCGGTGTTGCGCGACCGCAGCACGCTGCATGTGCCCGTGCCGGACTATCGGTTTCAGGAAAACATGACGGTTGTGGTGCAGCCGAATGTCATTACCAGGGATGAAAAATCCGGCGTGCAGCTTGGCCATCTGGTTCGGATCACCGCAACGGGCTGCGAGCCGATGCATCGCTTTCCCCTGACCTTCACCGTTTGCGGTTGACGGCGCGGCTGGGAGGATATCTGAATTGATCATCGCGCTTGAAGAACATTATTTCGACCCGTCCTGGAATCAGAGTTTTGACGATCGCCGTCACGCTGCGCGCGGGCCATCTCCTCTCTTCACGATGCTTGAAGAACTGGGCGAGCGCCGTATTGCCGATATGGACAGGGCGGGGATCGATGTTCAGGTCTTGTCCCATGCTCCGCCCGGTGCGCAGGGGCTGCGGGACGACTGTGCAGTCGGATGGAGCGAAGCGGCTAACGATGCGCTCGCATTTGCGGTTGCAGCCTATCCAACGCGATTTGCGGGCTTTGCTTCGTTGCCGACGGCTGATCCCGCTGCTGCGGCGCGTGAACTGGAACGTGCGGTGCTGCAGCTTGGCTTCAAGGGTGGGATGATCCATAGCCTTGGCGAAGGGCCATTCCTCGACGAGAAGCGGTACTGGCCGATTTTTGAATGCGCTGCGGCGCTCAACGTTCCGCTCTACCTGCATCCCGCGGATCCCAATCCGGCGGTCGTGGAGGCCTATTACAAGACGTATTCGAAAACGCATCCGATCATCATGCGGGCCGCCTGGGGGTTTGCGTTCGAGACCGGAACGCAAGCCGTTCGCCTGGTCCTCAGCGGCATGTTCGAGCGCTATCCCACCCTGAAGATCATTCTGGGGCATATGGGGGAAACAATTCCGTTTCAACTGGCGCGGATCGACGCTTCGTTCGCCCGCGAGAAGACGGTTCCGAACTTCCGTGATCTGTTTACGCGGCACTTTTATGTCACGACCAGCGGCTTCTTTTCGGATGCGGCTTTGCGCTGCTGCATATCGGAGCTGGGAGTCCATCGGGTCCTGTTCTCGGTTGACTGGCCCTATGTGACTAATGAGGATGGCGTGCGCTTCATCAACAGGGCTCCACTCTCGCCGGAAGAACGGGCCCGGGTGACAGCGGACAACGCCAGAGAGCTTCTGGGTTTATAAAGCTTTGGAAATGAGGTGGAGCAATGCGGCGGGGGTGAAAAGCAGAGGCCGATTCGTATGTGGCCGCATCTCCCACCATTTCTATGCAGCGAAACCAATTGCTTAGGCGGCACCTCGTTTTCCTGCCATGCTTTTCCGTGCGTGAGCAGGCCACGAAATCCCGGAAGCTTGAGCAATGGCTGGGAAATAGTCTCGCTTGTGTTCGGCTGTTCGAAACTGTCTTCGTGTTATCCAATCCAGATCAGAACGGGTGTCGGTAGTATGACGCTTGCCTCCGCAGGTCGTGCTTAAAGAAGATAAGGTAAGAGGCGGGGGTCCCGGCGGCGCGGCCAGGCGAATTCTTGGGAGCCCGTCTGCGCCTCTGCGTGATGAAGCGACCATCGGGCACCAGAATCCGGGGACAGAGCGCAGACTCCCTTCCAGGGGGCCAAATTGCCATCATTCAGAACGAAACCACGAACTTGGATCGTCCTAACTTGCGAATGCAGGCATTGCTCGGGAGTGGAGAAAGGGCGCTTTCTACTTGCCGGCTGACGCGGTCATCAGCACTTCTCGTGCGCCGGGCGTAACCGTCCCTTCGTTGAGCGCCTTGATATCGGCCAGACTAAGCTGGCCGTTGGCGATCCCGTTGGTCATGCGCGTACACCATGCTTCAGCTGCCATTTCCACCGGCACGCCCATGAATTGTGCTGCCCCCGTCGGGTTCTCCCCGATGCCTTGCTTGATGCAAGTTGCAATGGCCGATCGCCGTTCCGCATCGCTGGCTTTGAGAGCGGCCGCCATCTGTCGAAATGCTTGCTCATTGTCCGCGATTTGCGCCTGACCGGGGCTTGCAGAAAAGCAGCCGACAATTGCGGCTGTGGCGACGATCGACGTCAATTTCATGATGGCACCTCTCCCTTTCTGGCAGTCTATAACGCCAAACGCACGGTCAGCTGCGCGTCACTTGTCCCGCGTCATCTTGCCATCGAAACCGCAGGAGCTGCCGTGATAATGGGTGCAAGGCCCGGTTACCGCCGTCTTCAGGACGCCTTTGTCGAGCGTCAACTCCACGCGGCAGACCGGCGCGGTCGGATTTTTCGGATCGTAGCTCTCGCCAAGGACTAGGGTACCTTTAGGCTTTCCATAAAGTGTGACGGCGCCCGTACAACCTTTGATTCCCGTATAGAGGTCGATCACCAGATAGTCTGGTTTGGCCGTGCCGCGCCGAATGGTGGCTGATAGCGCGCCTTCGCCGCTGCCGTTCCATGTTCCGACCCATGGATCGACGAAAGCGACATCTGCTCTCGCCGGCAGTGTCACGGACACCGGCTTGGGAGTTGGCGTGCTATCGGTGGATCCCAGATAGGCAAGGCATACGCGCTTGGCGCTCTCGTTATCTGCATCCGGGTCGATCTCTTCGGTGGCATCGCGCGTGCAGGAGCCGCTGGCGGAATAGATGAGGATTTCACCATCGGCCGACATATTGATTGGCCGTGTTTCGGACGATGTGCCGTGCGTGCCTTTGAGGCGGCGTGTCACGTTGCTATCCGGATCGGTGACGACGAGTCCGTCCTCCCCATTATAGAACAGCCTTGTGCCGCTCGGATCGAACTGAAAGTCCTTCAGCTCCCAGCCACCGGAGGCGATGAAGCGCGGTTCTTTGTCTCCAGCGCGCGCGGCCAACAGGTCGAAGGAGCCGTGCCCCTTGTTCTGAGCCCAGGCGGTGAATCCACCGCCTTTTTGCTCGTTGTAACTGTTGTCATCAAAGCCGGGCGGGCGTTTTTCTTCAGGGATCTGGCTATTGTAGCGCACCGACCGGCTAGCAGTATCGGCGGCAACGATTGCCCCGGCAACGCCGGGGGGCGGCTTCACCTCGGCATAGCCATCCATGCTGGCGCCGAACATACCATCTGCGCCCCGCGGCCGGCGGGCGCGCAGATAGAAGCGGCCGTCATCGTCCCAGAACCACGAATTGAGCTCGGAAATGTCTTCAGGCTTCTCCGCCGCCCCCTTGTGCGTGCGCGGCGAAGCGGCGACCAGCCGCCCGCTTGCCGGCTGGTAAAGCCAGACCTGCATGACATAGCCGGCGCCGTCCTCGATACCCAGAGCCATCAGCGTCTTGTCGGGCGAAAACAGCGCCTGATAGCCGGGTTGTTGCCAGCCGTCGGGATAGGCTGTCTTCAATGGCTCGATCGGAACTGTCTTGACATCGAGCGGCACCAGAGGCGGCACCGCAAAGTCCATCAGTTGCGCGATGCGTGGCGGATAGATGAACTGAAGGCAGAACAACTGGCCGAATTCCTGCGGGCTTAAGCCCTCCTCGCTGCCTCCCCGTGGTGTCACGTTCTTCAGCCCGCAGCGGCGGTCGCGCGCGGCGAGCCATGCCTTCTGGTTGGCCTTGACCGAAGCGATGCCTGCTTCGCTGGTCTGCGTAGCAATCGCTTTCTTGTAAGCGGCCGTCATGCGCCCATCGAGCGAGCCCACGGTATCCCAGGTGCAGATCGCTTTATCGATCTGGCGTGTTGCCTTGGCGCAATCGAAGCCTGGGCCGGATGCCATCGCGGAAACTCTCGGCAGCAACACCAAGGCGCAGGCCATCACTGTCGGGGTAATTATATGCCGGACCATGTGTATTCTCGTCATTTCTGCGAGCTTGGAGAAATGGCATCGGGGTCGACGAAGAACAGCACGCCGAGTTGGCGTTCGGGCGTGAAATCCTTGGCCGTCCATTCGAAAGTGGTCGGCGAAACCTTTTTCGCTGTGCGCGGACAGAACGCGACCAGATTATCGGCTGCACCCTTGTCCACGAGCAATCGGTAGTGACCGATCGGCCCGCGCCATCCGCCCGTCGGGAAAGCAAGATGCGTGACGGTGTAAAGATCGTAGGTCGGTTTGCGATGAAAAGCCCGGCGTAGGGCATCGTCGATGCAATAGGCCCGCGTCGCTGAACCGCGAGGCTCGATCTCTGGAAAAGCATCAAGCGTGATGTCGCTCCAGTAGTTGAAAACCGGGGTATAGTTTAGCTCCATGCGCGTTTCACCCGGCTCGAAAGACAGATCCCATTCGAAACTGGCCTGGTAGCTCCAAAGCGCCGCATCCAACTGAAGCAGGCCGCTGGCCTCGAGCATCGCCTTCACCTCCGGCGCAAGGTGTCGCCAAGGCGCTTCGCCGATAAGGTCGTAGAGCAGGGGAGCGCCGGCATCGAGCAATTGTCGGGTCACGTCCTTTCCATCGAGCAGCGCGCGGCCATGGCCCGCGAGCGGCAGCGGCCGATCGTTCACTCGGACAGAAAGGTTCAAATAGTTAGCCGGCTGTGCATCGGCGGCAAGTCCTGCCGCCTCGTTACCTTCGGCTACCCCAATGGCATCCGGGCTGGTGTCCACCGGCATTTCCGGCATGGTGAAGCCGAAGTGCGCAGTCTGACGCCGGGAAGATTTGAAGACATAGATCAGCCGGACAGAATAGAGCGAGATATGTATCTCCTGCCGTTCGACGCTCATGCCGGCTGGCAGGTCGAAAACCGGGCCAGTGGCGGCATAACCGGCGCCGCGGCCTCCACCCTCTGCAAGAGCTGGAGCTACAGCGAGCGCGACGGCGCTGCCTAGTGCGATGGGCAGGGCACGCATCATCTGCCTGCCTCTGGCTTTGGCAGATGCGCCAGACAAAAGCGCTCCGGCTTGCTGTCGTCCTGTTCTGTCAGGAATTCGTCGCCACACTGGTTGCGCGTCGACCACACGAACAGGCTGCGATCAGCGGAAATCGTATAGGGACGGTCGCCACGCGAGGTGCCCGCAATGCGTTGCTCACCGCGTGTCGTCAAGTCGAAGATGGTGATTCCTGTATCGGTCGCGTAGACGAGTTGTGAGCGGCCGGTGTCGAAGAGGAATCGCCACAGCTCCCACGAGCCCCACGCCACCAAATGGGTCGGCGTCCCGGATGTCCGCTTGCGCGTTCTTAATTCGATCGTGCCGTGGCCGAGATCATCGGTCCAGGCAAGGAAGTGGCGGTTGGCCTGGATGGCTTCGAGGATATCCCAGTCGCTTTCGGGCACCTCGTCTTGCTTGACCGTGCCGGGCTGGCGAGCTTCGTCGAGCAAGGTGTAGACGTCGCCCGGCACCTCCGCCAGCCGGCGGCTGACGTCCATTGTGGCTGCATAGACGGCGGTGGTGTTTTCCTCGCCTTCGCCGTTCTTGCCCCATATCGCGACGCGCGCGTAGAGCGTGTCGCCTTGCCAGGCCAGCGACTTGATCGCCGCCGGCGAGCCGTCGGGATGAGGGTGTTGTCGATCCGGCTTTGGCGTCGCCGCTATCAGCCTACGGTCAGTAGTCCGGTAAAGCCAGATTTGGTCGGGGAGGTCGATTTCCAGGCTCGGCAGCAGGATCGCCAGAAGCGAGCCGTCGGGCGATGCTTTTATCTCGGCGATGCGCAGTTCGTCTCCCTCTGCGATCTCTGGACGCACTGCCGCGATCGACTTGAGGTCGAGCTCCTTGATGTCGCGCGGCGACAACGGCGCAGCAGCGAAATCCTGCAGCTCGCGTCGGCGGCTGATATAGACGCTGTTCAGGCAGTTATACGCTTCGTTCCGGAGCTCTGTCGAAGGCGCGGACAATTCCTTGAAGGCTTGGTCGGCGATGCAGCGCCGGTCGCGTTCGTGCATCCAGTCACGCTGGCTGACCAGCAGGTTATCGCGCGCGGAGCCGGCGGCGTTTTTTGCGGCGCGGTAACTACGCGATAGAGCCAGATCCTGCCAGCGCAGCATGGCGTGCGAGCAGATGAATTTCTCGATCGCGCTCGCCGCTTTCCTGCAATTGAAGCTCGCTTCCACGGCACTCGCGGGGGCAGCGATCATCAACACTCCCAGAAGCACAATGGGAGAAAGAAGAAGCTCTTTCATGCCGCATACAGCGTTCCGGGCGTGGCTAGTCATGGACAACAAACTCGCTTTTCCTGCACAAATCATGCCTGCCAGCCGGGTTTCCCATATCGCAGCACTCTTCATCGTTCTTGGCGAGAACCACGGAGATATCGAAAGTGCAGATCTTGCGTCCGTCGGGAATGGTGAGAGTCCGGCTGGCGCCCGGTGCGAGCGGCTCATAGCCAAACCGGTCGCTGTCGAATGAATTTGCGCCGGCCTCCGAATACGCGAAGCTTTGCAAGGGCAGCTTGGCCTTGTTGATCACCGTCACGTCGAGGTCGCCGGTCGGCTTAGGCGAATTGCATGCGGAAAGCATTGCGGCAGCAGGCTGGGCCGCGCTCCCCATGGCGTAACGTTGCGTGCGCTTGTCAATGACGATTTCCAGCGTCCCCGTTGTGCTCAGGATGCGCCGCAGCGTATCGTCGAGCGGGAGACGGCCTTCGATGTCCGCTCCGCCTGAATCCTCGTTGGGAGTGGTTTTTCCCGAAAACTCGACCCGATCCGCACCCGCTGACAACTGCACGAGCAGCGGGGTTCTCCTCTCGGCACTGCTTTCTTCGTCCTGGACGTAGACATTCACCACCGGCTTGCCGATGGCGCAGGAAAAATACAGCACGACATAGTCGCTATCCGGAACGCCATAAGCCAGCGTCGTCTTGTTGTCGAAGCTGTAGCCGAACCAGCGCGGCTGCTCTTCGTCTTGCGCGACAGCTGACAACGTCGCTGCCGGCACGAACGCAATCAGGGTCATCGCGAGGAAAGCCCGGTAAATTTGTTTCATGTCGGACTCCTGTTTGCCCCCTAAGTCAGCCGCCGATCGGCCGGAAGAACGTAATGACTGGCCGGAAATTCCAGCCGGAATGGCGAATGATCTCGATCATCGGCTGCTTCAACTCGTTGAGATCGAATGTATAGGCGTAGCTGAGGTTAAAGGTCGGCTTGCCGCCCTTGAATTGCAGGCCGAACACCCGTTCGGTCCTGTATTCGTAGAAGGTGATGCCGAGAGAGACGTTCCAACTCAGGCTCATAAGGTCTGGTCCGTGCCCGGCAGACCAATCGAATGAAGCATATCGATCCTGCGCCCTGACGTTGTGCGCGTTTTCGTCGAGACGCAGCACCAGCCGGTAGCCTTTGCTCATGCCGTGGAGGCGCATCAGGTCGAGCCATTTGGCGTCGGCGTAGCGCCAGTCGATAACGAGTTCGTTGTTACGGCTGCCACGATTTATCGTATAGGGAACATCCTGTTCGTTGATGCTAAGCAACTGCTGCATCAGCGCTTCCATCGCCATGGGCTTAATGCCGGCAATGGCCGGCACCTGACCGGCCCATGAGGCGACCCGGCCGAAGATGAAAAACTGCAAGCCGGCCCAGAGGAAGATGCCGTACTTAGTGATCGACTTCATCTGTTCGCCAAAAGCGTTTGGCGGAAATGCAGAAGGGCCGTCGATCAGTCCATACTTTGCCTGAACTATTGCCACGGCGATCATTGGTATGAGGAATGCAAACCCGAAGAGGTAGACGAAGAAGAGAAACACTCGCGCGGCCTTGCTCAGGCGCGCTGGCAAGTCGGTCGAGCCTATATCATCCGCGCCAGCAACGGCTTCGTCCGGCGAGCTCATCCGGATATTCCTTCTCAACGGCTTTAGCCGAGAATAACGGCAGCGCGACCAGCCGTCATGGACAGGGCGGAACCGGATGCGGATGAAACGGAACCAAATTGACGCCTAGTCGCCGCTGTTGCATCTTTGCGAGAGAAGGAGGATGTAATGGTGAATGCCAACGGGCCGGACTCGGTGTCTTCCTCGTCGATGTTTCTGTCGACAGCCGCATTGTCGGCGTGTGATCGGCTTCCAATCTGGCGTGAGGTATTCGGGCAGACGATGGTCCGTCTCGACATCGAGCCGATGAAGGGCACGCCATTTTACGCCGAAGGTGAACTGTGCGCGTTGCCAGGCGCCGCCTTTGCCTCGGTGATGGCGAGCCCCGTCCGAGTGTCCCGAACGCAACGGCTTATCGCCGATGATGCAGCGGATATGGTCTTTCTCATCATTGCCGACGTGCCGCTTCACATCGCCCAGCGCGGCCGCGAACAGATGCTTGACGCTGGAGATGCCATCTTCGTCAGGGGAAGCGAATGCAGCACCATCCAGTGCCGCGATCGGGCGAGGTTTACCAACATATCGGTCCCGATCGACGAACTGATGTCGGTACTTCCCAATTGTGAAGACGTAGCGATGACAGTGGTAAGCAGACAAAACGAGGTGCTCGATCTGCTCGCGGGCTATGTGAGCCTACTGCAAGCCCGGGAAAATATCTGCTCGGCCGAACTCGGTCGTATCGCTGCCACCCATATCCGTGATCTCATGGCAGCCACGATCAGAGCCGGGTTGGATCGCGGGTTGCCGGTTCGCGAACGCGGCGGGGTGCGCGCGTCGCGGTTGCGCGCCATCAAGGCCGATATTTCTGCTTATCTTTGCGAGCCGGGACTTTGTATCGACGGGATCGCCTTGCGCCACGGCATCTCGCCGCGCTATATCCGCAAGCTGTTCCAGGAACAGCAGACGACGTTTTCCGATTTCGTCCTTTGTTTGCGGCTTGAACGGGCGCAGCAGCTGCTACGCAGCCCGGAGTGTGCCGCGTCTACGATTGCATCGATTGCGCACGCTTGCGGCTTCAGCGATTTGTCCTATTTCAACCGGACGTTCCGACGCCGGTTCGCTATCACTCCATCGGATCTGCGTAACGGGATCGGGGTATCTGGCAGGTTCTTTGTGTGAGCTTTATTGGCTTAACTTCGCGGTCAATGAGCAGAGAAACCCATCAGGTGTGCGTAGCCGGGTTCTGATGCTTGGCCCTTTGGTTGCGAGTTCGAGATATTGCGGAGCTGTATGAAGTTCGCCAGATTCACAGGAGACGAATCCTGGATATGAGTAGCGGCGAAGCCGCAAAAGCAAAAAAAGCCCCGCACCGGCGCGGGGGATGCTAAAGCGCCAGAGCGAGGGAAGGTTGGGAGGAAGTCAAGCAGACCTCCTGCGCAGACACTGGCTGCTATCGCTGCCATGAACGTTGTTCCAGATCAAATTGCCTGCAGATGCCGTAGTCTTTCTCATTCTCAATAACGTTTACGCCCGTGTAAAATAGCTACATGCAGTAGGCAGCCTGCGATACACGACGAAGCCAGCCGCATGAGGTCTGGATGGCACTCGTCATCATCTTGCCGCACGCAGTCGAGATCGCGTCCGGCCCCGCGTGGGAAGTGGGCGCTCGCTGCTAGAGCGTTTCACGTTTTTATTGAAGCGTATCCCGCGCTGGCGAAGCATTTTTTGCATTCGTCTGGCCGGATAGTTTGGATGAGTTCGCCGAGGTGGCGGCTGATATCGTCGATCGCGCGTTTTGAGCCGCGCGCATCTAGTACTTGATTTTGGCGAAGGGACAGACGAACCGCATTATGCGATACAGCGGCCCCGCGCGCCGCCAGCTTGTCCTTCAGCGCGTATAGCGTCAAATACGGGCTCTGCCTGATCCACTCCTTAATGAAGTCGCCATGCGGATCCAGCACAGACTTGCGCTGCCGGCCCATCTTGTCCGGCTTGACAGAGCCGGTCGGCCGATAGCGCTGCGACCACTTCACCACCGAGGAGACCGCGACGCCGAAACGAAGAGCTGCCGAGGGGTAGCTCTCACCCTTCAATACCGTCGCGACCACGCGCTTGCGTAGGTCATTGGAAAAGGGGTCTGACCATCCATGCCGGACTCCAGTCCAGCCAGCATCTTGAATCATATTCGCCTCAGAACCGGAATCCCTCCAGATTCAGTAGATTCGTGAACCGCTCTAGGTGCTGGATTTCGGCTTCGTCCGGTAATTTCTGATCCTGTTGTAGGCGAGAACGAACATTATCGCCGCGGTGGTGCAGGTGAATGACAACGCAGCGTTGATCTAAGTCTTCGTCAGCGTAGCGGTTCAGAAAAACTGGTAAATTATTTCTTGCGTCCGATTTTCGCTGTTATTTGCGGCATCAAAGCTGCGGCCACGCGTGCATGCGATTCGGCTGAGAGATGGTGTCCATCCGATTGATAGCCGCGACTTGAATACATCTGACCAGCAACCGCCCGGTACGGAGCTCTTATTGGCACGGCGCCATGCGCCCTAATAGCAGCTTGGATCCGCGCGACATTGGCATTTGTCTCGGCCATAGACATGCCTCGCTTGCGATCATTGTCGCCGCCGTTGTCGAAGATCACAATTTGGATCCCAGGCTCGATGTCGGTTTGAGCGCGTTCAAGAATCTGAGCGCTTGTTTGGCCATTCACGGCGCTCACCGAGACTCTGGCGTCATAGCCTTTTGCACGAAGCATGCGTTGTAATAGAGCTGGCCACGCACTTTCGGTTCCGACGCCGCGGCCATTTGTGTTGCTTGCGCCGAGTGCAAGAATCCGCACCGCCGGTTCGGCGTCAGCGGTCGCCGTTAGGCCGATCGCAATAACGAAAGCAGCAATCGGGAGATATCTCATGATTGTCTACCCCGAACCTGGAAAGTCTGCAGCAGGTTGCTGGCGTACGAAAGCTTCCTATGAGGACGAATTTGCGATGGTCGTGCAGATGGTGAACCGTATTATGGAGTTTCCTTTGACTTCGCTCCGCGCCACCGGATCGAAGAGAAAGTTATCGGGATAATCGTGCAAGAGAAACAGAAACGTACAGTTCACATGTGCCGCGGTCGGCTGCTTTCATAAACTCAAAAAAGCTATGCTCCGGCCGAGGTTCTTATTTGAGCCTCCTCAGCCAGTGTTCAATTTCGATATTGAAGAGCTGTGCCTGATATTGTGCTTCGCGAAAAACAGCGTTGCTGTATCGGCTTTGAAGCGCAAGCCGATCGACAATCCAGACGGCACCTATTGCAATTGCAATAATGATGAAGCCGCGCATGGCAATCTATTTGGCTAGAGCCAAGTGCTGAATTATATATGGTGTTGGACATTTGTAGTAGATCTAGATTTTCGGTGTTGAAGGCGAGGTTGCGGCTCGCGGGCGGAGCTTTTTGCTTAAGCCTATCGCAGCGCCGCGTTCATTGTTTCCATGGCGATCCGTGGCTCTGGAGCCACCGCGCCTCATGTATCCAGCCAGAGTGGGCGGTGCTGCGAGGCATCGTGAAGAGCTTTTAGCTTGACGGGTTATGAACCGGCGAAGCTGTTTTGCGAAATCCAGGAATGCCGTGTTCACGCCTAACCTTCCGGAACGGCTGCCTGACCATCCCGGTGGGCAGGCTGGCTGCACCACGGTGGTGGCATAATTACAATCCGGATAATGAGACGTCTGAGTGTACGCAGGGAACACGCGTATGCGGTTACTGTTGCCGCACCAGATAGCGATCGAAGTCGAGCGGATAGCGGTTGGCTTTTTCGTAAGCGGCAAGGATATCCTTGAGGATCGCCGCATTACGTTCTCCGACTTTTCTGGTCTCCTCGGCAAGCGTCAGGCGCCAGCTCTCCGCTTCGTTTTTCAAATCGGCATCCCGCATGGTGACGAGACGGTGGTTGTCGACGACGATTTCGCCGTCAACCATCACGGTATGGACACCTTTCCCGGATTCACCGTAGACGAGTTGCCTAATGACGCTGTTGAGCGGTCGGTATGCCGCTTCGGCGAGATCGATCATGACGAGATCGGCGCGAAAGCCGGGTTTGAGCCGGCCCAGCGTATCAGCCATGCCAAGCGCGCGCGCACCGCCGATCGTCGCCGCGTGAAATGCCGCTTTGGCAGCGCCGGTTTCGCCGGCATCAGAGTATAATCCCAAAAGTAGGGCGAACATCTTCATCGCCTGGAAGAGATTCTGGCTGTCATTGCCGCTGCAATTGTCGCAGCCAAGCCCAATTCCGGCGCCGGCCTGGTTATACTGGGCAACGGGAGCAAAACCATTCAGCAACTTCATGTTGCTGATCGGATTACACGCCAGATTAGCTCCCGTCGCGCCGAAGCGACGGATTTCTTCTGCGCTGATCCATACGCCGTGAGCGATTGTCAAACGTTCATTGAGCAGACCGAATCGATCCAGATGTTCGATTAGCGATTCATTTGGATACGCTATCCGGGCCAGAACTGCTTGCGAGCGAGCTTCGTAAGTGTGGGTGAAGACCTGTAGTTTCTGGTCGCGTGAGACCCGCTCTACCCAGGTCAGTAATTCGTCCGAACAACGCTGCGGGCCGGATGGGCCGAGCCCCCAATGTAGACGCGCTTGCGGATGTTGGCCAATACGATTTTCTATCAGGGTCTGAAACGGTGCTGCGCTTGCTGCCGGCGGTAGACGATTTCGGATTGCTTCCGGCATCTCGTTCCAGAACGGCACGCACTCGATTGGATTTCTGTCGGCAATCTGCAACGCCAGCATCACCCGCATACCACTGTCTGCGTAGGCGTTGATTACGGCATCGAGATGTTCGTTGTCTGCGTCAACGATCGATACCATGTCCTGTGCCGTGGTAATGCCGTTTAGCAGGCATTCTGCAGCACCAAGACGCGTCCGCAATGCGATTCTGTCGGGTGACGGTCGCGGATAACACGACGGCGCGCTGTATAGCATCCAGGCATCAAGCGGCAATTGTTCGAACGTGCCCCGAAGCATTACATCGTGCGAATGATAATGCGCATTGATCAGGCCGGGGATGACAAGCATCCCGGTTGCGTCAATATGCCGGAGCGAATTGTATCGGGCGGATTGCGTCGATGCGCTCGGTCCAGTCGCGACGATGCAATCGCCGACAATCAGAAGATCGGAAACTGGGGGGCGGTCCAGATCGTCATCGATATCGAGGAGCTGGCCGCCAGTGATGATTGTCGCTTGTTCGTGTCGGGGCATATTTTCGTACGGCGGACGATTCGAAGGTAGGAAGCAATTTTCTGGGCTGGAGCGTGTTCAGGCTAATCGGGATAGAAAGCGCTGCTCTCTGACAACATTACCGAACGATGTTTACTGCTCGAGGGAGCTATATAACCGCGGACAAGGCTGGCAGCTTATGGTCATCATGCGCCGAACCGACCAGTTCATTGACGTCCTTGATGCCGTGCTCTTCGAGATAGGCCGTAAGCTTTACCAGAGCTGTCGGCAGAGCCATGGGATCGACATAGTTGATTGTCCCAAAGCCGACCGCGCGTGCGCCAGCCGCCATGAACTCGATGACGTCGCGGAAATCAGTGACGCCCCCCATGCCAACGATCGGGATCTGTACCGCCCGGTAAACTTCCCAGATCATATAGACCGCGAGTGGCTTGATCGCGGTACCGGAGAGCGACCCGATCTTGTTGCCGATGCGAGGTGTACGCGTCACGTGGTCGATCATGATCGCGCGCGGTGCGTTGATCATCGAAATCGCATCTGCGCCAGCAGCCTCGACTGCTTTTGCTACCTTCGATAGCGACGAATAATCCGGAGCGAGCTTGGCAAAAATCGGGATCTTGGTTGCGGCTTTTACGCGCTTGACGACCTTGAACGCGGATTCTGGGTCGTAGCCGAAATCGAGGCCTCCCTGTTTCAGGTTAGGGCAGGAGAGATTGAGTTCGAGGCCAGTGAACAGGTTGAGATCGTCGATGCGTTCAGCGAGTTCGACATATTCGTCTTCGGTGCGTCCGATGACGCTTTGCACGATCGGCAGCTGCAGTGTTTTTAGAATCGGAACGTCATGAGCGATAAAGTGCTCCCATGAATTGCAGGGGATGCCGACCGAACTGTGAAGGCCCGCAGTTGCTTCAAGGACGCGCGGTGCCGGGTTGCCGGGCCATTTGTAAGCGCGAATGGTCTTCGGAAAGAGAACACCCATCGTCTCGACGGGAAAGAACGGGCTGAAATGCCCGTGATGACCGTATGTGCCGGAGCCAACTGTGAGCGGATTTTTGCACTCGATTCCTGCGATCGTGACGCGAAGATCAGGCTTGGGCATGCACAACCTCCCAGGTATCGAAAACGGGGCCGTAGTGACAGACTTCACGCCGAGCGGTTTCAGTGCCGTCGCGATCGAGATTGACTTCGATGACGCAGCCATGACAGTCGCCGAAACCGCAAGCCATATGCTGTTCCATGGCAATCTGCGCCAGCACGCCGCGCGCTGCTGCAATCTTATGTACAGCACGAGCCAGGCGGTTCGAGCCGCATACATAGAACGCATCGAAGGCGAATTTCTTGTCGAGCCCGATAAGATGATCCGTGACCTGTGCGACGCCCGGTTGGTCGTCGGTATGGGTGATGGAGGTGCAGCCGCGTTCTGTGAAAATATCGAGGCCGACCAGGTTCGGTACGGTACGTGCGCTCAGCAAAGCATGGATGTCGATGCCGCGATCGGCGGCAGCGTCTACAAGTGTTGGCAGCGCCGCGATGCCGATGCCGCGCCCGACAACTGCAATCCGCTTTGCGTGCGCCGGAAGCGAAAAACCATGACCGAACGGGCCGATCAGATCGCAGGTCCCGCCTTCGGGCATCGTCGTGGTCATCAGACGCGTGCCCTCGCCGATGACTTTGTAGGCAACCTGCAGACGACGTCGGTCGGGGCTTAGACGATAGACGCTGAACGGTCTGCGCAGAAAAGGATCGAGCCCGGGAATGCGGATATTGACGAACTGACCGGGCACGAGAGGGCCGGCGATTGCCGGTGCCTCGACTTCGATGAGCCAGTAGTCACCCGTCAATGGGCGATTGAACACAACCGGTGCGGCAATCTGCTGAAACACGACGCCTCCTTGGTATCCCGAATATTGGATACAATTATCCTATCTGTTTTTCAAGACGCAGATAGATTGCCCGCGCAGGTTGGTGCAGGCGTGCTGCCGCTCTTTGGAGCGCAGAAGAGATTATCTTAAGATATTGAATATATTATATAATCAGGCGAGCTTCGCGATGCGCTCGAGGTTGGCGAGGGCATGGCTCTTTACAACCTGCTCCACCAATTCCGCATTGCCGGACTGAATCGCATCGGTGATCTTGGTGTGCTCGTGCCCGGGAATTTCCAGTTCGTGGCGTTGCGCGTGGTGACGCCGAAAATAGGGGCGAAGCATCAAGCGGATGCGTTCGGTCTGCCGTAACAGCATCGGACGCTTGCTGAGGGACGTCAGATAATTGTGAAAATCGTCGTGACAGGCGATCCAGCGGGCCAAGTCGTCGGCGGATCGCTCCATGCGAGTTTTCCGATAGAGCAATTCATCCATTTCCCGCTGACCGATATTGGCAAGTGCCAGCCGGGCTCCCAATCCTTCGAGGACGGCGCGTATCTCGATAAGCTGCACCACCTCCTCGGCGGTGTATTCAGCGATAATAGCGCCGCGATTGGCGAAGATAACGACGACACCGTCGCCTTCGAGGCGGCGCAGCGCATCGCGCACAGGCATCCGGCTGATCCCAAGCGCCATGGCGACAGCTTCGCTTGGAACATGCATGCCCGGCCCGAGTTCTCCGGACAAAATACCCCGGAGGACATAGTGATAGGCGCGCTCGATCGGCGGTAAGGTCCTCTCGTCAATGGTCCAGGCTTGCCGTCCTAAAGCTGTTGCGTTTGCCTGCACCATGTCACCATGTCCGTATTCCGCGATAGCTGGTTCTCAGCGATCCGGGCCGACACAACGGCGAATTAGCTGATAATAGACATTCGCCATCGCGATCAGATCGGATACCAGCACTTGCTCTTCGCTGGAATGGAACTGATCGACCTCACCCGGGCCAAGCATAACGGCTTCGATGCCGCTTCGCGAGAAGTAACCGGCATCAAGCGCAAAATTGCAGGCGAAAGTTTTCGGTTCGCCTTGCCCTGCGGCACCGAATGCTGCGCGCAGCTTGGCGAAAAATGGCCCATCCAAAGCCAGTTCGTTCGGATACATGACCGGTCCACGCTCGAACGCCAGCGACCAGGGCTTTTCCAATGAAAATTTCGCTGTGATGGCTTTGAAGGCCGTTTCGGGATCTTCGCCCGGCAACAAGCGACGATCGAAAGTGATCCGGACCTTGTCCGGGACGGTATGGGTTGCCTTCGGAGAGCTGTCGATGGCCGTTGGCGTCAGCGTGGCTTGGCCGAAAACAGGGTGCTCAGGAACGCCGATTTCAATACCATCGAGTGTCTTCAGTATCCGCTGCGCGCCTATAATTGCATTGATCCCTTGCGCCGGCACCGAGCTGTGAGCGGCCTTACCACCAACGATGATATCGAAATCGATGCGCCCCTTATTGCTTACCGCGACCCTGTTGTCGGTACCGATGCAAACCACCGTGCAATTCGGGGTCTCGTCGAGTTGTTTCATGACGCTGTCAACCGCGTCGTGGCGGCCGGTTTCGCCAGCGGTCACGAGTGTGACGATCAGCCGCCCTTCGAGTTCGCTCCCAGCGAGTGCCTCACCAACCGCGCCGAACAAGGCGGCCAGAGCGGTTTTTTGTTCGGCGACGCCGCGTCCGCGCAAGGCTTCCCCGCGTGGCGTTGCAATGAGCGTGGGCGAGAATGGATCAGTCATTGCTGCGCCCGGATGGGTCATCGCGTAGCCGACGAACAATATCCCACGTCCGGTCCCTTTCGGACCAGCTTCGAGAATCAAATTACCCATGTCGTCATAGCGGTATGTAGCTTGCATCTGATCGAGCAGAGGTGCCGCGCACTCCTTGATGAAGCCGAGCACTGCCGGGTCGCGCTCGTGGAGGGCGGATTGCTCGCTGGGATAGGCGACGAACCGCTTCAGATTGTCCACCAGTGCATCGCGCGACAAATGTTTCCCGCTGTCCGCTGATATTGAGGCGACAGAACCGGTTTCTGACATGGACTTTGATCCTGACTTTTTCTGTGCGGGCTATGCCACACACATGATTGACGGGCGAAGAATTGGATACAATAATCCGAGAAACTATGTGAGGGATAATTTCGTTCTTCGGGTTTGGCAGAAAATAAGGGAATTCGGCAAATTGGCGCGGCATAGCTTCGCAATTTGTATCCAAGAAGCCGGATTCAGGCCAAAGTGATGCATATGAATCGTCTTACGCGTGAGCTTTTTGCTCTGAACGGCAATTTCATGCTGCGATGCGACATGATTGCCGGTGTCCGGGGTGTGGCAGTTATCTGTGTGTCCGTTGATGGGCGATCTGTCGCTCAGGCAACGGGCTAGTCCCCATGCCGGCGGTTGGGGCAGAGCGTCCAGTGTCGAACGCGGATCTGCGGTCGATTGGCCGACCGATGCCGCGCGCTGCGACCCGACGGCTGGTGGCTGGTCGTGGTCGTTACGTCGACGATATTACGATGAAGGGCGAACTGCATGCTGCGTTTCTGCGCAGCCCGCATGCGCATGCCACGTTCAGGATAGCCGATACGACCCGTGCCTCGGCGGTAGCCGGAGTGGTTCGTATCCTGACGGCGGAAGACATCGATGCCGTCTGCACACCGTGGACCTGTGTACTGCAGAATGCCCCTGATTTGAAGTCGCCAGTGCAGCGTCCGCTGGCGCGCGGGCGTGTCGCGTTTCAGGGCGAGACCGTCGCGCTGGTTGTGGCGCGTTCCCGCGCGGCCGCTGAGGATGCGTTGGAGCATATCGAGATCGAATGGCAAGACCTGCCTGCGACAGCATCGCTGAAAGCGGCAGCGACTGATCGGAGCATTCGTGCTCATCCCGACATGGCGGATAATATCTGCTGGACTTTCGAGCATCGTGCGGGCGATCCGGATAAGGCGTTTGCCGAGGCCGCTGCGGTCGTAAGCGAGACGCTGACTTTTATCCGCAGCACCGGCGTGCCACTCGAGCCGCGAGGAATCCTCGCCAGCTACGATCCCGCTATCAACGGGCTATCAGTGCATGTGTCGCACCAGATGCCTCATCAATTGCAGCTGCATCTTGCCGAACTGCTGGGGATGTCGCCACTTGATGTACGGGTCGTGTGCTCCGATGTCGGCGGTGGTTTCGGCATCAAGATGCATATTTATCCCGAGGAGGTGGCGGTTTGTGCCGCCAGCAAAATTCTTGGGCGCCCGGTCAAATTCATCGCCGACCGTATCGAGAGCCTGTTGTCCGATGTGCATGCTCGCGAGCACATTGTAGAAGCGAAGATGGCGCTGGATAGCAGGGGCCGTATTATCGCGATTGCCGTCGACGATATTCAGGGCCTGGGTGCCTATTCGGTCTATCCGCGCTCCAGCACAGCCGAAGCGATGAGCGCGCTACGTGCAGTAGGCGGGCCTTATCGTTTCGACAATTATCACGCCAAGCTACGCTCGGTGCTGCAAAACCGCGTCATGACGGGTCAGTATCGATCCGTCGGTCATCCGGTGGCGGCCGCTGTGACGGAAACCCTGGTTGACAAGGCAGCGCGTCTGCGTGGCGAAGACCCGCTGGAGTTTCGGCGCCGTAACTTTCTGCCGCTCGATGCAATGCCGTGGATCAGCCCGATGGGCGCGCGGATGATCGATCTGTCGCATCATGCATGCTTGGACCGGTTGATCGACCTGGTCGACTATCGAAATTTGCAATCACAGATCGCGGCCCGGCGCGAACAGGGCTGTGTCGTTGGCTTTGGTGTGGCTAGTTTCGTCGAATTCACCGCAACCGGTGCAGAAGCGTATGGTCGCGCGAATGTCCCGGTGTCATCACTCGATGGCGTCGTGCTTACCTTGGAGCCGACTGGAGAGGTTCGCGCGTCGTGTTCTGCCGCTGAAATCGGTCAGGGTATTGAGCAGGGGCTTGCTCAGATCATAGCAGACGCGCTCGGCATTGCGCCGGAGAAAGTTCGGGTCATGGTCGGAGACACGGCCATATCCCCGCACGGCGGTGGTGCATGGTCCTCGCGCGGAGCCTCGATCACCGGCGAGGCAGCATGGCGCGCCGGTCGGGCCTTGCGCGATGGCATGCTCTCGGTTGCCGCCAAGATGCTCCAGACAAGCCCTGAATCCTTGACGATGCGCGATGGCCGGATTGTCAATGTGGCGTCGGGCACGGACCATATGGGACTCGATGAGCTTGCCCGGACATCATTGTTCCAGCCGTTCAACCTGCCGGCAGGTACGCAGGCGCAGCTGACGGTTGCGCAAACCTGGGGGCGTGAAGCCGATCCATTTCTGCCAACCAATGGGATCCAGGCTTCACTGGTAGAGATCGATCGGTCCAGCGGTCTTGTGCGTCTGCTGCGTCATTGGGTCGTCGAAGACTGTGGGCGCCTCATCAATCCGTTGCTGGTTGACGAGCAGATCCGGGGCGGGGTCGTTCAGGGTATCGGAGAGGCGCTCTACGAAGCCTGCCGTTATAACGACGACGGCCAGTTCACCAGTGGCACACTCGCCGATTATCTGGTGCCGATGGCAGCCGATATGCCGGACATCACGATTGCGCACATCGAGACGCCTTATTCAGGTTCGCTACTTGGCGCCAAGGGAGCCGGCGAATCCGGAACATGCGGAGCGCCTGCCGCAGTGCTCAACGCAGTGAACGACGCGCTCAGCCCGTTTCATGAAGGCCCAGCGATCACGACTCTTCCGGTGTCGCCGGTGGAGGTTTTGCGCGTGCTTGGCATTTTGCCGGAGGGTGCGGCGTGAAACCGGTAGTGTTTCAATATCGGAATCCCAAAACCTTATCAGAGGCTCTGGCGCTGCTGAGTGAGTATCGCGATGACGTCGCCGTGTTGTCCGGCGGACAAAGCCTGATGCCGATGCTCAACTTGCGCGTCGCACAGCCGGCGATGCTCGTCGATATCAATCTGGTAAATGGGCTAGATGCGATCCGCTGCGATGACGATGGCGTGTCGATCGGCGGTCGCACACGGCATAATGATGTGCTGCGTAGCGCTGTAGTTGCCAAAAATCTGCCGCTGTTGACGCAGGCGATGACACATGTCGCGCACGAAGCCATCCGCAATCGCGGTACTTTGGGTGGAAGCCTTGCGCTGGCTGACCCTGCGGCAGAGTTACCAGCCTGTACCGTGTGTCTCGGCGGTAAGATCGTTGCGGCCTCAGTTGATGGCGAGCGGCGTATCGATGCAGCGGACTTCTTCCTGGACATGTACACCACGGCGCTCGATGCGCATGAAATGATCGTTCGGGTCGAGTTCCCGCGGTTTGATCCCAATTGGCGTTTTGCCTTCGATGAGGTTGCTCGTCGTCATGGAGATTTCGCGGTGGCCGGACTAGCAATGGCCATGCGCTGCGAAGACGGAATTGTTGTCGATGCGCGCATCGCATTCACCGGTGTCGAGCCGATGCCGCGCCGTCTGTCAGACGTCGAAGCCTGCTTCATGGGCAGCTGCCTCGACGAACCGGACAATCGAATACGCGCATGTACGGCCCTGTGCGACACCTTGTCTCCAATCGACGGTGGCGAGTTTCCTCCCGCTTATCGCGTTCATGTTGCAGGTGAGTTGCTGGAGCGGTTGGCTGCTCAGTTGGCGAACGCCAACTCCGGATAGAAGTGGATATTATGGGTATGATCGACGAGCCGAGCACGGAAATCGAATGTGTCGTCAACGGTGAGTCGATCCGCGCGCGGGTGCCGTTTCGCCAGTCACTTGTCGATTTCTTGCGGCATGGTCTCGGTCTTACCGGCAGCCACGTCGGCTGTGAGCATGGAATCTGCGGCGCATGCCATGTTGTTGTCGATGGTCGGGTCGTGCGCGGATGTCTGATGCTGGCGGTACAGGTGCACGGTCGGGTGGTGTCGACCATCGAAAACTCGCAGCCGCACCGATCCGTGAAAGCCCTGCAGGAATCGTTCTACCAGCGTGCCGCACTTCAATGTGGTTTCTGTACGCCCGGCATGATCCTGCAAGCCGCCGAACTGCTACAGCGCAACTTGGCGCCGACTCGCGGAGAGATTCGCGACGCGTTGTCAGGCAACTACTGCCGCTGCACCGGATATCAAGCGATCGTCGACGCGGTTGAGACCGCGGCGCAGACCCTGCGGCTGCAGGAGGGAGAAACGGCGGTGACCGACATCGGTCACCTTCGCGACGATAATCAAACGAGCCTGCACTCATAACACAAAACGGGAAGGATACTGCCATCATGATAAATCGACGTGCCACACTGATGCTTGCTGCGACAGTAGCTGCTTCGCTGGCTATTCCGTCATATGCGGGGGCGACCACTAATCTCCGCTTTATTCTGGATTGGGCGTTCCAGAGTCAGCATGCGATGTTCACAATTCCCGCGGAAGACGGAACCTATTCGAAGTTGGGACTCAATGTGACCATTGATCGTGGCGCAGGTTCCGGTGACGCCGTCGCCAAGGTGGCTAGTGGTGCCTACGATATGGGAGTCGCTGACTTTTATTCGATGGTGCGGTTCAACGCTCAGAACCCGAACAACAAGCTCATCGCTGTCATGATGGTCGATGACAAGTCCGCGCTGGCGATCGAGCTGAAGGCGTCGAGCTCGATCAAGAAGCCAGCGGATCTGAATGGTAAAACGATAGCTGCACCGGTCGGGGATGCCAGCCGGCAGCTGTTTCCGCTCTTCGCCAAAGCCAACAATATCGACGAGAAATCGATCAAATGGGTTAACGTATCTCCGGAACTGCGTGAGCCGCTGCTGCTGCGTGGTGAAGCCGACGCAATTACGGGACATTTGACGACGGTGTTGATCAATTTCCGCAACATCAACGTCAAGGAATCCGATATTCGGACGATGCCCTATGCGAACTATGGCGTGAACCTTCTGGGCCATGCGCTGATTGTGAAGCCAGAATTCGCAGAGAAGAATCCAGAGGTGGTTCGCAACTTCATTCGCGGTACCGTCAACGGCTTCAACAAGATGGCAAAGGATCCACAGGCTGCGGCAGCTTCGATCAAGAAGCGCGATCCGTTGTCGAACGTCGATCTCGAGGCGGATCGTCTCAAGATGTCGCTTGAGTATCGTATGGTGACCGAGAACGTCATCAAGAATGGTATCAGCAATGTCGATAGCAAGCGTATCGAGCAATCGCTCAAGGACGTTGCGGAGCCTTTTGGCATTACCAAGATTCCTCCGGCTGCAGAGGTTTATACCGATCGTTATCTGCCGCCGCGCAGTGAGATGAAGTTCGAGCGCTGACACCTTGGTGGAGATGCAGTGGGGATTCGAGTCGATGACCAGCAATAGCGAACAGCCTACCGTAGAGAATCCCCATTTCGTCCATGTCGCGGGCGCAAGCCTTCACTATGGCGAAGATGGAGAGGGGTTCCTTGCGCTCCGTGACCTTTCCCTTGATATAGCGCGCGGGGAATTTGCCGCGGTCGTCGGTCCATCCGGCTGCGGTAAGTCGACATTGATGAAACTGATCTCCGGCCTTGCATTGCGCACGGCTGGGGAAGTCGTGGTTGATGGAGTCTCGGTGACCAAGCCGCTGAAGACCGTCGGCATGGCATTTCAAAATCCAGCGCTGCTGCCGTGGCGCACTGTGCTCGAGAACGTTTTACTGCCCATTCAGGTGGTTCGACCGCATCGCTCCGAGTATCGCTACAACAAGGCCCCATTCGTTGAACGAGCTAAAGCTCTTCTTGCTAAGGTCGGTCTTGCCGGTGTCGAGGATCGTCACGGCTGGGAGTTGTCGGGGGGCATGCAGCAACGCGTGTCGCTATGTCGGGCGCTTATTCACGAGCCGGAGATCCTCCTGCTCGACGAGCCGTTCGGAGCGCTTGACGCATTCACACGCGAAGAATTGTGGGGTGTGCTTCAGGATCTATGGATCGAACGTCGTTTCACTGTTCTCCTTGTGACGCATGACCTTCCGGAGGCCGTTTTTCTGGCGAACCGAGTTCATGTTATTTCCAGTCGTCCGGGTCGGGTAATTTATACGGTCGATATCGATCTCCCCCGCCCACGGACACTCGATGTCAGCTTCACACCGCGCTTCGTCGACTATGTGCACGATTTGCGCTCCCATATCAGCAAGGCGAGGCAAGTCATATGAGCAACGTAACGGGTGATATCATGGCAAGCCCCGTCATTGACGAAGTACGTCAGACGCAGAGGAGAAAGCGCACGCTCCGGAAATTGGCGAGCGATGCCAGTCCGTGGCTGGCGACACTCGGATTTTTCCTGATCTGGGAGCTTGGCTGTCGTCTGCTGAACGTTCCCGAATTCATCCTGCCGACGCCGAGCGCGTCGGTTGCTGCTCTGATCAAATTTCGGGACGGTATTTGGCTGAACGCCAGTCATACATTGCTGACGACATTGATAGGCTTCGGCCTGGCTGTGCTGTTCGGAGCGGCCTTGGGAATTGTCGTCGGCGGTTCGCCGGTGCTTTATCGTGCATTGAACCCGCTGCTCATCGGATTCAACTCCATACCGAAAGTGGCGATGGTGCCGATCCTCGTGCTGTGGTTCGGAATCGGCACGGTTCCAGCCGTACTGACGGCATTCCTGGTCGCGTTCTTTCCAATTACCGTCAATGTGGCGACGGGGATTGTCACCATGGAGCCGGAATTGCGTGACGTACTTCGGTCCCTTGGTGCGAGCAAGGCGGACATTTTGCTGCGTGTCGGGTTGCCGCGCTCGATGCCGTACTTCTTTGCGTCGCTGAAAATAGCCATCACGCTCGCCTTTGTTGGAGCAGTCATCTCAGAAACGGTCGCGTCCAACGTCGGGATTGGCTATCTGATGATGACAGCGAGTGCGACATTCCGTGTTCCGCTGGTGTTCGCGTCGCTGCTGGTGATCGCTGCGATGGGTGTTGCCATGTATGCGGTGGCAGCGTCGCTTGAATGGCGTTACGCCGGCTGGGCGACGCGAGGCGGTGCTGGCTAAACGCGTAATCGGGCAGAAATTGCCTCATAGAAAAGCGCCTGCCTCCGTCGTGCGGCAGGCGCTTTTCATTTCGTCAGCCAGGTATTTTTCAGCCGGCCACGTGGCGATTGATACCGATATCGGTCTCCCAGGTGCGCTTCAGCGATTCGAGCAGATAAGGCATCAGTGCTGTATTGCGCGCCATGATCGCTTCGAGGTCTTTTCGGAGCCCTTTCATCAGTTCTGCCACTTCTTCGCGCAAAGCACGTTCGTCGATGGTGGTGATCTTCCGGTTATGGACAACCACGCGGCCGTCGACGATCACGGTCTCGACGCCTCGGCCGGACTCGGTGAAGACAATCTGGCGGGCGGCGCTGTTGAATGGCACGAAGGAGGGGTCGGTCAGATCGATGATCGACAGATCCGCTGCCATGCCCGGTTTCACGGCGCCGACTTTGCCGGCGAGTCCGGCAGCGCGCGCCCCCGCCAGCGTAGCCGAGCGGATGGCGTCGGCTGCAGTCGGAGGCCCAGGGTCTGGGCCAGTCACGCCGGCAAGCGAGGCGAACAGCTTCATCGACTGGAACATGTTCTGCGAGTCGCTGCAGCTACAATTATCGCAACCGAGGCCCACATTTACAGCCTCGGCGACATACTGCTGAATGGGCGCAATGCCGCTGCGAGTTTTCAGATTGCCGACTGGATTGAGCACGACATTGGTGCCTGCCGTACCGATCTGCTCAATTTCCCGCTGGCTCATCCAGACGCTGTGAGCAAGGCTGAGGCGTGGATTCAGCAGGCCGACCCGATCGAGATAGTTGATGAGCGAGCCGTCGTCGCTCTGGTGTGTTTGCCGGGCGATCAGTGTCATCGCCTTTGATTCGTAGATGTGCGTATAGATCGGGAGATTTTCGCTTCGGGACAAATCCCCGAGAGCTTCGAGGAGTGGCACGCTGCATCGTTCGGGGCTTGATGGACCGAGCGCCCAGGTCAGCCGGGGATGACGATCCTTATGCTTGCGGTAGAGATCGCGCACGAGCGTGCGCAGGTCGAGTCCGTCAAATGGCTCCACCGATGCAGAGAGCATCGATTGTACTTCGGGAGGCGCCACCGTTTCCCAATAGGGCAGGGATTTTGCGCCCGTTATATCGGCGATTTGCAGGGCGAAGATGCAACGGATGCCGACATCTTCGTATGCCTGCAGCATCACATCGAGATGCTCCTCGTCGAACGGATAGATGGTGGCAAGATCCTGAACGGTGGTGATCCCGGCACGTAAGCACTCGATGGCGCCGAGCAGCGTCCGGGCGCGGATTTCAGCAGCGCTACGCTTCGGATAGACCGGCGGCAGAGCCATCATCATCCAGAGCTCGAGTGGGATGGTCTCGAACACGCCTTTCAGCAATACGTCGTGCGAGTGATAGTGCGAGTTGATGAAGCCCGGTATGATCAAGCGATCGGTGCCGTCGATAATCTGGTCAATGGAACGGCCGGCAAGCTCTGTTATCGGCTCATTCGCGGCAATCGCCGTTCCGATCCCCGGCCGCACAGCGGCGATCAGGCCATCGATAATCAGCACATCGGCAAATGGCGGCTGATTAACGTCGCCGTCCTGGTCATACACGCGTCCGTTTTGGATCAGGAGTGTCTTGGGCGCTTCAAGATTTGTCATGTCTTTAAATCTGAAATGGATGGAGGAGAAAATGCAGGGGGAAAAGGACGAGAAGTCCCGCTTCCCCTAAAATAGGATAATTATATCCAAAATATCAAATTAGATGAGACCTCTCGAAAACCGGGGACGTGTCTCCCGGTGATATGGTGTCGTCATAGTCTCAGATTTGAGAAAAGTTCTTATAATTCAATATTTTCATGATTATTAGTGTCTCTAAAACAGGCACTTGCGACACTTTTGCGCACAGATTTCCGCGAATCGACCAACAAATCGGCAGTTTGTGCGCTGCATCAATATTCCCATATGAGAATTTTCATGACAGATTAGATTTGAAATTGGATACATGGACACAAAATTTTTAATGGAATCCGCCCGTTCACGAATAGGGCGGAGGTAATTCAGGGGAGAACGCAAATGAAAACTGGTCTCTTATGGGCCTCTGCCATCATTGCCGGTGTGGTTTGTCACCAGCCCGCTTCTGCGCAGACGATCAAAATCGGTGCCCCCTTGCCGCTGACCGGCGCGCTGGCGCCGGAAGGGGTCAAGCAGAAGGAAGGTTATGATCTTTGGGCGGATGAGGTGAACAAAGCCGGCGGCATCAAGGTCGGCGATAAAAAGATGAAGGTCGAGTTTGTCTATTACGATTATCAGTCGGGGACGCCGCGCGCCGTTCAGTTGACCGAAAAATTGATAACCGAGGACAAAGTCAACTTCATCTTCGCGCCGTTTGGTTCGGGTGCGACCAAAGCCACCAGTAACGTCACCGAGAAGTACAAGGTCATCAATATGAGTCCGACGGGGTCGTCGGAGCAGGTCTATGACCAGGGTTTCAAATATCTCTTCGGGATTCTCAATAGCAACGCAATTGTTTCGACATCTCTCACGTCATATTTCCAGGCGGAGGCGCCGAACGCGAAGAAGGTTGCGATCTATAGTCGAAACGATCTGTTCCCGCTTGCGCTCGCCAATAGCCTGCAAGATGCGGCGAAAGCGAAAGGCTATACGATTTCGTTTTTTGAAAAGTACCCTCTCAATTCAACCGACCATTCGGCGGCGTTGAGCGATCTGCGTTCGCGTGGCGTCGACTGGATCTATGCGACTGGGTACACCGATGACCTCATTCGCATTCGCAAGCAAATGGTTGAGCTCAAGGTGCACGCGCCGATCGTGACGATGCTGGCCGGGCCTGCTTATCCGGATTTCGTAAAGGGCCTCGGTGATCTTGCCAATGGCGTGACGAGCGTCACCTGGTGGCATCCGGAACTGCGGTTTAAGACAACAGACGTTTTCGGAAGCACCGAAAACTATGTGAAGTTGTTCACCGAACGCTTTAAAAAAGAGCCGGACTATACCGGTGCGGCCTCGAGCGCCTGCGGTGTGGTTCTGCAGATGGCGATCGAGAAGGCCGGTACGCTTGATTCGGAGAAGCTGCAGCCGATCCTGGCGGGCACGACCTTCGATACCTTCTATGGCCCGATCAAATTCGGCCCTAACGGTCAGAACGCATCTGCCGACAATCCGATATTCCAGATCCAGAATCAGAAGATCGTCATTACAGCGCCTGACAACGTCAAACAGGGCAAGCTGCAGCTGATGAAGTAGCCCGGTGGCTGCCGGATGCGCCTGATGCTTCCGCTGCGTGGCCGTCAATCAATGTCGGCCTGCAGCGGGAACCGGCAGATGGTGCGTTCATTCTCTGTTTAACCGATAGCTGTTGCGACGTATCAGGATTGGCTGGCGATCGATGACTCTATTCTTTCAGAATCTCGTCAATGGGCTGCTGCTCGGCGGATTATATGTCTGCATTGCCATTGGCTTTTCGTTGATCTGGGGCGTGCTCAATATCATCAATCTATTGCACGGATCCATCATCGTCCTCGGTTCCTATATTGCGTTCTACGCTTTTACCTATCTCGGAATTTCACCGTTCCTGGCGCCTGTCTTCGTTATCCCGATCATGTTCGGATTTGGCTATTTCCTGCAGTTGGGTGTTCTCAATCGTGTAGTTGATCAGCCTGTCCTGATCACGATGACGCTGACCTTCGGCCTCGATCTGATACTCAACAATGCGATGTTGTACGCGTTTACCGCAGATTTCAGACGCATCGTGTTCAAGGTGCCGTTTGACAACATCGAAGTGCTCGGCGTCATCGTTCCGATGGACCGTGTCTTTGCGATGGGTCTTGCGCTGTTGCTGACGCTGGTTTTCTATTTACTGCTTCATATGTCACGCACCGGCCGGGCAATTGTCGCCGTTCGTAATGACCGGGACGCCGCGGTACTGATGGGCGTCAATGTCAAGAATATCTATGCAGTGACATTCGGAATAGGAGCTGCCTTTGCGGCAGCTGCCGGATGCTTGCTTGCCATTATCTTTCCGATCTCGCCGGCGGCATCCGTCGTCTATGTCGGAAAGGCTTTTGTGATCTGTGTTCTCGGCGGTCTCGGCAGTATCGGCGGTGCGATGATCGGTGGCTTGGCGCTGGGGGTCATCGAAAGTATGGGAGTGATGGTCGCCGGGCCGGAGCATTCGGTCCTGATCGCGTTTCTGTTGCTGCTCATTATTCTTGTGGTCAAGCCCACCGGTCTGGTCGGCAAGCGTGGGTACGAGTGATGCTACCAATACTCTCGCTTCGCAGTTCCAACCATGTGCCGAGCAGCCGCGCCCTTGCTGTATTCGGATTGATCGCCGTCATTGTTATGATGTTGCCGGCGGTGCTTGACAATTACTACATGCGCCTCATGACGACGGTCATGATGTACTGTGTGTTGGCGTGGTCGTGGAATTTTATCGGCGGATTTGTCGGATATCCGTCTTTTGGCATCGCGGCTTTTTTTGGTCTGGGCGCCTATGCCGGCGCGATTCTGCTGTCTGCTAAATATATCCCATTTTGGCTTTCGCCGGTGGTTGGCGCTGCCGTGTGTTTCATTGCAGCGGTTCTTGTTGGCCTCCCGATCCTGCGACTCCGTGGGCATTACTTTGCTGTGGCCAGTTTCGGTATCGCCGAGGTGTTTCGTGAAGTCGCGATGAGCTGGACTGATCTGACCGGCGGCGGCATGGGTATCAACCTCCCGCCACAGAAGCCGCTGTTCGGAACGGACGCGATGACCTTCTACTATATGATGTTCATTCTCTCGGCCGTCACGTTCCTTGCCACTTATCTGGTGGCGCGCAGCCGCCTCGGCGTTGCCTTCCGGTGTATCCGGCAGAACGAAGCAGCAGCCAACATGATCGGCATCGATACGACGCGATCCAAGATCATCGCTTTCGCATTTGCGTCGGCGTTTCCCGGTGCTGCCGGTGCGATTTACGCGTCATGGGTTGGTTATATCGATGCGACTGATGCGTTCGATATTCTGATTTCGATCAAGGCTCCGGTGATGGCACTCCTGGGCGGCGTCGGGACGGTCTTTGGCCCGGCTGTGGGAGCGGTGGTCTATCTGGTATTTGAGGAACTGGTGACCCGGAACTTCCTGCAGTTTCATGCGGGGCTGCTGGGCATCATCATCGTCGTCATTATTCTGTTTCTCCCGACTGGCGTCTTAAGTCTGGTTCGTCAGAAAACGGAGCGAACCTGATGGGCGCTTTGCTCGAGATGCGTAATGTGTCCCGCCGATTCGGGGGGCTGCGGGCCGTCAATGACGTGACGATGTCGATCGGCAAGGGCAAGGTTGTCGGATTGATCGGTCCGAATGGCGCGGGCAAGACGACACTCGTCAACCTGATTTCGGGGATGCTCAAGCTGAGTGAAGGCGAGATGTGGTTCGATGGACGCCGCATCGATGGTCTGCCTCCCTATCGCATCAGTCGGTGTGGTGTGGCGCGGACGTTTCAAATCGTGCAGCCCTTCCCGCAATTGACGGTGCTGGAGAACGTGACGGCTGCTGCATTGTTCGCAGGCGGAATCTCAAATCAATCAGAGGCGGAGCAATTTGCGGAAGCGCAGCTCATACGTGTCGGTCTGAAGGGTCAGGAGAATGCGTCGGCGTCGCGCTTGTCGCTAGGCCAGCGCAAGCGGCTCGAATTTGCCAAAAGTCTGGCGATGAAGCCGAAGATTCTGCTGCTTGACGAGGTTAACGCCGGCTTGCACGGCACCGAACTGGACGAAGCGATAGCCTTGATACGCAGTCTATCGGAGGATGGCCTAACCCTGGTTGTTATCGAGCATCTGATGAAGGTGGTGGTCAGCTTGTGCGATGAGATCGTGGTGCTTCACCACGGCGAGCTGATCGCCAATGGTCTGGCCAAGGATGTCATGAACGATCCGCATGTGATCGAGGCGTACCTCGGTGAGCGCTATCTCAAGCGTCGAGCTGCTAGCTAGGGAGAGAACAATGTTGCAGCTCACAGATGTCAATGCGGGTTATGGTCAGATCCAGGTCGTTCGTAATGTCTCGCTGAATGTCGACAAGGGCGAGATCGTTTGTCTTATTGGCTCGAATGGTGCCGGAAAGACGACGCTGCTACGGGCGATTTCTGGCGTTGTTCCGACAAGAAGCGGCCATTTGAGTTTCGATGGAGAACGTATCGACATTCTGCCGGCCTATGAAGTCGTCACGCGCGGAATAGCTCATGTCCCGGAGGGACGCCGTCTGTTCGGCACGATGTCGATCCATGACAATCTACTAATGGGGGCATTCCGGCGAAAGTCAGCGAGCGAGATCAAGTCAAACCTCGAGCGTGTGTATGCGCTGTTTCCTCGCCTGGCTGAACGACGCGATCAGGCGGCCGGAACACTATCCGGCGGTGAACAGCAAATGTGTGCCATCGGTCGCGGGCTGATGAGCGAGCCGAAGGTCTTACTGATCGACGAACTGTCGCTCGGGCTTGCGCCGCAAATGGTCGACATGCTGGCGGCAACACTGGTGCAGATTCGTGATCTGGGGATTTCGATTCTGCTCGTGGAACAGGACGTCGAGATTGCTTTCGAACTCGCAAGCCGGGGCTATCTGCTTGATACCGGGCAGATCGCAGCGGCTGCTTCGACCGGGGAATTGGCGGAGAGCCCTCAGGTTAAACTTGCCTACATGGGTGGATAGGCGACGCGGATGGGAGGGCTGGTTATCCGGACATCCGATGCGGCAGTCGAGGTGTTGGGGAGCGTCCGCCCCAACGAAGCTCCTGCCGCTTGGGCGCCGGCTCCTTCTGATAAGGCTTCAATTTGGGGTTGAACCTCGGCCTGCTGTGAGGGGCTTCGGGTTCTGCTTACTTGATGTTTTTTCTATTTTTGGATAAATGGATATTTTATGGGAGAGAGATGTGGGCTCGGAGGCGGTTTACGGGCGGAAGGGGCGCATCGGCGCCGTGATCCCCGCGAACAATTCGGTCATCGAACCT
>DATMEV010000047.1:0-8415 GCA_035556795.1 Pseudolabrys sp. | reverse complement strand
CTCATCCGCGGCCGTCGCCTGCTGTGGCTGCTCGCTCATCTGTTTGAGCCGACTGAGCATCGACGCCGCATAGGCGGCATAAGGCCCAATCCATCGCTCATGAATCGCGTGGATCGGCAGCGCGTCGAGATGGTTCCATCGCTCGCGGCCGCGTCGCTCCACCACGATCAGTCCCGCATCTTCGAGCACCCGCAGATGCTGCATCACCGTGCAGCGGTCGAGCGCCGGCAGCAGCCCGCACAACATACCGGTCGTGCGCGGGCCGGATCTCAGCGCATCGAGAAGGAACCGCCGGGCGCGATGGCCGAGCGCCTTGAACAACGCATCGTCTGCATCTGTATCGTCGATTGACATGTTATATTTTTATAACATAATTTAGGTCAACAGCAAGTGTCGAGAGCGATGTCGACAACCAAACAACAGAAGATGTGTCGGCCGGAGGAGGCGCTGCGATGGAGCCGAAATTCACAATCAGCGGACGTATTTCCCGCCCCGTCGGTGAGGTCTTCGAGGCCGTCGCGAATCCGGACCACCTCTCCAGATTCTTCACCACGGGAGGCGCGAAGGGACGGCTTGAGGCGGGCGCGGTTGTGAGATGGGACTTCCACGATTTTCCCGGGGCGTTCCCTGTTCATGTCGTCGAGGTCGAGCCGAACAAGCGCATCGTGCTCCGCTGGGACGCCCCCGGCAATGCGGCTGCACCGGATGCCGCGGGGGCCCGCAGAACGACTGTCACCATCACCTTCGCGCCGATCGGCGACGCTCGCACCCTCGTGCGTATCAGCGAGCAGGGCTGGCTGGAGACGCCGGAAGGGCTGACCGCATCCTATAACAATTGCGAAGGCTGGACGGGAATGCTGTGCGCCATGAAGGTCTGGCTCGAACACGGCCTCAATCTGCGCGACGGCTTCTACAAATAGACCGATGCATATGGGGCGGCGTCCGGCGCATCGCGCCGCATGGCCAGCTCATGCCGCGATCAGAACAGATCGAAATATTCGCGCTGCTCCCATGGCGTCGCATCGGAGCCATGGGCTTCTTCGGCGTGATAGCGCTTCAGTTCGCCTTCCTTCAGTCGGATCAGATAGTCGACGAAGCCGGGGCCGAAGCCGGCGCGGAAGCAATCGTTTCCACGCAGCGCCTCGAGCGCCTCGCCCAGCGAAGTCGGCAGCAGCGGCGCCTCGATCTCATAGGGCGTGTCGGCTGACGGGCCGGGGTCATGCCTCTTCGCAATGCCGTCGAGGCCGGCATGAATCTGCGACGCCAGATAGAGATACGGATTAGCTGCCGGCTCGCCGATACGATTTTCCAGATGCGTCGACACATCGCCCGGCTGCCCGAGCAAACGGATCATCACGCCGCGGTTGTCGCGTCCCCAGACCGCACGATCCGGTGCCAGCGAATAGGCCCGATAGCGCTTGTAGCCGTTGATCGTCGGCGTACTGAACGCCGCGGAGCCCGCCGCATGCGTCAGCAGCCCGCCGAGATAATGCCGCCCGAGCGGCGACAGCGGTTCGCTGTCATGCGACACAAAGGCGTTGGCGCCGGTCTTTCGTGTCGTCAGCGACTGGTGCAGATGCCAGCCGCTCGACATCACATGCGGCAGCGCCGGCCGGCACATGAAGCTCGCGAGATAGCCGTGCCGGCGCGCAACCTGCTTCACCGCCGAGCGGAACAGCACCATCGAGTCCGCAGCGGCAAGCGCCGGCGACGGACGGAAAGTGAATTCGCACTGGCTCGGTCCGAGCTCGACTTCCATCGAGCGCAGAGGCAGCCCAAGTGCCAGCAACGGCGCGCGCAACAATTCAAGCACTGGTTCGATCTGATCGAAGCGCGTCTCGGTGAGATACTGATAGCCTTGCGACAGCAGACTGACCTCAGGCGCCGCCGGCGGCCAACTCGCATCGCCCGGCGCGAGGCGCGGATTCTCGATCCGGAACAGATGAAACTCGACTTCAAGCCCGGCGAGGAAGTCATAGCCCGCTGCCGCCAGCGTCGCGAGCGCATCTCGCAGCTTCTGGCGGGTGGAGAACGGCACCGGCTTGCCATTGGCGAAGGCGATATCGCACAACAGCCAGCCGGTCGTCGGAGACCATGGCAACACGCGAAACGTATCGGGATCAGGCACCATGACGAAATCGGCGCCGCCCTCCATCTCCGGCATGCCGAAACCGCCACCCGGCGTGAACACCGGAAACACGCTCTTGTGAGAGGTATCCTTGACCAGCAACGTCGTCGTCATGCTGACGCCGGCGCGCATGGCGCCGATCGCATCGGCCGCCATCAGCGTCTTGCCGCGCAGCACGCCATGCTGATCGGCGAAAGAGAACCGCACCGTTTCGAGCTTGCGGCGTTTGATCTCGCGCGCAACCTGCTCGGCGCGCCGCGCCTGTTCCGCCGACCACAAACCATGACGCTCGACAAAAGACGCGGACGATTTTCTGGCTGGGCGTTCAGACGTGACTTTTCTCAAGGCAGGATACCGTTCTCAATCCGTCGCCCCGAGATGGCTTCGCAGAGCAAAGCCCCCGCAGGATGAACGATCGGATTCACGCTGCGAGCCGCGGCCACCAGGCCACGCCGCCCTTCGAGAGGCATCGCTGCCGCGGTGCTCATCATCGGGATAATGCGAGCCGGGAGAAATGGTCGGGACGGAGCGTACCGCATCACGTCAACATCGCGTCCGATTACCGCGCGTCCGCCGGCGCCTCATACCAGGGCGCGCCGTTGCGGCGGCCAGCGTCCACCTTCTGCCAGTAGCTCTGCCAGCCGTCGACCGGGCCGATGCCGTCGGCCGTCCCCGGGCCGGTGATCTTCGGTGCGGTCTCCGCATCGAGCACCATCAGCGGTGTCTGCCCGCTCTTCGCCTGCTCGATCGCCTGCCGCAGCATGCGGCGATAGGCAGTGATCGCCTTGTCCGAGGTGCCGAGATGCTCGCGCGTGCGATCCTGGATCTCGCCCATCGATTCGCAGGCCCACTGATCGTGCACGTTGATGTCGGTGCCCATGCCGGTGAAGGTCTCGTGCGCCTGCTCGTGCGGATCGAACCCGTAGTCGTTCGATTTGTTGCGGCGTGGCCGGTAGTCGGGCAATTCGTAGAGTTCGAGCCGCTGGTTGCGCATCTGCTCCTTGTTCACCGGCGTCGCATAGCTGGTGAAGATCGCGTACCAATAGTGTTTGGTGTCGTCGACCGGCACATGCCATTGCGAGATCGTCATCTCGCGACTCATCGGAATGATGAAGGCATTCGGGAAGATCAGGTTGGTGACGCGCACATGCGTGCTCGTGTCGCTGATCTGCCGCAGCGTCACCAGCCGCAGACCATACTCCGTGTTCTCGACCTCGATGCGCGGCTTGTCGAATTCGCGCATGATCCTGGTCATCGGCATGTCGGTATCGAGCGAACGGTCGCGAAACATGCGGCCATAGGCCTGCGCCGGATCCTCGTCGTTGAAGAAGCGATGCAGGAACGAGGTGTGAGCCGGGTCGATGCCGACCTCCAGCGACTGCAGCCAGTTGCACTCGATCAGCCCCTTGAACGCGAATGTGTGCGTGTCGGGCGCAATCAGACAGTCGAAATGCGGCAGCTCGGGAACGGGCGCCGGCCCCATATAGGTGAACAGGATGCCGCTGCGCTCGACGACCGGATAGGCTTTCTGCTTGATGTTGGCGCACAGATTGGAGCCTTCGGGTTCTGCCGGCGTTTCCAGGCAGCGGCCGTCCACGTCGAACAGCCAGCCATGGAAGGCGCAGCGCAGACCGCCATCCTCCAGACGGCCGAACGCGAGATCCGTGCCACGATGCGGGCAGGAGCGGCCGACGAGTCCGTAGCGACCTTTGTCATCGCGGAAGATCACCAGATCTTCGCCGAGCAGCCGCAGCGGTTTGATCGGGCGCGGGCTGTTCAATTCCTCCACCAGCGCCGCCGGCTGCCAGTAGCGGCGCATCAGCGTCCCGGCCGGCGTCCCCGGCCCGACCCGAGTGATCTGGTCGTTCTGTTCCTGGCTGAGCATGGCGTCCCTTCCGTTTTGTTCGTTGTTTTGGTGCGACGGCATCCGTATAGAAGCTGTGCCGACCGCCATTTTCTATAAAACTGGACCAATTCACGGTCGCCGACAAGCACGTTGCCGGCCGGATCGGAGGACCATGAGCGCGACCCGTTGGCCGCTGATTTTCATCATGATCGGCGCCGGTGTCGTTTGCGCCTTCCAGGTCGGCAAGGCCGCCATCGCAGTGCCGCTGCTGCGCCAGGATCTGGGGCTGAGCCTGTCCTTCGCGGCCTGGATCGTCAGCGTCTATGCCGTGCTCGGTGCCGCCGCCGGCCTGATGATCGGCGTCGTCGTCACCCGCATCGGCGCGCGCCGCACATCGATCGTCGGTTTGCTGGTCGTCGGTCTTGCCTCCTGCGCCGGCGCCGCCGCAACCAGCGGCGAATGGCTGATTGTCTGCCGCATCATCGAGGGGTGCGGCTTCGTCCCGGCGGTGATCGCCATCCCGACACTGCTGCGGCTGATCTCGTCGCCGAAAGACCACGACATGACCATGGCGCTGTGGTCCTGCTACGTGCCGGTCGGCATGGTGATCATCATGTTCGCCGGCCCGTGGCTCGCCTCGGAAAGCTGGCGGATGCTCTGGTTCGTCAATGGCGCGCTCGCCATCGCCTATGCCGCGGTGCTGTTCTTCGTCGCGCCGCAGGACAAGCCGGCCGGCGCTGCCGCACGGATCGACCGGCTCGACATCCGCGCCGGCATCGGCGAGGTGCTGCGCGCCCGTGGCCCGATGTTGCTGGCACTGTCGTTCGGCCTCTACACCTTCCACTATCATGCCGTGGTCGGGCTGATGCCGACCTTGCTGATCGACCGGCTTGGAATGTCGATCGAAGCAGCGGCGGCACTCGTCGCGCTCGTCATCGCCATCAACGGTGTCGGCAATTTCATTGTCGGCCCGCTACTGCGCTTTGGCCTGCCAGTCTGGCTGCCGATCGCCGTCTCCTTCGTGGCCACCGGTACCATGTCGTTTGGCATCTTTTCGAGTGCGGCGCCGGCGCTGCTGGTCGTCGTCTGCGCCTGCATCGGGCTCGGCGTCTCGGGCATGGTGCCCGGCGCGATGTTCGCGGGCGCGCCCTATTACACGCCACGCCCGGCATTGCTGGCGGCGATCTTCGGCGTGCTGGCGCAAGCCAGCGCCATCGGACAGATGCTGGGACCGGCGGCACTCGGTACCTGGGCCGATCACTTCGGCTGGTCGAGCGCACCCACAATGTTTGCGACCGTCGGCATCGTCGGTTTCGCGGCGGCGCTGGCGCTACGGCGTACGCCGATGACGACGCGGCCGGTGCTGCGGCGCGCCTGATCATCAACGGCCGGGCAGGACCAGCACTTTCGGCTTCGCCGGCAGGCTGGCGCGCGACAGCACCACCGACGGCACAGTCGAGCGCTCGACATCCCAATCCAGCTTCTGCAACCGCTGCAGGAAGTTGTTCAACGTATAGCCGCTGAAATAATGCATCGGGATCATCAGCGGCGCCTTCAGCGCCTGCAGCACGTCGACCGTGCCGTCGAGATCGAGCGTATAGGACCCGTCGACCGGCACCATGACCACGTCGACGCGGCCGATCTCGCTCAATTGCTGCGGCGTCAGCGTATGATGCAGATGGCCGAGATGCGCGACGCACAGGCTGCCGATCTCGAAAATGAAGATCGAGTTCCCATGCCGCTCGGTGGTCACACCGGCGGTGCTCTCGCCATAGGACCAGGCCCTGATATTGGTCGGCACGTTGCGGATATGCACGTCGTCGACCTGAACGTCGATGCGCGCCGGCTTGCCGAACTCGCTCGACCAGCCGCGCAGCACGTACTTGATCCCCGGATCGGGGTGATCGGTGTAATGCGTCGAATGCGCGTGATTCATCGTCGCCACATCCGGCACGATCCGCGGCCGCACATAATCGTTGTAATCGGTGGCAATGCGTACGCCGCGCGGACTCTCGATCAGAAACGTCGAGTGCCCGATATAATCGATGCGCACCTCATCGACGGCGAGCGCGGCACGCAAGGCAGCCGGACCAGAGGAGAGGGGTGGCCGCAATGCCGCCGGCACGATCCGCGGCGCCGGCGCCCGCGCAACGAGACCGGGGCAGCTTTCGGCCATCTCCGGACGCGGCGGCCGGGGAGCGACCTGCGCGCCGGCCGGCAATACCGTGCCTGCCGCCAGCGCGGCAGCAAGAGCGAGCGTGAGCAACGGACCGGGCATCGCGCTTCCGTCTCGATGGTGGCCACGGACGGAAGTCTGGCATGGTGCCGCGACACACACCACGGCTGCAGCAGCACACGGGGCTGACCCACCCGCTCACAAATCGGTGAGGATCAGAACCGGCGATAAACCTGACGCGGCGCCTCGCGCATCGCGACGATCAGGCCCTTCTGGGTCACCACCACCCACTGGCCGTTCTCCCGCCGGATCGCCTCGACCCGGCCGAGGCCCGGCAGCGGGGCACCGGGAACGACGTCGAAGAGTTCACCGCGCCCCTCGACCAGCACCCGGCCATTGCGAGCGGAATGGACAAACCAGCCATCGACGACCGGGAGCGTGGCCGCAGCCACGGGGTTGGCCGCCGGCTTGATCGCCGGCTTCGGAACCGGAATCGGCACATTGGCCGGAATTGATCCGGTCGTTTCCGGTGCCGCAGCAGCACGACGTGCCTCATCGGCGGCTTTCTCGGCTTCCTTCACCTTGGCGGTCAGCTTGGCAATCTGCGTGTTCGCACTCTTGCCGGCGGTATCGAGGCCGGCGCGCAGCGACGTCACCTCCTTGCCAAGTCGCTCGATGGTCTTCTGCATCGCCGCGCGCTCTTCGGCGAGCGTGGCCTGTTGCGCCGGCGTCACCGCGGGGGGACGCATGCCGACCGCTACCGCACCAACGGTGGCGCCGAGACAGGCTGCAGCCACAACGCCGGCGGCCATCGCTGCACGTCGACGCGCGCGGCGCGACAACGTCGGCATAGTCGGCAGGTGCAGAGCCGGCCACTTCAACGGCCAATGCCGCACCGGCGTTTCCGCATCACTTGCCGTTGTCGCGGATGTCGCTGCGGCCTGCATCTCAGGTGCCGAAACGGAGGGCCCGTCGACCGTTACCACCGGCACGGCAGAGGCAGCGGACGCGGTTTCCGGGGTCAGCGATGGCGAGTCAATCCCGGCGGCCTTCACGGCATCCGCAGCAACATTCTCGCTACCGGCAGCAGCAGCAGCAGAAGTGACGGCCTGATCGCCGGCCGTACCACCGTCATTCAATTGAGCGTCCGTTGATTGAACGCCAGCCGATCTGTCGTCGACCATGACCGAAATCTCCGGATTGACCGATTCATCAATCGCTAACCACGTTTGGTTACCGATTGGTTATCGTCTCCGGCGGATTTCGCCGACGCCGGTCAGGTCAGGAGACCGCCAGCCCATGCTGCTTGGCGAGCCCGTGCAGCGGCTTCTGCGGCCGCGCGCCGATGTGCTGGATGACCTCCGCCGCCGCCATGGCGCCGAGACGCGCCGCGGTCTTGTTGTCCTGCCCGCGCGAATGGCCAACGAGAAAACCCGCCGCGAACAGATCGCCGGCACCCGTCGCATCGACCAGGCTGTCGATCGGATGCGCCGGCACGGCCTCGACGCCCTGCTTCGAGACGACCACGCAACCTTTCTCGCTGCGCGTCACCACCGCGAGCCGCGCTTCCTGGCTGAGCTGCGCTACGGCAGTGGCGAAATCCGAAGTCTCGTAGAGCGCATGCAGTTCGTTCTCATTGGCGAACAGGATATCGATGGTGCCGGTGCGGATCAGATCGAGGAACTCGGCCCGGTAGCGTCCGACGCAAAAGGAGTCCGACAGCGTCAGCGCCACCTTGCGCGACGCCGCATGCGCGATGGCTGCCGCCTTGCGAAAGGCCTCCTTGGCCTGCGGCGGATCCCACAAATAGCCTTCAAGATAGGTGACCGCGGCCGAACCGATCAGCTCTTCGGAGATATCCTCCGGGCTCAAATTCTGCGCGGCGCCGAGATAGGTATTCATGGTGCGCTCGCCGTCCGGCGTCACCATGATGTAGCAGCGCGCAGTCGACGGCCCGCCAAGCGCCGCCTTGGTGTCGAAAGCAACGCCGGCGGCGCGGATGTCATGCGCGAAATGCTTACCCAGCTCGTCGTCCTTCACCTTGCCGACAAAGGCCGCGCGCGCGCCCAGGCTGGCGGCGCCGACAATGGTGTTGGCGGCCGACCCGCCGGAGATTTCCGTCGCCGGCCCCATCGCCGCATAGATCGCCTGCGCGCGCTCTTCGTCGATCAGCGCCATCGCTCCCTTCTGCATCGCATGCTTGACGAGAAAATCGTCCTCGGCGCGGGCAATGACGTCGACAATGGCGTTGCCGATCCCCAGCAC